>DKAJ01000003.1:168349-242899 GCA_002448815.1 Micavibrio sp. UBA6929
GAATTTCAAATGACAGGAATGAATGCGAAATTAGATCCATCCATTGAGACCGTCTTTTTGATGGCGGCGGATAAATGGCAATTTGTGTCATCATCATTTGTGAAAGAAATTGCAAGTATGGGCGGTGATATCAGTCAGTTTGTTACCCCGCAGGTTCAAGAAAAGCTGATGGAGAAATTTTCTTCACAATAAAGTGCGATAAATGCTTGACCTTTTATGCGGAAATCCATATTGTGCGCCCATATTTGTTTCGGCAAGCGCCTGAAACGTCTTAATGACCGCGTAGCTCAGCTGGTAGAGCAACTGACTTTTAATCAGTAGGTCCAGGGTTCGAATCCCTGCGCGGTCACCATTTTACTGTCTCTGTAAAGCGTCTCCGTTTTACGTCTCCCCCCCAAAGCCGCAGTATTACTAACCATTACAGGGCAATTTCAAAGGGTATTACCCGTGATATATTGGACGGTCTCCAGGCATTCTGTCTCTAAATAGTGGTTTTTCTCTGTAACTCATAGGGTCAACCATTGAAGTTGACCCTATGAAATATTCGTTCAAAAACAGTGGTTTAGTGATTTCGGCCTTGAGGCTTTCTAAGTGCATGAATGCCCCGCGTGGAGACAAAAGAAAAAATCACTGGTTCAATATTTATGCCGCTTGCCTGAAGCCGAGCTGCTCACGTTGTTCTGCCCATAACAGCGGCACGTTTTTGAGCTGGTTGAAAGTCAGTGTTTTTGGTTGCCTGCCATTCAAAATATCATCGATGATATCCGGTGCCAGTGTTGTCGTTTTCAGGGCTTTTCTAACATATTTGTTATCGACACCGTCTCTCTCGGCTATATCACATGAAGAGCTGATTACACCTTTATCCAGCTCCTCCAGCCACGCATGCCCCCTAACCACCGCTTTTATAAGGGTTTCATCGTAGTATGGCTTGCGGTTATCGATAAGATCATAACCTTGGGGAGTTTTGATATATTTTCGTGCGCCGCGTCTTTTGATGCTGGCCGGTATTATCATGGTGACGGGATCTTCCTCATCCGCGTTTTGCCCTTTCAAATCAAGTTCAGGGCGTATTTCATTCAATACGCTGACCATGCCAAGCGGCCTGAAGGATAACACCAGCTTATCGGGATGAATGACAACACTCTCGATTAATGTTTGGACTATTCTAGCTTGCTCTATAGGGAATAATGCATCCCATATAGCCTTTATATCTCGCGTAACCTCTTTGAGCTTCGGGATGGCGTTTTCGTTATCATCATGGTTGACGATCCGTTTTACCCATTCTGGGCTGCTTAAAATCCGAAATATCTGTTCGGTTATTCACGGATTGCGTGTTCTTGGTTCTCGGTGGAGTATTTTTGATGATCTGTAGACATGCGGACATACATGGCCGCTTTCTTAATATCATAGGCAGCTTCCGCCGCACTCCGGTCTTTAGTTGCGTTACTAAACATTCGCGTTGAACCCGTTTCATAGCCCTTAGCTTTCCTTAAGCACACGAATGATCTCCATAGGCTTTTTTTAAGCCTGGATGGATAGATCATCGCATAAATGCTTCTTTTTGCATCATAAAGAAAGGAGCATACATATGTCCTCAACAAAAAAAGACCTAGTTTTTCCAGGCTCGAATAGAGAGTTTTCAAACGAAGCGTTGCGCCAATTTATAGCCCATGCGCTGCGGGAGGATTTTGGAAAACACCCGTCTTCAATTAAGAAGATCGGGCAGATCACAAACGCAAACCTACGCACGATTAGAAACTGGTATGAAGGCTGCTGCACGCCATCCTCGCGCCATTTTATATCGCTGGCAAAATGCTCTCCGACCATTCGGGAGCTGCTGTTTTCTCATGTTTTCGGGAGAGAGTTCTGGGACGATTTTGCGCTCATTCAAAACGGCAATTCTGCCCATAATCGTGTCACTATAAATGGCACAATAAAACTGAATACTCGGCAAAAATGGTTTCTGCTTTTACTGCAAAACGATGAAGAGGCGGCGGCAAAACACATCGTAAAAGAATGGGGTGTCAGCTTCCGAACGGCCAGACGAGATATTCAGGGATTGATGCAGGACGGAGCGATTGAATTTAGCGGCTCAAAAAAGTCCGGTCATTATAATATCCGGTGCGATGCCACTTGACGCTTATCATAAAGATGGTCAAAATGCCTTCTAATAGGTCGCGGAGGAGGCATATTCGTAGGGTCATATAGACAGTTTCTAAATCGTGCGAATGGACCGAAGAGACGTTTAAAAAACTTTTCTACAAAAAATCGTTTAAAATCAATGGTGCAAAATGTAGAATTTTATTTTTTTTCGTCCCTATGCCTCACCATTTTCTTCTTTTCTATATTGTTACTTGTTGCGCCTTGAATAAGGGCGTGGGCTTGTTATTTTTTGCCGAGCCGTTGTGTGCGCATGAAAAAGCCACCCTTGTTGAAGGGTGGCTTGGTTCGGTTTCTTTGTTTTATGAATGAAAATTGATTTAAGAGGGTTGTGCTCCGCCTAGGGGCTGGATAACCTCAGGCTCCTGCAGTTCGAGCGATAGGCCTGATGTTGGTTCGATTGTTTTGAGCGCTGCAACGCACTGTGCCGTGTCTGCATATCGATCGTCGGGCCCTTTACAAATAAATGTGCTTGCAACGGCGTGTGCCTGTTCAGGTGAAATGTCACCTGCTTTTGCGCCTTCGAGAATGCTGGCGTAAGTTGCGTTAAATCCTGTTTCGTATCCCATTTTTGGCCCCTTGTGATCTTGGTGTGTTTGTTTCTATGACACAATCCTAGCAAGGAACCGTTAAGAGAATCCTAACGGTGGGATATTTTTATGATTTTTTATGTGCGGCGCGTTTAGCCGTAAATTTTCTCGCGCAGATAGCTTGCGACTTTATCGAGGTGGATGCGCTCTTGTGCCATTGTATTACGCTCGCGCACGGTCACGGTTTGGTCGCTGATCGTGTCGTTATCAATCGTAAAGCAATATGGCGTGCCGATCTCATCCTGGCGGGCGTAACGTTTACCGATATTTTGTTTGATATCGAGATCAACGTTAAATTGCTCGCGCAGTTCCAGATATAGTTTCTGTGCGATCGGTACGTGATCTTCCTTGGCGGTGAGTGGCAAGATTGCCGCCTTTTTAGGTGCCATAGATGGGTGGAAGTTCATGTAAACGCCTGATGGACGGCTTTCATCCACGGTGTAGGCCTCGCAAAGCAGGGCAAGGACACCGCGCGTCAGGCCTGTTGAAGGCTCGATCACGTGAGGAAGGAAACGCTTGTTATTAGGCTGATCGAAGTATTCCAGTTTCGTGCCTGAGAATTCTTGGTGCTGCGTCAGGTCAAAACATCCGCGGTGGGCGATGCCTTCCAGTTCATCAAAGCCTGGGGCGGCAAATGGGAATTGGTATTCCACGTCGATTGTGCGTGATGAATAGTGTGCAAGTTCTTCTTTTGGCACATCAAGGAAGTGCAAGGATGATTTTGGAATGCCAAGTGATTCCCAGAATTTGGTGCGCTGATCAACCCAGAAGTCAAACCACATTGGCACGTCTTCTTCTTCGCAGAACCATTCAAGTTCCATTTGTTCGAACTCGCGGCTACGGAAGATAAAGTTACGCGGTGTGACTTCGTTGCGGAAGGCTTTACCAACTTGGGCGATGCCAAATGGGACGCGCACGCGGCTGCTATCGACGACGTTTTTAAAGTTCAGGAAGATACCTGCGCATGTTTCAGGGCGCAAATAGGCCTTGTTTTCATCGCCTGCAGTTGCGCCAACGAATGTGTGGAACATCATGTTGAACTGGCGTGGTTCGGTTAATGTGCCGGGCTCTTTCACGTCAGGGCCGATAATGTTTGTGAACTGGTCTGCTGGCAGTTGATCTAGTTTTTCAGTTGTGAAATCAGCAGGCGCCTTTTTCGTTAGCTTTTTTAGGCGTTTTTCAATTTCTGCGTCTTCGGCGTCTTTGTCAAAGGCAATGGCATGACCTTCGCCATCTTTGGGTGAGTAGACAATTACGTGATCGGCGCGGTAGCGTTTTTTGCTGGCCTTGCAATCCACCATAGGGTCATTAAATCCGCCAACATGGCCGCTGGCCTCCCAGCTTTTGGGGTTTTGAATGATTGAGCTATCAACGCCGACAATTTCGATCGGGTTGCCATCAGGGCCGATGGGCGGCGTGATGACCATGTCTTTCCACCAGCGATCGCGCAGATTGTTTTTAAGCTCTGTCCCCAGTGGGCCATAATCCCAAAAGCCATTGATGCCGCCGTAAATGTCGCTGGCGGGAAAGATAAATCCGCGGCGTTTGCACAGGGAAACAATGTCTTTCATTTGGTCGGTTGGGGTGCTCATTTTCTATATGTCCTTTGTCGTTTTAAAACGTTGGTTATCATGGCGATCAAGCCTTTAAAAAACAAGGGTTATTTTTTCATAAGCCGTGAATTTCTTGCATTTTTTGTGTGGTTGTGCTAGATAGAAAGGGTAAGAACTGAAAGGAGGCATATTATGTCTGGTTCTATTGCAGGATTAAATGAGGTGCCAACCGGCGCTGATAGGAAAGATTCGAATACGCTTGAGATGATGCGTCAAAAAACGCAGAACCAGTTGCGCGTCGATTATGGCGCTGCGAATGAGCGTAAGAATGATGATCTATGGAACGCAATTCTTTCGGAGGATTTCTATAAGACGGCATCGAATGATGCGAATGTCGGTAAGAAATGGGGCAATGCCCTGACAGCAGGTCTTGCGACTGCAACGATGGTTCCTGTTGCGGATGATCTTGTCCGTGAAGAGCCTGCTTTGGATGAAGTGGCTTAAATATATCCCCGTGCCAAACGCGTGAATATGATGCGTTTGGCTTATTCTTCTTTTTAATATTTTTTCTGAAATCGTTATCTGATTACAATGCGCTGGCTGCGGCCGTTGGTGTTGATTGTGATATCCCATGCGCCGTTTTTATTGTTTTTCAGTGCGGCGATGGCGTCTTTTACGCTTGTGATATTTTTACTGTTGATTTTGGTCAGGATGCTTCCTGTGCGGGCGATGCGCTGCGCGGGGGTGTTGGGTTTTATGGCGCTGATAACAACGCCAGTACTGTCATCGGGCAGGCCAAGTTTGGTCGCGGTGGCGGGGTTTAGGTTGCTGAGCGTTGCGCCGTTAAGCGGCGTGTTGTTGCTTATATCTTGCGGATTACTTGGCGGGGTTTCGGGCGGTTTGATGGCCTGAATATCCAGTGAAAGCGTTTTATCGCCCCTAAGAACCGAGATGTTTGCATGATTGCCAAGCGGTACAGTCGCCATTTTGAATTTCATTTCTGCCGGGTCGCGCAGGGTTTTGCCGTCCATCGCGGTGATGATGTCGCCGCTTTTGACGCCTGCGGCTTTAAGCGGGCTGAGTGCATGTAAGTCAGCAACCAGTACGCCGCGCGGGGTGGATATGCCAAGGCTTTCGGCGATATCTGCGGTGAGGGCTTGCGCGCTGACGCCCAGCCATGGACGCGTGATGCCCGCGGTTCCGCTTTGTCCCTGTTTTTCGGCGGCAATGATGCTGGCGACCATTTCTGACGGGATGGCAAATCCAATGCCGAGTGATCCGCCATCGCGGGAGTAAATCGCCGTGTTAATGCCGACAACGCCGCCGTCAAGCGCAACCAGCGCACCGCCTGAATTGCCCGGGTTGATGGCCGCATCGGTTTGGATGAAGAAGTTATAATCATTGATGTTCAGGGTTGAGCGTCCTTGTGCGGAGACAATGCCACTGGTGACGGTTTGTCCAACGCCAAAGGGATTGCCGATGGCCAAAACCAAATCGCCAACCTCCAGCGTTTCACTGGACTTCAGGTTTGCAAAGGGGATGGTTTTGTTTTCTGCGTCTGCGATTCGTAAAACAGCAAGGTCTGATGCGTCGTCTTGCAGTTTGAGATCGGCATTAAATTCACGCCCGTCATTTAAGACGACCTTAATTTCAACGGCATCTTTGATGACATGTGCGTTGGTGATGACGATGCCGTCACTTGATACAATCACGCCCGAGCCAAGCGAGTTTTCGACTTGCTGGCGCATGCGGCCAAAAATGCGGTCGTCCATAAACATCGAGAAAAACGGATCGTTGAAAAAGGGGCTGCGCGTGCGCACAGTGACCTCGCGTTTGGCGTAGATGTTTACAACGGCAGGGGCGACTTGTTTGACGATTGGTGCGAAAGACAGGCTGATTTCTTCGCGGGAATTGGGGATTTCCTCTTGCGCAAAACTTGGCAAGGGCGTAAGGCTTAATGCGGCGATGGCGAGTATTAATCTGGCTATCATAGTAAAGAATTTAGGATTACACTTATAAAAAATCAATGTCTGAAACGCGCTTAACTCCCGAAAAAATTACATCCCTTAAGGGGCAAACGAAACTGACTTGCTTAACGGCCTATACGGCGCCGATGGCGCAATTATTGGCGCCGCATGTTGATATGCTGTTGGTGGGCGATAGTGTGGGGATGGTTTTGCACGGGTTTGATAATACGCTGGATGTGACCATGGATATGATGGTGATGCATGGCGCGGCAGTGATGCGCGGTTTGGGTGCGGCGCAAATGCAAAGCTTTGTTATCGTTGATATGCCTTATGGCAGTTATGAAGATAATGCGCAGGATGCTGTGCGTAATGCGAAGCGCCTGATGGATGAGACGGGCGCGCATGCCGTGAAGCTGGAAGGCGGTGTTGATTTATCGGCTGTAATTGGTCAAGTTGTTGCGGCGGGCGTGCCTGTGATGGGGCATATTGGCCTTCAGCCGCAATCTGTGATTAAGGAAGGCGGCTATAAGATTAAGGGCAAAGATCAGGCGGGTATTGAGAAGTTGATCGCGGATGCCAAGGCGGTAGAAGCCGCGGGTGCCTTTGCGTTGGTTCTTGAAGGGACGTTGCCTGAGGCTGCGCGCGCAGTGACGCAGGCGATTGATATTCCTGTGATCGGCATCGGCGCTGCCGTGGAATGTGACGGTCAGGTTTTGGTGTGTGATGATATGCTTGGGATGCATCATGGGCATGTGCCAAAGTTTGTAAAACAGTACACAAAACTCGCGCCTGAAATTGAGCGCGCGGCGCAAAATTTTTCTGATGAGGTGCGCTCGGGCGCGTTTCCATCCGAAGATTATGTTTATGGCGTTAAAAAGGCGGGGTAGGGCGTATGCACCGATTTTCAGTAAAAGATGATTTGCAGGCGCAGGTGGCTGCGTGGAAGGCTGCGGGTGAAAAGGTTGCCTTTGTTCCCACGATGGGCGCGCTGCATGAAGGGCATTTGTCATTGGTGGCGCTGGCGCGTACGCATGCGCAGCGCGTGGTCGTGAGTGTCTATGTCAACCCAACACAATTTGCGCCGCATGAAGATTTTGACAGTTATCCGCGCGATGTTAACGGCGATGCGGCGAAGCTTGCCTCTGCTGGTGTGGATGCGCTTTATACGCCAGATGCGGCGCAGATGTATCCGGGCGGGGATATGCAATCCCCTGTGCAGGCAGGCACGGCGGCGGCGGGTCTGGAAACGGATTTTCGTCCGCATTTCTTTGAGGGTGTAGTGAATGTTGTTTACCGCCTGTTTGATCATGTGAAGCCTGATGTGGCTGTTTTTGGTGAAAAAGATTTTCAGCAATTACAGGTGATTTCTGAGATGGTCGCGGCGCAGTCATTGCCGATTACGATTGTTGGCGCGCCGATTGCGCGTGATCCATCTGGTCTTGCGCTATCTTCGCGCAATGCGTATCTGAGCGAGGATGAACTGGTCGTTGCGCGTCAGTTGAACGTGATTTTGCGGCGCGTTGCATCAGGCGATATTGATGAGGCGCAAGCCAGTGAGGCGTTGATTGAGGCAGGTTTTGCCAAGGTTGATTATGTCGCGCAGCGCTGGGGGCGCGTACTGGGCGCGGCTTGGCTGGGTAAGACGCGTTTGATTGATAATCTTTGATTCTTTTTGATTCGTTTTTCCTTCGTATTCCAAATTTTTGTTTCATAAAAAAAACGTTTCCCATAAATTTAATTGATCTTTATCGGCTATGTTGTTGTTTGTTTTGTCTTTTTTTCTTGAGGGGCTAAGGGATTCTTTTTGCTTGGTTTTTAAGGTATACTGATTTGGTTACATTTTGGTTTGGGGCGTTAAGATTACAGTAAGTAATTTCATGTATTCTGTTTCAATGGGAGCAGGCCTTTCCAAAATTTTAAGCCGATGAGTGTGAGGATACCGACAATCGTGAGTGAAGAATATCAAACAACTTTAAATACTGATTTACCGCCTGGTTGCGGGTGTGCGGCCTGCCGCGATACTGACGGCAGTAACGATCTTTACCTGTCTGATGGCTCCTCTTATACATCGGAATATGCGGCAAGCTCGGGCGATCCTGAGGCTGCGTCTACGGTTACGGATGCCAATACATTGATCGATGGACGCGAATGGGGTGAAGGCGGCGGCGTTGGCGTTGAGATTACCTTTAGTTTCCCATCGTCTACGCCATCGTATTATTCTGGTGGAGCAACCGAGCAAACGAATTTTCAGGCATTTACTTCAGCGATGCAATCGGCCACGCGCGCGATTTTCGATATGATTGAAAGCTTTACCGATTTGACCTTTACGGAAACGACAGGTGAAAACGGTGATATTACTTTAGCACAGGCGCAACTAGACGAAGGCGTTGGTGCATGGGCATATTATCCGGATCAAGGTGATTTCAGTGGTGATGTTTGGACAAATACGCGTTATGCGTCAGATACGCAGGATGTTACGCTGGGTGATTATGGCTTTTATACGTTGATGCATGAAATTGGCCATGCGCTCGGGCTGCAGCATTCATTTGATGCAGGGCTGACTGGCGCCGAAAATACCGAGCAATACACCGTGATGGCTTATGACTGGTCAACGTGGGGCAGTGTCTATGCGCAAAGTTATATGCTCTATGATATTGCGGCGTTGCAAACATTGTATGGGTCTAATGATGCGTATAATACAGGGGACACCACATATACGCTTGAGGCGGATGTTGCGCAGACAATTTGGGATGCTGGCGGAACAGATACGCTGGATGCTACGGGGATTAGCGGCGCAGTGACGATTGATCTGGACGCGGGTGATTATAGTTCGGTTGGTATGACCGATAACTTGGCGATTGCCTATGGCGTTGAAATTGAAAATGCGATTACTGGGGCGGGCAATGATACAATTTATACCAATGCCTATGATAACAATATTCAATCGGGTAATGGTGCAGATACAATTTATGGATCGGCTGGTGACGATATCCTGGATGGTCAAGGTGGTTCATCCGACACGGTGAATTACAGTTATAGTTTATCCGATTTTATTTTTACGTTCGTTAATGCATCGCAAGTGAATTTGCTTCATACCTCGGAGGGGTGGGGCGATATTTTGTATAATTTTGAGACATATGTCTTTAATGGATCGTCTTATACACGTTCGGAACTGCAGGCCAGTGCGACAACGGGTTCACTGGATTCGATTGATGTGCGTTTTGAATGGAATGGCGGCAGTGACCGCTATACTTATCGCGGGGATCAGGTCGAAAGTGTTGCGTTTTCAGGAACGCAATTGGGCTATAACGGTGGATCGAGTGATCTGTTGAGCTTTGACCGCAGTGGAAGTGGCCTTGATGTGACATTTGGTAATAGTGATGCGCCGTCTGTTGTGCGTTTGACGGGGACGTCTTCGGGTGAAACAATTAATTTAACAGGCACTGTTAGCGGGTATAGTTCGTTTGTATATCTGGGGGATGGTGATGATACGCTGAATGCCAGCGTTGCAGGAAATAATCAGCTTTATGGTGAAGGCGGCGCGGATACGATTAATGGGTCATCTGGCGCGGATCGTATCTTTGGCGGCGCAGGCGGGGATACATTAACTGGTAATGCTGGCGCAGATCGCATTTGGGGCGGTGATGATAACGATACTTTGTATGGTAGCGCCGGCAATGATGAGCTATATGGCGATGGCGGTAATGATATCCTAAACGGCGGTGATGATGATGATACGCTGTTTGGTGGTAGTGGTTTAGATACGCTTAATGGCGATGATGGCAGTGATATTTTGCACGGTGAATTGGGCGTGGATACGCTTAATGGTGGTGCAGGCGATGATAGTCTTTATGGTGGCGATGGTGATGACATTTTAAATGGTGATGCGGGCAGTGATGTGATCTTTGGCCATGCTGGAGATGATACCATTAATGGCGGTGATGATGATGATACGCTGTATGGTCTTGATGACAATGACACCATTAATGGCGATGCAGGCGTAGACCGCCTGTATGGCGGCGTCGGTGATGACATTATGGATGGCGGCACTGAAGATGATCGTTTGTGGGGTGGTCTTGGTGGAGACACACTTAGCGGCGGCACGGGTGACGATCTGCTTTATGGTGAAGACGGTATTGATACACTCAATGGCGATGCGGGGAATGACGTTCTATTTGGCGGTATTGATGGCGATACGCTTAACGGCGGTGCGGACAATGATATTCTCTACGGCGAAGATGGTGATGATACGTTGAACGGCGGTTTAGGTGAGGATAGACTGTTTGGGGCTGATGGTGCGGACACGATGAATGGTGATGCAGGCAGTGATATTCTTTATGGCGGTGCCGGCGCGGATATCATGGATGGCGGCGATGATAATGATCGCTTGTGGGGCGGTCTTGCAGGGGACACAGTAAGTGGCGGCGCAGGTAATGATTACCTTTATGGCGAGGATGGTGTTGATACGCTGAACGGGGATGCTGGCGATGATGTTCTATTTGGCGGCATTGATGGCGATACGCTCAATGGTGGGGATGATAATGATATCCTCTATGGTGAAGACGGTGATGATACGCTGAACGGTGATGCGGGCAGTGATAAAATTTTTGGCGGCGCAGGTATCGACACGGCAGATGGTGGTGCAGGTAATGACCGCATTTATGGTGATGCGGGGAATGATGTTTTATCTGGCGGCGCGGGTGATGATATCCTTTATGGTGGCGTGGATGATGATACGCTCAATGGCGGTGATGATAATGATATCCTCTACGGTGAAGATGGTATTGATACGATCAATGGTGATGCAGGGGATGATATTCTTTATGGCGGCATAGGGTCGGATATCATGGATGGCGGCGACGATAATGATGTTCTGTACGGCGATGGCGGCGGAGATGAACTTCGCGGCGGCGCGGGGAATGATTATCTGTATGGCGGCGGCGGCCTCGATGATTTGTATGGCGGTGATGGTGATGATTATCTGTTTGGCGAAAATAATCCAGATGCGCTTTATGGTGGGGCGGGGTCTGACCGCCTTTATGGAGGAAGCTCGTCGGACTTTTTACATGGTGGTGCAGGCATAGATTTCTTATCTGGCGGCAGTCACGCGGATACATATTATTTTGATGCGCTTGATGGGTCTGTTGACCGGATTTTGGATTTTACACGAGGATCTGGATCGAGCGGTGATATCATTAACATTACCGATTTGTTGACGGGCTTTGATACGGGTAGTGATGATATTAATGACTTTGTTCAGTTGGTTTATTACTCGTCTGTGCGTACGGATATTATGGTTGATGCAGATGGGGCAGGGGGCGATTGGGTGACCTTTGCGATGATGCGCGAGGACTGGAGCGGCGTTACTGTGGATCAGCTTTATGCCGATGGTAATTTGGTCGTTGATAATTCGATAGTGATCCCTGTTTAATCTTTAGGCGTTTTCTCTTTCAAAATAAGTGATGTTGATATCGCTGCCTGTAGCGGTGTTTTGACCGATAGCTGGTGTAGAAGAGCCGTTTCCGCGTTCATGTTGTAGGGGCAATGCGCCTGAACCATGTACTGTGTTTATGGCGGTGCCGTCTAGGTCTTCGATTTTTATGCTGACATCTTTTGAGCTGCTGGTGTTGTTGACATGTATGTCGTGAAAGTAAAAGCCATTGAGGGCAGTTCCGATGATGGCATAGTTGCTGCAATCGCCATAAATGTGGTGACAGTAAGATTGGCTATTTATGGCTAAATTTGTGTCGGTAACAAGGCTCCAACTGCTTTCATCCCATTGCTTGAAAAAGTCGGCAATTTGCCCTGTGCAGTTTTCGGCTACGCAGTATTCAATTGAACAGTTTTCGATGACTGAGATATGCTCGAAAGCATCTTCTGTACATTCGGTAACGTAGCAATACCGAAAGGCAGTGTTTTTCGCGCGCGCGGATTCTAAGCATTCATTGCCTGCGCCTGAGCCGCTTTGTTTGGTCATTTTTAAATATTGCACGGTTGTGTTTTCAATTTTAATCGTGCTGTCGGTATCATCGCTGATTAGGTAGATTAAGCGATATCCGCTGCCGGTGCTGGCGTTATGGTGGACGGTGCCGTGCTGTATGGTTGTGCCGTTTAGGGCGCTGAGTAAAATGGCTTCTTGCGCTGTATTTTGAATATCGAAATAGGTCACGATTATGGATTTTTGCGCGGCGGGTGCGATGGTATCTGACATCATGTGCGCCATGCCGCCATTGATTTTTATGTGAGAGAAGGTAGATCCGTCCTGACATGCGATGATTTGGAAGAGACTGTCGATTGTGACGGGCGTCATGCTTGCCTGATTTTCAATATGGGCGGCGTTGATTATTAAATCAGGGCTGTTAAAGAAAAAGACGTCACAGCCTGATGCCCAATTTGTGCTGTTATTGCTAATATAAATATTTGTGAGTGTCAGTGAGCCTTGCGCAGTTGTCGCCGTGACATAGCCTGCGTATGAATTGCACCCTGATAGTTCACATTCTTTTAGTGTGATATGTCCGCTTGTGTGTAAGAAGAGCTCTCCATTGGCGGCAGTGTTGTAAAACAAGCAGTGTTCGAATGTGATTGTGCCGCTTCCCCATGTGTCGAACCATAAATTTTGTGATGTCCAATCGTAAAAGCGGCAATTTATAAACTTCACGTGATAATTCGCATCTGGATCATTAAAGCGCAGCGCCCAGTTGATGCTTTGCTGTCCATCATAATTAAGGTTTTCAATGATATAGGGGGCGGCCTGTGTGCCGCTGCTGGCTAGGTTTTGGATGTGCGTTTCGGATGTGATGTGCGTTTTTGATGCGGTGATCAGGATTGTGTCATCGATCAGGCCAGGTGTGATACCTGTTTCGATGCCTGCGATCTCGCCAGCGGGGATGCCTGCTTGCGCCTTGATATTATGGGCGAGGCTTTGATTGCGATAGTGATAGGGCAGCGCGTCCTTTAACGGGAAGGGAGCGCGCAGGGAAAGTTGTAATTTATCATATGCAGGCACGCGCATAGGTGCCTGTGCACAATTGAGTGACAGTCTCATGGTGTTTCCTTTGAAAAATATGCTAATAATGGGAATATAGTTTAAGGAATATAATCCTAAATCGGTACGTTTGTCAAGGTTAAACTTCGTTGCGTACGGTCGGGGTCAGTAGTCTGCCCCATCTTGCCTGCGTGAGGAATTGGAAGATAAACAATGGAATGACAAAGAAAATGTAATTGATGAAAATCCCGTTATTGATGCCCGTAGGGGAAACAACATACAAAATCAGAATATAAGAAATATACGTAGAAAATGGATCGCGCGTCATTTGGCTGTATTTGGCTTGTATTTGACGCAGCAGCCATCCTGTTAAAAAACCACCAGTTATCACGCCCAGCCATCCAAAACTGGAAAACCATTGGTTATAGGCAAATACAGGCCAGCCCCCGCGGCTTCCAGGGAGGAGGCTTTCTTTGAAATCACCGCCTGCGGTAATTTGTACGGGTTTATCTGGCCATAAAAAGCGCGGCACAACGCCGGCAAGACCGTTGGCAAAAGTTTCGCCAGTTTCTTCGTCGTGGAGTGTTCCAAGTGTGTCGATAAAGATGAGGTTTCCATCCATCACGTCGAAATGCAGCGCGCCGTAAAGATAGCTAATTGGGTCTTTGATGCTGGCTTCTTTCACGAAGATGATGCGTGTGAATTGTAATGATAATACTAGAACGACCAGTGCAAGGCAGGTCAGTGATATAAATTGCATGGGCTTTTTCGTGGCGCACACCGCATAGGCAATCGCCATGAAGGCCAGTGGCCAAATGATAAACCCTTTACCGCCCATGATGAACGAGAAAAACAGGTTCAGGATCAAGAGCACGGCAATAAGGCCAATGAATTTTGTGTCAATGTGCGCGCCGCGCCTTTTGCGTACGATTAGATCGACGATGTAGGCGCTGCTGAGTAGGGTGGCGAATTGGATGAATTTTTTAAGGACGTTCAGCCCTTCGTAAAAATCAAGGTTACGCACGAGGTTAATGGCTTCGAAGATATCGCCTGTTTGTTGAATGGGTATCCATGCCACGATAAAGGCGCAAATCGTTAAGGTGATAATGCCTGCAAGGATAAGGAGATCTGATTTTGGGGCGCTGTAATCCGGGAAGAGGGATTGTCCAAACCTAACGCGGTTGAAAACAATATATCCAAGATAGGTAAAAACCATAAAGACCATAAAGATCAACGCCATTTCCACCATGGCCGAGCTATGGCGGACATTGTCGAAAAAGGCGCTTTCGCCGCTGAACCCGAAGAGATAAAAAATGCTTGGCAGGTGACGATAAGCAACAAAACACAGGAAAAAACCCATGGCGTCAAAGGGGCGTTTGGCAACGACCAAAAAGCCGAAACCAACAACACATATCACCGTAATAAAGAGCATAATCTCATGCATGGTGGCATGATTTTATCAACTTACTTTGTTTTTTATAAGGCTAAAGAAGTGTAAGACGGACTTTATGCGGATAAAAATGTAGGCGCAGCAGATGGCGGCGCAAGCACTGGCGGCGATAAGGGCGCTGGTGTTTGTATGGGTGAAGGCAATGATGGTGCACGTAGTCAATATCAGGGTGAGTATTTCTGGCCATGCGATCAGTGCGTATGTGTTTTTCTTTTTGATGATAGTTGTGATGCTGAGCATGGTAATCAGGACGGCAATGTTGGTTGCATACGCCGCGCCAATGCCTTGATATTCTGGCACAAGATATATAAACCCGATCAGCAATGTGACAAAACTGACAGTATGGGTGATAAGTGCCCATCCAGCGTGGCCAGCCATGGCGATAAAGCCGCCCGCATCACCAAAGGCCGCGCGAAGAAGGCTCGCGATCGAAAGTAAAATGAGGATATCGTATGTTTGCTGTCCATAGTCACCGAACTGCGCGAGGACAGGTTTGCTGAAGAGGATAAATGCGATAATGCCACATAATGTCGCGCAGAGCATCAGCGCCTGATTGGTGCGATACTCATCGATAAGCGCCGTGCGGTTGTTTTGTTTTAGGTGCGCGCGAATACGCGGGGTCAATAATTGCACCAGTGCATTTTTCGGGATAAGCAATAATTGACCGAAGCGCGATGCAATCGCAAAGTCAGCGGTCAGCGCCGTGCTAGCCAGTGCGCCGGATAGGACGATAACTAAATTGCGCGTAGATTTATTAACCAGTTGACCAAATCCTGATTGGGCGGCGTATTTGACATCCCACGCGGAAAAGACGCGCCAGTTCAGCGATGGGCGCAGCGGCGTTTGAATATACAGCGCTGCAAATGGTATTAAGTACGATGCAATAAAGGCGCATCCAACCCACGTGAACAGATGACTTGAATGCGTGATAAAGCCAAGGCTGGCTAGTGCGGCAATGCGCAGGATAGAAGGCAATATCTCATTATAGAGCGTGAGCTTATCAATATTTTGTAAGGCGCGATGCCAGCTGGTGAGTACCATATTGATGGTGAAGGCGGGGATGAAACCTGCCATGGCGGCGAACCATAGGCTTAGATCGGGTTTGTTGAAAAGGCCTGCCAAAAAGGGCGCGCCGACAAAACACAGTATGCCGATTGCTGCGCTGATGACGCATGATAGCCCCATGCCAGCGCGCGCAATAGGGTGGGGGATGTCTGTTTTGGCTGTGCTTTCATCGCTTGGAACGTGATATAAAATGCAACTTTGGAACAGGGTTGATAAGGTTGCGGCGATAATCTGGTACAGCGAAAAGACAATCATGAACGCGCCAAAGTCGTCTTTGCTCATGATCAGGTTGAGTTGCCAAATTGTAATGACGCCCGATACTGCCAAAAAGATTTTGGCAATGCCCGCAAAGGCCGTGGATTTGAAATAGAGGTTACGAAGGGCGCTGGGCATGTTTTGTATGGAGCGGGTCTATGTGTCTGTTGTTCGGGGGCTTTATTCTTTTCCTATTTTAAAATACAATGGTTTCAAATACTAACGGAAAATTTAGGCCTTATCATTTTATATGCCCAGCAGGGAATCTTCGCAATTTGTACCTGACTTTTTAATCGCTGGCGCGACGCGCTGCGGCACGACCAGTTTGCATGAAGCGCTGGCGGCGCATTCTGGTGTGTGCGTTCCGCGTAAAAAGGAAGTGAAGTATTTTTATGACGATGCGCAGTACAAGCGCGGCGGTGCATATTACGCAACACATTTTTCGCATCGTGAAGACGGGCAAATTTGTGGCGAGGTTTGTCCGCTTTATTTCGAAAAAGGATTTGTCTTAACGCAAGATGGTCCTTCGTCATGGGTGCCAGAAGATGACTGCGCCGCGCGCATTCATCGTGACTATCCTGATGTGTCGTTGTTGTTTAGTTTGCGTGATCCTATTCAGCGCGCGCATTCGATTTTTTGGAAGAATAAATGGCAAGGACGTGAAACGGCAGATGACTTTGCGCAAGCCGTAGATGAAGAATTAATCGGTAAACGCAAGCCAGAGGAAACGCCGTTTTGCTTTGTGTGGCGTAACCGTTATCACATTCATCTTGAGCGCTGGTTAGAGCTATTCCCCAAGGAACAGTTACATGTTTTGCTGTTTGAGGAGTGGGTTAAAAATCCGCAAATTGCGGTTGATGCGTTTCAATCTGTTATGGATTTGCCTGCTGATCCGCAGTGGGGGGCGCACTGCTTTGTCAAAAGCAATGAGGGTCGCAAGTTATCCCATCCTGCGCTGCGATCTATTTCTGCGATCGGGGATAAAATACCACTAGTGCGCAGCTTTACCAGGCGCTTTTTAACGCAGCCCGGATATCCGCCGATTGATCCGCATGTATATGCGCGCCTGCAAGAAGAGTTTCGTGAGGATGTTACATTTTTAGAAACATTCTTGGGGCGCGGAATTGATGTCTGGTTGAAGGGCGTGTAGTATATGTATATTCGGCGTTTTTCTTGGCGCTGATTTCTTTGTTTTGCCATGCATTCGCCAGGGCATTTTCTTTGCCGCATTAAGGGAAAATAGTCGTGAAAGACCGTGTAGAGTTTTTTTATTTAGGCCCGCCCAAAAGTGCCTCAACATGGACGTATTTCTGCCTTGCAGATCATCCTGAAATTAATGCTTCCTCGCGCGGGGAACCTTGCTTTTTCGATCAGCATTTTCATGAAGGTTTATCATGGTTTGATGGGTTGTATGATGCAGGCCATGATGGGGTGCGCATGGATTGTACGCCTGGATATATTTATAATATCAACGCGCTAGAGCGCATTAAGAATTATAACCCTGATGCGAGGCTTGCCTTTGCTTTGCGTCATCCGGTTGAGCGCACATTTTCGGCGTATTGGCATGTGCGCAAGCGCCGTGATGTTGTGTGGACATTGGATGAGGTTTTTGACAATCATGCGGCGTGGCGCCTATGGGTTGATAGCAGTATGATATCGGCGGGCGTTGAATATTTGCTAGCGAATTTTCCGCGTGAGAATATTCACTTTTTCATGTTTGACGATTTGAAGGCACAAGGGCTTGAGACTGTTCAAAATCTTTACCGCTTTATTGGTGTGGATGACGGGTTTGTTCCGCCGTCCTTGACAAAGCGCATTAATGTGGCTGCGCCGCGGCCAACATTGCAGCACAAGGTGCGCCATAAACTGGCCGGTGTTTTGATGGGTGATAAGCTGCACCAGCGTGATGCGCAATTTAATGGGTTTGAACGCTGGCTGTCGGGTAAGGGCGAGTATCTTGAGGGGATGAAGCCTGAACTGCGCGCGGCGCTATTGCAGGCGTTTCTTCCTGAAATTGATAAGTTAGAGCGTCTTTTAAACGTCGATTTATCACACTGGCGGGGGCATAATGATGCTGAAAAAACTGGCGCTTAGGCTTTTTTATATTGTGCGTCGTGGCTCGCGTATATTGCGCTCAGCCAAGTGGCATATGCTTGTTGCACAATGCGGTAAGCGCTTTTGGGTGTTTGGACGCATTCGTATGGACATGCCTGAAAAGATTTATATCGGTGATCGCGTTAGTTTGAACGATGGCGTGTTTTTAATTGGCCGTGATGAGATACGCCTTGGTCATGGCGTGACATTGTCGCCGCATGTATTGGTGACCTCGGCCAGTATGGATGTGCATCAAGGCTTGCCGCCATATCCGCGTGCCACAGGGCCGGTTGTGCTGGAAGACGGCGTTTGGGTTGGCGCGGGGGCGATTGTTTTACCAGGTGTCACGATAGGCAGAAATGCCGTTATCGCCGCAGGGTCTGTGGTCAATAAAGACGTGCCAGCAGGGCATCTTTATGGCGGTGTTCCCGCAAAAATGATTAAGAAAATTCACGATAAGGACGCGGCATAGTATGGGCGTAAAACTGGATCATGTGCGTGACTTACATGGTGATCCGGCCTCGCCGATGAAGTGGCCAAATTCTGCCGCGGTGTTTAATGATGGCCGCATTGCGGTTGCGGATAGTGGCCATAACCGCGCCACGGTTTTAACGCCTGACGGTGATATGATCTGGCAGGGCGGGCAGCAAGGATTTTCAACGGGTGACCTGCGCGAGCCGATCTATGTCTTTGTTACGCCAGATCAATATTTATTGGTTTCTGATTGGCACAATCATCGCTTTTGCGTGTATCGTCCAGACTTATCCGTGTCTCATGTTTTGGGGCATCTTGGGCGTTTGTCGCCCGTGCGCGGCGTGCGTGATGGCGTGCGTTTATGTTTATCGTTTTTGA
Source organism: Micavibrio sp. UBA6929 (assembly GCA_002448815.1). Taxonomy (GTDB): domain Bacteria; phylum Pseudomonadota; class Alphaproteobacteria; order Micavibrionales; family Micavibrionaceae; genus UBA6929. The sequence continues at coordinate 187,321 of DKAJ01000003.1, forward strand.
GTAATTTGGCCATCGAATATGTGGGGGCGCCTTATTATTTTACGCCCTCTAAAATGAAAAATGGCCGCCCTGAAAAGCCTAAACGATCACTGAAAATGTTGATCTGGGGTATGTGGCATTATGCGCGCAACTGGCCAGAATTAAAGGCGATTTTTACAGATACGCGCACCGCAATGATGAAACCTAATGGCGCCGTTTTTCGTGATGGTCATTTGATTGTTGCACAAAAAGGACATCAATGTTTATCCGAATATAAGGTCGCGAATGACTGGCGTGATTTGGACTTGGTGCGTCATGTTAAAGACTTTAATGGCGGCGATACATTTTTGCGTCTTTGTAATATGAGCCAAGATCCGCAAGACCGCATTTATGTGTGTGATCAAAAACGATGGCGCATTGTCGTGTTTGATAAGGACTTGAATTATCACTCAGAAATAACGTTCGCGGATGATGGGCGCTATCCCGATGGGCCGTTTAGCTGCGCTGTGTTAAATGCGGATTACATTGCTGTGGCGATTGGTTTTAAGGTCGAGGTGCGCGCCCTGGACGGCGGGCAGGTTGTTGCCGAGTTGGATGGCTTTGGCGAAACGCACGGCATAACGTGGGATGAGGCGCGTCAATATTTGTATTTTGTTGATCGCAGTGAATCGTGCTTGCGTCAAATCAAAGTGACCTTTGGGGAGGAGCGCTAATGTGCGGGATCTTTGGTCAGCTTAAATTAGGTGGTTTTTCCCAAGAAGAGGCGCGCCGCGCACTCAACAGTCTTGCACACCGTGGCCCTGATCAGTGGAGTGACTGGGACGATGAGCATGTTTATTGCGGTCATCGCCGCCTGAGTATCATGGATCTTAGCGAAGCAGGCCGTCAGCCGATGATTGGCCATGGCGTGATTTTGACGGTCAATGGTGAGATTTGGAATTTTATGGAACTGCGCGAAGAGCTGATTGCGCAAGGGTATAAATTTAATAGCCAGTCCGATAGCGAAGTTCTTCTTCACGGGTATCATGCGTGGGGTTGGGATCGTCTTCTTGAGCGTATTGATGGCATGTATGCTTTCAGTATCTATGATACGAATTTGGGTAAATTATGCATTGCGCGTGATCGCTTTGGTATTAAACCGCTTTATTACGCGGCGGGAAATTTTGGGTTTGGATATGCGTCTGAGGTGAAAGCGCTTTTTGAATGGCGCGATGAATTGCGCTGTTTTTCCTTGAACGGGGTGCGTGATTGGCTCCTGTACAGAGGGGGGCAATCAGGCCTGACGCCCTATTATCAAATTGTAAAATTACTGCCGGGACATTCGATCTGCGTTGATGTGCGAAGTGGTGATGTTGACGTGCGAAAATACTATGACGTGGTTGATCATATTGGCGATAAAAAGTCGGATCCAAATGATTTGCCTGACGTTTTTGAGGAGGCCGTTTCACGCAGGTTGATGGCAGATGTTCCCGTTGGATTGCAGCTTAGCGGCGGGGTGGATTCTTCGTTGGTTGGCCATGCAATGCATAAATTATACGATACGGATCAGATAAATTCTTTTTCTGTTGGTTTTGATGCCGAAAATGAGGCGCATTTATCGGAAGAACCGTTTGCGCGCTATGTCGCCGATAAATATGGTTTTACGCATCATCAGTATAATATTAACCGCAAGATGATCGCCGAAAATTTTGAGCATGTCTTGTGGCTTGCGGATGGGATGCTGGATTATCCTAATACGGTGCCGATTTATTTGTTAAGCCGCTATGCCAAGCAAAATGTTACGGTTCAGTTGACTGGCGAGGGCGCTGATGAGCTGTTTGCAGGGTATACCAAGTTTAAGAAGATGGCTGGTTTGTCGTCTGGTGGTTCCCTTGAGAAAATGATGCCAGATGGTGTGATTGATGCGATTGGGAATATGGATGCACGTGTGGGACGCATGTTGCATTTGCGTAAACACTACACAAAACAAAACGCCGTGATCCTTAATAGCTTGAACAGTTATATATCTGCATCCACAGTTGAGCAAATGTTTGGTCCTCATGAGGGGCATTTGTTGCGCGGCGATACGTGCGCGGCGCTGAAAGAATTTTCATTTTCGCGGCAATTGATTTTGGCTGATCATAAGACATATCTTGTCGCCGTTTTAGAGCGTCAGGATAAATCGTCGATGGGCGCTGCGATCGAAAGTCGCGTTCCATTTTTGGATCGTAATTTGATCGAATGGGCGATGAATTTAGATGAAGATATTTTGTTCGGCGCAGATGAAACGAAAAAGATTTTGAAGGATTATGCAGCCGATATTTTTTCACATGATTTTGCGTACCGTAAAAAAGTTGGTTTTCCTTTGCCGCTTAAAAACTGGATGGAAAGTGATGCTGGTCTGAAGCCGTTTCGGGATAAAATTTATCAAAGCGATTTTTTGCTGAGTGAATATTTTATGCATTATAAGAAAAAATCATTTGATCATATTTTGCTGCATTACGGGGATAGTGAAAGCCAGTGGGTTGAGTATTTCATGATGGTCTTGCGAAGTGCACAGGATGTGTTTGGTATTCGTGAGGTGCGCCCATGAGCAACGTGTCCCGCGCGGATATTTCGTTCTTTTTACACCTTGGGTACTTCCCGGGTTATGCGGATGCGTTGCCACTGGATTACTCGGGGGTTGATCCATCGCGTTATGTGGGGTTGGATGAGCAAGCCCTGATGGATGAGGGGATGCGCCTGTTTCGTAAGGCGATCGAAGATGACTTTGTCACTGGCGCGCGTCATGTTGTGCCGATCAGCGGCGGTTTGGATAGTCGTGCGATTTTATGCGCGCTTCGTGAGTTTACGGATGCGGGCAATATTGAGACATATACGTTTGGCACGCCTGGCAGTTATGACTATGAGTTCGGCGCACAGGTTGCGCGCGCGGCGAGTGTGCGGCATCAGGCCATTGATTTAACGCAGGTATCTTGGCAGGCGGATGAGCTTTTGGAAAATGCGCGGCGTAATGATGCCCAAACATTTTTATTTCATCATGTGCCGATTTCCCTGCTGGAGCCTTATAGCGATGCGTTGATATGGTCGGGGTATATTGGGGATGCGGTTGTCGGCGGTCATCTAAAGGCCGAGCCAGCACTGTCTTTGGAGCAAGCCAAGGGGCGCTATTTGAAAAAACGCGCCGAGGTTAAGTCGATGGTGATGCATGACGGCGATGTTGGCGGTATGTCGGCGCATGTTGGTGGGGGCTTTGCCTCGCCAGATGTGTTGAGCTTCGATGAGCAGGTCTTGTTTGCAGAGGTTGGTAAATTGGTTGCACCGCATGTTTTGATTAAGGGTTTTTCTTATAAAACGCCGTTTATTAATAATGATTTTTGGCGATGGGGCCTGAGTATTGATGGGCGCTGGCGCCGTGATCGTAATTTATTTATTGCGATGATGCGCCGTGCGTATCCCGATGTGTTTGATGTGCCTAATAAACCGAATTTTGGTTTGTCTTATAGTGCGTCACGATCACAAGTGTTTGCGGCGCGTTTAAAAAACAAAATACTACATAAGGGCATTGAGGTGATGCCATTTATCAATTGGCCATCATCGCCGAATACGAATTTTATCGATTTTTCAAAATTGGTACGTGAGCGCGAAGATTTGAAAAATATGTCATATGCATTTTTGCAGGCATTAAAGGCGCGCGATATTGTGACGTGGTTGGATATTGATGTGATTTGGGAAACGCATTTTTCGCGGCGTAAAAATTGCGGTGATGCGATTGCATTATTGGTGTCGTTAGAAGCAAATTTACAGGTCAAAGAAGAGGGGTGAAAAATGCGTCTTTTTTATGCCTCAGGATCCTTGATTCCATCTGATCGTGCGAACAGTGTTCATGTCATGAAAATGTGTCAGGCCTTTGCAAAAAATGGATGTGATGTCACGTTGTTTGCCAAACGTGGTGGGTGTGAAAATCCATTTGATTTTTACGGCGTTGATTCGATTTTTTCGTATGTTTTTTCGCCTTTCAAAAACGGCATTTTTCGTCTTGTTGATCAGGCCTATCAATTTTTAAAATTGCCAAAACCTGATATTTGTTATGGGCGAGACCCTTGGCTTTTGGCATGGATGTCTTTGTTTTGTCCGGTGGTTTTAGAGCTTCATGAGGTTCCATCTGGGTTGCAGGGCAGGGTGGTGAAATGGCTGTTTTTGAAAAATAAAACAAAACTTATCGTATGTATTTCAAAGTCTTTGCTATCAGATGTTTTGGCCTTTTTGGGCTCCTCAGATGAGGCGCGTTTTGTTGTTGCGCATGATGGCGCAGATATTCATGAAAACGTAACGGTTGGTATTTTAAAGGACGTTAAGCCTGCTGTTGGTTACGTTGGGTCGCTTCTTCCCGGGAAGGGCGCGGAGGTTTTGGTTGATCTTGCCGCGCGTATGCCAGAGATTTCGTTTCACATTGTTGGCGGTTCTCGGCAGCAAATTGATGAATTGAGGATACGTGAAAAAGGTGGTGATGTCCACTATCATGGGCATGTTTCTCATGGTGATTTGAGTCAGTATATTTCTGGTTTTGATGTTGTTGTTGCACCTTATCAAAAAGATATGTCGCTGCGCACTGGTGTGAATATTTCACGATGGATTTCACCCTTAAAATTGTTTGAATATATGGCCGCGAAAAAGCCAATTATTTGTAGTGATCTTTCTGTGCTGCGTGAGGTGATGGAGCATGAAAAAAATTGCCTTTTGGTGGCGCCAGATAATTTGGATGAGTGGCAAAATGCGATCACACGTTTGGTGAATGATGAAGCGTTAAAAGTGCGCTTGTCAGATCAGGCGCTAGCCGATTTGAAAGAGCATTATACATGGGATAAACGTGCGAAAAATATTCTTGGTGCTGTGACAAAGGCATTGATGTGATTTACACTTGATTCATGATTCGCATTTCTCGTGCACTTATTCTTACATTGTTGGCTTCTTCTTATATGGCAATGCCCGCGCATGCGCAGGACGCAAAGCCCGCTTGGGAGCGTTTTGGCTTTAAGGATGACTCGACCAACAAAGGTAAATTGCGCGCCGTTGATCCGGGTGTATTGACGACGTCGCCTTTCCATTGGCGAGGTTTTAAGATTTATGCGCGGATGGATACCGAGGAAGAATATAACGATAATATTTATGCGACCGAGGATGATGCGGACGCGGATTTTATTACGCGGTTTAAGCCTAGCGCGACTGTTGTCAAAGATGTTGGCCGTCATCAGTTTACTGTCAGTGCTAAAGGCGAGATGGAACGCTATGCGGATTCGCCCGATGAAAATACCATTGATGGTGAGGCGCAATTTGGCGGCGTTTTAGAAGCGTATCGCAGTTTTGTTATTCCATTTAATGTGACGCACGGCGTCTATCATACAGACCGCGCTAAGGTGCGCGGCACCAGTTTTGGCGCGCTGACGCGCAAGCCTGTTGAGTATAGCGAGACCACCGCCGAAGCGGGATTTCGTTATCAGCCTAATCGTTTAGGGTTGTCGGTTATGGGACGCGCAGGGCAGACCCGTTATAAAAATGGGGTGTCGAACTCTGGCGCGGAGGCTATCTATAAAGATGGTGATTTTGACCAGAATGAAATTGATGCGCGCCTGTCTTATGCGACGCAAACTTCTTTCGAGCCTTATGTGCAGGTTAAGTGGACTGACCAGAATATGAAGAACCGCGAATATGTTGCGGGTAGCGGTTTTACTGGTAATGACCGCAGTAATAAGAGCTTTTTAGCGCGCCTTGGATCGACCTTTGATTATAAGGGGCTGGTGACTGGTTTTTTAAGTATTGGCCGTGAAAATCGCACATACGATCAAAGTAACATTGATGATGCATCAAGCTTGTCTTTTGCAGGTGCGGTGCAGTTGATTTTAAATCCAAAATGGAAATTAAATTTGGATGCTGGCGTTTCTACGGCAGAGGATACATTGATTAAGGCAGGCATGAAAAAGCGTGGCTTTGGCATTGGTTTGGATTATGAATTGCAGCAAGACTTGTTTGCAACGCTTGGCGTGAATTATAACGAGGATGAATTTACCAGCCTTGTCCGTACAGATGAAACGTGGGAGCTTGGCGGTGGTATGCGCTATGTGATTAGTCCGCGCCTGTCTTTGAGCGCAGAATACTTAAACCGTATGCGCGATAGTGATGCGGCAGATGCGGATTTGGATAATCATATGGTTATCTTGCGTCTGAGTGGCGCCCTTTAATTCTTTATCATATCAATTTGAATATGCCATGTGATGCGACCATTATGAGCTGCGTCGCAATAGGTGTATGCATGCTTGATTTGTGAATGCGTTAGGGGCGTGTAATCGGGGTGAGGGGTTGCCGCGCCTGTTGTGCGCATTGATCTTAGGAAGTTGAGCGTCGATCCATATTCTTGCGGAATAGTGATGTGTGATATTTTGCCGCGTGTTGATTGGAAGGGGTGCAACCCACTTTGATATCCACAATGTGCGAGGCTATTGCGCCATTCTGGGAAGCAGTTTTCGGCCGGACGACTGGTGAGGATTGTTCCCGAAGGCGCGAGGATGCTCTGCCACGCGTCATAGCATCCCTGAATATCGTCCAGCCATTGCACGGTCATATTGCTGATGATTAGGTCAAAGGTTTGACCTTGCAGCGGGGTAATGTCCTCCCCGTTAAGGTGCATTGTTTCGATATGTGAAGTGTTGCTTATTTTACGCTGCACTTCGTGGAGCATTTCTGGCGTGACATCGGTTGCGGTGATGTGGGCGCTAGGGAAGCGCGCCGATAATAGATGCGTTAGATTGCCTGTGCCGCAGCCAATTTCAAGGATGCGTTTTGGCGTTGTGCCTTTTGGCAGTGCGCTGAGTAACTCTTGCGCGACCGCCTGTTGCAACGTGCTTTGTTCGCCGTATTGTTTGGCGAAACGACCAAAGTTTGTGATGATTTTGCGCGCGTGTGTGTCTGGCATAGTTAAAGGTTGTTGTCTTTGATCCATGCTTTGATTTGCTTTTTGCACCATTGTGGGTGGCTGAGTGGCAGCGCGTGCCCTGCATCGGGGTTGGTGATAAGAGTGTGTCCGTCCCAATGGGGCATCATTTTATCAATTTTGCAGATTCGGTCTTTGTCACCTGTTAGAACAAGGACAGGGCAATTGAGCGAGGCAAGCTCGATCTGGCCGTCCCAACGTTGCAGCCAGTCTAGCCCTTCGTGCAGGCGCTGCGTGTTCCAGAAGTCTGTTTGATGTGCCTGTGATTCGCAGTCGGCCTGTTTTAAAAAGCGCTGCATTTGCGCATGTGGGTTGTCCTTGAGTGCCTTTTGCATGGCCTGCAAGATGTGTTTATCACTGAAGGTTGTGAAATTGTGGAAGCTATTGATGAAGACCATACCGCGGCGCGGGTAAATGCCGTTTTTTAAGGCCCACAGCCCGCCCAGAGAGTGGGTGATAAGGAAATCTGCGCTGGGGCTGGTTGGGTTTTTATTGGCAGGTTCGCTGGTGAAATTTAAATCTGTTGTGGTGCTTTGAAAGGCATCTAGCTCACCTTGCAGTTTATGCCAGAAACGCGGCGACATGCCCCATCCGTGGATGAAGTTTATTGTTGGTGATTTTTTTATCCCGAATTGCATGCTGTTATTTCTAGGGCTTTCTGGTTATAAAATCCATATCATCTGATAAAAAATTTGACAGAATTCTTCCGTAATGATAAAAACCATGCATTACGGAAAATTAACAAGATATTAATGGTGCAAATGCACTGGTTAATTAAAGCACTGAAATAACGTGCAGGTAGAGGTGTAAAATGGCTAATCAAACGCAATATGCTAAGACAATCGATGTTTCTTCTAGTAAGGGGTATACATTTGATTTTAACGAAAGTGACATTGTCAGTGTTACATATCTTAGTAACGATCAAGCGATGATTCAGCTGGCCTCAGGCTCTTTATATCTTCTTAAAAATATTGATGGTTTGTCTTCAGGTAATGCGCCGGTCGTATTTAATGACGGCACTGCGCTGAATTCTCAGACGCTGTCTTTACACTCTATGATTAGCTCGACAAGTTCTGTCTTGTCAGGTGATCAGCCTGAAACATTGCAGGCGCCTGATGCGCCAGAGGTGAAGACAATCACGGTTGATCGTTTGACTCCTTTATCACTTGGCGTTGAGTTTGTTGACATTCAATCTGTACACAGCGGCGATAATGAAGTGATTTTGACGTTGAATAACGGTCAGAAAATTGTCTTGGAAAATGTTGCCGAAGTTATGGCTGAGAACCCAGAAGTTGCGGTTTTCTTGAACAACGAAGTGATGACGTTGCAAGATCTTGTTACGGCGCTGAATGTTGATACAGGGTTGTTTGAAGTTCAGGTTGCTTCTTTGGCGGAAGAGCTTGCGATTATCGAACCGGCAGCGGGCGAAACATCTGGCGCGCAAAATTCTGGTTTTACATTTCAGGATATTTCTTCTGCATCGTTTAACAATGGCCCAGCAGCCGTTGGCCCAATCGGCGCGACGAGCCTTGCTTATACGGCAACAACAACACAAGATGATGTGTTCCGCGTTACATTTGACGAGCAAACTGGCGAGCCAATCTTCACAACGATTACAGCGCAACCACCAACATTGACAGTCAATACAAATGGTTCAAATGCAGAAGTTTACGAAGATGGATCAATCTTTGTTCCTATTACGGCAAGTTTGAACGATACAGATGGTGGTTCTGAAACGCTTTCTTTGACATTGAGCGGCATTCCTGCGGGCTGGGGTTTTTCTGGCGCGGGCTGGACGGATAATGGCAATGGCACATATACCTATGACGGTTTGGCAGCAGGTCAGGATTACAGCGGCGGTATTACATTGACACCACCAGCGGACAGCGATGTTGACTTGTCAGGTTTGACCGTTGTTGCCACAGCAACAGAAAGCAACGGTGATACGGCGACAGCAACGCAAAGCATTGATGTGATCGTTGATGCGGTTGCGGATGCGCCAATTATTACAGTGACAGATGCGTCTGGTTCGACAAGCTCTAGTAGCTCATCTTCAAGCTCTAGCAGTTCTTCATCGAGTGGTTCATCTTCAAGCTCTAGCAGCTCGTCTTCTAGTGGTTCATCATCTTCAAGCTCTAGTAGCTCATCATCAAGCGGTTCGTCTTCAAGTTCTAGTAGTAGCTCGTCTTCTGGCTTTAGCGGCGCAGAGGATAGTGATATTGCGTTGGATATTTCTGTGGCGTTGACCGATACAGATGGATCGGAGAGCATTACAGCAATTTATATCAGCAATGTTCCTGCGGGCTTTACATTTTCGGCTGGTACGAATGAAGGCAATGGGGTTTGGTCGTTTACGCAGGCCGAGCTTAACGGTTTGACGATTTCATCGCCAACAGGTTATGCGGGTACGATTAACTTGCTCGTAAGCGCGACATCGACAGAAACAAATGTTTCTGACGCCGAGCTAACATTGACGAATAATGACGCAACATCTACGGCGCCATTTTCTGTGACGTGGGATGCTGGTTCGGATGCGCAGCCACCAAGTCTAACAGTCAATACAGATGGTTCTGATGCGGAAGTTTACGAAGATGGATCAATCTTTGTTCCTATTACGGCAAGCCTGAATGATACAGATGGCTCAGAAACGCTGTCTTTGACGTTGAGCGGCATTCCTGCGGGCTGGGGTTTTTCTGGCGCGGGCTGGACGGATAATGGTAACGGGACATACACTTATGATGGTCTTTCTGCGGGTCAGGATTACAGCGGCGGTATTACTTTGTCACCACCAGCGGATAGCGATGTTGATCTATCGGGTTTGACAGTTGTTGCGACTGCGACAGAGAGCAACGGTGAAACAGCCACAGCAACGCAAAGCATTGATGTGATCGTTGATGCGGTTGCGGATGCGCCGATCATTCAAGTGAATGATGTTTCTGGCGGTACGATTAGTGGCGGTTCATCGTCTTCAAGCTCTAGCAGCTCTTCGTCTTCTGGCGGTTCGTCATCTTCAAGCTCTAGCAGCTCTTCATCTTCTAGCGGTTCGTCGTCTTCAAGTTCTAGCAGCTCTTCATCATCTAGCGGCTCATCGTCTTCATCAAGCTCTAGCAGCGCATCATCTGGCGGTAGCGGCGCAGAAGACAGTGATATTCCATTGGGCATTTCAGTGGCTTTGACCGATACGGATGGATCGGAAAGCATTACTGCGATTTACATTACAAATGTTCCTGCAGGTTTCTCGTTCTCGGCGGGTACAGATATGGGTGCAGGTGTGTGGTCATTTACCGAGGCGGAATTGCGTGGTTTGACGATTTCACCGCCTCCTGGTTATACGGGTACAATTGATTTGTTTGTTCGTGCAACATCAACAGAGACAAATGTTTCTGACACTGAGCTAACACTGACAAACAACGAAGCCACAACAACAGAGGCCTTTTCTGTGACATGGGGCGGCGATGCAGATACGCCAAACCTGACAGTGAATACAAATGGTTCTGATGCGCAGGTTTATGAAGATAATTCTGTTTACGTACCAATTTCTGCAAGTTTGAATGATGCAGATGGTTCTGAAACACTGTCTTTAACAGTCAGCGGCATTCCTGCAGGCTGGGGCGTGTCTGGCGCGGGCTGGACTGCGAATGGTAACGGCACTTATAGCTATAATGGCTTGGCTGCTGGTGCGAATTATAACGGCGGTATTACGCTGACACCACCGGCAGACAGCGACGTTGATTTGCCAAATCTGACAGTTGTTGCAACTGCGACAGAAAGCAATGGCGATACGGCCACAGCAACGCAAACAATTGACGTTGACGTTGATGCGGTTGCAGACGCGCCAAGCGTTTCTGTAAGCTTGAGCGGCGGATCAAACGGCGCAGGCAGCACAGTTGACTTCGATTTGTCAGTTGCGCTGAATGATACGGATGGTTCGGAAGAGATTTCATCAATTCTTGTGCAGGGTGTTCCTGCAGGGTTTACATTCTCTGCCGGTACAGATATGGGCGCAGGTGTATGGTCATTCACACCAGACGATCTTAACGGTTTGACCCTTACACCAACCAACGATTACAGCGGTACGCTCAACCTTACTGTGGTTGCGACATCAACAGAAACGAACCTGTCTGGTGAAGAGGTTACACTGGCTAATAACAGTGCTTCGACATCGGCAAGCGTATCTGTAAGCTGGGACGCAGCAGATGATCAGTTTGAGGTTGGTCCAAATACGAACACAACACTGACAGGTGCAAGCGGTAATGACATCTTTGTTGGTGATACTGGCGGTTCGGTCGTGACGCAGCCTGATCAAGATTATAACTTGAACATTATCGTTGATACCAGCGGATCACTGCAAAGCCAGTGGGATATGGTTCAAAATGCGATTGAAAGCCTGCTTCAGGAAGTTGGCCAGTATGATGGCGGCGATATTCATGTGAACTTGATCCCATTTGCACCAGTTGTCACAAATGATGTGACAGGCGGTTCATCGTCTTCAAGCTCTAGCAGTTCGTCATCTTCGGGTGGATCGTCTTCAAGCTCTAGCAGCTCGAGCAGTTCATCATCAGGCAGTAGCTCGTCTTCATCAAGCTCTAGTAGCTCGTCATCTTCGGGTGGATCATCTTCAAGCTCTAGCAGCTCGAGCAGTTCATCGTCTGGTACTGGCTATGACTATTTCAACGGTGATGTTGAGCCAAGCAGCCATTATGTGACGCAAACAAACGGCTTGAACGCGCTGGTTGATTTTATCAATAACCAGGTGTCTTACGGATCGACAAACTTTGAAGCAGTCTTATCTGCGGCGATTGATATTATTGATCAAAACTCAATTGATAATGCGGCGACATATACGTTCTTTATCTCTGATGGTGCGGCCAATGCCTATACTGACAGTGATGGTACGGTTGAATTTACACCATACCCATCAGATAGCGCAGTGCCAGGCGGTACGAATATTGACGTTGAAGATCAAATCAACGGCAGTGCAGACGGATCAAATGAGATCGGCGGCTTGCAAGCAACAAGCGATGAGGTTTTCAGCATTATTGTTGGTTCACCATCCGCGTCAGAGCAAGACATCATGGATGCAATCGATTCAAATGGTTCTTCTGATTACCTGACAACAGATAACGGTCTGGATGGGTATGCGAACCTGTTTAATGCGGCTGCGATTGTTGTTGAACTTGCCGATGCAGGCAGTGACACAATTACAGGGTCAGGCGGTGATGATATCTTGTTTGGTGATGTTTTGTTCACTGACGAGCTTGCCGATGATAATGGTATTATAGCTGATGATGGCGCGGGCTTTAGAGTCTTTGAGATGCTTGAAGCGACTTCAGGTTGGGATCGTGATGACACGATTGAATACATTGAAAATAATGCGGTGACGCTTGCGAAAGAATCGAACATTAACGGTGAAGTACGCGGCGGTGGCCATGACCATATTTATGGCGGCGACGGTAACGATACTATCTTTGGCCAAGAAGGAAATGATTATATTTCTGGTGGTAATGGTAATGATGATCTTTACGGCGGCAGTGGCGCAGACACATTTGCCCTAGGTGGTACAGGCGTTGATACGATCCATGATTTCTCGATTGCGCAAAATGACGTGATTGACTTGTCATCATACCTCAGCGGCTATAACCCGACGCAAGATGCGATTACTGATTTTGTGCGCATCACAACAAGCGGCCAAAACAGCATTGTTTCTATCAGTGAAAATGGCAATGGTCAGTTCACAACAGTTGCGACTATTGAAGGTGTGACTGGTTTGACGAACGAGCAATCATTACTGAATGACGGCACAATTGTTGTGTAAATAAGTTTCCTAGATCGTGAACGAAGAAGGCCGAGGGATTTATATCTCTCGGTCTTTTTTATTGCGCTGGGCGGGGAGGGGCGTTATTCGGCGTCGTCTTCGAGGAACCAGTTTTCGCTAGCGGCGATAAACTCGGGGTTGAGCATATCGCGCTCGGTATGGCCGTATGTGAAGGCCGTGCCATCAGTTTGCACCAGGCATCCGCCCGCAGCATTAAGGACAGCGTGCGCGGCGGCGGTGTCCCATTCGCATGTCGGGCCAAGGCGCGGGTAAAGGTCGGCTTTGCCTTCTGCGATGGCGCAGATTTTCAGAGAGCTTCCACGGCGCATGAGCTTATTGATCTTGAATGACTCAAGCAATTTTTCCATGCGCTCATTATCGCCGTGCGATTTGCTGGCTACAACGGTTAGGCCGTTTTTAGGGGCGCTGCGCACGTGAATGGATTTGTCTTGATCTGTTTCTTCGCTCCAGCGGATGGCGCTGCCTGCGGCGTGACCTGCATATAAAACGCCTGTTACAGGAACAAAGACAACGCCCATTACAGGCGTGTCGCCTTTGATAAGGGCGATATTTACGGTGAAATCTGATCCGCCTTGGATGAATTCTTTTGTGCCGTCTAGTGGATCAACTAGCCAGAAATATTCTCCTTGAGAAAGGTTAGGCATTTTGCCGGCTTCTTTGGATTCTTCACCGACCATTGGGATGTCTGGTGTGATGCTGGCTAGTTCTTTGGCGATGTATTCTTCGGCCTTTTGATCGGCCAGACTAACGGGGGATCCATCACCTTTTGTTTCGACGTTCAGGTTGCCCATCTCGTAATAATCAAGGGTAATGTCGCCAGCCTGCACGGCAATGCGGCGCACCATGTTGCATAATGCGGGCAGGTTCGCGAGGAGCTTTGCTGATAAAGGGTGTCCCATTATTGTGCAACTTCTTTTAAGGCTGGCGTGCCTTGGTTTGCTTCAACCGCTGGACGGCCGATAGACACGTAATCAAAGCCGCGCGCGGCCATGTCTTTGATTTTATAGATATTGCGCATGTCGATGATACGCTTTTCCGCCAGCAGGTCTTCTACGCGGTCAAGGTCAAGGGCGCGAAATTCGTTCCACTCGGTAATGATGGCAAGGGCATCGGCGCCTTCGATGGCTTCGTATGAATCCTTCGCCCATGTCACGTCAGAAAGGACTTTTGCCGCATTATCCATAGCAGCAGGATCAAAGGCCGAGATTTGCGCGCCAGCGGCTTGCAGGTGCGGGATGATTTGCAGGCTTGGTGCCTCGCGGATGTCATCTGTGCCAGGTTTAAATGAAATGCCAAGTACGGCAATTTTTTTGCCTTTCACATCGCCGCCACATGTTTTCACAACAAGGTCAGCCATTTCCTGATGGCGCAGCGTGTTGATTTCGACAACTTTTTCGACGATGCGTTGCGGCGCGCCGAATGTTTCGCCAATTTGCGTTAGGGCAAGAGTGTCCTTGGGGAAGCATGATCCGCCGTAGCCTGGGCCAGCGTGCAGGAATTTGCTGCCGATGCGGCCATCTAGGCCCATGCCGCGCGCAACTTCTTGGACGTTTGCGCCTGTTTTTTCGCACAGGTTTGCAATTTCGTTGATGAAGGTGATCTTTGTCGCCAAGAAGGCATTGGCCGCATATTTGATTGTTTCAGATGTTTCCGGCGATGTGATGACCATCGGTGTTTCATTGATGTAAAGCGGGCGGTAAAGCGCTTTTAGCACATCTGTCGCGCGTTTAGAGCTTGATCCGATGACGACGCGGTCTGGGCGCATAAAGTCATTGATTGCGGCGCCTTCACGCAGAAATTCTGGGTTTGAACAAATATCAAAATCACCATCAGGGCGTTCTTCGCGGACGATTTTTTCGACTTCGCGCGCTGTGCCGACAGGGACGGTCGATTTGGTCACGATCACTGTATAGCCATCCATGACGCGGGCGATTTCGCGCGCTGCTTGATAGACGTACGTCATATCCGCGTGACCGTCCTCTTCGCGTGGCGGTGTGCCAACAGCAATAAAGACTGCATCTGCGCCTTTGACGGCGTCTTCTAGGTTGGTTGTGAAGGAAAGGCGGCCTGCTTCGACCTGTTTTTTGACCAATGTTTTTAGGCCGGGTTCGTAAATTGGGATTTCGCCGTTTTCTAGGCAGTCGATTTTGCTTTTGTCCTTATCGACGCAGATGACGTTGATGCCGAATTCGGCAAAACATGTTCCAGAGACCAAGCCTACATAGCCTGTTCCAACCATTGCAATGCGCATGAGATACTCCGTTCTTTGATCGTCCCAATTGTTGTTTGACCATAGACCATTTTATGGCGCTGTAAAACGGTTTCTTGGGCTTTTCACAAAAACATGCCCAATTTGCAGATTGGAAAGCGTTTACAAATCGTTTACACTTTCCGTGGTAGGGTAGTTTTTATCCTAGTTGTTTGTGAGATTATAAAGGGGACATATAGAATATGGCTAAGAGCAAAGAAACAGAGAATAAAGAAGAGGCAAAGGGCGCATCGTCTGCGTTTCCATTGTTTTACAGTGAGCCTCGACCACTTGATTCAGAGGCGCATAAAACACTGGCGCTAAAGGAAGGGTTAGGTTTTGGGTTTACTGATAAAGTGAATGCCGTGCCTGTGAACTTGGTAGAGATGCCGCAAATTTGCCATCATTATCCGATTGCCTTTAGTCCTGATGCGAATGCAACGCCTGTTGCGATTTTGGGTTTGCGCGATGGTGAGAACCTGTTCGTTGATAAAGAGGGTAAATGGGCGGAAGGGGCGTATATTCCTGCATATATTCGCCGTTATCCTTTCATTTTTTCAGAAGTGCCTGAAAGCGATCAATTGACGCTTTGTATTGATTTCAAAGAAGGTGAAACCGTTCAAGAGGGCGGCGATAAAAAGTTCTTTGATGATGAAGGTAAGGCAACGGCGCTTGCGTCAAATGCGCTTGAGTTTTGTAAGTCATACCACGCGGCAGCGCAGCGCACAGCCGAATTTTCAAAAGAATTGCTGGCAAAAGATTTGCTGATCGAACGCCAGGCGCAAATTCAAGTTGGCAGTGATGTGCGTATTAACTTTAGCGGCTTTAAAATCGTTGATGAGAAAAAGCTAGCTGAACTTGATGATGCGACATTCCTTGAGTGGCGTAAAAAAGGCTGGTTGCCGTTTTTATATGCTCACTTATTCTCAGGCGTTCAGTGGCAGTCACTAAGCGGTGCGTTGTCTAAGATCCTTGAGGCTGAAAAAGCATAAGATTAAGATTTCTCTCTTAAGAATGAGGAAAAAGGCGTTAGGCATTGTTCTGGCGCCTTTTTTGTTTGTGCACAGCTAGTTTCCGTTTTTATGTCATATAATCTTGCGTTTTTTAGAGTCGCTATGCTAAGTCTAATCCCAAGATAGCACAGTTTTAAGGAAAATAAGGGTTTTCAAACATGGCAAAAGTTGGCGCACAAAGAGCAGCAGATATCACTGGCATTTCGAAGTCGACTATTCAGCGTGCGATGAAAAGTGGCAAATTGTCGTTTTCGCGTAATGATAATGGTCACCGTGTGATTGATGTGTCAGAGCTTGAGCGCGTTTATGGTTTGAAGGCTGATGTGACGCCTGAGGGCAAGCCTGTTGAGAAGGACGCTGCGCCTAAGCAGGAAAATGTCGTGCAGCAGGAAATGCAAAAGGCGAGCACAATGATCGAGATGGAGCGTATGAAGATGCGTATCTATATGCTTGAGCAGCAGCTTGAAACGGCGCATGCGCAAATCGATGATTTGAAAGAGCAGCGCGATCAGTGGCAGAAGCAGGCATCGCAAGTATTGATCACGAGCGAGTATAGCCAGCGCCAAGCAGAAGAGCTGAAAGAAAAAATTCGTAAGCGTGAAGAGCGCGCACGTGCCTTGCGTGAACGCCGCGAACATGAAGGATTGGGCGAAAAGATGCAAAAAATGCGTCCTCATAACCAAAATAGCGGATCGTTCGTAGATAATACGCGCAGTTATGTTGATTTGGCAGAAGAAGCGCGCGCGGCGCAGTTGTCTGAGCGTGGCGGTTTGATGACCGGGTTTTTGAAACGCATTCGCGGCGCGGCATAATTTTATTGTCTTGTTTTATAACAAAATTTTCTTTTTCATAATTTTGTTGACACCCTTGGTCTTTTGCCTTTTATTAGGGCAAAAAAATAAGGGTGTTTTTTATTATGGTTTCTTATTCTGGTAAAGAAAATAGTCCAGTTGTGCTGTTTTGCGGTGCGGCGCATTATTATATTCCTGAACCAAATACCGAGCATGGCCCTGCCAATGATTTGCAGGTTGAAGGGCGAAAGGCTTATTTGAAAGATCGTAAGGGCTTTGTTGAGAAGGCTGTTGAGCAATCTCATGGCTTGTATGAGGCGTTGATGGCGGCTGGGGCGTCAGTTGTGTCGTTGCAAGAGCTTGAGGGGCATCCTGATCAAGTGTTCACCGCCGATGCGTCATTGTCGTTGGTGGATCATGGTTCCGTAAAGACGGTTATGAGCCATTTTTCAAATGAAGAGCGCCAGCCCGAAGTTGATTTGCACCGTGCGTTTTTTGATTCTGTTGATCCTGAGCGTTCGATGATTGTTAATCCGCATAATTTTGAGGGTACAGGTGATAACCTTTATGATCCTTTTCGTGATGTATTTTGGTCTGGTTATGCGGTTGATCCAGGGCGTCATAGTGCGGCGCACGGTCGGTCCAGTAAGCTTGCACACACATTTTTAAGAAAGACACTAGGCGTGCCTGTTGTGTCGTTGCAAACGAAAAAGCCGTTCTTTCATATTGATACAGCGCTTGGCGCGTTACCACGTGGTGAAATGATTGTGTATCCAGGTGGCCTTGAAAACTTTGATGAAAAAGGTTTTTGTGAATTTGCTTTTGAACGCTATGGTCTAAAGGCTTCTGAGAATTATATCGCGATTGATAAGGCTGACGCGATGGCGTATGGCGCGAATTTCCGTGTGTTTGGTAATACGGTGGTTATGCCTGAATGCTCACAAAAATTGCAAGATCAAATCAAAAAGCGTGGCTATGATGTTGTGACGGTTGATTTGAAGCAGTTTATTTATTCAGGCGGCGCGGTGCATTGTATGGCCAACCGCATTGATGAGCCTCGTATCGACGGCGGTTATGTTCAAGAAGAAAACGGTTTTTTGATGCCTGCGCTTTGATGTGTTTGACTAACTAGTCAAATTGTATGTACTATAGAAATATAACCTTTTTATGATAGTGCGTGCGTATGACGAAAATTTCTACAAAAGATAAATTGATTGAAACGGGCATTGAGCTTATTTGGCGTAATAGCTATGGCTCGGTCAGTGTGGATGAGATTTGCCGTAAGGCTGGCGTTAATAAGGGCAGTTTTTATCACTATTTTAAGTCGAAGGCTGAATTGGCGGCTGCGGTCTTAGAGTTTCACTTTGATTCGTGCCGTTCTGATTTTGATGAGGCTTTTTCTCCGGCATTGTCGCCGCAGCAACGCATTAACAATATGATTGACCTGATTGTGAATAAGCAAGAGGAGGTTTACGCGCAGTATGGGCAGGTTTGCGGGTGCCCGTTTTCGGCGCTGGGGTCGGAAATTGGTGCGCGCGAAGATATTGTGAACACAAAGGTTCAAGAGATCTTTTCATCGTATGACCGTTATATGCTGAGTGTTTTGCGTGATTTGGTTGAGGAAGGTGTTCTTGCTGAAGACGAGGACTTGAATGTGGTTTTATCTGCGCTGCGCAGTTATATCATGGGCGTTAAAATGATGGCCCGCGTTGAAAACTCTTTGGAGACTTTTCGCGCGGATGTGCGCTTTGGTGTGCTGCGCATTTTGGGCTTGCCAGGTGACGCGTAAATTTATTGTGTGAAAAAAATTTGCTTTTTTATTTGACTGATTGGTCAACTTGACCTAAGTCTTTAAATTGATCTTTGTTCCTGGGAGAAATGTTGGATGGCAAAATTATCGGAAATGAATAATAAAACATTGGTTAGCGGCGCGGTTTTGGCACTGTTGGCTTTTGGTGTTGGTGGCTATGTTTTTTCTGGGCACAGTGAAACCGAGGCTGCTCAGGGGGCGTCGCAGCAAGCCCAAGCGATGCCGGTGAATGTTATGGTTGCTGCGCCCGAGCCTGTGCAAATTTGGAAAGAGTTTTCAGGTCGTATGGTCGCGGTTGATTATGCTGAAATTCGTCCGCAGGTAAGCGGCACAATTTCCGAAATTAAGTTTCAAGATGGTCAAGATGTACAGGCAGGCGATGTCTTGCTTGTAATTGACCCAAGCCCTTATGAGGCAGCTGTCGCGCAGGCAGAGGCCGAACTTGCCGCCGCAGAAAACGAAGCCGCCCATGCGCAGCGCGAGTTAAAGCGCTCGAAAGGTTTGATCGAGAAAAAAGCCATTTCACAAAGTTTGTATGATAGCCGTGAAAATGCTGCGCGCGTTGCGCAGGCATCGTTGCAGGCGGCGTTGGCGCGCCTTGTTCAGGCACAAATTAATTTGGATTATGCGCATGTGAAAGCGCCGATTAGTGGCCGGGTAAGCCGCGCCGAGATTACAGAGGGTAATTTGGTTGAAGCGGGCTCGTCTGCGCCGCTGCTGACATCGATTGTATCACGTGATGGTATTTACGCAGATTTTGAAGTCGATGAATCGACCTATTTAACGCATATCCGTAATCAAGTACGCGATGCGGCGGCAGAGAAATCTGTGCCTGTTAAACTGGTTGTCGGTGCAGAGGCTGGCGGAGAAGGTATGATTGTTGATGGCTTTATCCGCAGTTTTGATAACCGCATTGACCCAGCGTCGGGTACAATTCGTGCGCGTGCATATTTTGACAATGCTGATGGTGCGTTATTGCCTGGTATGTTTGCCAGAGTACGCCTTGGCAGTGCGCAGGAAAATAACGTGATTATGATGCCTGAGCGTGCAATTGGCACAAATCAGGATAAGAAATTTGTGTATGTCGCTGAAAATGGCGCTGCAGCTTATCGTGAGGTGAAAATTGGCGATAGTCTTAAGGGGCGCCGCGTGATTCAAAGCGGTTTGCAGCAAGGAGATCAAGTGATTGTTGATGGTGTGATCCGCATTCGCCCTGGTGTGCCTGTTTCACCACAGATTGTCCAAAAATAGGTGCTGTGTGCGCCGAACCAAGTTTGTGTTTGTTTAAAACAATAAGTGTAAGAGAAGTTATATGAATATCTCCGGCTTTTATATTGACCGTCCAATTTTTGCGTCGGTGTTATCAATTTTGATTTTTATGGCTGGATTGATTGCCATGTTTCAATTGCCTATCTCGGAATATCCCGAGGTATCACCGCCATCTGTTGTCGTAAGTGCCCAGTTCCCCGGCGCGAACCCAACAGTGATTTCTGAAACGGTGGCAACGCCGCTGGAAGAGCAAATTAACGGCGTTGAAAATATGCTGTATATGAACTCTTTGGCGTCGTCGGATGGCTCGGTCTCGTTGCGCGTGACGTTTGCGATTGGTACTGACCCTGACCTTGCACAGCAATTAGTGCAAAACCGTGTGTCGCAGGCTGAACCGCGCTTGCCCGAGGTGACGCGCCGTTTGGGTGTGACTGTGACGAAAAGCTCGCCCGACTTGACGATGGTTGTCCATTTGCGCTCGCCTGATGATCGTTACGATACGCTTTATCTGCGCAATTACGGTACACTGAACGTCAAAGATGAGCTTGCCAAGATTGATGGTGTTGGCGAGGTGCGTTTGTTTGGTTCGGGTGATTATGCGATGCGTGTATGGTTGAACCCGAATAAAGTTGCCGAGCGCGGCATGAGCGCGGGTGAAGTTGTCGCGGCTATTCAGGCACAGAATATTCAGGTTGCAGCGGGCGTTGTTGGTGGTCCTCCGTATCAGGATGGCGTGCAATTGCAGATGCCTGTGAATGTGCAAGGGCGTTTGGAAACGCCAGAGGAATTTGGCAATATTATCATTAAGCGTGATGACAACGGCGTGATTACGCGTCTGTCTGATGTGGCGCGTTTGGAAATGGACTCGCAGACATATGCGCTGCGTTCGATGTTGAATAATCAGCAAGCTGTGGCGATTCCTATTTTTGCATCCCCTGGTGCGAATGCGCTGCAGATCTCGACAGATGTGCGCGCAAAAATGGCCGAAATGAAAGAGCGCATGCCAGAAGGTGTTGATTATTCAATCGTGTATGACCCGACGGTCTTTGTGAAGGATTCGATTAAGGCTGTTATCAAAACATTGTTAGAAGCCGTTTTGTTGGTTGTGATCGTGGTTGTGGTGTTCTTGCAGACATGGCGTGCGTCGATTATTCCGCTTTTGGCAGTGCCAGTGTCGATTGTCGGTACGTTTGCCTTTATGTATATGTTTGGCTTTTCGATTAACGTTTTGTCTTTGTTTGGTTTGATTTTGGCGATTGGTATCGTTGTTGATGATGCCATTGTTGTGGTTGAAAACGTCGAGCGTAATATCGAAGAGGGCAAAGCGCCGCGCGCGGCAACCATTCAGGCAATGAAAGAGGTAACAGGCCCAGTTATTGCAACGTCTTTGGTGTTGATGGGTGTGTTTGTTCCTATTGCGTTTATTAGCGGCCTAACGGGGCAATTTTATCAGCAATTTGCGCTGACGATTGCGATTGCGACCTTTATTTCAACTGTAAACTCTTTGACGCTTAGCCCGGCTTTGTCAGCCCTGATGCTAAAGCCAAAGGATCAGCAGACAGATATACTTAGCCGCATCATGGATAAAACACTTGGTGGCTTTTTCCGTCACTTTAATATTGGTTTTTACCGCACGCGTAAGGTTTATACCAAAGGCGTTGGCGTCTTTTCAGTGCGCCGCGGGATTATGATGATTGCCTTTGCTGCGCTGATCGGTGTGACAGGCGGTATGTTTAAGGTTGTGCCAAAGGGATTTGTTCCTGCGCAAGATAAGGGGTATTTGATTGCCTTTGCACAATTGCCACCAGGTGCGACGCTTGACCGTACAGAGGAAGTTATTCGCGAAATGTCGGATATTGCCTTGAAAACAGAAGGTGTTGGCAACGCGGTGCAATTTACAGGCTTGTCGATTAATGGCTTTGTTAGTTCGCCGAGTGCAGGGATTGTTTTTGTGCCTTTGGCGCCATTTGCAGAGCGCGATAAAGATCATCACTTGAACGGTTTTGCGATTGCAGAAACATTGCAAAAGAAATTTTCCGTGATTGATGAAGCGTATGTAGCCGTATTTCCGCCGCCACCTGTGCGTGGTTTGGGGACGCTTGGCGGGTTTAAACTGCAATTAGAAGACCGCACTGACCAAGGTGAGGCGGCAATGGCAGAGATTATCCAAAAAGTGCAGGCACGCGCGGCGCAAGATCCTGCGCTGACAGGGGTCTTCTCAAACTTTAATATTGGCTATCCTCAGTTGTTTGTTGATGTGGACCGCACCAAGGCAGAGCAAGTAGGCGTGCCTGTGCAAGAGGTCTTTGAGGCCATGCAGATTTACATGGGATCCATGTATGTGAATGACTTTAACCAGTTTGGACGCACATATCAGGTTGTGGCGCAGGCGGATAAAGAGTTCCGCGGTGTGCCAACGGATATTACCCGCCTTCAGGTGCGTAACCATGATGGCAATATGGTGCCTTTGGGATCGATTGTGAAGGTTGAGGAGACCTTCGGTCCTGAAACATCGATGCGTTATAATGCCTTTAGGGCTGCCGATATTAATGGTAATGCCGCGCCAGGATTTTCATCTGGTCAGGCGCAAGAAGCCATTACTAAAATTTTGAACGAGGAAATGCCACAAGGCATGGCGTTTGAGTGGACTGAGCTTACCTATCAGCAGATTTTGGCTGGTAATACGGCGATCTTTATTTTCCCGCTTTGCTTGTTCTTGGTGTTCCTTGTTTTGGCTGCGCAGTATGAAAGTCTGACATTGCCGCTGAGCGTGATTATGATTGTTCCGATGGGGATTTTATCCGCGATGGTCGGGGTTATGCTGTTTGGCGGTGATAACAATATCTTTACGCAGATTTCACTCTTTGTCTTGGCGGGGCTGGCCTGTAAGAACGCCATTTTGATTGTCGAGTTCGCGCGCGAGCTTGAGCATCAAGGGCGCAGCGTCGTTGAGGCCGCCGTTGAATCGTCCAAGATGCGTTTGCGTCCAATCATCATGACATCGATTGCCTTCATTATGGGCGTGTTGCCATTGGTTCTGGCGCACGGCGCGGGGGCTGAGATGCGTCATGCAATTGGTATTGCGGTCTTCTCGGGTATGATTGGCGTGACCATTTTTGGCCTTATTTTTACGCCCGTCTTTTACGTGCTTTTAAGAAAACTAGAATTGAAATTATCTGGCCGTCACGAGGCTGGCGCACAGAGCAAAAAGGATATTGCAGCATGAAAATGACACGAATTTTATTATGCTCGGCGAGTTTGATGACGCTTAGTGCCTGCGGGATGCCGTATTCTGGGTTGATGGGCGATGGTTTTTCGCAAATGGAAATACCATCATTGTGGCGCGCACCTGTTGCACAAGATGCGCAAGCCAAAGCAGCAGAAGAGAAGCAAGCTAAGGCAGGGCAGGTCGAAACAGCGCCGCAGGATTTAGCGCCTGTCCAAGACGGAAACGGTGTGATTACGGCTTTGGACCGTGATGCATTACAAGGATGGTGGAAAGGTTTCCATGATCCAGTGCTTGATTCCTTGGTGAGTAAGGCCTTAAGCGAAAGCCCAGATCGCGCAATTGCCGCCGCCCGCATTGCCGAGGCACGTGGTCTGCGTCGCACTGCGCGCGCGGGTTTGATGCCGAACATCACAGGCACTATCAGCGAAGGGCGCGAAGATAGCGGCCTTTATGGCGCGAATGATGTATCAAATGCAGGGTTTGATGCCAGTTTTGAAATTGATGTTTTTGGTAAAAATCGCCTGACATCGAAGGCGCGCGATGCCAATGTTCAGGCGTTGGTGGCAAGCTATCACGATGTCACTGTTACGTTGATTGCAGAAATTTCGCGTGTTTATGCGGAGTACCGCGCCTATGACAAACAGGTGCAAATTGCACAAGATAACTTGAAGTTACAGCAAGAAACATTGTCCCTGATTAAGACGCAGCAATCGTTGGGTGAGGCGCCGCAACTGGATGTTGAGCGCGCCGAGAATTTGGTGAATACCACCAAGGCCTCGATCGTTGAGTTTGAGCGTTTGTCTGATGCGTCGCGCCTGTCATTAGGGGCGTTAGTTGGCGTTATGCCGGCGCAAGTGCAGCACATGTTGACACCTAATAAGCAGGACAATGTCCTTGCTGCGGTGCCAGGGGCAGATATTACGCCTTTGTTATTGATGCCAGCAGATGTGATCGCGCAGCGCCCTGACGTGCAGGCGGCTTGGGCGGAGCTTGTGTCACAAGGTGCGCTTGCTGATGCAAAGGCGGCTGAGTATTTTCCATCTATCACTTTAAGCGGATTCTTTGGCGTTGCTGAAAGCGCGCTGATGAGCAGCGCAACCATTTGGGATGTTGCGATTGGTGCGGCCGTTTCTGTGCTGGATTTTGGCCGTCTTGAAGGCCAAGTAGACGCCGAGCGTGCGCGCGAAAAGCAAGCCTTTGAAAGTTATCGCGGGGTTGTTTTATCGGCTGTGGCCGAGGTCGAAACGGCGCTGAGTGATTATGCGCATATTCACACCCGACGGGAAGCGCTGGCTGATGCGTTTATTAATGCAGATCGTGCGCTGTCACTATCGCGTGATTTGTATAATGAAGGTGAGGTTTCCTTCCTTGATGTACTGGATGCGCAGCGCACACGCAACGAGGCGAATTCCGCGTTGGTGACGGCAGAGCTTGCGCAGGCGCAAAGTTTGATCCGTTTGTATAAGGCCTTTGGCATTTATTAGGCCGCTATAAAAAGTTTTACTGTGTAACTCTCTACTGTGTAAATTGGGCCCTTTGTTTTTTTTAACATTGGGCCCTTTTTGTATGTGTTTAGTATCCGCATTTTGCGCCGGGAAGGGCGACGATCAAGCCGTCCATATCTTCGGTGACTTTGATTTGGCAGCTTAGGCGCGATGAGGCGCGTTCGTCAAAGACCACGTCCAGCATATCGGCTTCTTCATCTGTTTTTTCGTTATCGTCTGCTTGGGTGATATCCTGCCACTGGGGCGCGATATAGCAGTGACATGTAGCGCACGCCATGCAGCCGCCACATGCGCCGTCTATGCCCTTTATATCGTTTTGTAGGGCAATCTCCATGAGCGAATGATTGGGCGCGGCCTTGACGGTTTGTTTTTCGCCATCTGCAAGGATAAAGGTAATTGTGATCATGGCTGTTATTTTTGAATGCGCTGTAGGATCTTGGTAAAGGACTGTATGAAGGCGTCGATATCGCCCTGCGTTGTTTGCCATCCTGTTGATATGCGCAGCGTGCCTTTGGCAAGGTTTTTCTCGGTGCCCATGGCATTTAAAACGTGACTGGCTTTGACAGTGCCTGATGAGCACGCCGATCCGTTTGATATGGCGATGCCGTCTAGATCAAAGGCCATCAGCATGCTTTCAGCTTTTGCGCCTGGGATGCTGATTAGGGTGCTGTTGGGGATGCGCGCGGCGGTTTGAGCATGGATGACGGCTTCAGGGCAGGTATCTGTGATTGCCTTTTCTAGGTGCGTGCGCAGGCCTTCAAGGCGCTGTTGCTCGTGCGTGAGGATATCCGCGTCGCAAGCCTGTGTGATGGCCGCGCCAAAGCCTGCGATCCCTGCAACATTTTCTGTGCCAGCGCGCTGTTTCTTTTCTTGCCCGCCGCCGTGCAGTAAAATCGGTGAGACGCCGCATAAGCCAACCGCCAATGCGCCGACGCCTTGCGGCCCGCCAATTTTATGCGATGATACCGTCATGAGGTCGATGCCAAGTGCCTGCATATCGATGTGAATGCGTCCAAGGCCTTGCGTGGCGTCGCAGTGTATCAGCGCGCCTTTACTGTGGGCGAGGGTAGTGATGTCTTTTAAAGGCTGTAATGTGCCTGTTTCGTTGTTTGCCATCATAACCGATACAAGGCTGGTGCGCGGCTCTGCGCCGAGCATGTTTTCAAGTGCGTCAAGGTTGACCACGCCGTTATGATCGGTTGGGATTGTTTTGATGTTCGCGCAAGGTAAATCGTGAATGGAGGGGTGCTCGGTCGCGCCGATCAGGATAGTTTCCTTTGGATAGGTTTGCGCAAAATGGTTGATGACCGTGTTGTTGCCTTCAGTTGCGCCGCTGTTAAATGTGATTTGCGCCGCAGGGCAGTTTATGGCGCGGGACAAGTGCGCGCGCGTATCTTCGATGATTTTACGGCCCATGCGGCCATAGGCATGAACAGATGACGCGTTCAGCGGGAAAGCGTGCGCATCCATAATCGCAGTGCGTGCAAGATCACGCAGCGGCGACGTGGCATTATAATCGAGATATATACGTTTCGTTAGGTCGTTATTGGCCATAATTCTATGATATCCACATTGTTTTTCAAGCACTTATCATTATTTTCTGGACTTTTGCAAGCCTGAGTCTTTATAAAAGGTCATGCGCTGGCGAAGCAAGGAGCCAATCGGATGACATTTCAAATCTAAAAAATCCTTGTGTGCAGTGCAAAAGTTTTAATCGTTGTCATAGTGCGTTTTTGACACTATATCGGCTACGGTTATTTTTATAAACTAGAAAGGGACTTTATGCCTGAAGTTATCTTTAATGGCCCGGAAGGGCGTCTTGAAGGTCGTTACTCTCACTCCCAAGATAAAGATGCTCCGTTAGCACTTATTCTTCATCCAAGCCCAGAACTGGGTGGCACTATGAACAATAAGATCACCTATATGATGCACCAGATTTTTGTTCAACGTGGATTTAAAACATTACGTTTTAACTTCCGTGGCGTTGGCCGTTCTCAAGGTGTGTATGACCATGGTGAAGGCGAGCTGAGCGATGCCGCATCGGCGCTGGACTGGATGCAGGAAATTAACCCGAATGCCCCTTATGTGTGGGTTGGTGGTTTTGCGTTTGGTGCGTGGATTTCGATGCAATTGTTGATGCGCCGTCCTGAAATTCAGGGCTTTGTGTCAGTGGCTCCGCCAACGAATACGCAGGATTTTACATTCTTGGCACCGTGCCCAACATCAGGTTTGGTCATGCATGGCAGCCGTGATGATGTTGTGACTGCGGAATCGATCACTGATTTTGCTGAGAAAATTCAGCTTCAAAAAGGGATTGAAATTGATTGCCGTCAGATCGACGGTGCGAACCATTTCTTCCACGGTTATGAGGATCAATTGGTTGCCAATATCAATGATCACCTTGATCGTGCAGGTGCTGGTCGTTCGATGAATACACAATCAAAGTTGCTTGCGGCGGCGGAATAATTTTTCGCGTTACGTAACGATATGAACAATAAAAAGCCCGCGGTAAAGCGGGCTTTTTTGTATCTGAATGGGATGGTAAGGCTTATGCGCTTAGGGCGGCTTTGACCTCGTCAACGTGGCCTTTGACTTTGACTTTGGGCCAGATTTTTTCAATGACGCCGTTTTCATCAATCAGGAATGTTGTGCGCTCGATCCCCATGAATGTTTTGCCATACATGGATTTTTCTTTCCACGTGCCATAACGCTCACACACGTCGCTATGCTCGTCCGAGGCTAGCGGGAAGTTGAGGTTTTGCTTGGCTTTGAAAGTGTTGTGCTTTTTCACAGAGCATTTCGACAAGCCGATAATTTGCGCGCCAAGGTCATTAAAATCTGCCATGGCGTCGCGGAAATCACATGACTCTGTCGTGCAGCCAGGTGTGCTGTCTTTGGGGTAGAAATATAAAACGGTTTTCTTGCCGCGCAGATCGGACAGTGTGATCTTGCCGTCATTATCGGTGGGCAATGTAAAATCGGGGGCGGTGTCGCCAACATTAAGATGTGTCATGGATGATCCTTATTTTTAGATGATCGATGCAATAAACATGGGGGTGAAATACATATAAATCAAGTTTCATCCCTAGATTTTCTTTTCCGCAGTCGTTTAAAATATATGTCTATGAATACACAAACGCCACTTATTGATCCGCCGCGCTCACGGTCTGGATGGCTTCGGTCTTTGGTTAAGTTTTCTTTGATCTTAACTGCGATTGTTGCCGTTTTGATGGGGGCTTTCTTTTGGCGCATTGCCGCGTCGCCGCTGGATTTATCGGTGATTAAGCCGATGGTTGAGCGCTCACTTAGCTTTCCTGAAAATGGTGTGCGCGTTCAGATTGGCGATATTCATTTGAAATGGGCACCGAAAGAGCGCGCCGTTTTTATGAGTGCGAGTAAAACGCGCATTTTAGGCCGTAACGATCAGGTGATGATGGCGATTGAAAATATGGCCATGAGCGCATCATTTAAGCATTTATTGATGGGGCGTTTGCGCCCGCGCGTTATCATGATTTTTGGGCCGCATTTGGTGGTTGATCGTCTTGCGGACGGTCGTTTTGATTTTGGCTTTGATAGTGCAGGGGCGCCTGCGCCGGCCAATGATTTAAACACGCCTGAAAAAGATGATGTGCTGGCCGAGATCTTGGGCGCCGTTGGGCATGTGGGCGGACGCTCGGCAGAGCGCGGGCCGTTAAGTGCGCTACGCCGTTTTGAAATTCGTCAGGCTGATATGATTGTGCGTGATCATAAAATTGGGGCTGAGTGGATTGTACCGCGCGTGGATGTGCGTTTTTCGGCGTTTCGCCACCAAGGCCTGCGTATGTCGGCGGATGTTGCGCTGGGCTTTGAGGGGGATGAGCGTAATCACATTCGTGTGAATGCGGTTATGCCTGTCGGGCAATCGGATTTCGAAGTGCAGCTTGATGTGCGAGAGCTTTCTTCGCGTTATGTGATGAATAAGTTACCGTATTTGGATGCGCTGGGCGATCAGGATTTAACTTTGGATGGCCGCGTTCGCGCCAAACTATCATCTGATTTACAATTATCCTCGATGGATGTTGATTTGGAATCTGCGCAGGGACGTTTGGATTTAGATATTTATGACGGTAAACCGCTTAGCTATACCGACCTTATCGTTCATGCGCGTTATGATGCTCAAGGCGGCGTCAGGATAAGCGAAAGCGGCGTGACGATCGAGGGACTGCCGATCAGCATTGCCGCAGATGTTAAGGCTGATGCAGCAGGTTACGATGGGGCGCTGCGCATTGATGTGCCGCAGATGCGCCGCGAAAATTTTGTGCAATTGTGGCCAGAGTCTTTGCATTATGTCGGGGCGTATTCGTGGCTGTCTGAGAAGATATCAGATGGTCTTTACCGTGATGTGTCCGCCGTGATTGATGCGTCTTATCATCCTGATGCAGGTGAGGTCTTTGTTTTTGAAAATGCGCGCGTTGATTTTGCCTTTGACGCGATGAAAATTGATTATCGCGCGCCGATGGTGCCGATTACGCAGGCCAAAGGTGAAGGCTTTTTTGATTATCAAAGTGAATATCTGTCACTGGATATGCAAAGCGGTAAAGCAGGGGCGCTGGATATTGTGCGCGGCGATGTTGAGCTTGCCCACATTGTTGAGAGCGGTCACGGCGATGCAGATGTTTTTGTTGTTCTGAAAGGGCAGCTTGCCGATGTGTTTGGTTTTCTTGAGGCCAAGCCTATTGCCTTTAATCATGGTTATAATAAATCCCGCATTTTGGGTGAGGCTGAGCTGAAGGTGAATATTGGCGTGCCGACACATGGGCATGTCACGATGGATGATGTGAAAATTGATGTGCGCGGCACGGTGAAAAATGGCCAATTGCCGCATATCTTGAAAACGACGGATTTGTCGCAAGTCGATGCACGCGTTGTGATTGATCAAAATGCCGTTGATGTCGCCGGTAAGGGGATGTTTGGCGGGCAAAACCTACGGTTTGATTATCAAGGCTTTCTTGAATCAGAGGGGCAGCCCTTTAAAGAAAAAATTACTGTAAAAGGGCGCGCGAATGACGATACGCTTGATCGTCTTGATATTGACCTGAGTGCCTTTCTTGGCGGCGAAATGGGCGTTGATGCGATCTATACGAATTATGGCGGCGGTAAGCAAAATGTGCAGGTGAAAGCAGATTTAGGCAGCGCGCACATTTATTCCCCGCAACTGGGCTATGATAAGGCATCGGGCGTGGCGGCGCAGGCAGAACTTTCCTTGGATCTGCGTCATGGGACGGCGCGCGCAATTTCAGGTTTGCATGTTATGGGGCCAGATTTGCTTATTGAAAATGGCGCGCTGAGCTTTGCGCCAAAAACTGGTATGCTCAGCGGCGGTAATGCGCCGTTTATGCGTGTTGGGCAAAGCTATGGCCGCGTTGAGTTTAGCGTTGATGCAGATCAGCGCTATATGATTGATGGCGATATGCAGGTTTATGATCTGCGGCCACTTTTGAATAAGGATAAAAAGAATACATCGCAGACGGAGGATCAGATTGCCTTGATTGCAACGCTGAAGGCGAGTGAGCTTTTAACTCATAAAGAGCAGCGCGTGCGCGATAGTCAGATTTACGCCGATATTACTGAAGAGGGGCGCTTTCAGCAGTTGGAAATGGATGCCAAGGTCGGTCGCGGCAGTATTTATCTGCGGTATAAGCCTAATGATGAAGGGGTGCGCGTCTTCAGGTTTGAGGCCGATGATGCGGGCGCAACGCTGGCGGCATTTGGTTTGTATCAACAAATTCGCGGGGGATCTATTCTTGTCCATGCCGAGCCTTTAAATCGCTTGTTAGACGGGAATTTGATTGGCGTGGCCGAGATTAAAGATTTTCGCGTAGTTGAAGCGCCAACCTTGGCGAAGCTGCTTAGTTTGACATCGTTTGATGGTTTAACCAGCGGTATATCAGAGGAAGGGATTGGCTTTTCCCGCCTTGAAACGCAGTTTGATTGGACATACCGGCCAGGGGGCAGCTTGATTACGCTGCAAGAAGGGCGCACATCTGGGTCGTCTATTGGTTTGACGTTTGATGGCGTTGTGGATCAACATGCAGGCACGATTGATGTGTCAGGAACGATCATCCCCGTTTCGGGGGTGAATAATATGATTAAATCTATTCCTGTCTTGGGGGATGTGCTTACAGGTGGAAGCGGCGTTTTTGCCGCGACGTATAAGGTGAAAGGCAAGGCAAATGAGCCTGAAATTTCGATTAATCCCTTATCTGTGCTGGCGCCAGGAATTATTAGACGTGTGCTTTTTGAGTAATTTAAGTATGCATTTTCAATATTGTTGAAATATAATTTCTTCTTGTTGTTTTTTTATTGACGCACTTTTCTGCATTGATATATGTTTCGCCAAATTTTTACAAGCATAAGGTGTAGACATAATGGGTAGTGTGAATGTTAAAATGAATGGTGAGCGTTACAGCGTTTCATCTTTGAAAGAATTTGATCAGTTATGCGATAGTACGCAGCAGATGCCAGATACGATCCCTTATGAGCTTTTGCCTAAAGACTTTATGCAGGCGACCTCTCAACCTTTGCCCCAGCAGCAGCAGCAGGGTGTTCGTTTGTCACAACAGCAGCGCGATGCAGCAACAGGTTTTAATCATTCAGGTGATGCGTTGACGACACCTCAGATGGGTATTGTGCGCAGTGATGCAAAAGCATTTAATCAAATGAATGATGCTGATGTTTCTGCCTTGTTGCAGCGCCAAATGGGATAAGGCGATGCTTTGCCTTGAAGGTTAGTCGTGTTTGGCGACTTTCATGGCGAAAACCGCGCTCCAGCTAATCATCATTAATCCGACTAAGGCTTCTGTGCCTGCAAGGATACGTAAATGTCCTGTCGGGAAGAGATCCCCAAAGCCGAGTGACGTATAGGTTGTGGCCGAGAAATACATGTAATCATGTAAATCTTTAGCGCCTTCTATGGTACCGACTTGCGCGGCGAACTGCGTCGAAAGTACCCAATAGACCAATCCGAATAAGATAATTTCAATCCAGTGCAGCCATACGGCATAGGCGGTATAGCGCATGATTTTTAGTGTTGGGCGGCGGTGCTGTTCTTCGATGAAGAAGCCTTTGGCCTTATCAAGTGCGAAGGCGTGCAGGGCAACTGTGCCGATACAGAAAAAGAAGCTCATCCACCAAATCAAAAGCGATAACAACATTTGAGGGGGGGGCTCCTTATCTTGTTAGCGTTGGTTAGGCAACCTTGACGAGCGCGTGTTTTTTCTTGCTGGCCGAGATTTTGATGCTGTCGCCGTTCATGTGATCGGTTGATACGGTGCAGGCCTCGTCACTGACTTTTTTATCATTGATGCGAACGCCGCCACCTTTGATCAGGCGGCGCGCTTCACCTTTGGACGAGGCAAAGCCTGCCTCGATCAACAGATCAAGCATGGCAATACCGCTGCTGAGGGCGTCATGTGATACAGGGACGGTTGGCAAGTCGCCGCCAACGCCGCCTTGTTCAAAGACTTTTTGCGCTGTGGCTGCGGCCTCTTGGGCTGCGGCTTCGCCGTGGCACATTTGCGTTGCTTCGAAGGCAAGGACTTTTTTGGCCTCGTTGATTTCTTGGCCTTGCAGCGCCTCTAGCTTTTCAATTTCACTGATGGGCATAGTCGTAAAACGGCGTAAGAGTGTGCCGACCATCACATCATCGACGTTGCGCCAGTATTGATAGTAATCATAAGGGGATAGCATTTCTTTGTTGAGCCATACCGCGCCGCCCTCGGTCTTGCCCATTTTCTTGCCGTCTGGCGTTGTTAGCAACGGTGCGGTTAGGCCGAACAGCTTAACGCGGTCGGCTTTATGGCCAAGGTCAACGCCGTTAATGATGTTGCCCCATTGGTCAGATCCGCCCATTTGCAAAATTGTGCCGTGGCGGCGGTTAAGCTCGAGGAAGTCAAAGCCTTGCATAACCATGTAGTTAAATTCCAACAGAGAAAGCGGGCTTTCACGCTCTAGGCGCTGTTTAACGCTGTCGAAAGATAGCATGCGGTTTACCGTGAAATAACGGCCGTAATCGCGCAGGAATTCCAAGTATTTAAGCTCATCCAGCCAGTCATTATTATTGACCATAAGCGCATCTGTTTCGCCGTCACCGTATGTTAAGAATTGCTGAAAACAGGTTTTTTCAAGCGCATCAATATTGGCCTGAATGGATTCGTCGGTGAGGGCTTGGCGCTCTTTATCCTTGAATGATGGGTCGCCGATCTTTCCTGTGCCGCCGCCCATTAATGTGATGGGTTTATGACCGCTTTGCTGGAACCAATACAGCATCATTTGGCCGGTCAGGTGACCAACGTGCAATGATTGGGCCGTGGGATCAAAGCCAATATAAGCCGTTTGAATGCCTTCGCAAAGTTTTGCATCAAGCGCGTCAAAGTCAGAACATTGGTGGATAAAGCCACGCTGTTCGAGTATATTTAGGAAGTCGGATTTATAAGTCATGGATTGAGTTTTAGCATGGAAAATAAAAAAGTCTATAGAGCAATTGGCCTAATGTCAGGCACATCGCTGGATGGTGTGGATATTGCGCTGATTGAAACGGATGGTTTTGACTATGTGAAACCAGTGCGCAGCAGTTTTTATGCGTATAGCGATGATTTGCGCATGGCGGTGAAGGCTTGTTTTGGTCAGGCCTCGGCGGATCAGGATGTTGTTGATATGATTACGCAGGCCCATGTGCGCGCGGTGCGGGATTTTGGTGAGCGCGCCGATATTATTGGCTTTCACGGGCAAACCATTTTTCATGATCCAGATCATGGTGTGACCGTGCAAATTGGTGATGGGCAGGTGCTGGCCGATGCGTGCACGATGCCTGTTGTTTTTGATCTGCGCAGCGCTGATGTCGCCGCAGGCGGGCAGGGTGCACCTTTGTTGCCGCTATATCATCGGGCGCGGGCGCTGCAGGCTGGTTTGGATTTGCCTGCTGCGATTGTGAATATTGGCGGCGTGTCGAATGTGACATGGATAGGCGGCGCAAGTGATGATGATGTGCTGGCCTTTGATTGCGGGCCGGGGAATGCATTGCTGGATGACTTTGTAAAGCAGCGCACGGGGCAGTCCTTTGATCAAGGCGGAGCGCTGGCCAAGGCGGGGAAAGTGAACGAGGCCTTAGTCGCGCAGTGGATGGCGCATCCGTATTTTGATGCGCCTGCGCCAAAGTCACTGGACCGTGATGCATGGGATGTGCGCGGCGTGCAGGATTTATCTGACGCCGATGGGGCAGCAAGTTTGTCTGCGTTTACGGCGGCGGCGATTTTGGAAAGTGCGGCGCACTTACCGCAGATGCCCGCGCACTGGTATATCAGTGGCGGTGGCCGTCATAATGATTATGTGATGGGTTTATTACGCGCGGGGGTGGATGCGCCCGTTGATAGCGTCGATGTTTTAGGATGGGATGGTGATAGTATCGAGGCCGAAGGCTTTGCCTATCTAGCGGTCAGGTCTTTGTTGAAATTGCCGATTAGCGCTCCGGGTACAACGGGCGCGCCGTCACCTATGACGGGAGGGCGTCTGGCGTTGCCTGCATCTTAGGCGTGGAGTGCTTTTCGTGATGACTGTCGATGTGGCGTTTAAATTCACCAAACAGTGCTTCGTGCAGTTCGCCTTTGAATTCAAAATGCGCCTGAACCCCGATGAAAAAGTCGCGATCAATTGCCGAGATCGCCTCGATCACTTTATCGTCGGGGCATTGGGCTTCGGTTTGGAAAACATCGCGCAGGCGTGTTGATTGCTCGCTGTTCCAGCCTTCTTCGGTGATGCCTTCATAGTGAATGGAATTTACGCCGAGGCGTCTTTGGTCATCACATAGATGTTTAAAAATGGGAAAGAGTTGCCCGTTTGGTTGGAAGGTTATTTTATGCACTTCTTGATCCATAGCCACAAAATCGCCGCGATGATTGTATCCTGAGGCATGGATGTCACTGTCTAGTTTTTGAAGGGCGCCGCCATAGGCTGCCACCATTTCTTGCATGCCGCGGCAAATGCCGAGTGTTGGCAGGTTGCGAGCGTGCGCTTCGCGGATTAAGGCGATCGCGGTGAAATCCCGTATAATATCATGGTCGTCTGGCGATGGGTTAGGATCGCGGCCAACGAAGGACGGGTGAATATTTGAATCGCCACCTGGCAGGAGCAGCCCGTCTAATCCATCAAGGGCTTTGGCGGCATTGATATTCATGCGTGGTTTGATGATGCGCACATCAATGTCGCGTGTTTTAAATGGTGTCAGCCAACGATCGCATAATGGCGCGGTGTTGTTGCATAAAATGCCAATGATGGGTTTTGTTGTTTGCGGCGTTGCCACGTGTGCCCTCGATTACTTAAACGCAGTTTCTTTTATTATGATTATGCGAATATAATAAAAGAATGCTTAAAAAAGCAAGAAATTTGCATAATTTATGTGATTTTGTGGTGGAGGCTATAGCCCGTAATAGCGCTTGTACCAGACGGCAAACTTTTCAAGCCCTTCCTTCAGCGGCGTTGAGGGTTTAAAGCCGATCGCATCGTGAAGGTCATCTGTGTTGGCGTATGTGGCGTAAACGTCACCGGGCTGCATCGGCAGCATTTCCATGTTGGCCTTTTTGCCAAGGGCATCTTCCAAATAGGTGATGAAGTCCATCAGTTTTTCAGGATTGTTATTGCCGATATTATACAGGCGGTATGGCGAGTCTGATGATTTTGGTGACGGCGCATCCGACGACCAATTTGGATCAGGCGTTGGTACATGGTCGATCAGGCGCACCATAGATTCGACGATATCATCGATATAGGTGAAGTCGCGCATCATGTCGCCGTTATTGAAGACCTGAATATTTTCGCCATTGATAATCTTGTTTGTGAAACTGTAATAGGCCATGTCTGGGCGTCCCCATGGGCCGTAAACAGTAAAGAAACGCAGGCCTGTGCATGGCAGGCGGTAAAGATGCGCGTAAGTATGCGCCATCATTTCGTTTGATTTCTTTGTTGCGGCGTACAGGCTGACGGGGTGGTCAACGCCGTGATCTTCATCGAAAGGCACGGTTGTGTTCGCCCCGTAAACCGAGCTGGACGAGGCGAAAATCAGATGCTGCACATCGTTGTGGCGGCATCCTTCTAGGATGTTCATAAAGCCTGTAAGGTTGCTGTCGACATAAGCGTGCGGATTTTCGATGGAATATCTGACGCCTGCTTGCGCGGCTAGGTTGACGACAATTTCAGGCTTGGTGCGCGCGAAATAGTCTTTCATGGCTGCCTTGTCGGCAAGGTCGATTTGCTCGAAACTGAAATTGCGCAGGGAGCTAAGCTCGTGCAGGCGTGCGTGTTTCAGCGTTGGGTCATAATAATCGTTGAGATTATCAATGCCGTATACGTTAAAGCCTGCTGCGCATAATTTTTGAACATAGTGAAAGCCGATGAAGCCAGCCGCACCAGTGACGAGGATTTTTTTCATGGACGGTATTTTACTCCTAATTCGCGGCGCGTTTCAAGCGATCATTAATCGCAATGCCAACGCCGATATCAGGGATGCTCATCACGGCGATTGCGCGGTGATTGTGCGCGTCCATGTCATGGAGCATAGTAAACAGGTTTGATGCGGCCTCGTGCAGGTCGCCTGTTTCGCTGAGGTTGCGGATCATATCTTCGGGCAGGTTAGTCGCCGCGCCGCCGCCCTTGATGCCCATAAATTTGGTTGATCCAAAGGCCAGTAATGCCTCGTCAGGGTTCAGGTCAACCGCATTGAGGCGTAGCGGCGTTTTAGGCGCGTAATGTTTCAAAAGCTGCCCTGGTGATTTGATGTCGTCGCTTTGCTCTGCGATGTGCAATTTATGGCCAAGGGTTTCTTCTAGTTCCTCGGGCGTGATGCCGCCGGGGCGCAGGATAATGGATTGCTCGGTCGACAGGTCAATGACGGTTGATTCTAGGCCGATGCGGCTGCTGCCTGCGGCGAGGACAAGGTCAACTTTATCGCCAAGCGTGCGCGCGACATGTGCGGCGCTTGTGGGGCTGAGCGTTCCTGAAGGATTGGCGCTGGGCGCGGCGAGGGGAACGCCTGCGGCGCGGATTAAATCTTGCGCGGCCTTGTGGTCGGGGACGCGCACCGCCAGTGTTGGCAGGCCTGCGGTGACAAGGTCACTGATGGGGCAGTTCGTTTTGCGCTTTAAAATCATGGTAAGCGGGCCGGGCCAAAACTTCTGGGCGAGGGCTTTGGCGCGTTCGTCCATTTCTGCGTAGGGCTCGATATCGCGGGCGCGGCCAAAATGCGTGATCAGCGGGTTAAAGCTGGGGCGGCCTTTGGCTTCGAAGATGCGGGCAACAGCCTTGCCGTCAAGTGCATTAGCCGCCAGCCCATATACCGTTTCGGTGGGCATGCCGATAAGGCCACCTTCTTTTAAAATAGTTGCGGCTTGTTCGATCGCGTTTTGATTTGCAGCTATGATTTTCATTACCAACTTTGTATAACCTTGTTATGAGCGTAAAAAAAGCCCTTATTACAGGCATCGCAGGACAAGATGGCGTTTATTTGGCCAAGTACCTTATCGCGCAAGGCTATGAGGTGCATGGATTGGTGCGCTGGGACAGTGATGTGGGCGCGTTTGATCGTTTGTCACGCTTTGGCCGTTTGGGTGTTTCGCTGGATGATGTGACGCTGCATATCGGGGATGTGTGTGATCCGCATAATACGCTGGATTTATTTTATCATATCCGCCCTGATATGATTTATAACTTGGCAGCGGTTTCTCATGTGGCGGTCAGCTTTAAAACCCCGACGGCCGCGTTTGATGTTATCAGTACAGGTACTCTTAATCTGTTGGAGGCTATGCGCCGTTTAACGCCGCGTGCGCGTTTTTATCAGGCGTCCAGTTCTGAAATGTTTGGTAATGCGCCTGCGCCGCAAAATGAAGACACGGCTATGATGCCTTGCAGTCCGTATGGCATTGCCAAATTATCAGCCTATCATTTGGTGCGGCTTTATCGCGCGCAATATGATGTGTTCGCGGTGAACGGCATTTTGTTCAACCATGAAAGCCCGCTGCGTG
The DNA here is from genome assembly GCA_002448815.1 of Micavibrio sp. UBA6929. GTDB lineage: Bacteria > Pseudomonadota > Alphaproteobacteria > Micavibrionales > Micavibrionaceae > UBA6929. The sequence continues at coordinate 225,017 of DKAJ01000003.1, forward strand.
CGCATGATTTTGTGACGCAAAAAATCGTGCAAGGTGTGAAGGCTATTTCCGCAGGGCGGCAAGATTGTATCGCTCTTGGGAATTTGGATGCACGCCGCGACTGGGGGCATGCGCGCGATTATGTGCGCGGTATGTTTATGATGATGCAATCAGATGTGCCTGATGATTTTGTTTTGGCGACAGGGCAAATGCATAGCGTTCGCAGTTTTGCCGAGGCAGCCTTTGCTTGCGCAGGGATGACAATATCATGGCAGGGTGAAGGCTTGGACGAAGTAGGTATCGATGATGGCGGCACAGTGCGCGTGCGCGTAGATGAGGCCTTCTTTCGCCCGCAGGAGTTGCATGCCTTATGCGGCGATGCCAGTAAAGCGCAGCGCATGTTAGGGTGGCAACCCTCATATGATTTTCAGGCGCTGGTGCGTGATATGATGGAGGGCGCGGATGTTTGACTTGTCTGGTAAGCGTATCTTTGTCGCAGGGCATTCTGGTCTGGTGGGAAGTGCCCTTTGCCGCGCGTTATCTGACGTTGATTGCACCGTTTTAACAGCGCCGCGCAGTGTGCTTGACCTGCGTGATCAGGCCTCTGTGCAGGCATGGATGATCGCCCATAAACCAGACGCCGTGATTATGGCCGCCGCGCATGTTGGAGGGATTGGGGCGAATATTGCTGCGCCTGCAACCTTTGTGCATGACAATGCGGTGATGGCATTAAATGTTATACATTCTGCGCATTTAGCCAATATTAACCATTTGCTATTTTTGGGGTCATCGTGCATGTATCCGGTTGATGTGCCCTTGCCGCTGCGCGAGGAAAGTTTGCTGTCTGGTCGCTTTGAGGTCACGAATGCACCCTATGCGTTGGCGAAATCCCTGGGGGTTGAGATGTGCCGTGCATACAGCGCGCAGTATGGGCGACGTTATATCAGCGCAGTGCCGTGTAATTTGTATGGGCCGCAGGATCGTTATGATCTTGAGCGCGGGCATGTTGTGCCTGCGTTATTGGCTAAGGCGCATTTGGCCAAAATGTCTGGGGCGCGTGAACTGCCTGTGTGGGGGAGCGGAACGCCGCGCCGTGAATTTTTATACAGTGATGATTGCGCGCGGGCATTATTGTTATTGCTGCGCTCTTATGAAGGTGATGCGCCTGTGAATGTTGGTACGGGCGAGGAGATCAGCATCGCCAATCTTGCGCGCATGATTTGCGAGGTCACTGGGTTTAAAGGCGATCTGGTTTTTGATCGCTCGCACCCAGATGGCGTGTCATCCAAGGTTATGGATGTGTCGCGCATCCATGCGATGGGTTGGCGCGCGGAGATATCGCTGCGTGATGGTTTGGAGCGCGCGTATCAGGATTACCTGAGCAGGGAGGCCGCCCATGCAGCTTGAGAATATTTATCCGATCATTTTGGCCGGTGGCAGAGGCAAGCGCCTGCGCCCGATGACATCGTATCGCAAACCCAAGCCGTTTGTGACGCTTAGATCGAATTATAATTTATTGCAAGAAACGTTAATTCGCGCATCGGGATTGGCGCCGCCAACTATTGTGTGCCAGCAAATGTATATCCCCAAGGTAGAATTTTCACTGCGATCATTAGCGCGATATGACATTTTTCCGCGCGCTATTGTGGCAGAGCCTTATGTGCGTTCGACCGCGCCTGCGATTGGCGCGGCGTGTTTGTCGCTGGCGCCTTATATGACTTTTGTGGTCTTGCCGTCTGATCATATCATGGACAATGAAGGTGCGCTTATGAAGGCGATATCTGAGGCCGGTGATATCGTTAACGAGCATGGCGGATTTGTGTCTATTGGAGTGAAGCCGCGCGGGGCGTCACGGCGTTTTGGATATTTACACAAAGGCGCGCGCGTTGATGATACGCAGATTTACCACAGTGAGCATTTTATGGAGAAGCCAAGCAGTGAGTATGCAGGGCAATTTGTTAAATCGGGCGAGTATTTATGGAATACTGGCATCTTTGTGGGGCGAGTTTTGGATTATTTGTCTGCTTTTCAGGCAATTGAGCGTGAATATTTGTATTTTTTACGTAAATCGTTCGAAAATTCACGCAATTTCGAGATATATTATGAATTAAAGCGCGATTATTACCATAAAATACCCACAATGTCGGTGGATCGTGCCATTTTGGAGCAGTGCACACAAAGGTATGCAGCGGAGCATGATGGATATTGGGACGATGCAGGAACATGGCCTAGTTATTTGAAGTTATATTTGATGCGATTATTAGGTATAATAAAACGATGACAGATTCTCTTTTTCAGTCGACCAATCACTTGTTGATGATCGAACCTGCCTCGTTCTATGCGAACCCGCAAACGATGGAAACGAATGCTTACCAAGTTCAAGATGACGCGCCGCGTGATGTGCTCTTCGCCAAAGCCTTAAAGGAATGGCGCGGGTTTCGTGATAAGTTGCTGGAAAAAGGAGTGATTATTACAACGCATCGCGGCTTTGAAAATTGTCCTGATATGGTGTTCCCTAATTGCATGTCGACCCACGGGGATGGCGGTCTATATTTATATCCGATGTATAATGAAAATCGCCGCGCCGAGCATTCAAGCGATCTGGTCGCGATGTTGCAAAAGGCGTATCCGCATGTGCATGATTGGCGCCATTATGCAGGTGATCAATTACATCTGGAAAGCACGGCCAGTATATGCCGCGACCGCGTGAATAAGATTGGCTATTCAGGGCTATCTGCGCGGACGTCACGCGCTCTGGTCGAAAAATGGCTGGATGAAAAAGGGTATAGCCCTGTTATTTTTGAAACGTGCTCGCATGCGGGTATTCCTGTTTATCATACGGATTGCGTGATGTGGATTGGCACATCTTTGGCGGCAATTTGCACGCCCTGCATCATCGAAAAAGATCGCAGCCGCGTTGTATCATCACTGCGCGCGACGCATGCAGTGCTTGAGCTGAGCATGGAGCAATTAAGCGCGTTTTGTGGTAATGCGCTAGAGGTTCGCGGCGCAGAAGGGAAGCGTTACTTAGCAATCTCAAGCGGTGGTTATGCGGCGCTGACGCCCGATCAAATCAGTCTGATCCGCGATCATTTTGATGACATTATTCATAGCGACCTTAGTACGCTTGAGCGCTATGGCGGCGGTTCGGCGCGATGCTGCTTGATGGAATTGTTCTAGAAGATATTTTCAATAGAAAAAAGCCTCGCTGTATAAATAAGAGCGAGGCTTTTTTGTGTTTATAGCAATGTCACTTCAACCCTTCGCGGCGAAGCAGAGCATCTGGGTCGGCGTCACGACCGCGGAAGTTCACATACAAGATTTGTGGTGGTTTTGTACCGCCTTGTGAGAGGACCTCGTTTTTATAGGCATTCGCCGTTTTCTGGTCATATAGGCCGTTTTCAAGGAAGGCTTCGAATGCGTCCGCGTCAAGGACTTCTGCCCATTTGTAACTGTAATATCCGGCAGAATACCCGCCCGAGAATATATGATTGAAACTGGTCGACATTGGGCCAGCATAACGCGGGAACAACGTGACGTCTTTCCATGTTTCGTCTTCGAATGCAGCAGGATCGTCAATGGTTGATGGGTCGGTTGTGTGCCATGCAATATCCAGCAAGCCAAAGCTCACCTGACGTAAGCCAGCCCAGCCCCCCATAAAGTTTTTGGCGTTGTTTAGGCGCGCGATCAGGTCTTGTGGGATTTTCTCACCCGTTTGATAGTGCCCTGAAATCATATCCAGTGTTTCTTTTTCAAAGCACCAGTTTTCTTGCAATTGTGATGGTAACTCAACAAAGTCCCATTTGACGGATGTGCCCGCAAGCGATTGATACGTTACATCCGACAGCAATGCATGCACTGCGTGTCCCATTTCGTGGAACAGTGTTGTGACCTCTCCATGCGTCAGAAGCGATGGGCGGTCTGCTGTAGGCTTGGTAAAGTTACAAACAATGGCAACGACGGGGCGTTCGACCTTGCCGCCGAACAGGCCTTGATTGCGGTAACATGTTTTCCATGCGCCTGGTTTTTTGCCTGAACGTGGATGGAAATCCGCATAGAGCGTCCCAACGAAATCGCCGCTATCTTTATAAAAGACGTCAAAGCTTTGCACATCGGCGTGCCATTTCGGGTAGGCATTGTTTTCTTCAAAGCGGATGTTAAACAGCTTTTCAAAATGCGTAAAGCATCCACCAAGAACCGTGCTGAGTGGCAGGTAGGGACGGAAGTCTTCTGATGAGATGTTAAACAGCTTTTTCTTGAGCTTTTCACTGTAGTAACTGAAATCCCATGGTCTGAGATCATCGCTGCCATCATAGCCTTTGGCGAAGTCTTGCAAGTCTTGCAAATCTTTTTCTGCGCCGGGTTTATAGGCGCTGAGCAGTGTATCAAGGAAGTCTGTGACGGCTTTTGGTGATCCTGCCATGCGTTCGGCCAAGACGTAATCGGCATGGTTTTTAAAGCCTAGAAGTTTGGCGCGCTCGTCCTTGAGAGAGACAATCTTTTTGATGTTATCGCAGTTATCGTATTCATCCTCGAAGGCGCGGCTGGAAAAGGCACGCCAGATTTTTTCGCGCAGGGCGCGGTTATCGGCGAATTGTAGGAACGGGCCGAAGCTTGGGTAATCGAGGGTAAAAAGATAACCTTCTTGATCGCGCTCGCTTGCGGCATGTTTTGCGGCTTCAAGTGCGCTTTCGGGCAGGCCGGCGATTTCATCGTCACCAGTGAGGAGCATTTCAAAGCTTTCGGCGGATTTGCTGACATTTTGCATGAAGGCAGGGCCTAGCGTGGAAAGCTCTTGCGAGATTTCGCGCAGACGGCTTTTTTTATCATCGTCTAAAAGCGCACCGCTGCGGACAAAGCCTTTATAGGTGTCGTCTAGCAAGGTTGCTTGTTCCTCGGTCAGGTCAAGCGTGTCTTTGATGTCGTGAACGGCTTTGATGCGTGCGAACAGGTCGGCGTCTAAGTTTACGTCACTGGAAAATGCGGCGTTCATTGGGCCGATTTCACTGGTTAGGGCGTGGAGGTCATCACCACCCATGGCCGCAAGTTGGTTGTAAAAGACGCTGCCAACGCTGGAGAGTGTTTCCGACGCCGTTTCCAAGGCCACAATGGTATTTTCAAAGGTTGGAGCATCGGTATTGGCCTTGATCGCGTCAATATTTGCGCGGGCTTCTTCGATGGCGGCGGTAAAGGCGGGCAGATAATACTCGGTCTTGATGTCGCCGAATAAAGGCGCTTGGTTAGGGGCGGTCGATTTTATTAAAAGTGGATTATTGTTCGTCATACTAAATCAATGTATCTTTCTGGACATGGTTCTCAAGTCCCAACAGTATGATGATGTTTATTTCAGTGCGCAAGATGGTTTCGCCGAAACGCGCTATGTCTTTTTAGACGGTAATGATTTGGCGGCGCGATTTGCGGCGCTGGGCGCGGGCGATGTCTTTACCGTTGGGGAAACAGGGTTTGGCACGGGATTGAATTTCCTTGCGGTGTGGGCCTTGTTTGCAGAGTATGCACCTGCGGGGGCGTGTTTACGCTTTGCCTCGCTAGAGAAATTTCCGCTGGCGCCAGATGTGATCCGCGAGGCGTTGCAGCCATGGCATAAGGATATTGGCGCGCAGTTGGATGCCTTTTTGGCGGCCTATACCGAAGCGCCGCATGAGGATTTTGTAGCCTCTTTCAACGACGGGCGCGTGTCTTTATGGATTGGCATTGGTGATGCGCCCGATTGTTTGTCGCGCGCGAAAGGCGGCGTTGATGCCTGGTTTTTGGACGGGTTTAAGCCCTCTAGCAATCCGGATATGTGGACGCAGGAGGTCTTTGATCATGCTGCGCGGTTAAGCGCACCTGAGGCGACCTTGGCAAGTTTTACTGCGGCCGGATTTGTGCGCCGCGGTCTTGCGCAGGCGGGGTTTGATATTTCAAAACGCGCAGGCTTCGGGCGCAAGCGTGATATGATTGTTGGTCGTCTGCGCAGTGAAACAGAGGACGCGCCATGCATATAAGTATTATTGGCGCCGGCATTGCAGGGACGGCATGTGCCTACTTCTTGGCGCAGCGCGGCGCGTCATGCGTGATTTATGATCAAGGCGATGATGTCGCCATGGGGGCATCGGGGAATGTGCGCGGGCTTTATAATCCGCGTTTTTTTGCGGCCTATGATGCGGAGGCTCAATTTTATGCAAGTGCCTTTCAATCGGCGCTGCGCGTGTTTGAGGATTTAGGCGATGACATTGCGTATGATCCATGCGGGGCCGTGCATTTAATCAATACCGAGCAAAAGCAAAAACGCTTTGCCAAGATGGTGGAAAGCTGGCCTTGGGGGGCGGATGATTTCCAAATTCTAAGCCCAGAAAAAACAAGTGAAATCATGGGGTTGCCTTGTGAATATGAATCACTTTATCTGCCGCGATCGGGGATGGTGTCGCCGCAAGCGGTATGCCGCGCTTATGCTCGCGAAAGTGGTGCAACATTAAAATTGGGCGTGCGCGTTGAATCAAAAGATTTACAAGACCTGCTAAGTGATTCAGATGCCGTCATTTTTGCGTGCGGCATGGGCACATTAAATTTTGCGCCATGCGCTGATTTGCCTTTACGTCCTATGCGCGGGCAGGTCAGTTTGATACACGATACGCCGCAGACGCGCGCGCTTAAAACGGTTGTGTGTTATGGCGGGTATATGACGCCATCGTTTGAGGGGATGCATTGTGTGGGATCAACCTTTGACCGCGGGGTTGATCATGCCGCTGTTAAAGACGGCGATCATGAAGAAATTATCAGCAAAATGCAGGATAATATTAAGGCGTTTCGGGCAGGTGGTTATCCTTGCACGCAGGCGCGTGCGGGCGTGCGGGTCGGTGCGCCGGGGCATTTTCCTGTAATTGGTGATTTGGGGCAGGGCATGTATATCAGCGCGGCGCATGGATCGCATGGTATTTTATCGTCCCTGATGGGCGCGCAAATTTTGACCGCGCAGATTTATGGGGATGCCCCGCCCGTCGCGCCAGAGGTGATAGAGCGCCTTTCCCCGCACCGTTTTTCGTGATAAAAGTTTGCTGTCATGATTGCATTTATTCTTTTTGTTACAGGGTTTGTTTTGGTTGGCTGTTTTATGCCGATTGTGGCGCGCATGGCTGTGCGCGGCGGATTTGTTGATGCGCCAGGCGGGCGTAAACAACATGACGAGCCTGTGCCGCCTGTAGGCGGATTATTGATTGTGCCTGTGTTTTTGGCGCTGTATGCGCTGGCGGGGATTGATTGGGCGCGTGATTGGTCACTGATTGTTGGGGTGATTGCCCTGTTGGTGATTGGTGCGTGGGATGATCGCTGGCAGTTGGGCGCAGCAGTGCGCTTTGCCGTGCAGATCATCGTTGCCGTCATGGTGGTTGTTTTTGGTTTATGCCGCATTGATACGCTGGGCAATATTTTTGCGTTGGGTGATTTTGATCTGGGGTGGATGGCGATACCCTTTTCAGTAGCGGCCGTGGCGTTATTGGTGAATGCGATTAACTTGATGGATGGTCTAGACGGCCTTGCAGGCGGGCAAAGCTTTTTGATTTTTGCGCTGATTTTAATTGTGGCGATTGTGTCGGGTGATAATACTTGGGCAAATGCATGTGCAAGTGCGATGGGCGCCTTGGGCGGGTTTTTGATGCATAATATGCGCAGTCCTCTTTTGCCGCGAGCGCGCGTATTTTTGGGGGATGCAGGGACGTTGTCGTTGGGTTTGATGCTGGCGTGGTTTTCTATTTCTGCGGCGAATGACGCGGCGCTGAACCTTGAAGCGATGAGCGTTGCATGGTTCTTGGCTGTGCCGATCATGGATGAGTGCGCGCAGTTTTATCGCCGCGTGCGTGAAGGGCGTCATCCGTTTTCTGCGGATCGTGGTCATTTGCATCATTACTTTATTGATGCGGGTTTTACCCCCGGTCAGGCGACAGTGCGCATCCTAACGATTAGCTTTGCCCTAGGCGGCAGCAGCTATGCTTTTGCAGCGCTAGGCGGGCCAGTGATTGTTTTGACCCTGACGTGGATGGCTGCGATTTTAGGGCATCTTTATTTAACCGCGCACAAGCCTGGGTTTTACGCGGCGCTGTTTGCGCGTTTTGTGCCTGAAGGCAATGATAGCGACGATTGTGACAACGACGAGGATGATGAATAGAGGCGTTGAGCGCTGGCGCTAATGCTTATTTATTCACCCAGTTTTGCAAGTCTGTACGGTTTTGATCTTTTGAATTTTTGAGCGTTGTCACCATGCTGAGCGCGGTTTCAAGGTCACCGTCTTTGGCGGAGTCTTCACCGATTTTTGCAAGATCACCAATTTGTTTCAGGCCAAAGTTATAGGCCATGCCTTTGAGTTCGTGCATGCGGGCGCGAATATAGTCTGCATCGCCTTGCTTATCACCTTCTTGCATCGCGGCAACGATGATATCAACCTGATCCAGGCACCCATCAACCAATTCAATGAATGTATCTTTGCCGAGTGATTCCATGAGGCTGTTGAGCATGGTCATGTCGTAATTTTCAGGTGGCAGGTCATTGCTTGCGCTGCTTTCGGTGCTTGCAGGGGGGGCTTGTTCCGGCGCAGGTGCCTGTGGTTGTGAAGTCTCAGGCGGTGTATCAGGAACGCTTGGCGCTTCTGCAGGCTCTTTTGCTTGCGTGCTTTCAGGTGATGGCGCGTGATTGCTTGTGATGACGGCGGCGCTTTCAGGATGCTGTGTGGCCTCAATAGGGGTTTGATGCGCTAATTCCTGTAGTGGCGAAATTTGTTGGGGCTGCGGCGTGTAAAGGCTTTGTTCTTGCGGCGGTGTTGGTTGCGGCGTTTCTGACGGCGCGGGCGTTGAGAGTGTTGATGCGTTCTCTTGCGGTGGTACAGGGGTATAGGGGGCTTCTGTTGCTTTGGTCGCGCTGATGTTGTTGCTGTCCTCTTGTGGTTTGAATGGTGCACTAAGCGCATCTACTTGTGACGGTTTTTTCGGCGCCGCGGCTGGAGGTGTTACGTTGCCTGTGTTGCCGCTGCTATCTGTGGCGTCAGTGTTTTGTGGTTTTTCAGTCGGTGTGACGTTACGCAGGATCTCGTGGACTTTGTTATAGTCGATTGGTTTTGCGATAGACCCATTGAGACCAGCCTGTTTCATTTCTTCTAAATCTTCTGGGCGCACATTGCCGGTTAAGCCCACAATAGGAAGGTCTTTGAGGTGAGGCATGTTTTCGGCGTTGCGGATTTTTCTTGTGAAATCTAATCCGCTCATCCCCAAAAGATTGATGTCTGTGAAGATGATATCAGGATGGAGCGAGGTTAGCTTTTCGATGGCTTCTTCTGCGCTTGGGTAGGCGAAGACGGTATGCTGATCTTTTTCTAGCAAACTTTGTAGGACTTTACGGTTAATATCGTTGTCTTCGATAATTGCGATGTCTAGTGGTGCAATTGCGGGTTCTTGCTTGATATCAGCCGCTGCTTGTGATGCGGAGAGCGGTTTGTTTTGTTCGCTATCGTTATACCCCACATCCATGACGAGTGTGAAATAGAAGGTTGTACCTTCGTTGATCACGCTGTGAATTTTAATTTCACTGCCCATGTTTTTAATCAGGCGCATACAAATCGCTAGGCCTAGGCCCGTGCCGCCATATTTACGTGCGGTTGATTTTTCTGCTTGGGTGAAGGGTTTAAACAGGTTCTTTTGTCCTTCTTCAGAAATGCCAATGCCTGTGTCGGTAATAGAAAATTTAATAGCGCATTGATCATTGTAGAGGTTATCAACCCCGCCTGGTTCCAGTTTGATTGTTACGCTGCCTTGTTCTGTGAATTTTAGGGCGTTACTGACAAGGTTAAACAGAACCTGTTGTAGGCGGGTTGGGTCACCCATCACAAAGCGCGGAATGTCTGGTGAAATTTCACTAAGAAGTTTGACATTCTTACCTTGGATATAACCAGTCATCAGCGTAATGATGCCTTTGGCCATTGAGTGCAGATCAATGTTGATATGCTCAAGTTCCATAGACCCGTTTTCGATTTTTTCAAAGTCGAGAATATCATTGAGCAGCGCAACCATGGTTTCACCTGTTTTTTGCATGGTTAGCAAAAAGTCGCTTTGTTCTTTGGTTGGGGTTGTGTCTTGCATGAGCTTTAAGATGCCCATGATCCCGTTCATCGGCGTACGGATTTCGTGACTGACCACAGCTAGGAAAGCAGATTTAGCGGCGTTGGCGGCGTCGGCTTCTTCCTTGGCCCTGCGCATTTCTTCGCCGCGCTGAATTTCTTGCTCGCGCAGGTCGCCTAGAAGTTCGCGCTCGCGCTCGATGACGCGTAAAAGGCGCGCTTGGTCTGCGGCGTCTTTGGACTGCTGTAATCGTGCTAGGGCGTGGTGCGCGCGATTTTTCTTAACCTCGTTTTCTTGGTCATTCTTTTGGCTTTGACGGAAATGAATGCGTACAGCAATAAACAGCGTGATGATCTGGGGGATCATGCTGAAGATGAAAAGGTTTGATGCCCACGCCGCGTTGAAGGCTGTGTTGGCGTATGTCGCGCAACTGATGACGGTGCATGTGATCGCCAAGGCGTATGTCGCATAGTAGAAAGGCTTTGCCTCGCGAATAGTTGATTTCTTTTTCTGTTTAGAAAATTTGACGGCGGCAACAATGAGCGCGGCAATTAATGTGATTGCATAGAGGCCAGCTTGCAGCTGTTGCATGTTGGTCATTGGAATGAAGATAAACAGTGTGCTGACCAAGATAAGGCTGAATGCAATAAGGCCTTGTAAGGGGTTTTTACGGCTGGCAACAGTGATGATAAAGATTAAACCGGTGGCTGCGATACTGGTGAAAACGAAGGTGAGGTTCTCTGCGTAGGCGAAGCTGTTCCAGTGCAAGTGAGATAAGTATGTAATCAGACCATAGTTTCCGAACATATAAATGGCGTAACTGACATAGGTCCAGCGGCTTTTGATAAGGGCAAAGGGCAAGAAAAAGCCTGTGGCCATTAACAGTAAGAAGCTGATGGCGCTGAGGGTTATGTCGCTGATACGCGGCGTTGCAATGGCGCTTTCAGGGACGAGGGACGGAACAATTTGCGCAGGTAAGAAGCCTTTGAAACTTACGGCGATGAAGATTTCTTCGGTTTTATTGGGCGTTAATGTGACAGGGACAGTTGTTTGTGATGGTGTTGGGGCGGAATGATCCCAGTCAATAAATACTGTGTTGGTCGTGGCGTTAACAACTTTTAATTGTGTTAAGGCACCTAAGCGACCCTCGAGTAGGGATCCAAGGTCTAGATGCCATGTGGCCGCGTTGGTTGAATTTGTCACGGCGGCGCGCAACCATAATGCCTGCGGCTTTGTTCCAAGTGCGATGATGTTGCTTTGTGATGCCTTGGTTGATGTGGGCAGCATTTCTTGCGCCCATTCGTGCGCGGTAATTTTGCTGGGGTTATCAATTTTACGCATAAACGGCGCAAGGAATACGCGCTGGTCTTCGTTACTCAGTTCTATGCGGGTGTTTGCGGCGCTGGCGTATGTTGCAGTGAAGATGCAAGACAGCATCGCACCCATGATGATGAGCGCACGCGAAATAGAAAAAGCAAAGGGCTGTTTCGAAGAAGGATTAGCAGTTTTAATTAGGCGATAAAAACCAACCATAGCGCCACAAGTAAGCCACAAACGGCGTAGGTTGAAATTTTTGAGAGATGCACAAATCCAGCCCATGTGGCTTCGGCATTTTTAATAGCCTTAGGGTCGATTTTTGCAGGTGCTTTATTTGCCATGATTGTCGTCCGATTTTTGGTTGTCGATATTTTGTGAACTGATCTTTTTAGTTTACTGGGGCAGCAATGTTTTTGCAACCCTTTCAACGGCCTCGGGGTAGGCGATGTGTTCTTGCACCAAGACGCGCTTGGCAAGTGTCTCTGCGGTGTCGTCTGGGTGGATGGGAACCTGCTTTTGTGTGATGATTTCGCCGCTATCGACTTCGGGGGCGACAAAATGCACGGTGCATCCTGCGGTGTCTTTGTCGTCATCGATGGCGCGCTGATGCGTGTTGAGGCCTTTATAGTCAGGCAACAGGGATGGGTGAATGTTGATCATGCGCTGCGCCCCCCAATGATTGATGAAATGCGGCGTTAAAATGCGCATAAATCCGGCAAGGCAAATTAAGTCTGGCGCATAGGGCGTCAAAGCCTTGATGATCGCAGCTTCGAAGGGTTCGCGTCCGTCATGATCTTTGTGCGAGATGACCTCGGTCGGGATGCCAGCCTTTTGCGCGCGCGTCAGGCCAAAGGCATCACCTTTGTTTGATAGTACCACGGCGATGCGGGCAGGGAAGTCATCACGGGCGCATGCATCAATAAGCGCCTGCAAGTTTGATCCGCTGCCCGAGATCAGGACGGCCAGATTTATTTTTTTGCTGGCCATGCGCCTTCCATGTTGTCGATGGTGATGGCTGGTGCGCCTTCGGTGCGTGGCTCGACTGTGCCGAGTGTAAAGACCTGTTCGCCAGCATCTTGCAGTGCATTTGCAATTTGCGCGGCGTGGCCTTTGTCGCAGACCACGATCATGCCAATGCCACAGTTAAATGTTGAGGCAAGGTCTTCATGTGTCAGGTCGCCTGCTTCGGCAAGCCATTTAAACAGTGCAGGCAATTCCCAGCTTTGTGCATCAATGCGCGCCGCCATTGTTTCAGGCAGAACGCGCGGCACGTTTTCAAGGAAGCCGCCGCCAGTAATGTGCGCCATTGCGTGGATAGCGGGTTTGTCGCCGTCCTTGACTTTAAGTGCTTCTAGTAATGGGCGCACATAAAGTTTTGTCGGTGCAAGGAGTGCGTCAGCCAGTGTGATGTTGTCGTCATAAGGGGCTTTTTCCGCGTATGACAAATTGTGTTTTTCAACGATGTGACGCACCAAAGAAAAACCGTTCGAGTGAACGCCGCTTGATGCGAGGCCAAGGATAACATCGCCTTGGGCAATGTTTTCGCCTGTTATGATGTTTTCGCGTTCAACTGCGCCGACGCTAAAACCTGCGATATCGTAATCGCCTTCGCCGTACATGCCCGGCATTTCGGCCGTTTCGCCGCCGATCAGCGCGCAGCCTGATTCTTCGCATCCTTTGGCAATGCCTGCGATAACTTTTTCCGCGACTGTGTTTTCTAATTTGCCGGTGGCAAAGTAATCAAGGAAGAATAGGGGCTCTGCGCCTTGGACGATAATATCGTTCACGCACATGGCCACGGCGTCGATGCCGATTGTGTCATGCTTGCCTGTTTCAATGGCGATTTTTAATTTTGTGCCAACACCGTCTGTGCCCGAGACTAAAATAGGGTCTTTATAGCCCGTTGCCTTCAGGTCAAAGAGCGCGCCAAAGCCGCCAAGGCCACTGACAACGCCACTGCGGTGGGTCTTTTTGATATGGGGTTTGATGGCATCGACTAGCTGTGCGCCTGCATCGATATCCACACCTGCGTTTTTATATGCGCTTTGAGACATAAAAAGCCTTCCTTCATTCATTTTGCCGCACTATACTCGGCGCATCATGATGATGCACTGCTCTTATAAAAGATTTTTAGCGCGCCGGGCAAGCCTTCCTTTGCTTTGCGCATTTGTTTTTATGGCTTTTTGTTCGGTTTTTGCGGGCGCGGGATTCGCTGCGGCGCTGTTTACGGTCGATCGGGTGCAGGTTGATGTCACCGCAGATAACGCACTTGCCGCGCGCGAGGAAGCCTTTGATCTGGCGCAGCGTAAGGCTTTTACCCAATTGGTGGATCGTTTGTCACCTAATGGTGCGGCTGCGGCGGAGATTGATTTGATGGATACATCTGTCATCGCATCGATGATTAAAGATTACGAAATTATCGAAGAAAAAATTTCTGATGTACGTTATATCGGGACATATACGTTCCGCTTTCGCAGTAGCGCCGTAAAGCGCTTTTTCTCGGGGCAGTCGCTGACCTACAGCGATTTGGAAAGTGATCCGATTATGATTTTGCCGTTCTATCAAGTGAATGGCCGTTATGATCTATGGTCGTATGGGAACCGCTGGAAAGATGCGTGGGATCGTGTGAATGGCGTGAAGTCGCTTGTGCCTGTGATTGTGCCTGTGGGGGATTTGCAGGATGTTTCGGATATGCGTGATGATCAGGCGATGACGTATCAGACATATCGTTTGCGTGCTTTGACCGATCGTTATGGCGCGAAAGAAACTGTTATTGCTGTTGCTGTGCCTGATTCTAGTTTGATCCAAAGCATTCAAGGCGGCGGCGCCGCGCAAGGGTCATTGATTATTAAGCTTTACCGCACGGATGAATCGCGCCCTGTTTTGGCGACGCAATTCTTTATCCGCGCCGAGCCGAATGACACACATGATAGTTTGTTTGATCGCGGCGTTCAGCGCGTTCAGTCGTTGTTGCGTGAAAATTGGAAAGCGCAAACAATGGTGAATGCAGGGCAGATGAATAATATTCAGGCGCGCATTAGCATTGCGTCCTTGCAAGACTGGGTGCGCACGGAAAAGAAACTTAAGGCCGTTAGCGCGGTTGAAGATGTTTTGCTGGAATCGTTGACGGCGCAGCGCGCGGTCGTGACCTTGCAATTTGAAGGTGACTTGCGCCGCTTGCAAATGGCGCTGAATAAGCAAGGTATGAAGCTTGCGACATTGCAGGCCAATGATGTAAGGGTTGATCAGACAATCCCGATGTATGAGCTAAAGTAAGTATTTCCGTTTTGACGAGTTAAGATAACGCCCTATGCCAGCCCTAGAAGCGCAACAAATTCCATTTGATCTGCCAACGCGCCCTGCGATGGGGCGTGATGATTTTCTTGTCGGTCCTGAAAATTCAGAGGCCGCGGGGTGGATTGATCGCTGGCCTGAGTGGCCTGCGCCTGCGCTGGTAGTATCGGGCCCCGCAGCCAGCGGTAAAACGCATTTGGCCGCCGTATGGGGGGATAAGGCAAAGGCCCTTTCTGTCGAGGGCAGTGAGCTTGTATCCGTGTCCGCCAAGGATTTAGCCGCGCGCGCTGATAATTTGGTGATTGATGGCGTTGACCCGTGGATTGGTGATCGCCGCGCCGAGGAAACGCTCTTTCACCTTTATAATATGGTCAAAGAAAATGGGCATTATTTGTTGCTGACGATGCGCAGTACCCCAACGCGCCTTGACTTTGAGATCCCTGATTTGGCATCACGTTTGCGCGCCGCGCCGGTTGCGCTTATTCATCCGCCAGAGGATTCTTTACTGTCTGTGATTTTAATTAAACAGTTTTATGATCGTCAGCTTCAGATCAGTGAAGACGTCTTGCGTTATATCTTGCCACGGATGGAGCGTTCATTTGCCGCCGCGCGTGATTTGGTTGAGCGCGCCGATGCGCTTGCTCTTGCCGAGAAGCGTCCCATTTCAGTGCCTCTTATGCGGCAGGTTTTGGCTGCGTTACAGTCGTAAGCGCATTTTTATATGGCGCCAAATCTTTCCAGTGATCAATAGGGCATGTCAACTGTGTGAGCGTTGCTGGCGTGTAGTAGCTAATCAAGCTTTGATATAGGGCGGGGACGCTTTTATCTTCGTCACATAAAAAGGTCACCAGCGCAGGAATAACCGGATTGTGGCCAATAAGCATTGCGCTGTTGCATGTGTCGGGCAGGGATTGCAGGGCGTGCAGATAGTCACCTGTACTGCCGTTATACAGGATATCTTTGGCGTGGATGCTGCCTTGTTGTAAATGCAGGTCAGCGGTTTGTCTTAGGGATGCTAGTGTTTCTTGAACGCGTACCGCGGTCGAGCATAAAACTTCGCTGGGCGCGTGGCCGTTTTGAGCCATAAAAGCGCCGATAAATTTGGCCTGGGCATGCCCCTTTACCGATAACGGACGTTGCGAATCGCGTAAATCATAGGCCACTGGGCAATGGGCATGGCGCATGAGGTAAAGTGTTTTCATAGGCATCCTGCGTTTGAAAAGGAGTGATCTATAAAGCCGTTACAGCGTTTTTGTTCCTGATGGGATTTCAAAAATAGTGGCCTCACCATTTTTAAAGCCCATGGCGATCTTACCATTTTTAAGCTGCACCGCCAAATCACCGAAAATTTCTTTACGCCAGCCGCGCAGTGCCTTGGTGGAGGTTTCGTCTTTGCCTGCGGCGATGGCCTCAAGGTCGTCATTCGAAGCAATCAGTTTTGCCGCGACTTCATAGCGTCCAGCAGTAACCTTGAGGAGTGTTTTTAAAACATCAATGGTTGCAACGGTTTTTGCCGAAGGGGGTTTTTTCTTCGTGCGCTGCGGCCAGTCTTTTGGGTCGCTAGCCATGGACGTTTTGACAAGGCCAAGGATTTCTTGTCCTGTGCGCCCCTCGGCGCGGTCAGAAGGGAAACCGCGAATTTTCTTAAGGTCGCTGGCCGTTTTTGGCGGGTGCGCCGCCAAATCAGCGAGCGTTTCGTCGCGGAAAATCCATGTGCGCGGAATGTCTTTGCGCTGGGCTTTGCTTTCGCGCCATGCGGCAAGCGTGCGCAAAATAGCAAGGGTTTGCGCCTTATGCGTTTTAATTTTTATGCGTTCCCATGCTTGATTTGGGTCGTTGTCATAGGTTTCTGGCGCGTTGAGGATTTCCTCTTCGGCGGCGAGCCAGTGCGTGCGGCCTCGCTGCGCGAGTTCGGCGTCCAGTTTTTGATAAATCTCAACCAGATGCGTGACATCGCCAAGGGCATAGTCGATTTGCTTGTCTGTCAGCGGACGATTTGACCAGTTGGTAAATTGGGATGTTTTATCGATGCTGCCATTGGTAAGGGTGCGTACAAGGCTTTCATAGCCGATTTGATCGCCGTGACCGCAGACCATAGCGGCAATTTGCGTATCAAACAGAGGCGCGGGGACTTCGCCCATGAGCTTATAAAAAATTTCTAAATCTTGGCGGGCAGCGTGAAAGACCTTGAGGATGTCTGGATTGCGCAGCATATCCAAAACAGGGGTCATGTCGATGTTTTTGCTGAGCGGGTCAATCGCGGCGGCTTTGCCGTCTGGTGTGCCGATTTGAACAAGGCACAATCTGGGGTAATAAGTCTTTTCGCGCAGAAATTCGGTGTCCACCGTCAGGAAGGGATGTTTGCACGCATCTTCCATGAAGGGGATCAGGTCTTTTTGTTGTGTAATCAGCATTATGTTTTCTATTAAACACCAAGATACGGGGAAAACAACGGGAAAGTTGATTTTCGGTAAAAAAATCCTTTGCGTTTGTGGCTTAGCACGCTAAAACCTAGGTGTTTAAAAGATATTAAAGGGGTAATTATGCACGCTTATAGAACGCATACATGTGATCAACTTCGTAAATCAGATGCAGGCAAAACAGTTCGCTTGTCAGGATGGATCCATAAGATCCGTGACCATGGCGGGGTTTTATTTATCGATTTGCGCGATACTTATGGTTTGACACAATGCGTTGTGGATCAGGACTCTCCTTTGCTTGAGGCGGCTTCGCGCTGGCGTAATGAAAGTGTGATTACAATTTCTGGCGAGGTGAAAGAGCGCGCTGCGGAAACAGTGAACCCGAAAATGGAAACAGGTGAAGTCGAAGTTTATATCGACGCCGCAGACGTACAATCGGCTGCAGATGTGATTCCGTTTCAGGTTGCCGATAGCGATCAGGCTGGCGAAGAAATTCGTTTGAAATATCGTTATATTGATTTGCGCCGTGAAAAAATGCAGAAAAACATTCGTTTGCGTAACGATGTCATCCGCACCATGCGCGAGTCGATGTATGCGCTGGACTTCCAAGAATTCCAAACGCCAATTTTGACGGCAAGCTCACCAGAAGGTGCGCGTGACTATTTGGTGCCGTCACGTTTGCACCCAGGTCGTTTTTATGCGCTGCCACAGGCGCCGCAGCAATTTAAACAAATGCTGATGATGAGCGGATTTGATAAATATTTCCAAATTGC
>DKAJ01000006.1 GCA_002448815.1 Micavibrio sp. UBA6929
TGGGGTGTAGCCAAGCGGTAAGGCAGCGGTTTTTGGTATCGCCATGCGCAGGTTCGAATCCTGCCACCCCAGCCATTTGCATACTTTCGAACTGATTCCAGACTTTTACATTAACGCCGTGAAGCCCTTAATTCTTGGGGTTTTGCGAAGGGCTGTCGCTCACTTTTTGCTTGTTTTCATGTCGATATGTGAGGCGAAAAAGTCTCTAAATGGCCGTTTTTCTCTAAACATTGCTACCTTCGTCTTTGCAAACAGAGCAGTTTTAAACCCTTGCCAGCTCTGCCATACAGCCATGTTACATAATCTCTTGTTTGTGTTCAGGATGACTACCAGCAGCGTTTTAGAGAAAACTCGCACAGAGCATTAAAATCCGAAATGCTGGCGTTGATCTTCCCAGAGGACGGGGAAGTCCTTCATCATGTCAGCGAGCTGTAAAGACGCAGGCTGGCGGCCATTTACAATCGCGGTCGTGATGTCAGGGGCAAGCTCTATGAGCCGGATGATCTTACAGGCGTAAGGATCTGGATATGACAGAAGAAGATGCTCGGCGAGTGTTGTCTAGAATGAACTGATTTTTAGAAATTTTGATTATCGCTCTTTCTGACTGGCACACTGATCAGCAAAACCTGAAGCTATTTAGCTGTCAGTGTGCGTGGACGAAACCTGATTAATCCGGATTAACCAATCAGGCGGCTGGGCGTATGGCGCACCAGCCTTGGCAGGCTCCGAACGGGTTCGCCGTCATTCCTGCCACCGTGCTCGCTCCATGCCTGACCGTAACCAGACGGCTTCTCCCACGGTCCCGGCGCTTATCACGGCTCGCACGTGAAAGGATCCCGGTCTCCTTACTGCCTCTTGAATGACGCTCGCGGTCCAAACTGTTTCTTTTTCAAGGCCGGGCGTCTGCTTCAGTAAACTTATGATCCTTCAGTCCCATCAGCGATGGATTTCATGTCTGTAATTTTTTGAAACTGCGATAACATCACCGAGTGATTTTGTGACAAATAGCGTACAACATCAGCGTTATTTAGCAGTTTTGTTAGGTAGCCTTTGGCCAGCGTGAGATTCAAAACATCCGTACTGTAGCTTTCTTCAACTAGTCTGTATTCGCGTTCCAAATTGGCCATTTCATTCTCCATCCGCGTCATTTGCTCATCGGTCAAGCCGCGAACCTTTTTCGGCTTTTCCGGATTATTCAATTCCTCTTTTGGTGTGGAGGCCAATAACGCTCTGGCATAGGACAAGGAATATGTGTTGGCATCATTCATCAGTGTGGCCACTTGCATCTGCCGGATCGGTTTCATCTTACGAAGAATATGGAACACACCAATGGCGACCATTTTGTCTTTCAGCAGCTCTGCAGTTTCTGGGCAAATACCCTCCAGCAATGTTCTTTTCCGGATGATACTGGCAACGTCAACGCTAAGTGCTTGGGCGATTTTCTCTTCCGGCACGCCGCGCTCAACAGCACGGACAATCATTTTATGCTCCTGCACAGTCGAAAGACGGTTGATGTGCTTATTGTAGGTAAAGCTCTCATCATCTGTTGAGATAAGGCAGGTAACGCTGCGCTCTCCCATTTCTTTCAAGGCTTCGATGCGTAAATGCCCATCGAGCAAAATAAAAATATCGGAGCTGGATTTTTCTCTTGTGACAACAGGCGGCTCAATAATACCCACCTCCTGAATGGATGATAGTATTTGTTTGTATTTGCGGCTGCTACGAGCTGATGGCGTGACGGGTTTAACGGGAATGATCTGTGCTAACCGTAAATCAACGGTCTGGTCATCGAAGCCGATTTTAATTGTATTACCCATAGCGTTTATCCTTGTTCTTAAGCATCTCTGCAATAGGCTGTGGCAGCGTTGTTAAATTTTCAGCCTTAAGCAATGTGGCAAAGTGATCTTCGGCGTAAAGACGATGTAATGCCTCCACGACAAAGAGTAATTGCGTCTGCACAAACTCAGCCTTTCGGGTGACAGAGCGTTTGCGATCAACTTCTTTTTGATAAGCCATCACAATATCCCGACCGGAAAGATTTTCTGTTCTTTTCCCAGATCTGGATCGACCACCACCACGAACCGATTTCCCTCTTAACCGTCTGGACTCAATCAGTTTACGCGCTTGCAAAAGCCGCTTTCCGCGTAGTTCCTTATTCTCATATGCCTCTTGTAAAGCGTGCTGCTCATTGCCAGGAGATAGAGCAATTTTAACAGCAATATTTAGGGGGATTTTACCTGATTCAACCGCAGATATGAGGCGTTCTTCGCCACGCTCAATCAGCTTGATAATTTCGTTGACGTATTCAGGTGACAAGCCTGTTTTGGTAGCGATTTCCAAATAGTTGTATTTTTTGTTGAGCAGCACTTCAATGGCTTTCAGCAAATCAAGGCTACTACGCTGCCTGCGCGCGAGATTTTCGACCAAACTCATCACAAGGGCCTCTTCTTCATCAGCGTCAATGACGATAGCCGGAATTTTTGATTGCCCCAAATCCACAAACGCTTCCAATCGTCCCTGACCGCAGACCAGATCATAGGGTTTATCTGAATCCCCCTGTGAGCGCGTTACGGTGATGGGACGTTTTAATCCAACGCGCGCAATATTTTCTTTGATCTCTTCAAAGACTTTTTTGTTGCGAACGCGTGGGTTAAGGATATGGATGTCCTCAATATCTAACATTTGGATTTCAGAATCTCTTGTACCTTTGCTCATGCTGCCCCCCATAATTTTGGCGATATTTTAGTTCTACCGGTGAGACTGAAAAAATCTTCCAGATCATCAAAACGATAACAATCCAATCTGATCCCGTTTGAGTCAGCCAATCGAAGTTTTGGATCCTCGATGTCTAAGGCGGGAAGCAGATAGTAATCAAAAGGCTTTTCGTTCAGTTCATCCATGCGAATGGCGATAGTGATGTCTGGTCTTAATCCGCTATCAAGTCTGATTTTCCAACGGTTGCTGCCAGACGGTGTTTGAAAACAGCGGCATATAATGATCGAGACACTAATCTCATCATTCACAAAAATAAGATCCGATGTGACCTCTCTATGAACAGACCCGCCAAGTTCTTCAATACGGCGGATAGCATCTTCAACAATGCCTGGATAAATCTTGCGGAGATGACGGTTGATCTCAATGTAGCGGTAATCACGATCTGGCGTATAACCAATCATCTGATAGGCACGGATGAGACTGCCAAAGCGGTGTGCATAGGCACTGCTGGAGGGCATATCATCCATTTCATCAATCAGAATGCCAGAAAGCCAGCCTTTGCGCTGATGCAGTTCTTTTAATTTTGTCAGCAGATCTTCATCGGATAATTTGCGGCTGCGTTCGGCAATGATACCTTGTGCTGTATAGAAATAAGACGTTTCAACAATCGCGTCAAAAACACCTTCCGCGCGCACCCACATATCAGGGTCATTGTTCACGCGGCGTTTTTTCAGTTTGCATGAGGTGCGGTTGAAAACGTTGTTACCAATATATTTTTCATTGGTCAAAATTTGATGAACGGTGCCGCGGGTCCACTCCCTGTCCAGGTCTGTTTTTACGCCTTGTTTATTAAGCTGTGATGCAATCTCGCTTTCATTCATGCGCTTATCGACAAAGCAGCGATAAATCCAACGCACTGTTTCAATTTCATCCTGCGGCCCTGGCACCAATACAACACGGTCTGTCTGCAGACTTTTATGCTCACCGCGCTTGAGCGTGCCCTTATCATTGCCTTGTTCATCAATTAGCATGCGGCGCAATCCAAAGCCGGCCGGGCCGCCTTGGCGGTAGCCTTTTTCAATGAGGCGACACTGCCCGGCAAAAACTTTAGCCGACAGTTCGCGGCTATATTCGCCTGCCATGGCGCGTTTTACACCTTTAACAATGGTCGATACGGGGGAGCCGTCATTTTCAAATTGCTCGGCCACATATTGAACATCGATGCCAGCACGGCGGCAGATATATTCGTAATAGGCACTTTCATCGGCATCCTGAAAACGACCCCACCGTGTAACATCCAAAACCAGAATGATATCAAATGTCGCATTCCCGTCCTGGACATCTGTGATCAAACGCTGCAAAGCTTCACGACCGCCAATATCAAGACCGCTCTTGCCCTGATCGGCATAGGTGGCGATGATCTCAATGTCACGTTTTTGCGCGTAATCCCGAATGGCTTGTTCTTGATTTTCGGTAGAATATTTCTGGTGATCGGTGGACATGCGAACATACATGGCCGCTTTGCGTCCATCGCTCTCATTCCCAGATTCATGGTTCTTATAATTTTTCACTCTTAACCGCCCGGTATTAAATACACAATAAAGCGCCATGACCTGGTCTGATTTTCAGGCCGCGCATCGCAAACTGTTCTTTTTCAATGATAAAGAAAGGAGCAGTAAAATGTCTTTTACAAAAATGGACCCTTTATTTCCGGGGCTTAATGAGGAAATAACCAACGAAAAATTAGCCGAAATTGTTGCGTATTCTTTGCAAAAAGATTTCGGTCAATATACCTCCACCATCAAAACAATCGGCCAGACTACAGGAGCGAATTTACGCACCATTCGTAATTGGCATGATGGCCTCAAAGTACCATCCTCTCTGCATTTTGTTCAATTGCTGCAAGCGTCACCAACATTGAGGAAGTGGTTTTTATCTTATATGTTTGGCGAAGGTTTTTGGGATGATTACAGGTTGATAAAGGGTCTTGAGCGTAGCTCTTTCAATACCATGAAAACGCATTCTTCGGAAGCCAAAACCGGACAAAATGATGTCCCTATAAATGTCCCTATAAATTTGAATGAGAGACAAAAATGGTTTCTGATCAAGTTAGAATCTGACAAGAATACTGCAGCAGAACATATAGCCAAGCAATTTAGCGTGACCAAGAAAACTGCCAAACGCGATATCGCTGATTTGAAGGCAAAGCACATGATCCAGTTTCATGGTGCACGTAAAACGGGGTGTTATGAGATAATATAGTAAAATATATTTTACTTTAAATCTTGAAAAACACCAGAAAGTAAGTTATATTTTACTTTATAGCCTAATGTGGCGTTTTGAGTAAAAAGGATTTTACCGTGGCAAACTTATTATGGGGCAAGGTTTATTACAAGGATCTCTTCGCGGGTTTCATCCGCGAGGAGCCTGGCGACCGTGTCACATTCACTTACGATAGCAGTTATATTGAAGGCGGTCATCCGGCGATTGCTTATACGCTTCCTGTTCGGGCAGAACCGCATATCAGCAATAACGGTTTGCACCCGTTCTTCGATAATCTGGTTTCTGAAGGCTGGCTAGAGCAAGCGCAAAGTCGTTTGCTCGGTCGGCGCGAAGTCTCGCGTTTTGAATTATTACTAGCCTTCGGTTTTGATTGCGCCGGGGCGGTTTCAATTATTGATCCTGAACCGTCTGATCTCAGCGAGGCGATGCTCGATATGAGCGATCCGAAGGAGATGGCCGTTTTAACCAGCCGCGCCTCTCTATCCGGTGTGCAGCCAAAGCTTGCTGTAATTCAAGAGGGCGGGATTTTCAGACCCGCCCGCATTGATGAGTTAAGCACCCATATTGCGAAGTTCCCATCGCCAGGGCATCCCGATTTAGTCGAAAATGAATACTTAACGACTTTAGCGTTTAAGGCGCTTCTGCCGGATGACGAGATCGTTCAGCTCGGTATTGAAGAAGTTGAGGGATTGGATGAGCCAGCATTACTTATTAAGCGATTTGATCGAGGTTCTGAGGGGCGTTTGCATTTTGAAGAATTCAACCAGCTACTCGGCAGGAAATCACGTACAAAGTACGATGGCGCGCATAAGGACATGGCAAACTTCATACTTGAGACAAAGGGCTGTTTGCCAACACAATCCTACTTGCTCTACCGCAGAATTTTAACCGGGTTGCTCTTGGGTAATACTGACATGCATCTTAAAAACTTCGCCATGTTTCATACCGATGGTGGCTTGCGATTGACATCGAGCTATGACCAGGTTGCAGCATCGCTTTATAATTACAAAACCCTGGCACTCGCAATTGCCGGATCCAAGGATCACCCGATTGGCGACCTGAAAGGCCGTCATCTCGTTTTGCTGGGTGAGGAGTTTGGATTGTCTCCAGCAGCAATTAACATGGCTGCCGAAGGACTTGCCAAAAACACTGAGGCAGCAAAGGACGCGATTAACGAGGCACCACTGGGTTCAAGCGACTTTAAAGACAACCTGATCGAACTGATGGAAAAGAGATGGAACGGAACATTCAGCTTAATTGGCAAAGCTTTGTCCAAGAAGCAGTAAAGCGCCGCAAGGAGCAAAAGCTCACGCAAGAGCAACTGGCCGTCCTGGCAGGTGTGAGCAAGCCTACGCTCAATAGCTTCGAACAAGGCAAGACCACAATCAAGCTCGATAGTGCCCTCAAGATTTTGAAGGTGCTGGGGCTGGCGTGAGTTTGAATCCTGTGAACGGATTCGAACCGTAAAATACGCCAAAATCTCCAAAGGGAGCAGTCCGGATCCGAGTCTTCACCGCTCACTTGAGACCAGCAGAAAATAAGACTTTTCAGTGAATTCCAGCAATGATATTATCAGGGGTGTAAAAAGCTTGCTGATTTAGAGACTCAGTTTTTATTTGGTCACTCAGCACAGCCATTTATATTTCCAAAGCAATTTTAAGAACTCCTAAAAAAACCTTGTATTTACTGGGTTTGCTTGATCGATATGATCTAGTTATAGAACATAAGACAATGTACGGCGATTTTTTAGAGTCATACGAGACATCAATCCATAAATCTCAATCACAAAGAAAATAAAAGTGGTATCATTGGTGGTATAAATGTTTTTCACATCGTGTGTCATTAAACAATATCAAATACTTGTTTTCTATTTATGAATGATGCCACCGAATCCTGTGATATTGTGTAATTGTCTGTAACGTAGTCTGAGTCTAGCATAGAGCGTAATTCTGATGGCATATGCACATACATAGAAACAACATCTTTTGCATGATGCGTTCGAATGACATCAATGAAACTCAGCCATTCATTCAAGTTACTCTTATTCAGCATCTTTAACAGTGGTAAAACCATTGTATACTGTACGTTACAGCCATTTAACCATAAGTTCGAAAAGAGCGTTTTTAACAATGATCGTTTATGATTGTCTTTTAAAAACAAGGCGTATCAATGCTTTTCGTGCTTATAGCGTTCGTTATTATTAGCAGTTAAATGACTGCAGTCGCGAAATTTGTTGGTATATTTTTGGTCTTTATACCAACAGCCGAAAAACAGATGCCAACAAAGGATGATGAAATGGCTATACCGCCTTAATATTGTATGATTTATCGTTCACAATGTTCTTTGTTGCAGTGTTTTGGTAATTTTGGCGTCTCGTTATATTGTATAGTCTGCATTTACTTTGTTCTTTTTATTGAATACTATCTGCCCATAAATTTTTTAAATTGGAGAGTTAAATGATTAAACTTCTTGGCCTGTCAGCTTTATCTGTATGTTTATTAACACCGTTTGCCGCGCACGCGAACTTAGAAGATTATGGTGTTTCTTCTTCGGCAAATGTGGGCTTTGTGAGTGAATATTCTTTCCGTGGTATCGCGCAATCAAATGAAAATCCAGCGCTACAAGGTGGATTTGACCTTGAGCATGATAGTGGGGTTTATGCCGGAGTTTGGGCATCGAATGTGAATTTTAATGATGGCGACGAAGCACATATGGAGTTTGATCTATATAGTGGTTTTACGAACAGTATTCGTGACTTTAACTATGATGTGGGCTTTATTTATTATGCTTATCCCGGTGCGGACAATTCGCTGAATTATGATTTCTGGGAAGGCTCTGTGGCTGTTGGGTATGATTTTGAAGCCTTTTCGACGTCGGTTTCTGTGAACTATTCTCCTGAATATTTTGGTGATAGTGGTGATGCGTTTTATTATGCTGCAGCCGTTGGTGTGCCGTTACCCAATGACTTTACTTTGGGTGCCCATGTTGGTTTGCAAACAATTGATGATGAGGCCGCTTTCTTTGGAACAAGCTCGCCAGAAGGATCTTATACAGATTGGTCTGTAAGCTTAGGTTACACGTTAAGCGGATTTGACCTGTCCTTGCAATATGTTGATACGGACTTGGATGAGCCATCGGAGTGTGCAGATGGATGTGATGGTCGTGCTATCTTTGGTGTATCACGTAGTTTCTAATTCTTAATGTGGGCTTTATCACTTCTCATTTGGCCTTTTTCTGCTTGATGTTTTCTTAACATCAGTAACATGTGTTTGTTATATTACTGGAGTATTGACTGTGTTTAAAAATTTGCAAATTTCACAAAAGCTACCTTTTTTAATTGTGTTTTTGTGCGCCGTTGCGACATTGAGCGCGAGCTATTTATCAAATAATCAAGCGCAGCGGTATATTATTGCCAACGCAAAAGAAAAATTGGTTGCATTAGAAGCGTCCCGCGTTAAAGCATTAGAAAATTATCTTGAATCGATTGAACAAGACCTTTCGTCAGTTTCGCGTAACCCTTTTACGTTGCAGGCATTGAAAAGTTTTTCTGATGCTTGGGATGAACTTGGAACATACGGCGATCAAACGCAAATTTTACAGCGCCTTTATATTGATGAAAATCCGCATCCTTTAGGTGCAAAAGAAAATTTGGACGCGGCGCCAGATGGTTCTGCGTATAGTCAGGCTCATAAGCAATACCATGACTGGTTCCGTCACTTTTTACGCCAGCGCGGTTATTATGATGTATTTTTGTTTGATGCGTCAGGGAACCTTGTTTATTCGGTGTTTAAAGAACTGGATTACGCGACAAATGTGAATACAGGGCAGTGGAAAGATACTGATTTAGGTCATGCGTTTCGCGCAGCATTTAATGACAGCACTCAGCAGCACTTTTTTGATTTTAAACCTTATGCGCCAAGCCATGGCGCAGCGGCAAGCTTCATTTCAGAGGCAATTACAGATGAAAATGGTCAGGTGATTGGGGTTCTTGCCTTTCAGATGCCGATCGGCCGTATTAATGCGGTGATGCAGGTTGCGGCAGGTATGGGCGAGTCAGGGGAAACATATATCGTTGGTGAAGATCGTTATATGCGCAGTGATTCACGCTTTTCGAATGAAACGACTATTCTGGTGACGAAGGTCACTGGTGAAACAGTTGATAGAGGACTTGCAGGTGAAAAAGGCGTTGAAATTGTGCCTGATTATCGTGGCATTAATGTGTTTTCAGCCTATGGGCCATTAGACTTTAAAGATGTGCGGTGGGTCGTTCTGGCGGAGATTGATGAGGCAGAGGTGATGCAACCTTTGCGATCGCTGCAACAGACGTCTATGATCGTTGCCTTTCTTGTCGTATTGGTTGCGGCGGTTGTTGGTATTTTATCATCGCGCAGGCTTTCTAATCCGATTTCCAATATGGTGCATGTGATGCAGGATCTGGCGCGCGGGCAATTTGATGTAACTGTCCCAAGCACTGATCGTGGTGATGAGATTGGCAAAATGGCTGCATCAGTTCAGGTGTTTAAAGACAATGGAATCGAGGCAAAGCGTTTGCGCGCTGAACGAAAAGCGGCTGAACTGCGCGCTGAAGAAGATAAAAAGCGTTTGATGAATGATTTGGCTGATCAGTTTGATGGGCAAGTGGGCGGCGCACTGAAGCAACTTATCGCTTCTGCGGATCAGTTGCAGTCAGCATCAAATGATATGGAAGGCACTGCAGCGAATACTCAAAAGGCGAGCGTTTCTGTCGCGCAGGCTGCGAACGAAACGAGTGAAAATGTGAACACTGTTTCTTCTGCAACTGAGGAAATGACAGCCAGTGCGCGTGAGATTTCGCAACAAGTTGCAAGCGTTGCTGCGCGTGCTAATGCTGCGTCGCGGTCGGCGGCGAGTACTAATGAGAAAGTTGATGCGCTCAACAATATGGCCACGAATATTGGCGAAGTTGTGACAGCGATTAAGGACATTGCAGAGCAAACAAACTTGCTGGCTTTGAACGCAACGATTGAAGCCGCGCGCGCCGGAGAGGCGGGTAAAGGCTTTGCGGTGGTTGCTGATGAAGTGAAAAAACTAGCAAATGAAACAGCGCAAAAAACTGAAGAGATTGAGCAACGCATTAATGAAATTCAATTGGCCACAGAAGAGTCTGTGGCTGCAGTGCAGGAAATCATTGTCAATATTTCTGATATTGATAATGCTGCTACGCAAACGGCTGGCGCTGCTGAAGAGCAAAATTCTGTCCTTGCAGAAATTACCCGTAATATTAGTCAGGTAGCGACTGCGTCCCGTCAGGTTTCCGATGTGATTAGTAATGTGCAATCAGGTGCGGATCAAACAAGTCAGGCTTCGCAAATGTTGAAGCAATCTGCCGATGATATTGTTCATTTATCGGATAGTTTGGAAGGATCTGTATCGGCATTTTTGTTAAAAATTCGACAGTCGTCTTAAAGGATTGAGAATTACTGTAGATCTAAAAGCTATGTTTTACGTAATATAATTTTTCTTGCTTTTCATTTTAGAATTATGTTAGACAACATCATTAAATAATTTAAAGGGTTTTTGTTATGAAATTTTCTAACATTTTTGCAGTACTTGCATTTGTTGCATTTTTGTCAGCGCCAGTTTTGGCCGATGATACTGGCCGTACGTCATACGGTATGAAAAAACAGGGTAAAGTTCATTTTTCTGCGAAGGAAAAACGTACGACGTCAGATATGCACCCTGCGGATATTGAACCAGCGGCAGGTGATACAATGCAGCAGCCAAAGACATCGTCTGATATGGTTCGTTTGCCACGTAAATAAGATAGCAATGATTGCTATTTGATTGAGCCTTGCACCTTAACGGAGGCAAGGTTTTTTTATTGCTCTCGCTTGGCTACAGCGATGTATTTAAGGATATCTTGCGCGGGCAGGCGCGCCGGATCGTTGTCGGCGGTATTGTCGGTGACTTGTTGTGCAAGGCGCTGGGCATAGCGGTAATTACCTTGCAATAAGGCTTCTTCGGCAAGATGAATTTGCGCCAAATTGTCTTCGCCAGTTCTGCCATAGGCTGTGGCCAGTAAACGATGGACGCGCGTATTGCGTTTTTCTGTTTTTGCAGCAAATTTTAGATGATCAATGGCTTGTTTTAGATATTCAGATTTTTGATTGCGGCTTGATGCCTCGATCAGGGCGTGCCCCAGTGCGATACGGAATAAGCCAACCTTTGGTGCGAGATCTACCGTTTTTTGGAGTGCGGGGAGGGCTTCTTCAACGCGGCTGAACTCTACGAGCATTTGGCCTTTTAGCTCGTATAGGTAGGGGTTTTGAGGCTCTTGCCTTATAAGGTCATTAATGCCTTGTAGGGCTTCGTCAATATTATTCAGGCGGTAGCTTGCGATTGTGCGCGCGTAGTTTGCAGCAAAAGATTTATCGCGGTCGTTATAGTTCCAAGAGATGTGTTTGGGGTTAATGAAGGCCTGTAATTTGGCCTTCATGCGGGTGTGCTGTTCGTTCCAATGTTTGGGCCATTCTTGGTTATAAAATTGTGACTGATGAGCCTTGGTTGAGATGTTGGTGATACGGTTGCGCGTTAGTGGGTGCGTGCGTACATATTCATTTTGCTGACTGGCGGGCAGTAATTCTTGGTCTTCCAGTTTTTCAAAAAAGGTGACAAGACCCTCGGGACTTTGATGGCTGTCTTGTAAAAAGCGTAAGGCGGCTTGGTCGGCGCTGGATTCATTTGTGCGGCTATGACTGAGATAGCTGCTCATGGCGTGATGTTGTGCGCCGACGCCTATGGCTGAGGCGACCTGACCGTTACCTGTTAAAATGGCTGCGCCCATGCCAAGTGCCATGCCTAGGATTGATTCATAAGATGCACGTTTAAGGGCTTGCGTATTGTTGATCAAATGCCCGCCTGCAATATGGCCTAATTCGTGTGCCATGACGCCGATGATTTCGCCTGGATTTTCTGTTTTTTCGATCAGGCCTGTGTAAATGAAGATATTTGCCCCGCCTGCAACGAAGGCATTAATCTGATCGGATTGGACGAGGATAATATCGATATTTTCTTCTTCGAGATGCGCGGCTTTAATGAGTGGGGTTGCCCATTCCCTTAGGGCACTTTCAATTTCAACATCACGGATGATGGTTAGGTCTCTGAGCCCTTGTGCGTAGGACGGCGATAGCCCAAAAGAAAGGCATAAAAGGCAAAGCCAAAGCCGAAAAATGAGATGTTGAAAGGCCATATCTGATTTATATCATTGTTTGTTCTTTTTTTGAAATGGTGTTTCTGCTAAGGAATTCAAGGTTTCATTTGGCAGGAAGTATGGTATTATAGAAATATGTCTCGTAATAAAGCAAAAACGCGCGTGCGATCGGCCCGTGGCCGAAAAAATTCGTCAACGCGCTGGCTTCAGCGCCAATTAAATGATCCGTATGTGAACCGCGCCCAAAAAGAAGGGTATCGCGGTCGTGCGGCATTTAAGCTGGTTGAGATGAATGAAAAGCTCAATTTTCTGCGCCCTGATATGACGATTGTCGATTTAGGCTCTGCGCCTGGTGGTTGGTCGCAGGTGGCCGCGCAATATGGTGCAAAGATTGTGGCTATTGATTTGCTTGAGATGGATGAGCTTGCAGGCGTTGATTTCGTGCAGATGGATTTTATGGATGATGCTGCGCCGGATAAGCTGAAAGATATGCTCGGCGGGCAAAAGGCGGATGTTGTGATGTCTGATATTGCACCCAACACAATGGGGCATAAGCAAACAGATCATTTGCGCATTATGGCCGTGGTTGAGGCCGCATATATGTTTGCATGTGAGGTTTTGAAACCTGAAGGCATTTTCATTGCCAAGGTTTTTCAAGGCGGCGCGCAAAACACGTTGCTATCGGAAATGAAGCGTGATTTTAAAGTGACGCGCCATATTAAACCGCCTGCCAGCCGCAAGGACTCAAGCGAGCAATATTTGGTAGCGACAGGCTTTCGTGGACGCGATGATGATGAATTGTCGGATGAGGCGACATAATTCTCTTTACATTTTGTAAAAAACCGCTATAAATGGCCTGCAAATTTCAAGCGTTTTCAGGAGATTTGCACATGGCCGCTAAAGTTAAAAGTTCTACCGATATTCGAGAAGCACTGACATTTGATGATGTCTTACTTGTTCCCGCTGAATCCAGCGTTCAGCCTCACGAAGTGTCGACGACAACGCGCCTGACATCAAAAATTTCCTTAAATGTACCGATTATGTCTGCTGCGATGGACACCGTCAGCGAAGCCAATATGGCGATTGCGATGGCGCAAAGCGGTGGTTTGGGTGTTTTGCACCGTAACATGAGCGTAGAAGAGCAAGCCGATCAAGTTCGCCTAGTGAAGCGATTTGAATCGGGGACTGTGCATAATCCGATTACGATTACGCCAGATGCAACGCTGTCAGATGCGCTTGAGCTGATGCGTTTGAACCGTATTTCTGGCATTCCTGTGACAGAAGCCGATGGTAAACTTGTCGGCATTTTGACGAACCGTGATGTGCGTTTTGCCGATAACGAAGATCAACCTGTTCGTGAATTGATGACGTCTGAAAACTTGGTCAAAGTTTATAACCATGTTGATAAAGAAGAAGCGAAAAAATTACTGCACAAAAACCGTATCGAGAAGCTTTTGATCGTTGATGATAACGAGCGCTGTATCGGTTTGATTACGGTGAAGGATATTGAAAAATCTCAATTGCACCCTATGGCGACCAAGGATGAAAATGGTCGTTTGCGCGTTGGCGCGGCTGTGGGGACTGGCGATGTGAACGGCGTTGAGCGTGCGCTTGCGCTTTTTGATGCAGGGCTGGATGTGGTTGTTGTTGATACGGCGCATGGACATGCCAAATCAGTGCAAGAAACGGTTGCGAAAATTCGCAAATTGACATCACCAGATCATCAAATTATTGCAGGAAATATTGCAACGGCTAAGGCTGCGCAGGCGTTGATTGATGTGGGTGCGGATGCCATTAAGGTTGGTATTGGCCCAGGGTCGATTTGTACAACGCGCATTGTTGCGGGTGTTGGTGTTCCTCAATTAACGGCGATTATGGATGTTGCATCTGTGTGCGGGCCTAATAACATTCCGTTGATTGCGGATGGTGGTTTGAAATATTCAGGTGATTTTGCCAAGGCGATTGCTGCGGGCGCTGATGTTGCGATGATGGGGTCTGTTTTTGCGGGAACGGATGAAGCGCCAGGTGAAGTGATTTTGTATCAGGGTCGTTCGTATAAGAGTTACCGCGGTATGGGCAGTGTTGGCGCGATGGTTAAGGGGTCGGCGGATCGTTATTTCCAAGGCGCAGTTAATCAATCACAAAAACTTGTTCCTGAGGGCATTGAAGGGCGTGTTCCTTACAAAGGCGCGGTTGGTAATGTTCTTCACCAGATGGTTGGCGGTTTGCGTGCCGCCATGGGGTATACGGGTAATGCAACAATTTCAGATATGAAAGAGCATGCAGAATTTGTTCGCATGACGTCTGCTGGACACGCAGAATCGCATGTACATGATGTGACAATTACATCTGAAGCCCCTAATTACCGTACAAAGCGTTAAGGTTCTTTGATGCAGCAAACACCACAGGATTTTTCAGGGCGCATTGCGCTGGTTACGGGTGCTTCTCGCGGGATTGGCGCTGCATGTGCGCTTGAGCTTGCGCGCCGCGGTGCGCATGTGATTTTGCTGGCGCGTACGCAAGGATCGCTTGAGGATTTGGATGATCAAATCACGCAAGAAGGTGGGCAGGCGACATTGATTCCTATGGATCTGACAAAGTTTCAGGATATTGATAAACTGGGCGCAGCATTATATGAGCGTTTTGGCAAATTGGATATCTTGGTTGCGGCGGCAGGAACGTTGAGCATTTTAACACCTGCGCCGCATCTTGAGCTGAAAGATTTAGAGCGCGCAATGCGTTTGAACTTTACGGCTAATACGCGTTTGATACGGAGCTTGGACCCATTGCTGCGTGCATCTGATGCGGGGCGCGCTGTGTTTTTAAGTGGTGATGTTGCGGATCAGCCGCCTGCGTATTTTGGTGCGTATGCGGCCAGTAAGGCGGCGCTTGAATGTTTTGTGAAGGCCTATGCAGCAGAGCTTGGTCAGACGAATATGCGTGCAGAAATTGTGCGGTTGCCTGCGGTGAAAACAGCGATGCTGGAAACAGCATTTCCGGGTGGTTTCCCAGGCAAGGCAGCAATGCCTGAGGATGTTGTGCTAAATATCCTTGAGGCGCTTAGCTAAGTTTCTTTTTTGTTATTGCTATGAATTAAAAAAAGGCGACCTATGTAAGGCCGCCTTTTGTGTTTTGATTATGATGCGCGATATTTTATGCGGCATCTTTCTTTGCTGCCGGCTTTTTCTTTGCCTTAGGCTTGTCGTCTTTTTCTGCAGTAAGCTCAGCTGGAGCCGCGCCAGAAAATTCGATTGTGTGCGTTGAAAACGGAATAGTGATGCCGTTTTTATCAAGGGCTTCTTTGATGGCCTTGATAGTGTCGAATTTGATGCCGAGGTGATCACCTGCTGTCCAGATGCGCACTTTGATATCAACGGAAGATCCACCCAGATTTTGCACTGCGATTAAGGGCTCTTTGCCTTCTGTTTTGATGATACGGTCTTCTGCATCAATGGTTTTTTGGATCGTTTTGAAGGCCTTGTTGATGTCGTCGCTGTAGCTGATGCCGACGACAAGATCGTGGCGACGCTCAGGGTTGCGGCTGAAGTTGAGGATGTCAGAGTTCCAGATTGTGCTGTTTGGGGCGTAGACGTAAACATTGTCAGGCGTTGCAAGCTCTGTCCCGAAAAGGGATAGATTTTTAACGGTTCCCATGATGCCTTTGCACTGGATGAAGTCACCGACATTAAATGGACGTAAGATCAAAAGCATCACGCCTGCGGCGACGTTGCTGAGCGTTCCTTGCAGGGCAAGACCAATGGCAAGGCCGGCGGCGCCGAGTACGGCGATGAGGCTGGCTGTTTGGACGCCAAATTGGTTTAAGACTGTGATGACGGCAAGGGCGACGATGGTGTATTTAACCAAGCCGCCTAAAAATGAGCGCAATGTACCGTCCAGTTTTTGGAGGTTTTTGATGAAGTCGCGTGTCCAGTTGCCGCCAAACCAAGCAGCAGCCAAAATAGTGATAGAAATAACGACGTTTGTGAGCAGTGTTAAAATCATAACGATTGACCTTATTTGAATTGTTTCAAAGCAGGCATAGGCTAATCTTTTTTGGTGATAATATCAAGCCACTGCAATCATGGGTGATTTAGGGCACTGTGACGTTGGGTGATGGGGTATTGTCACGTTCGTTTGTGGTGTTGTGCAGGCTTGGTTCTGGCGTTGTTTCTTGTGGCGCGCTGGCGCGGCTCCAGCTTTCATTAAGGCGCAGAGCATCAGCAGGCACGTCAATTTTTGCGGCGTGCATTGCGTTGATGGCTTCGCTGCGGTTGCTGAGTGGCCATGCTTGTGCGTTATTCGTGAAATAGTCTTCGACGAATTGCTCGTGGCCGTTTTCTTCCATGGTTTCGTAGAGGACGGCCATGTGTGCAGGGCGGCTTGGGTCGAAATTTTCGGCGCTAAATTCAGTGTTGCCGGTTTCTTGCTGGATTGTGATGACGGCTTGATCGATGATACTGGTGAAGGCGGCTTGCGGATTGTCACCGTCGGTTGCGGGGCGGCTTGGCCCGCCTGTTAGCTGTACTAAGATAGATAAGCCTGTGTTGCCGGTCTCGGCGTTCAGTGTGCTGACTTGTGTGATGAATTCTTCGGCAGGGCGCTGCGCGAAATGTTGGCCGTTCCACAGTGTGTTGGCGATTAAATTCGGATCGAGGCCTTCTTGGGTGCATTGTGTTTTGAGTGCATCGTATTCGCTTTTGAGATTTGGATCATCTTGGATAGCCTTGGCGATATCTGCGCGCAGTAAGCTGTTATGCGCGGCAATGCCTGCCATGCCATCAATGAAAATGCGCAATGCATCTTCTTGGGTGCGGTTTGTTTCTTGTTGTTTGATCTCGGCAATGCGCGTCCAAAAATCACTGGCATATGATGCCGCGGCGGGATCGGTCTCGGATGGCGATAAGCCGTACCATAGGGCTTTGCGTTCATATTCTACTGGATTACCGATCGAGAAGAGTAAATCCATGTAATCCATAAAGCCAGCGTCTTTTTTTGTGAGATGGCTTTGGTCGGGTTTTTCGTTTACTTCTGCCCAATATTGCTGAAGCCTTGGGTTTTCTGGAGGTTTTCTATGGGTCATGCTGTCCTCTGCGGAAGAGAACTGGTTTGCGTATGTTCTTCGGTTGGCTGCGCGGGTGTGTAATCGGGATTATTGGCAGCAGGGTCTGGCGCCGCGTTGCTGGCAAAGGTTTGGCTTAATTTTGGCGTATTAGATGTCAGCGGGTCTGCGCTGCTGGCAAAGGATGTGCTTGTCGTTTGTGTTTGTGGAGAAGGGGTGGGCGGTTGCGCCGCCGCTTCTGTTTGTTGTTGCTCTTCAAGTTCTTTTTGTTTTTGTTGGCGTGCATGTTCGATTTTTTTAAGTGCTTCTTCGAGATCCTGATCTTCTGTTGCGGCGCCCATGAAGTTATCCGCTAGGCCTTGGAATTGTGCGCCTAAACGCGTTTCATTGGCAAAGAATTTAGGATTTTGGCGATTGTAGGCCTGATGTCCGTATTCTGCGATTTCAACAGGATCAGTGACGACGTGAATTTCAGCATCAGGATTGTTGCCAGGGTAGTAGTAATAGACTCCCGATTCATTGTCATGAAATACAAAATTTCCATCTTGTGTTTGGACATGGTCATCGGCTTCGTGTGTGTTAAATAGGTTTCCAGCATGCTTTTTCGCCCACCCCCATAGTGACGAGAGGGTATCGTCACCGCCGCCGCGCACGGAATCTAAGAAGTCAGCGCGACTGTCGTAATTTTTTTCAACGTAGGAGAGTTCATCCTTAAAGATTGTTATTTTTTGTAAGTCTTGCTTAATTTGCGCTAAATATTCTTTGTTTGCGGTTAGGCTCTCGTTGATGGATTGGTATTGTTTTCTGACTTGTGCCAACTCTTCTATGAGAATGCTTGCTTGTGGGTTTTCTGCGGTTTGCTCTTTTAGGGCATTTGTGACAGTGTCAAACCCTTCATCGATGATGGCGGCATGCTGCTCAAACTCTTCTATTAAAGCCATGTGTTCGTCGAGCGATAAGTTATTCTGATTGAGCTTAACCATGAGATCTTTGATGTTGTCTAAAGCATCTGAAAATTTTTGGAAGGCTTGTGCTTCATGTTCATTTAATGAGTGATCTTGGGCATATTCTTCCACCATCTCTTTTAGGATGGAGCCAGTTTCGATGGTATATGTTGCCTGTTCACGCAACATGTGACGTGACGCAAAAATTTGAGCATTGAGTTCATTGATTGATTGTTGCAGTTCAAATTTACTGTTGTCGCCTTGTTGTGCCGCTCTTTTATACAGCTCGGCTTGCCTTTTTAGTCTGCTTTGTTTGTGCTTAAGGTCTTGGAGCGTGGCACCGAACTCTTCGGCTCGCTGCTGATATTCTTGCTGTGCGGATGTAATTTCCCTGATTTGTTGTTGCTCTTCGGGTGGTGCGGTTTCCGCTTTTTTCTGAAGACTGGCGACAAGTATATTTGAGTTTACAATGGCTTCTTGGTTGTTAACGTTTATGCGATCAGAAATTTCGATGTCTATGTTTGTATCGTGAATGATTTGCTGAACGCGATTGAGGAAAAGCATGTCATGTTGGCTGAGTTCTATAATAAGGTCGTGCAGTAGCTCGCGCTTTTTGCGTTTTTCTTCTTCGGCCAGTGTGTCTTGTGCTTGTGCGGCGCTTGTTTTGATGACACTGCTATTTTCGCCTGCATACTGCTGCATCGCGGCGAGGATGAGGCGCCCTGCTTGCGTGTCGCCAAAGGAGCCTGAGAGTGCAGCTAGGTTATTCGATAGGACAGAGGGATCGACGCCTTGGTCGATTTGGTCAAGTATATCTGTGATTTGGCGTTGTTTTTCTGTGTCTATTAGTGCCATTTATATTTCTTACTCTAGTCTTGTGCCCCTAAATTAGCGGAAAAAGCTTTATATTCGGTTAACGGGATGGTGGATTTTCGTGTTTTTATGGGTTGCAATCGGTTGCGGGCAGGCTTACAACCGAAGCATAGTATCAGGCTCAAGGGGAGTCGTTGGATTATCAATAACGGAGCATTTTTATGAATATCCATGAATATCAAGCAAAAGAATTACTCGCCAAGTATGGCGTAGCAGTGCCACACGGCATTCCTGCGATGAGCGTAGAGGAAGCAGTGAAGGCAGCTGAATCAATGGACACAGCACTTTATGTTGTTAAAGCGCAAATCCACGCAGGCGGCCGCGGTGCGGGTCACTTTACAAACAACCCAGAAGGCAAAGGCGGCGTTCGTTTGTGTAAAACAATTGACGACGTGCGCGCAGCATCAGAAGCCATGATGGGCAACGTTTTGGTTACAAAACAAACAGGTCCAGAAGGTAAAGAAGTTCAGCGTTTGTACGTTACAGACGGCGTTGACATTGAAAAAGAATACTACTGTTCAGTTTTGTTGGACCGCGGTACTTCAAAGGTAACATTCATGGTGTCTAAAGAAGGCGGTATGGAAATCGAAGAAGTTGCTGAAGAAAACCCAGATGCGATTACACGCGTTGCGATTGATCCAGTTGGCGGCATCACAGATGCAGACGCAGAGAAATTAGCTGATGCGCTTGATCTGACAGGCGCGGCAAAAGCAAGCGCGTTGCCATTTTTCAAGAACTTGTACAAATGCTACATCGAAACAGATGCGGCAATCGTTGAGATCAACCCATTGATTTTGGCAGGTGACGAAGTGATGGCTTTGGATGCGAAGATTAACTTTGATCCTAATGCGCTTTATCGCCACCCAGAGATTGCAGAGCTTCGCGACGAAAGTGAAGAAGATGCAAACGAGAAAATCGCACATGATAACGAACTTTCATATGTACGCCTTGATGGTAACATCGGCTGTATGGTGAATGGTGCGGGTCTTGCGATGTCAACAATGGATATCATTAAGCTTAAAGGCGGCGAGCCTGCGAACTTCTTGGATGTTGGTGGCGGTGCGACTGCTGAGCGCGTGACAACGGCATTTAAGATCATTCTGTCTGATCAAAATGTAAAAGGCATTTTGGTTAACATTTTCGGCGGTATCATGAAATGTGACGTGATCGCGCAAGGTGTTATTGCGGCGGCGAAAGAAGTGAACCTTAGTGTTCCTTTGGTTGTACGTCTTGAAGGGACTAACGTTGAAAAAGGTAAGGAATTGATGGCGAACTCTGGTCTGCCGATTATTTCTGCTGATGACCTTGAAGATGCAGCGACAAAAGTTGTTGAAGCCACTCAAAAAGCGGCAAAAGCTGCTTAATTTCACAGGTTTAAAAAAGGATAGAAAAATATGTCTGTTTTAGTAAACAAAGATACAAAAGTGATTTGTCAGGGTTTTACTGGCGCACAAGGTACGTTCCACTCTGAGCAAGCGATTGCTTATGGAACACAAATGGTTGGCGGTGTGACACCTAAAAAAGGTGGTCAAGAGCACCTAGGCCTTCCAGTTTTCAATACTGTGAAAGACGCAAAAGATGCCACAGATTGTAATGCATCTGTGATCTACGTTCCGCCTAAGTTTGCGGCAGCGGCGATTATCGAAGCGATCGAAGCAGAAATTGAACTTGCGATCTGTATTACAGAAGGCATTCCAGTTTTGGATATGGTGAAAGTTAAGGCAGCATTGAACGGTTCTAAAACACGTTTGATCGGCCCGAACTGCCCAGGTGTGATTACACCTGATGAATGTAAGATCGGCATTATGCCAGGTCACATTCACAAACGCGGCAGCGTTGGCATTGTTTCACGTTCTGGTACGTTGACATACGAAGCTGTTGCGCAAACTGGCGCGGTTGGCCTTGGTCAGTCTACATGTATCGGTATTGGCGGTGACCCAGTTAACGGTACAAACTTTATCGACTGTATTGATATGTTCATGAACGACCCTGAGACTGAGTCAATCTTGATGATTGGTGA
The DNA here is from genome assembly GCA_002448815.1 of Micavibrio sp. UBA6929. Classification (GTDB taxonomy): domain Bacteria; phylum Pseudomonadota; class Alphaproteobacteria; order Micavibrionales; family Micavibrionaceae; genus UBA6929. Next base: position 21,084 of record DKAJ01000006.1, read on the forward strand.
AATCGGCGGTACGGCAGAGATCGAAGCAGCTGAATACTACAAAGGTCTTGCGAATAAGAAACCTATTGCGGGCTTTATCGCGGGTGCGACTGCGCCTCCAGGTAAACGTATGGGTCACGCTGGTGCTTTGATTTCTGGCGCTGATGATACGGCTCCTGCGAAGATGAAAGCTATGCGCGATGCAGGTTTCGTTGTTTCTGACAGCCCTGCCGGTCTTGGCATTGCGGTTCAAGAAGCGATTAAAGCAGCAGCATAATTCGCATTTGAATGATAAAAATTTAGAAAGAGCGCCTTGGGTTAAGGCGCTTTTTTTATGGCTGGTTTTTATTGAGTTTTTCGGTACACTGCTGTTGTTATGTTTGAGAGTTTAAATATCGATGAAAAGCGTTTGATTGTGCAGTTGCCGTATCGGGTAGGGCTTTATGTGTCCGAAAGCGATAAAAGCGGCGGCGATGAATCAGACGAGCAAGAAGCGCAGGTTTTATCTAATATTATTCGCGGCTTTGCCGAAGATGTGATGGGCGCGGAGTCTATTCAGCATATTATCTCGACGACCTTGATGTTAAAGGATCAGTGGGCAGATTGGCAGGCGAATTTGGATAATGTGCCGGGCGAATGTGAAAAGGCCGTCAGTGTCATGGAAGAGCATGTCAGTCGCAAAGATGCCAAGGCCTTTGCAACGCAATTATATGAAATTGGCGAGGCGGTTGCGCTGGCGTTTCAGGAATATGAAGAAGGCAATAAACTGCAAGATTTTATGCTGATGCTTTCATACAAAAGTGATCAGGCGCGCGCGAAACGATTGGGTCTGCGCGAACGCAGTTTTGAAGAATTTAAAAGTATCAGCGCCGATGAGCGCGAAGCATTGAAAAAGATTGCGCAAGGGCTGCACCTTCCGACTTGACGAAGCGGGTTGATAGGGCTAAGCCTAGCGGGTTAAGATAATCACGTTACACTATGTGACAGTTTCAGAATTAATAGGGCTAGAAGAGGAATATAATCATGCAGGCCAACGGTAATATGACATTTTTGAATAGCACAAACGCGGAGTATATCGCGCATCTTTATACGGAATATTTGAAAAGTCCTGCGCGCGTTGATGAAAGCTGGCAAGCGTTCTTTGGTGCGTTGAATGATAAAGAGCTTGAATTGCTGGGTGAGCTTGCGGGTGCGAGTTGGTCTCCGGAAGATCAAAATAAATCATTGCGCGGTTTTGGCGTGGTCCCTGTGGCAGAAGATCACACAACTGACAGCGCGCATGCGCCTGCGAAGAAAGGTGCGGATGTTGACGCGGCAAGCTTGCAACAAGCAACGCATGATACAGTGCGCGCGATCCATTTAATTCGTGCTTATCGTAACCGTGGTCACATGGCGGCGGATCTTGATCCGCTTGGCATGCGTGAAGTGGAAAGCTGCCCCGAGCTTGATCCTGCTTATCACGGTTTTTCGCCGTCGGAATACGATCGCCCGATTTACTTAGGTGGTTTTTTGGGGCGCGACGTTGCCAGTGTAAACCAGATTTTGGATTTGTGCCGTCAGATTTATTGCCAAAAAATTGGTCTTGAATATCTGCATATTTCGAACCCTGAGGAACGTAACTGGCTGCAAGAGCGCATCGAGGCCAATGATTTGAATAAAACTTTTTCTGCGGATGAAAAAGTTGAAATTCTTAAGGTTTTGACGAAGGCAGAGGGTTTTGAAAAATTCTTGTCTAAGAAACACCCCGGAACAAAGCGTTTTGGCGTTGATGGTGGTGAGTCGTTGATCCCTGCGATTGAGTTTATTATCAAGCGTGCCAGCCAAATGGGTCTTGAAGACGTTAATATTGGTATGGCGCACCGTGGTCGTTTGAATGTTTTGGCCAATGTTATGGGCAAATCCTATACAGCGATTTTTGCGGAATTTGACGGCGCGGCGTCTAAACCAGAAGATATTCAAGGTTCAGGCGATGTGAAATATCACTTGGGCGCGTCGAATGACCGTGAATTTGACGGTAACAAAGTCCACTTGTCATTGAACCCGAACCCATCTCACCTTGAGTTTGTAAACCCAGTTGTGACAGGTAAGGTGCGCGCGAAGCAAGTTCAGCGCGGTGAAGTGGAATCAACAAAAGTTCTTTCATTGTTGTTGCACGGTGATGCGGCATTTGCCGGTCAGGGCGTGACAGCAGAAACATTGATGATTGCCGAGCTTCCAGGCTACCGCGTGGGCGGAACCATTCACGTTGTAATTAACAACCAGATTGGCTTTACCACGATGCCTAAATTTGGTCGCTCTGGCCCATATTGTACGGATGTGGCGAAGATGTTGTCTGCACCGATTTTCCATGTGAACGGTGATGATCCTGAGGCCGTGGCCTATGTCGCACAATTAGCCGCAGAATATCGCCAGACATTCAAAAAAGATGTCGTTATCGATATGTATTGCTACCGTCGCTTTGGTCACAATGAAGGTGACGAGCCTGCCTTTACGCAGCCATTGATGTATAAGAAAATCGCGGAAATGGTGACAACACGTACACAGTATGAAGAAAGCCTTGTGAAATCAGGCGTTATCAGTGATGCGCAGGCGCAAGATATTCAAAATGAATTCCAAGATCACCTTGAAGCATGCTTCGCGAAAAAAGGCGACTATAGGCCGGATGCCGATTTCTTTGGCGGCGCATGGGAAGGTCTTAACCTGCCTAACCAAGATGATGCGCGCCGCGGTCATACATCTATCACGCCAGAGGAAGTTGGCAAGATTGCGAATGTAATGACAACCGTTCCTGACGATTTCAATATTAACCGTAAATTGCAGCGCGTTGTTGATGCGCGCGCGAAAATGTGTGCGGGCGAACAGCCAATGGATTGGGCGACAGCGGAATCTTTGGCGTATGGTTCATTGATTGACGAAGGATATGGCGTGCGCTTGTCTGGTCAGGATGTGGGCCGTGGTACATTCTCGCAGCGTCATGCAATTTGGTATGACCAAGAGACAAATGAAAAATATATTCCGCTGAAGAATGTGTCTGAAACGCAAGGCCGTTTTGAAGCCTATGATTCGCCGCTATCAGAGATGGCCGTGATGGGTTTTGAATATGGCTATTCACTTGCGGATCCGAAAACACTGACATTGTGGGAAGCACAATTTGGTGACTTTGCCAACGGTGCGCAGGTGATGATTGACCAGTTTATCGCGTCGGGCGAGATTAAGTGGCTGCGTATGTCGGGCTTGGTCTTGTTGTTGCCACATGGTTTCGAAGGTCAGGGGCCTGAGCACTCTTCAGCGCGTCTTGAGCGTTTCTTGCAATTGTCTGCCGAGGATAACTGGCAGGTTTGTAACATTACAACGCCTGCGAACTATTTCCATGTGCTGCGCCGTCAGCTTCACCGTGACTTCCGTAAGCCACTTGTGATTGTGACGCCAAAATCATTGTTGCGCCATAAATTGGCGACATCTGATGTGAGCGAATTAACAGGCGATTCAACATTCCACCGCTTCCTTTGGGATACGGACAAGGATGACTTGGTTGCACCAAACAAGGTGAAGCGCGTTGTTCTTTGTACGGGTAAAGTGTACTACGACCTTCTGCAAGAGCGCCGCGAGCGTGGCATTAAGGATGTCTACATTCAGCGTATCGAGCAACTGTATCCATTTGCGAAGAAGGAGCTTGCCGAGGAACTTAAAGTCTTTAAAAATGCAGACTTCGTCTGGTGTCAGGAAGAGCCGCAAAACCAAGGTGCATGGCACTTTGTTGATCGCCGCTTGGAAGAAACGCTTGAGATTGCAGGCTTTAAAAATACGCGCCCACGTTATGTTGGCCGTGGTGAGGCAGCGTCCGTCGCAACAGGCCAGAGTAGCATTCACTTGAAAGAGCAAAATGCACTGGTTGACGAGGCGCTCAGCGTTTAAGCATGACGCCAGTTCATCTGGATTTATCCGTATATGTGATTATTGACCCGCAATGTTGTGCGGGTCGTCCGCCCGAAGACGTTGCCGTTATGGCGGCGCGCGGCGGTGCGACGTTAATCCAGTATCGCGATAAAGAAGCATCCCTTGCGCAAGTGCGCGATGGGGCGCAGCGCGTTTTAGGGGCCTTGTTGCCTTATGATGTGCCCTTTGTCGTGAATGATTATCCGCAGATTGCCAAAGATATTGGCGCCGATGGCGTGCATATTGGACAGGGGGATATGCCGCCGCATGAGGTGCGTGCATTGCTTGGCGCCGATGCGATTGTTGGGCTGACCGCTTTTACGCCTGCGCATTTGGCGGCGGTTGATCCCAAGGTTGTTGATTATGTGGGCACAGGGCCAGTGTATCCGACGAAAACGGATAAAGGTAAGCCGATTTTAGGCGTTGAAGGATTAGGGGCGCTTGTGGCATTATCGCCTGTGCCTATGGTTGCGATTGGCGGGATTACGGATCAAAATGCCGCCGCAGTGATGCAAAGCGGCGTACAAGGCATTGCCGTGATGCGCGGGGTAAGCGCCGCGTCAGAGCCGCAGCAGGCAACGCAGAATTTATTAAAAATTGTTTCGGGAAGGAAAAAATAATATGGCTTCTTATCAGTATGTATATGTGATGAATGGTTTGTCCAAGGCCTATGGTAACGGCAAGAAGGTTTTGGATAATGTGACGCTTAGCTTCTTTCCAGGGGCGAAGATCGGTATTTTGGGGCCGAACGGCGCGGGTAAATCGACGCTTTTGAAAATTATGGCAGGTCTGGATAAGGACTATACAGGCGAGGCATGGTCGGCAGAAGGTGCGCGCGTTGGTTATCTTGAGCAAGAACCTCAACTGGATAACAGTAAAACTGTCCAAGAAAATGTGATGGAAGGCCTGCGCGAAATTAAAGACATGGTTGACCGCTATAATGAGGTCAGCGCTTTGATGGCGGATCCTGATGCGGATTTTGATGCCTTGATGGCCGAGATGGGTGACCTGCAGGAAAAGATTGATGCCGCCGACGGGTGGGAGCTTGACCGCACGGTGGATATGGCGATGAATGCGCTGCGCTGTCCTCCTGGTGACTGGCCGGTTGAGAAGCTTTCTGGCGGTGAAAAACGCCGCATCGCATTGACACGTTTGTTGCTTGAAAAGCCTGATTTGTTGCTGCTTGATGAACCGACAAACCACCTTGATGCGGAAAGCGTTGCATGGTTGCAGCGTTACTTGGCGGATTACAGTGGCACGGTTGTGATGGTTACGCACGATCGTTACTTCCTTGATAATGTTACAGGCTGGATCCTTGAAATTGACCGCGGTAGTGGCATTCCTTATGAAGGCAATTACACCGCGTATCTGGAAGCCAAGCGCAAGCGTATGGAGCAAGAAGAGCGCGAAGAAAATACGCGCCAGAAAACAATTTCACGTGAGCAAGAATGGATGGGGCAGTCGCCTTCGGCGCGCCGCAGTAAGTCAAAGGCACGTATCGCAGCCTATGAAGAGATGCTGGCCAATAGTCAGAAACTTACAGACCGTAATGCGCAAATTGTTATTCCTGCGCCGCCGCGCCTTGGTGATTTGGTCATCGAAGCCAAGGGCGTTCGTAAGGCATTTGGCGATAAGCTTTTGATGGATGATCTGTCCTTTAAGATTCCTGCAGGTGCGATTGTGGGTGTGATTGGTCCGAACGGTGCGGGTAAATCGACGCTCTTTAAAATGATCAATGGTCTTGAGACACCTGATGAAGGTGAGTTTAACATCGGTGACACGGTGAAGCTTGGTTATGTTGATCAAAGCCGTGATGATTTGGATCCTAAGAAAAATGTCTGGGAAGAAATTTCTGGTGGCACTGATATTATCAAGTTGGGTAAGGTTGAAATGCAATCGCGCGCGTATGTGTCGGCGTTTAACTTCCGCGGCCCAGGTCAGCAACAACAGGTCGGCAATCTTTCCGGTGGTCAGCGTAACCGCGTGCATTTGGCAAAAATGCTGAAACAAGAATCGAATGTGATTTTGCTCGATGAACCAACAAACGATTTGGATACAGAAACGCTTTCTGCGCTAGAAGAAGCGCTAGAGCAATATCCAGGCTGCGTGATTATTATCTCGCACGATCGCTGGTTCCTTGACCGTTTGGCGACGCATATTCTGGCCTTTGAAGGGGACTCGCAAGTCGTCTGGTTCGAAGGGAACTATGAGGATTATGAGGCAGACTATAAACGCCGCATGGGCGCCGATGCCGATACGCCGCGCCGGATTAAGTATCGTCCACTTCACAAAGCGGCATAATATTTAGAAGAGATTTCAAACTTAAAAGCGTCCTTAGGTAAGGGCGCTTTTTCTTTTTTCATAGCTTGGTAATCATTTTTTAACCCGCAAGTCTTAAAATAATGTTAGAATTTTATATCTGGTGGAAACAGTGTCTTTGTTTTCAATTTATATAAAATTTTAACTATTTGGGCCTTACAATAGTAGGGCGAGGTTAGAGTTGTGAGCAATGTGAGTGCAAAACAGGTAGTAAAATATGCGACCATGCCGGGAGTGATCCCGCGCATGAAACGCTTGTTTATTAACAGTTTTGGTATGATCGCGTATTTGTTGGCGAATATTTATGGCATGGTGCGTTTGTTACCGCGCGACCATGTTTATTTGCGGACATCAAATATTGGACGCTATGGCATTCGCCACGTTATCGCCGAGGCCGCGTCACATTTAGAATTTAAAAGACAATATTGGGACCGCATTGTAATCTTTGTTGTGTTGTTGTCAGGTATTGTGATGCTGTGCGCACAATTAGTCCTGCTGGCAGCGGCTGTGATATTTGATCCAGTTTGGGCACAGACTGTACCTTTAACGCAGATTTTTTCTACTCCTGATCCAGTGTCTGGAACTGCAACATCAATTGATGTTGCGTTTTTATTACTTGATCGTGTGTTTGGCATTCCAGGCTTTTTCTGTACGGTCGGTGATGTATGCACGGATATTTTATCGGATGGTCGCTGGCCGTTCCATGTTGCACTTCATGGAATGTTTCGTTTTTATTCAATGGGACTTTTGAGTGTTGCGATCCTGATTTTCTTATATTTTATTGTGGTTGTCGTGGGTGAAACTGTGACATCTGGTACACCGTTTGGTGAGCGCTTTCAAAATGTATGGGTTCCTTTACGTTTGGTCGTTGCGTTGTTGCTGTTAACGCCGGTGACGTACGGGATTAACACGGGGCAATATATTGCACTATGGTCTGCGAAAGCTGGATCTAGTTTTGCAACAAATGGATGGCATATTTTTAACCGTACTTTGGCAGATAAACTGGGTGATGGTGCCAACCCTATGGGTGAAACAACGACCTTGTTGTCAATGCCAGAGCAACCTGACATCACGCCGCTTATTCAGGCGATGTTAATGGTACATGGATGTGCTTATTCTGAATGGCGCAGTGAACCTAAGGGCAGTGGCTATTCTATTGATCCGTCGCACCAAGATTTGGATACGGCATATCATGTGCCGCCGAAGAACTTTGCAAAGGGAGATGATGGTTATTATATACGGCCGTATTTATTTAAATATAGTCACGGTAATGTGTCGAGTGAAAGTGATTATATTGTTGAAATTACAGAAGAAACAACATTTGCTGAGGCTTTGAAATTTTACGGATTCAGTGATGTAGTTATTCATTTTGGTAAAAACATTAACGGTAAGATTGAGCCGGTATGTGGCAAAATAAAAGTGCCCGTTGTTGACCGCAGCTTCCTAAGCCAGGTTGAGAATCCATCTGACATTGATCAGATTCAGCAAGCGCTCATTAATCATGGTGGTGGCTCACTTGTGCATGCGTATTATTTTGATTTTGTGCGTAAAATGTGGTTTGGCACTATTCAGGCGGAAGGCACTGCAGTTGAAAATGGAGAGGCTAATCCTAAAGACTTGTTGCTGCGGCATGTTGCGCATCGTTTTGTCGAAAAAGAGTTTGCAGGTTTGAACGGTAAGGACCTTTCTTGTAAAATTGGTTGTATACATGACGGTGATGACCCCGCATTGCTGCCGTCATGTACAGAAAAGTATCCCTCGGATCATAAGTATTACCCTGATCAGCCTTATTGTGCGGGCAATGCCGCTGTTAATCTTTTTGCGCTTACAGATTTGGGCACGACGTATTCACAATATCTAGAAGCAATTTTAGTTTCAGCACATGAAACGTTTGTTGAAAATAACCAGTCTTTGAGGATTTCAACTGATGTTCTGGATCGTGGATGGGGCGGAGCAGGTATATGGTATAACACAATTGGTCAAATAAATGGTAATTTTGTATCGGCTGTCCAGGCAATACCTATTCTTACCGAGTATCCAGAAATCATGAAGAGTGTTCGCAAAGCCAACGAAGCAAATGCTGCGAATTTAGATGGCTTTAAAATTTTTGACCCAGAAAGTGCCGGGGATGAAAATATTGAAACTCTTGTTGGCGGTGCGCGAGGCGTCAAAAAAGCTAAGGCACTTTATGATCTTTTGGTTTTTGTGACAAATTCTCTTGGCTCATATGTTCACACGGAGAATAAAGGCGTGTCAGGTAATGCGTTCTTGGATGCCGTAGATTTCATTTTTGGCATACAAGGCCTTTATGATATGCGCGGTGAAAATGCCAATGTGCATCCGATTGCACAATTAAGCGCCGTTGGTAAAGGCATTGTTGATTCAGCTATTCGTAATATTGGTATTTCTACAGGCCTGTCCCTTGGTGGCGGTTTGGTTGCATCATTTAAGCAAGCGGCAACTGAAAAAGCTGTTGCAATGGCGAAAAGTCTCTTTAGTACAACGGCGTATATAGGTTTAACAGCTGGCGTTGTATTATATTATATTATTCCGATCTTACCGTTTGTCTTTTTCTTTTTTGCAGTTGCGGGCTGGGTTAAAGGTTTGTTCGAGGCCATGGTCGGTGTGCCGCTTTGGTCGCTTGCGCATTTACGCATTGATGGCGAAGGCTTGCCGGGTGAGGCTGCGTCGAATGGTTATTTCTTGATTTTAGAGATTTTTCTACGCCCGATACTGATTGTGTTTGGACTGATTGCTGCGATGCTGATTTTTGGTATGCAAACGCGCATTTTACAAGTTATTTGGGACTTGGTGGTTGATAATGTTGGCGGTGCTGCGGGTGATGTCAATATTGCGGCGACAGTAGAACAGGTTAATGATGAAGGGGAAACAGTTGATGTAAATAAATATTTTTCATTTTCACGTGGTCAAATTGATCAGCTCTTCTTTACGATTTTATATACGATTATTGTTTATATGATGGCGACGGCATCCTTTAAATTGATTGATATGATCCCGGACAGCATTATGCGTTGGGCTGGTTCAGGGGTGAGCTCTTTTGGTGATGCCGATAAGAACCCATCGGATGGTCTGATGCGTTATGCTGCAACGGGTGGTATGATGCAAGGGCAGCGCATTGTCGGCGCAGGGGATCAATTTGCGACAGGCCTTGGTAATTTAACGCGACCTAAACCAGCTGCCGCCCAAGTAAGATGATAGGTAATTTGAAGTGATTAGTGTAACGAGAAAACAGGTTTTATCATATTCTTTCATGCCGCAAGTTGTGCCGCGCGTGAAAGAAATATTTGGTAGTGGCCTGTATTACATTTCGTATTTTATTGCACTTGTTTACGGTGCAGTACGTTTGCTGCCCCCAAATCACCCATATTTGCAGGGACGCAATATTGGGCGCTTTAGTGTACGTCATGTTATTGCTGAGGCTGCGAATAATCTGGTAGTTGATCGCTATAATATCGATAAATTGATTTTATTTTTCTTGGTTATTTTGGGGCTTGCTATAGCGCTTGTTCAAGTGATTTTACTGGGCGGTAGTTTGTTTATGCAAACGGCAATTGCACAAGATTTCTTTTCCTCACCTAGCCCCAGCCATGATCTTGCCTATATGTTTATGGATTTGGTCTTTGGTGTTCCTGGTGTCTTTGACTCTTGCGTGAGTACTGATGTGGATTGTGTTGATGCTAAAGGCCATGTTGTTAGTTCGATACAGGCCCTAGGTGTTAATGGCTTTCCTTATCCTATTCATACAGCGTTGCATCAAATGCTGCGTCTTTACAGTACGGGTTTGATGATTGTCGCAATGATGATCACAACTTATTTTGTGTTTACAGTTTTAGCAGAAACCGCGCAAACAGGAACACCATTTGGAAAACGTTTTAATAAGGTCTGGGCGCCATTACGCATTGTTGCAGCATTTGCGTTGCTTATGCCTTTGGGAGTTGGACTGAGCAGTGCGCAATTCATTGTTTTGAACATGGCGAAATTTGGATCTAATTTTGCATCAAATGGTTGGAAACAGTTTAACGAGACGTTGAATGCGCAATATGAAAGCCAGTATTCGAATATGGTCGCCAAGCCGCAGAGTCCTGATGTTGCAAGTCTGTTGCAGTATTTGTTTACGGTACGATCGTGTCAGGTGATAGAAAACATACAATCGGGATCCGAAGATGTTAAGCCTTATTTGGTGCGTTCGGCGATTAAAACTGATGCTGCATTACCATTGGCATGGGATGGCAACCCTTTGGACACCCAAAATGGCGAACCATCAGTGTCTTACGAGGATATGTTTGGCTACATCAATGGCAGTGCAGTTGAATCCGAGGGCTCTGCAGGGTATGGGGCGATGGAGGCCAAAATTGTTTTTGGTAAAACCAGCGAGGATGGAAAATTTGCAAAATATGAAGGCGGTGTGGAGCCGACATGTGGTATTTTACGTTTTAGTTTGACCGATAATCGTTTGCCGTACCCGCATTCAACGCCGCCTGACGCGGAAGACCCTCGTCAATATGCGGAGCCAGGGGTCGATTTAGTGCAGCGCTATTATTGGGATATGCTGAACCGCCTTTATTTCACAGTTGATTTTATTTCTCATAGCCCAACATCTGATGATGCAGAATGTTTGGAGGAGGGCGGTGGTGTCTGGTGCTTAACCGCTGATGAATATGCGAAAGCAAATTATAGTGTTCCAGGTGGTCCTAAAGGTGCGCCGCCAGAAGAAGGAGATTATTCTTTTGCAGAAACTGCATTTGGTTTTTTTGCAACGGATATTAAATTTGTGCATGCCATCGATTGTGATCCCATTCCTGATGAAGACCCTATGAGTTCATGCTATTATTTGGAGACAGTATTTTTTGGACCGCAAGAGTTGCCGAAAAAATCGATGGCGACTTTGCAAAATGAATCGCAAAGCTGGATGGTGAGCGAGGCCTTTTTAGATAAAGGTTGGGCTGCGGCAGGTATTTGGTACAATAAAATTGCGGAAATGAATGGCACCGTTATGGAGGCTGCGGCCAATATGCCAGAGCCTGTGCGTTTCCCCATGGTCATGGAAAAGGTGCTTGCAAAAAAACGTGCTTATAACCAGCGCTTGGATATGCCGCAGCGATTTAATCCTAATCAAGTGGCGGGTGGCCAGAAATTAGGCTTATCTGCAGACGAACAAAAGAAGGCTGTTGCATTATGGAAGTCATATGATTTATGGCGTGAAATTGGTGCAAACCCATATAACCAGCCCACAGGAAATGCCTTTATTGATACAATTAAAGCGATCTTTGGGGTCGAGGGCTTATTTAACCTGCAATATAATGGTGACACGCATCCTTTGGCGCAATTGATCGCGGTTGGTAAATCGTTGGTTGATAGCTCTATTCGTAATATTGGCTATGCTGCGATTGGGGCGGGGGCAAGAATTTTAGACCAAACCTTAGCAACGGGGGTTGGTCAAGGTGCTGATATTGTTGTTAAGTTTATTATGTCGATTACAACGATTGCAATGACGATGGGTTTTATCTTGTACTACGTTGTACCGTTCTTGCCGTTTATTTATTTCTTTTTTGCAGTTGGCGGTTGGGTGAAAGGTATTTTCGAGGCTTTAGTCGGCGTGCCATTGTGGGCACTGGCGCATATTCGCATTGATGGTAATGGTTTACCTGGGCAAGCTGCCGTTTCTGGTTATTTTCTGATTTTAGAGATTTTCTTAAGACCAATTTTGACAGTGTTTGGTCTGCTGGCCAGCATTAGTATTTTTGGCGCGTTAGTGGGAGTGCTTAGTGATATTTGGGTAATGGTTACAGCGAATGTTGGCGGTTTTGATGTGCGTACGAGTTTGTCTGGTACATATCTTCTAGGGCAAGAAGATACTGCTGGATTTTTACCCTTTATGCGCTCATCTATTGACCAATTCTTCTATACGGTTGTTTATACGATTGTTGTTTATATGATTGGTATGTCATCGTTTAAATTGATTGATCAAATTCCGAATAATATTTTGCGCTGGATGGGACAGAATGTTTCAGCCTTTAATGACTCGCGCGAAAATCCAGCTGAATCGATGGTGGGATCAAGTTACTTCGGGGCAAACCAGGTTTCTGAAAAACTTGGTGGTGCGTTTGGTGCATAAGAGTATGTGAGATATATAAGTGAGCAATGACTTTGGAAAACAGGCTTTAAAGTATGCAACGCTTCCGGGATTTATTCCTCGGATTGCTGCACTTTTGTCGTCTAGCTTTTCTGTTAGTGCGTACAGTGTTGCATGTATTTTTTATAGTATCAGATTGTTTCCTTCATCTCACCCTTATGTGAATCCACAGAATATTGGTACGTTTGGTTTGCGGAATGTCTTGGCATCCGCGGCTGAACATATTGACTTCAAGTGGCGCAACATTGACCAAATTATTATTTATTTTATGATTTTGGCTGGGGTTATTATCCTCTTGTCACAATTTGCCTTAATGATTTTTGGTGTTGTGACACATCAGCCTGCTGTCGCGCAATTATTTACGCGTGAAGCGGGGGAACATTCCCAAGATTTGGTTATGATTGTCATGGACAGAATTTTTGGAGTGTCTGGGATTTTTAATTCCTGCGTTTCCGTCGAAGGAGAAGTGTGTACAGATTTGTACGGCAATGCAACATTAGATATTGGCGATCAGTTCCCATTTGCCTTTCATACCGCATTTCACCAGATGCTTCTGTTTTATTCTAATGGTATCTTTTTTATTGCGTGCTTTGTCATTTTGTATTTTGTCGTTGTTGTGGTGAGCGAGACTGCAGCAAGCGGCTCACCGTTTGGTCAGCGCTATAATAAGACATGGATACCCATGCGTATTATTTTGTTTTTTGCACTTTTGATTCCGATGAATGTTGAAAATGGAACGCGCAATGGATTGAATGCTGCGCAATTGATTACCTTGATTGTTGCACGAACGGGATCTGATTTTGCCAGTAATGGCTGGGATTTATTTCATGAAAATTTGTCGGATGAATATAAGGTTGGCCAAGATAAGTTGATTGCCACGAGTGAATTACCGTCATTTGATCAATTGATGGGTTTTGTTTTAACAGCGCGCGCATGTAAGGCTGCTGAAGAGCTAAAGCTTTTGCGTCAAGGGTTTAATGTTTTTCCTTATTTGATTCGCGGTGCTGATGCGCCTTTTGATATCGCAGTTGAAAATTTTGATGTAGCGAATGGCCCTAAAGCTATTCCATTGATGGAGACAGATTTTCAAGGTGCAATTGAGCATAGCCGTTTGTCTTCAATTGAAATGGCTTTTGGCGTTTATATTCCAGATAAAGGGCAAGATCCTAATACTAAGCAAATTGAATATTTCGAAAAGGCTTCAGAAAATCCAAGTAATGTATGGCCAATATGCGGGCAATTGAGTTTGCCTATTTCTGATGCCGGAAGTTCTGTAAGTGTCAATGAAGATGGCGAGCAAGTTTATCATGAATCGCCTGCGTATCTGATACAAGAGATGTATTTTACCCTGGTAAAACAGTTATGGGATAATGCAGAGTTAACGCAGGTAGCTATGTGTCTTGCAGGAAAGCATGCATCGGAATTATCCGAACAAAGTAAGGCAGTGGAATGCGACGATGTGCTGCATGAAGTGGATGCGAAATTGAAATCTTCTTTGAAAACGCTCCAAGATAGTTATGAAGCCCAATACAAAGAAATTATTCAAAATAAGCAAGAAGACGGTGAGGGATGGGATCTGACCCAGCCTCTGTCGCAGAAAGGGTGGGCTGGGGCAGCGCTTTGGTATAACCAGATTGCAGATTTGAATGGTAAAATTACTATTGCTTCGGCTAACTTGCCAGAGATTGTAAAATTCCCTGATGTCATGGAATATGTGCTTAGTCAGAAGCAGGCGTCAGATGAAAATATTGCTGTAGGGCAATTATTTAACCCTTTGATTTCTTCAAATGAATACGTCAATTTTGCAGGGCGTGAAGAAGACCAACAAACGGCTATTATTTTGCACCGTGCGCATTCAATTTTTAATAGTGATGTCGATTATCAATCTGAATATGGAACAAGTAATAATTTCTTAGAGCTTGCTATTGATATGATCTTTGGCGCAAAGGGGCTGTATGATATTCGCGATAACCCTGATGTGAACCCTTTGGCGCAGTTAAGTACATTGGGTAAGAATATCATGGATGCAGCAATTCGTAATATTGCAGGTGGTTTTGTTGTTGAAAAACTAGCGCCCAAAACACAACAAATGGCGCAGCAACCTCATGCGATGACAACATTAGGCGGTGCGATTCAAAGTATTGGCTATATCTGTATTATTACGGGCTTTTCTTTATATTACGTGTTGCCAATGATGCCGTTTATTTATTTCTTCTTTGCATTCAGCGGCTGGGTGAAGAGTGTTTTTGAGGCAATTGTCGCTATGCCATTATGGGCGATGTCGCATATTACACGCTGGGATGGTGAGGGGATAGCAGGTCCCGCAGCAAATAATGGCTATATGTTGTTGTTAGAGATTTTCTTACGCCCGATTATGATTTTATTTGGGTTGCTGGCAAGTATTTCTATTTTTAGTGCAAGTGTTTTTGTGCTGAATGATATCTTTAGTTTGGTCGTTGGCAATGTTGGCGGCGCGCCAGAGGGGCTGGTTTCTGACAGCACTGATTTTGCACTGGCAGATGTGCGGGCAAGTATTGACGAGCTGTTCTTTACGATTGTGTACGCTGTTTTGGTGTATATGGTTGGGCAATCTAGTTTTAAATTGATTGATCAAATTCCTAATCAGATTTTGCGCTGGATGAGCTTTAGCACGCAAACCTTCCAAGAGGCGAATAAGAATGCTGCGGATGAGTTGGCAGGTAAAGCCGATCGCGGTATGAAGTTATCGACGGCGAAACTGACGAATATGACAGCGTCAGAGAAACTATCTATTTAAATATAATTGATTATTCAGGCTTTTGTTCAAGGTGGCTGATGAGGATTTGCACATTGCCACCGCCACGTTGAATAACTGATGCGAAATCAGAGCGCTGGGTTAGGGCCATGCTGACGCCTTCGACAACAATATCAATGACCTTGAGTTTTCCATCTTTGCCAGTGCGTAGACGCCAATCAAGGCGAACATCTGGACCGTTATCTTGTTTGATAAAAGATGCAACAAGGATGTCGCGCTTTCCTTCTGGTCTACTTGAAATGACTTCAATAGCTTGTCCTTGATATTCCGAGAAACGACGTGAATAGACTTGGACAATCATGTCATTAAATAATGTCAGATATTCTTTTTGTTGGTCTGTGCTTGCCGTGCGCCAGTAACGGCCCATGGCAAAGCGCCCAATCGAGCGCATATCAAAACGGTTGTTCAGTAACTTTTTAAACTGCTTTTCTTTATCTTGTGTGCTGAGCGCTTCGTTTGAAAGGAAGCCAATAGCTGTTTTTGCAAGATCGTTGATAAAGGCCTCTGCTTGTTTGAGCTCTTTATCGCTTTTTTCGTTGCTAATTTGGATGATCGCATTATGGCTAGGTTGCGCGGAGGCCATGGATGTGTATGACATCGATAGGGGCGCGGCAGATGGCGCTGTGATGGCGCTAGAATACGCAAGGCCGCAAAATGCGGCCATGCTCATGAATAAACGTGTTTTTGAAGATTTACGTGTCATATTTTTATTGTTTAGAAGTCATCATATTCAGGGAAATCAACGGTGTCTTGTGAGGCTAGATCGCTTGAATCTTTGTCTTTCACTTGGGCTTCACGTGACTGATAATAACTACTGCGGACAGATGCGTAATAATCGATAGAACTTGCTTCAAGCTCTTTGAGCGCATCTTTCAGATTATTACGAGCGTTAGCGTATGCCGCGCCTGCTTTGTTATAGTAAATATGTTTTTCTTCGATGTTATAGCTGTACCAACGAAGAGGGTCTGCAAATGAATCGATGAAATAACCTGAGCCATCACGGACGGTCGAGGGACCCATGAACGGAATGACGACGTATGGGCCGTGGCTGACGCCCCATGTGGCCAATGTTTGGCCGAAGTCTTCGTTTTCGTGTTCGTAACCTTCATATTCTGCAACGTCGATGAGGCCACCAAAACCAACGAATGTGTTTACAATGGCTGCAAACAGAACGTCACCAGCGCCCTCAATGTCACCTTGCAGAACTTGGTTGGTAAAGTGGACTGGGCTTTGTAGGTTGTTCAAAGCATTATCAATGCCTTTGCGCGCTGGTGAAGGCACAACTGTGCGATAGCCATCAACAGCAGGATTAATCAGATTGTGATCAATGAATGAGTTAAATTTGAAAACAGAGCGGTTGATCTCTTCGAATGGATCGGTCATGCCAGGTGTCTGCGCATCATCATATGTTGATGTCACACATCCAGTTGTCGCGCCCATTAAGGCGAACAGGGCCAGTACCGTTAAAAACTTATTGTTCTTTTGTTTCATTGCTTTGCTTGCACTCACACACATTGCATTTTGTCTTTCTTATATCTGTGAAAATAGGGTTGGAGTCAACCCAGACAAGTGCATTTAAACAAAAGAAGGTTATCAAATTGTTAATAAGGGAAATTATTCTTCCTCAAGGTGCAAAATAAGGCTTATTCCCAGAAGTAGGCTGAGTAGAGCTGGTGACCATGCGGCAAGGATAATGGGAATTTGCTGGGATGTGCCGAGGGCTTGCATAAAACTTGAGGTGAAAAAGATGGCCATGCCGATAAAAACGCCAGTAATGATAAACAGAAAGGCCGATCCTGAACGTGGCAGGCGCATTGCAACGCCGGCGGCAATTAAGACCATGGCGGCCAGCATTAGCGGTCTGGCCAATAAGACATGGAAATGCACTTGTAGGCGGCTGGGGTTAAAACCGCTTTCTTTTAGAGTTTGGATGTGAGATGGCAATTTCCAAAAGGCGATGGTTTCAGGTGAGGCAAAGCTGTCTTCTACATCTTGTTGTGTGAGATGTGTGTTGAGATAAAAGTCTACAACTTCTGTTTTTTCATTAAATTCATTGTGAATGACAGCATTTTTAAAATGCCATTTGTTTTCTTCTAGATTGCCGGTGGTCGCATTTAGTCTTGAGAGTAATGTATCTTCGTTATCAAAGAAAAAACCGCTGATGTTTTTCAGTGTCCAATTGGGCTGTTCTATGGATGTGCTGTGGATGATGGCATAGCCATCTTGGGTGTCCTGCCTTAACCAAAGCCCGTCCTTAAATAGTGTGATGTTGCTTTTTTGGCGTTTTAGATATTTGCTTTCCATCTTTTCATAGTGCGTCAGCATGAGCGCGCCCATAGGATTGATGACTGTCATTTGAGCAATACCTGCCAGCACGGCAACGGTGACAATGGGCAATAAAAAGTGCAGCGCGGAAAAGCCAGCGGCGCGCACGACGATGAGTTCTAGCTTTTGCGTAAGGTGCCAAAAAGTAAAAATGGCACTGAACAGGATGGCAAAAGGGAATATTGTTTGCGTGACTTCTGGCAGTTTAAAGAGTCCCATTTTGAAGACGAGTGCCATAGGGACATCATCGAATTTATTAGCGCGCCTTAAGAGTTCGACCGTGTCAAAGAAGTAAATCAGGCCCATAAGGCCGATTAACAGGATCATAAAGTTGAAAAGGTAATTTCGCGCGAGATATGCGGATAATGTTGCAGAAATCTTCATGACTGCGCCTCCGCAGTTGTGTAAAGCAGTTTGCGGCGGCTTTTTTCACCGATCGGGCTGAGCAAGTAAATACTTGCGATGATGGGCAGGAGTGGCACCGCATACATAGCAATGATGCCGGTTGCGTTGTTTTGAGCGTAGTTGTAAACGCCGATAAACATGCCTTGGATCATGACGCTGCCTATAATGATGTAGAATGTACGCCAGTTTGTTTGGTGGCGGCGAACGGGGCCAAGGATGAGGCTGGAGGCGGCTATTAATGTAAAAGCCAGAGCAAGGAGGGGAGCGCATAGGCGGCGATGCAGTTCAACCTTGAATTTTTGTGTGTGCTCAACGTCACGCAGGACGTTAGGGTTGGGGTGGAGCAATTCTTCTAGGCTGCGCTCGTCTGGTTCCTTCCAGCGTTTTTTGATTTCCTGCGTGAGGGGAAGGTCGATGATGTAGCGCTCGAAATTGAGGCGCTGTAAGACATTGTTTTCTGCGTCGAAAACTTGTCGTGATCCATCGTAAACAATAACCTGATAATTGCCATCTTGTTCGCTGAGCTGTCCGTGTTTTGCGAGGATCGTTGATGGTGCGTCCTGGCTTTGGTCGTGTATGACAACACCGCTGAGGGAGCCGTTTGAATCGCGCTTTTGGACATATACAATGAAGTCTTTTCCAATGCGGTTGAAGACATTTTCATGCAGAAGCATGACGGAAAACTGCGAGCTGACGATTTGTTTTAGCTTTTGCAAGTAATTCAAAGATTGGGGCGTGCCCCATAAGGTAATGCCCCACAGTGCGGTGGTGAAAAAGAGGCCTAATAAAATCGCAGGCCTTGCAATTTTAAGGGGTGAGAAACCCGTGCCGCGCATGATTACCAATTCTGATGTGTCTTTGAGGCGATTATAAGTGAAGGTCGTCGCAATCATCAGGGCGATGGGAATGATAACCTCCCAAAAACGTGGGAGCGCCAAAAAGGTCAGCAGCCAAAATGTTTTGGTATCTGCGCCAGATTCGATGATCAGCTCTAAAAAGCGCAGGCTTTGTGTCAAAATAATGACGGCCGACAGGGTCGCCGTAATAAAAACGGTGGCCAAAAGAAGATTTTTTATTATATAGCGATTAAAAACATTCATAAAAAGGGTACAGTAGGCCTTGAGCTAACATAAATTTGTAAAGACTATAAAGCGATGACAATCACAATTCAATTTTCAAAATCACTTTCTTCTCACCAAAACCCACTTATTGTGCCTTTTTATGCGCATGATGTGGGCGCGCAATGTGCGGCGGCCGATTTTCTGTCGGATAAGGCGCTGTCGGTGATTTCTAGCATTGTGTCGCTTCAAGATGAAAATGGGTTTTTAGGTAAGGATGGGCAAAGCCTTGAGCTGTATTTCGCTGCAGATGTTCCCGAGGGTGCGCGCCGTGTGATTTTGTTTGGTCTGGGTGAAAAGCGCGATATGAGCGCTATTGCGGCTGAAAATTTAGGCGGAAAATTATGCGCGATTTTAAACGGGCTTTCGTCGCAGTCGGTTGTTGTTGCTGGTGAAGGGGTGGAGCATCCTGCGCATTTTGTTTTGGGCGCTGCGCTGCGTTCATATCGCTTTGAGCGTTATAAAACGATGGATCAGGAAAAGGCGCAGGCGACGCAGCTGAAATCATTAGAATTTTGTGCGTATGATGCTGAGATCACTCAGGAGGAATATCAGGATCTTGTGCCTGTTTTGTCAGGGGTTGAGCTTGCCCGTGATCTTGTGAATGAGGCACCAAATGCTTTGTATCCAGAAAGTTATGCTGCGCTGATTGCGGAAGAGCTAAAGCCGCTGGGCGTGGATATTGAGATTTTGGATGAAAAGAAAATGCGCAAAATGGGAATGGGCGCGATTATGGCCGTCGGTCAAGGATCTGAGCGTCAACCGCGCATGGTTGTGATGCGCTGGAAAGGAAAGGGCGTTGCCAAGGATGCCAAGCCTATTGCACTGGTTGGTAAGGGCGTGACCTTTGATACAGGCGGCATTTCGATTAAGCCTTCTGCAGGCATGGACGAGATGAAGATGGATATGGGCGGGTCAGCCGCCGTTGTGGGCACAATGAAAACACTTGCCCTGCGCGAGGCGCCTGCCTATGTAGTGGGAATTGTGGGGCTGGCAGAAAATATGCCGTCGGCAAATGCGTATCGCCCGGGTGATATTGTGACCTCTTATGCGGGCAAGACGATTGAGGTTCTTAATACCGACGCCGAAGGGCGTTTGGTCTTGGCAGATGCGCTGGCTTATGTGCAGGAAAAATATGATCCTGATACGATTATTGACCTTGCAACATTGACAGGGGCGATGATGGTTGCGCTGGGTAATGAATATTGCGGGACATTTGCGAATGATGATGCGCTGTGGGATGACATGAGCAGTGCCGCAAAAAATGCCGACGAAAAGATCTGGCGTATGCCACTGGATGATGCATGGTCGAAAGAAATGCTTAGCACGGTTGCGGACCTGCGCAATATTGGTCAATCACGTTTTGCGGGTGCTTGCACGGCCGCAGCATTCTTGCAGCACTTTGTTGATAAGGGCCGCAAGTGGGCGCACATGGATATTGCAGGCACTGCATGGGTTAAGAAAGACAAGCCAACCGTTCCAAAATTTGGAACAGGCTTTGGTGTGCGGACGTTAAATCAGCTTGTAAAGCAGGCCTATGACATCGCAAAAGATTAAACAGTGCGATGAAATGATAGAAGACCGCGTTGCGCAGCATTACGCGGTTGGTATGAATGATCATGTGCGCGGGGCGATGCGCTTTCACAGTCCTGATGATGATCCTGTGGCGCGTCAATATGTCCCCGATGAGGCAGAGCTAAGCTCGTTAGAAGATGAGCTGGTTGATCCGATCGGTGATCATGATTACAGCCCTGTTAAGGGAATTGTGCATCGTTATCCTGATCGCGTTTTGTATAAGGTGACATCTGTTTGTCCTGTGTACTGTCGCTATTGTTTTCGCAAGACGATGGTTGGGCCGGGGCAGGATGTGTTGCGCAAGGCGGAGCGCTCAGCGGCGCTTGATTATATTCGTAAGGATGCCAATATTTGGGAAGTCATTATGACGGGCGGTGATCCGCTTATGCTCTCGCCCAAGAGGTTGCAGCAAGAAATTGCGGATCTGAATGCCATTGATCATGTCAATGTGGTGCGCATTCATACGCGCATGGTTGCGGCAGATCCTGAGCGCATTACAGATGAGATGCTGCAGGCGTTATCGTCGGGTGATAAGATGGTGTATCTGGTGATGCATGTTAATCATGCGCAAGAAATTACGCCGCGCGTTCAAGACGCCATTTCACGGATCAGGCGTCAGGGCATTGTGGCGTTATCGCAGTCTGTTTTGCTGCGCGGTGTGAATGATGATGAAGATGCGCTGGAATCGCTGTTTCGCGGGTTGGTGCAATGCGGCGTGAAGCCTTATATGTTGCATCATCTAGACCGTGCACCCGGGACGCAGCATTTTCGTGTATCGATTGCACGCGGGCAGGAATTGATGCGCGCATTGCGCGGACGTGTTTCGGGATTATGCTTGCCTGAATATATGCTGGATATTCCGGGTGGTTTTGGAAAAGTGCCATTAACGCCGCAATATTGCCATGAACATGGTGCAGGGTATGATGTGACAGATTATAAAGGGGAGATGCATTATTATGAGTGAGGTACGTTTTTATCATTTGCTGCGCCAGAGTGTAGAGCGTGCATTGCCTGCATTGCTTGGAAAGGCGCTGGAGACAGGTAAACGCATTGTTGTAAAGACAAGCGATGCGCGCCGCGCCGAATTTTTGAATGATGCGCTCTGGACGCAAGATGCGCAGAGTTTCTTGCCGCATGGCAGTGCCAAGGACGGTCATGCCGCGGATCAACCTGTTTGGATTACGGACCAAGATGATGTGCCCAATGGCGCGCAAATTATGATTTGTGTTGATGGGGCAGATGTCGCGGCGCCCGCCGATTTTGATTTGTGTTGTCATGTGTTTGACGGTAATTCGGATCAGGCCGTGCAGGAGGCGCGCGCAAAATGGAAGGCGCTGTCTGATCAGGGTATTGATATGACCTATTGGCAGCAAACCGATCAGGGGTGGCAAAAAAAAGCCTGACATGTTGTCAGGCTTTTTGTTTATCAGTGTATGTTGTTTTTATTCTGCAGCAGCAGCTTCCGCCTCGGCAGCAATCTCAGCCGCGCCCGGTAGAGCAGCAGGAGATGCAGATAATGTACGCAACCATGCGATCATTGCCGCGCGATCTTCTGTTTTCTTAAGGCCAGCATAGTTCATTTTTGTGCCAGAGATATAAGCCTTAGGCTTGTATAAGAAGTGGTTTAGTGCGTCGTAATCCCATGAGCCGCCTGCTTCGGTGATCGCAGATGAGTAAGAGAATCCAGCGTGAGAGCCTTTGGCTTTGTTGACAATGTTCCAAAGGTTTGGGCCAACCTTGTTGACGCCGCCTTGATCGAACGAGTGACATGCCGCGCAAGCCTTTGATAATTTCGCGCCGCGCGCAACGTCAGCCTCGGACAGGAGGGCAAGAACAGGATCTGGTCCCGCTTTTTTGGTAGGTCCCGTCGATGCTATCGCCGCACCGTCAATCGTGACAGCGTCTTTTTCGATTTCGTGTGGGTGAACGAAGATGTCAGCGACAAAGCCTGACAACATTGCTGTGATGCCTGCAACGAGTAAAGCGGCAAATAATTTTTCGAAGTTGAACATGGAACCAAAGAAGCCTTGTTTTGTTATACTAAAAGAAGCTATAAGAATTTACTCTTATAAAATCAACTATAAAACCAAATGAAATGAATACAAAGCCAAAAATTATTGCATTTCAAGGCGAAAAAGGTGCTTTTTCTGATTTAGCCTGCCGAAATGTTTTTCCCGCGATGGAAACCTTGCCTTGCACATCCTTTGATGAGGCGTTTCAAGCCGTTGATAAGCAGCGCGCCGATCTCGCGATGATCCCGATTGATAATACAATCGCAGGCAGGGTTGCTGATGTGCATAGTTTAATGCCTAAGCATGAGTTGTTTATCATTGGGGAGCATTTTCAGCCTGTTCACCATAATTTACTGGGCGTAAAAGGAGCACGTAAAGAAGATTTGAAATATGTGCATTCACATGTGCATGCCTTGCCGCAGTGTAAGAAGATTATTCGCGATTTGGGGCTGGAGGCGCGTGTTCACGCTGATACGGCAGGGGCAGCTGCCGAAATTGCGCGTAAAAATGATAAGCAGCACGGCGCGATTGCTTCGTCGCTGGCGGCGGACATTTATGGATTAGATATTTTAGAAGAATCCGTGCAGGACGCCGAGCGTAATACCACGCGCTTTTTAATTTTGGCACCTGAACCTGAGATTCCTGAAACGCAAGAACGCGTTTTGTCGAGCTTAATTTTTGATGTGCGGAATATTCCTGCGGCGCTTTATAAGGCTCTGGGCGGTTTTGCGACAAATGGTTTGAGCTTGACCAAATTGGAATCGTACGTTGATGATCACTTTGACGTGGCGCAATTTTATTGCGAAGTTGTCGGGCATCCAGATAGTTCTTCGTTTCAGCTTGCATTAGAAGAGCTAGGCTTTTACGCTAATGATGTTCGTTTTTTAGGAGCGTTTCAGGCGCATCCTAATCGCATTATCCAGTAAAGCGCATTTTTGATTGGCGCTAGGAAAGGAAAAATCATGACTCGTTATGCCGACTTGGCATCAGACCTCTTGAAAGAGGCTGCGAACTTTTTTATTCGCATTAGTGAAGGTAACCCAGAGGCGAAGGAGCAAATGCTTCAAAATGCCGGTACGTTTCAGCATATGGCTGATTTGATTCGCGAAGACCCTGAAGGCAGTGTTGAGCATTTATCGCATGCCGAAATGGCTGCGCGTTTGATGGAAGATGCGTCAAAGTTTTTTGAAACAATCGCACAAGGTAACGAGCCTATTCGCGAGCAAATGCTTCAAAATTCAGTGGTTTTTGGTGAGCTTGCCAAGCATGTTCGTGAAAACCCTACGGCAGAAGTTCCGCCAAGCCAAGTGGCCGAATAACGCGCAGGCATTTATTTCGAGCTATTGCTTGTTTTTGCCTGAATCGCAAGGTATTCTGGTAAGTAGTTCTTAATCTTTCCCTTATGGTGGTTCATGCCGCGCGCTCGTACAATTCGTCGTTTGCCCAAGAAAACAAAAAAATCTAAATCTCAGTCTAAGTCTTTCGTGCCTGAGATTGTGCAATCTTTTATTGCCCGCCGTTTGGTGGATGCAATGGCGGCGGCGTGCTTTATTTTTGGCGCATTTACGCTGACTGCGCTGTTGAGCTATTCCGCGGATGATCCTTCGATGAATTCGGCGGGTTTGCCTGACGGGCAAAGTGGTTTTGATAATTGGATGGGCAGCACGGGTGCGTGGTTTGCTGATTTGCTGATTCAGCCTCTTGGTATAGGTGGCCTTGTGATTGGCGCAGGTTTTTTGGCGTGGAGCGTTCGCATTTCATTGCGTCATATTTTAACGCCGTTTGCTTTGCGCGCGCTGGCGCTTACGGTGGCGTCGATTGGATTTTCTCTGGCCTCGGCGCAAATTCCATCTGACTGGACGCCGCATGTGTATTTGGGCGGCGCGGTTGGGACGCTGTCATGGAATCAATTCGCGGGCGTTTTATCGGCACTGCCTGATGTTGCGGTGATGATGTATGCGCCGCTTTTGTTTGTGGTGTCTTCGGCAGTGTTTTTATATGCGGCGGCGGTAAGTATCGATGAGCTGCGCGTTGTGGCCAATGTTGCGCGCATGGTTGTGACTAATATTGTGGTGGTGGCGTTGAATGGCTTTATTGCGTTTAGAAATTGGCTGCATCGCTATAATAATCCGGATTATGAGCCAGAGCCTCTGTTTACGTTTTCTTTGAAATTACCGCAAATGCCCGAGCGCCCAAAAATGGCGGAGAAGGCAAAGCCTGCGAAAGTGGCATCAAGTTCGGCGCAATCGGCGGTTGTTCCTGCGAAAGCATCTGTGCCTGCGCCAGTGGAGCCTGCGCCTGTCGCGGTGCCAGAGGTTTCGACGAGCACATCATTGCCTGTGGTGAATAAGCCCAAAGAAACGAAATCCAGTAAATCGAAGGATGCAAATCAAAGTAGCTTTAAACTGGAAAGCGGTGATTGGGAATTGCCGCCTATTGATATGCTTGAGGCCGTACCCGAATATCAGCAGCAAGAGCAGCTTAGCGAAGAAGCGCTTTTGCGTAATGCGCAGTTGTTACAAAATGTTTTGGCCGATTTTAAAATCGAAGGCGAGATTAAAGAAATTTTCCCTGGGCCAGTTGTCACGCTGTACGAGTTAGAGCCTGCACCGGGGACGAAAAGCTCGCGGGTTATATCGCTCAGTGACGATATCGCGCGATCAATGGCGGCGATTTCTGTGCGCTGTGCGGTGGTGCCGGGGCGTAATGTTATTGGTATCGAAATTCCTAATAAGACGCGCCAGATTGTATATATGCAAGAATTGCTGTTGACGCGTTTGTTCCAGAAAAATAAGCAGCATCTTCCATTGATCTTAGGTAAGGATATTGGCGGTCAGCCAATTTTGGCAGACCTTGCGAAAATGCCGCACTTGTTGGTGGCGGGTACGACAGGGTCGGGTAAGTCTGTTGCGGTGAATACGATGATTTTATCGTTGCTGTATCGTTTGCCGCCCGAAAAATGCCGCATGATTATGATCGACCCTAAGATGTTGGAACTTTCTGTTTATGATGACATTCCGCATTTGCTTTCGCCTGTGGTGACCGAGCCTGGTAAGGCGGTTGTTGCGCTGAAATGGACTGTGCAAGAAATGGAAAATCGTTATCGCGCGATGTCGAAATTAGGCGTGCGTAATATCGAAGGCTATAATGCGCGTATGCGTGAGGCCACTGAAAAAGGCGAGGAATTGACCGAACAGGTGCATACTGGCTTTGATGAAACGGGCGCGCCTGTCCATGAAACACGCCCAATGGATACATCGGAAATTCCATATATTGTTGTGATCGTCGATGAATTTGCCGATTTGATGTTGGTTGCGGGTAAGGATGTTGAAAATGCAATTCAGCGCCTTGCGCAGATGGCGCGCGCGGCGGGCATTCATTTGATTATGGCGACGCAGCGTCCATCAGTCGACGTGATTACAGGCGTTGTGAAGGCAAACTTCCCAACGCGCATTTCATTCCAAGTGACATCAAAAATTGATAGCCGTACTATTTTGGGCGAAGGCGGCGCGGAGCAGCTTCTCGGTATGGGGGATATGCTTTATATGGCGCCAGGCGGACGCATTACGCGCGTTCATGGGCCGTTTGTCAGTGATGATGATGTTGAAAAGGTTGTTAATTTCTTGAAACAGCAAGGCGCGCCAGCGTATCTGGATTCGATTACAGATGACGAAGGTGGCTTTGGTGATAGCGAGGTCATGAACGCAATGTTTGGTGATGGCGGCGGTGATTCCTCTGGCGGTTCATCGGTGGATGAACTATATGATCAGGCAGTGGCGATTGTTGCGCGCGAAGGAAAGGCATCGACCAGTTTTATCCAGCGTCATTTGCAAATTGGATATAACCGCGCCGCGCGCATCATCGAGGAAATGGAAAAACAAGGCGTTGTTTCGCCTGCGAACGCAACAGGAAAGCGCACAGTTTTTGTGCAGGATTTTAGTGATGTTTAAACGATATATATTTGCAGCAATTTTAATGGGGCTGCTGTTGCAGCCTCGCTTTGTATTGGCGGGGGATCCAGCCGATTTTCAACCAGAAGTGCAAAAGGCTGAGCACTATTTGGATACAATGACAACCGCAAAGGCGCGCTTTGTTCAAACCGCGCATAATGGCATGCAATTGGTTGGAACGTTCTTTTTGGATCGCCCTGGTAAGTTGCGCTTTGAATATGATGATCCGATCGAAGATTTTGTTATGGCCGATGGGTATTTTATTTATTTCTATGACTCTGAGCTTGGCGAGCAAATGAATATGCCGATTGGTCAAAGTCTGGCCGATTTTATTTTGCGTAAAGAGATCAGTTTTTCAGATGATGTGATTGTATCGGATGTATCACGCACGCATGATTTGTTGCAAGTGAAGTTGGTGCAAAAATCTGATCCAGAATCTGGATCGTTGATTTTAGGTTTTCGTGAGGAGCCTTTTGCGCTTAAGAAGTGGCGCGTTGTTGATGCGCAAAATTTGATTACCGAAGTTGAGCTGTTTTATCTGGAAACAGGTATTGAGCTGGATCAAGATATGTTCCGTTATAGCAAGCCAGACGAGGAGCGCTCGTATAATGAGTAATCGTTATGGTCCTTTGGAGCAGATGATTAAGATGCTGTCATCATTGCCAGGGCTGGGGCAGCGTTCGGCGCGCCGAATTGCCCTGCATTTGCTATCCAAGCGTAGCAGTTTAATGGTTCCGCTGGCTAATATGTTGTTGCAGGCGGCGCATGATATTACTGAATGCGAAATCTGTGGCAATTTGGATGCGCATAATCCGTGTAATATTTGTCAGTCAGCCAAGCGTGATACTAGCAGTATTTGCGTTGTCGCACAGGTGAGCGATCTTTGGGCGATTGAGCGTACGCAAAGTTTTCGCGGCACGTATCATGTTTTGGGTGGGTTGCTCAGTGCGCTGGATGGTATTGGACCGCAGGATTTACGCATCGAAGGATTGTTGCGCCGCGCCGAGGATGAGAATTTGCAAGAGATTATCCTAGCGCTTAGCGCGACAGTGGACGGTCAGTCGACTGCGCATTATATTTCAGATCATCTGGATCAAAACCGTTTAAAGGTAACGCGCCTTGCGCATGGGGTTCCCGTCGGCGGGGAGCTTGATTATCTTGATGACGGTACGATTACGACGGCTTTGAAATCCAGAAGCGTTAATTAGATCCCTTATTCTTTTTCTGATATGTATACGTTGCCATTGATGTCGGCGGCAAGAACGGCGATGTGGCTGGCGTGTCCTGTTTTTTCACCGCCAATTGCGATGTCGTAATATAATCCAGCAGGGAAATAATGGTCTGCATTTGTGCATGTGATGCTCTCATCGCCGAGCGCAATAAAGATAGGGACTTCGCTATAGATGCTGATGATGCGCGTGTCGTCATTTAATGCGATCGCGTTTGTTGCGGGCGCGGATGTTGTCGCGGCAATGGTGTGTGCGCCGCCATTTCTTAGGCGCATGGCAGGGATGGGATTGTTGTCCATATCGGTGGGCAGTAATGTTGGCATTGTAATATCCTTTCTTGATACGAAAAACGCCGCCCTGCATTTCTGCAAAGCGGCGCTTTATTGCTATTTTGATATTTTATGCCAGTATTTCAGTGATAAGTCAAGGAATAATTTCCTATTATTGTCTATGTGTGAAAATGAAAGCGGCGTTTTTTGTGGTGATGCATGATGCCTGTTGCAAAACCTAGATAGGCCATAAGGGTCATATATAAGAATTGTTGTGGCAGGTGCAACGCACTTGGCAATAATAACGACACAGGTGCGATTATCATCACAATGACGGTTGTGGCGGAAGTCATATATTGCGCCCGTTTTTTGATCAGCAATAAATGATGCAGCATGAGTAACCCCCAGCCTGCGGCGTATATCAAACATGGTAATAAGCCGTGTGAGAGCAATAACAATGATAGAATATTACTATCAGTTGGTGCGATGCTCTGCGCGATGTCATAGCGCATACCAACGACGTTTATGTTTTGGTTTGACCATTGTAGGGTAATATCACCATGCGATGTGATGATCAGATAGGCGATTTGTATCACCGCAATGATTGCGATGGTGATGGTGAATGTTTTGATGTGGCGTTTGCGTTGCCCCATGAATTGAAAGGCCACAAACACTGCGCCCACCATCATGTTGACGATAAATTGCCATATGAGGTCGAGCGTATTTGGCGCGCCAATCAAATGTGTATCAATGTTATATTGCGCAAGAAGTGTTTTGATGTCGTTGAGTAACGGTGTTGCCGCAATGGTTTCTGTGGTATTTTGTGTCCACCAAAACAGCATCGCGCATTGATATATCGCCAGACTGACCAGCCATAAAAGCAATAATGTATTGGGCGCGGGGTTAAGGCGGCGCAGTTTGTTTTGTTTGCGCTGTGACGGCAGGTACCCAAGCGCCGTTGAAAGTGTTGGGTCTGATTTTTTATTGGCGGCGCTGTTCGTCTGTATGATGGTAAAACATCCATATAACAATAAGATTGCTGCGATGCAGGCGAGTAAGCCTAAGCGCCCGTAATTTTTCGGCGCGATATTGGGCAAATTATTTGTAACCCCCAAAATGCGATCTTGTTGACTGGCGGGGATGTAGTTGCTTTGCGTGAAATAGTGCCATGATGCGCGGCTTAGCGGTGCAAGGGCAATGGCCTGTTTGCCCGCATCATCAGGTGATTGTGTGTGCATAATGGTTTGCGCCATTTGATCGTGGGAGCGAATTAAGCCTAGTGATAGGCCGCATATCAACAAAGTGAGGCTGATTGCGAGGGCGCATAAAAGTGCGTATGAAAGATGCGTTTTATTGGTCACGTTGTATAGATATGCTGAAAATTAGTTTTTGTCACTATCTTCGTAGTATTCAACTGTCGAAGCATATCCATAGCGAGCTTGTCTAACCACGTCAACATTGGTCAAAATTGTCGCCATTTTTACGTTGAGGTCTTTGAATTGTTTGGTTCCGATGCTAAGCGTTGGCGCAGTCGTTTCACCCCACTTTACAGTGTAAAGCGTCAGGTCAGCATAAGTCGCAAGAGCGCGTGCATCAGATACGGCGAGGCAAGCTGGCGTGTCGAGGATAATCAAATCATAATAATCTTCGAGCTTTTCTAGTAAAGTTTGCATCTTATCTGATGTGATGAGATCCATTGCGCTGCTAGGGACTGAGCGTGCATAAATGATATCCAGTCCTGTTGATGGGTCTTTTTTGATGACATCTTGCAAATCGGCTTTGCCAGATAGGTATTCGACAATTGAAAGCTCGTTTTTATGGCCCATAAAGCGGTGAATGTTAGGGCGGCGCAGGTCGCAATCAATCAAGATTACACGCTTGCCAGATTTTGCGGCAGATGTGCTGATCCATGTGCTGATTGTGGTTTTACCTTCACCGGATAGAGATGAGGTGACGTTGATGATTTTTGGTTTTTTCGGGCCTTGCAGGTTAATGGCCATGCGCAGCGTACGAATAGATTCTGCAACCATTGATGTTGGGTTTTTGACTAAATAACTGCTTAGGCGTTCGCCTTTTTGCGGCGATACCGCAGGGATGAGACCAAAGCAAGGCAAGCCAGTAATCTGTTCGATGTGGCCTGTTGAATGGATGCTGAGGTTTGTTTTTTCGCGGATGATTGCAATGATAATGCCGATCGAGAATGCCAAGAACGTGCCTAAAATGACGATAAGGCGTTTGTTCGGTGCGATTGCATATAGAGGGGGCACTGCGTAAGAAATGACGTTAAGCTCTTCGTTGCCGAGCTCTTCTAAATTAATTTGCTGCATGGCCTGAATTGTTTTCAGGTACATTTGCGTTTTGCTTTCGATGTGGCGTTCAATTTCATTGATGGCCATAATCTCTTCAAGGTTTTCTAATGTCTCTTTAGAAATACTATCGATTTCAGTTTTGATGTTGTCGATGAGCTTTGTTTTTTGCGCATAGTTCGTTTGCAAGTGCGCAATAATGGTATCGATTTCTTCGTGAATAGTGCGGGTCAGCGCATTAATCTCAGACTTTGTCTTGATAATTGTTGGGTGCTTGTTGCCGTAGCGCGTTGCGTAATCTGACAATTTTTGTTTGAGTTTAATTTTTTCTGCATTTAGGCGCTGAATGCTGGGCGCGTTGTTGATTGCTGGAATTTTATGCATTTGACCGTAGTCGCCATTTGCGGCAGTGATCAATTCGATGCTGGCCTCAAGGTCTGCATTTTCATTGCGCAATTGCAGAATTTGAGCGTTAAGCTTGGAGATTTTTTCTTCGTTTAATGCGCCCCAGCGTCCTTCAGGCATGCCGCTTTGCTCACGCTTGTGAACAACGTTGCGCTGCGCGTCTTTGATTTCGCCGTCAAGTTTACTGATTTGTATTTCTAGCCAAGATTTAACTTTTTCCGAGGCATTTTTTTGACTGATGTTTCTGTAATCCGCATAGACATCTGTGACGGTGTTTGCATATAGGGCGGCTTTTTCAGGGCTGTCTGCGATATATTCAATGCGCACGATTGAGGAGCCAGGAATAATTTTTAAAGATAGTGATTCTAAAAATCTTGTGATGGCGCGTTCTTGTGCGGCTTCTTCCGGCGATAGGCTTTGAATATTTGTGTCCTTGCCTTGTACTGCGAAGGATTTAAAGCGTGAGAAGGGCACGTTCACGGCTTTTTGTGAAAAGCGCGTTGCTGAGGCTCCTTGTGAAATGTTGAGGCGATCAATGACTTGGCGGATCATATCACGTGAGCGAATAACCTCGACCTCTGATAGGACATATGATGAATTAAATTTATTACCGCGAAATGAGAGCAGTTCAAATGCGGAAGGGATGTTTGTGCTGGATTGTTGCTCAAGCGATATAAGTGCGTGAGCTTTGTATTTTGGTTGCAGTGATAAGGCGGCAAAGATAGATAGTGCAATGCCCATCAATGTGATGATGATGATTGTGCCCTTGTGACGCCAGAAAATATTGATCAATCCACTGATGTCGATATCAAGTTGATCTGGCGCAGTGTCTGCTTGCCAGTGGGATGCGCTTCCAGTGATGTGAGCTGTGTTTGCCGTCATGGATATAGCCTAAAAAAAGCGCTCCTCGATCAGGAGGATATCACCAGGTGAGATCGCTGCGTTGGTTTGTATTTTCTGATAATCGTTGTCTTGTGGTGTACGCATTAACTTGAACTGCTTACGCTTTGCGCGGTATGTGAAACCACCAGCCATTGCAACGGCGCCCATCGCGGTTAAGTCGCCTTGATATTCATATTGCCCGGGGTTTTTGACTTCGCCCATGATGTAAAACGAGCGATGCTCTGCGATTTCAAGGCTGACATCAGGGTTGATCAAATAGCCTTGTGACAGTTTGGTTTCGATGAGATCTTTTGCGTTTTCAGGTGTTTGTCCTGCGATATGAACAATGCCGATAAGGGGCATGTTGATTGTGCCGTTGGCTTGGACTTGAAACTGGCCAGAAAGCTCTGGTTCGTTGAAAACATGAATGTTGAGCATGTCATTGACGCCCAAGAAATATTCGGTGCCAGCCATATAGGCCGTGATTTCCGAGCGCGCAGCACTGTTTCCTGCGGCAAAAAATGGAATTGCCAGCAGTCCAGATAGGACAAAAAATGTAACTCGTATGACGCTGCGGTGTACAGAAAACATAGGGTTTCAATATATTAGAATTAAAAAATGCATGCATGAGCGCGCAAAGATCATGCATGAGCGCGCAAAGATAGCGCACTGCGAATGACTTGATTCTATTATATATTTGCCCCTGATACAAACGGAAAAGTGTTTGTGTGTCTTGGTTTTATAGTTTTTTTTCTGGAACGGCGAGTTTTTCGTACTTTAATTCCCCGCTCGGGATCGAAACGAGTGAAACGCGCAGTCCCATTGGCGTTGGTGCGGCTTCTTGCAGGGATGGCGTGTTCGCCAGCGTATCGGCAAAACGTTTTGCGGCTTCGATCGGTTCTTGCGGGGTTTTGGGCATCTGCAAAAGCAGTGAAAATGCATGGTTTTTCACTTGTCCGATAATATCGCTTTGGCGGCGAATATCGACCAGTGTTTTAGACAGTAATGCGACGGCATATTCAACGACATAATTGCCGCCCAGATTGAAAAGCTCTTGGTAATTTTCAAGTGAGATGGTGAGGATGGAGCTCATCTCGGAGTAGCGGTTTCCGCGGTCAAGCGCCGATAAAAAGAGCTGATTAAAGGCGGAGCGTGCAATAATGCCCCCTGCGCTGGGGAAGTCGATATTGTTATTGCCGATTGTGGCAATCAAATCTTGCAGGCGTTTTGCGTTGTTGATGGTGTCGCGCACAGCATCCCACGTGATGTTGTCGCTGTCGATGATGTTGTTTGCGCCTGCATTGTCTTCTGTGCTGGCGGCGATATCTTTGCTGAGTTCATTGATATAGACATATCCACTGCTGGCGCGGCGAATTGTTGCAATTGTATGGCGCTTTTCGTTGATATCGCCCTGAATAGGCAGGAACACAATGTCAAAGCTTTCCTGATTGAGGCGATCCATTGCGTCTTGCGGTGTATCGCAAACCGTGATGCCGTATCCTTTTTCAGAGATCATCTGCCCGATATCGGACGTATTGTGCGCGTTTGAGGAAACAATAAGAATTTTCATGGTGCTGACATTTTTACCTGTGTTTGTGCCATTGTCCATGAAAATGATAGTCATGAAAAGGTTAAATTTTATTGAAAGCCATTTTGGCAGTTAAGTTTCCTTTGACAAGGCATTGGGCGTTCGGTATTTCATAGCCTCGATTTTATCGCCCCGTGCCCAGGTGGCGGAATTGGTAGACGCGCTAGCTTCAGGTGCTAGTTCTCGTAAGGGAGTGAAGGTTCAAGTCCTTTCCTGGGCACCATTTTCTTTATATGTTTGAATGATTTATGTGTGGCGCGTGCGTTGTTGTGCGCGGCGCCGCGTGCGCGTTTATAAAATGTTTACCTTTTTACCCTAGGATAAACAGTAACAAATAGAAAAAGCACCAAAAAGGTGTGGGGGCCCTCGAACAGGGGGGTGATAGAAATGAGTAACACGAAAACGCTGCGCGCGGAATTTAGCGCGAGCGCATCACAGACAGGCGCACCGCGCCCTGAGAGCAGCAGTCCAACACAAGGCGTGACGGGGGCAGAGCTGCGCGAGCGCATGCATAAAGACCCAGACGCAGTTGATAACGACACTGTGGGCGGCGGTCTTATTCGCACGGCAGGGTCAAACGCCGCCCTGCAATATGCCCTGAGCGAGAAAAAACGCAAAGAGCAGAAGAAATTCGCCCGCGATGCCCAAGACCTTGACGAGTATCTTGATCAAATTGCAGATATTATTGCAGCCCTCCGTAACCAATTGGCAGAGCAATTAGACCTTTTGGGCAGAATTAATGACATGATTGATGGCCTGAAGCGCGGGGAATTGCCAGAGCAAAACCCTGATGGCAGTTTCGCGGACAAGGGTGTTGAGGCCAAATTACAGGCGTATGAAAAGCGCACTGGCAAAAAACTAGACCGCAATGACCCAGATGCCGTTGCGAATGCGTTGTTGGCAATTAAGCATGGGGTTAACGACGATATTGCGAATACCAGACAGCAGATTAAAGACAATCAAAAGAAACTTGATGCGGGGCAGCGTCAGTTAACGGCGGCGCGCGCGGATGAAGATGTGCGTGTGAGTGCAGAGAGTGTTGAGGAGAGAATGAGTGCGGGAGCGTTGACGGAAATAACGCAACAACAGCAAGATGACCTGACCGCGCGGGTGGATCAAACGTCTGAGAATGATGAAGTTTTGGGTGCCTTCATGTTGTCCTTGGATGATTTTGGCGTTGAGCCACCGTCTGATACGAATATTGAGGCATTTTCGCGTGAAATTGGCGCGGCCGATCAAATCGCCGATGTGACCGCCCGCGCGGAAGCGCAGCGCGCCATCATCGCGCAATACCCGCACGCGGCACAAGAATACGCAAATATATCGCAAGATTCAGAGGTTGCACAATTATTGGCGCAGGACGCGTCATCCGCTTCGCCGGTGCAGGGCGATAATATGGATGCGCCGCAGGGTGATCATGATTATCACCAACGTCAGGGCGCGGTGATGAAATTATCCTAGGATGCGTCGGCGGCAGGCGCGGCGTTGCGTGCGGTCAGTTCCGCATTTTGCGGGCGTGGATTTTCTGAAACTGTTGAGATATCAACGCCTTTTCTGGCCATGGCTTGTTTGTAAAATTTTTGAATAGCGGCATTCACGGCGCCGCGGTCGAGTTGCGCTTGTGTAAAGGTTGCGCCTGCGTCTCGTCCATCAATGAAAATGGCCAGCCCATTATCAGGGCCGCCAGGGATGGCAATGGTAGGCGCGCCGCTTCTATTGTTTAGGGCTGCAAAAATGCCCGCGTCGAAGAAATCTTTACCAAAGTGATAGACGATGCGATTTTTGCTGAAATCGCTGCGTGCGATTTGTTCTGCGGTCATGGGTTCTTCGAATCCGGCGGTGGCGCATTCATATCCCTTGCTGGGCAGGGTGCAAATGGCGCGTGCTTGGGCCTCGGTCAA
>DKAJ01000007.1:0-106891 GCA_002448815.1 Micavibrio sp. UBA6929
CGCACAATCAATGCGGGTGATGGTGATGATATTATCAATATGGTCAGCAATAACGGTGATACCGTTAATGGTGGTAACAACAATGATACGCTGGATTACTCAAGCTATGTTGCTTCGGGCATTACAGTAAACTTGGGCGGCGGCACTGCGGATGGTCTTGCAAGCATTAGCGGCATTGAAAATGTTGTTGGTACAAGCGGCGATGACACCCTGACTGGTGATAGCAGTGCAAACACACTAACAGGCGGTGATGGTGACGACACACTTGACGGCGGCTTGGGCACCGATACACTTGTCGGCGGTGATGGCGATGACACCTTTGTTTACAGCGCAGGCGGCGATACCTATACAGGCGGCGAAGCCGGTGAAACAACTGGTGATACCATCGATTACAGCAGCTATGGCTCGGCCTTAGTCGTTAACTTGACGGCACAAACGACTGATGCAGGTAATACATTCTCTGGTATTGAGAACATTATCGGGTCAAGCACAGCAGCCAATACTTTGACGGGCAACGCTGATGACAACACTTTAACTGGTGGTAACCAGGCAGACAGCTTCTATACAGCTGTGGGCGCGGGTACAGATACATTCAATGGTGGTGCGGGCACGGATACTCTGTTCTATACAGGTTCTGGCATTACAGTTGACCTGACAAGTGACGCCGATACGCTCACAAGCATTGAAGCCATCACATTGACGGCTGGCGGCGATACTTTCACCAACGATACAACCACACGCACAATCAATGCGGGTGATGGCGATGATACGATCAACATGATCAGCAACAACGGTGACACCGTCAATGGTGGCAATAATACCGATACGCTGGATTACTCAAGCTATGTTGCTTCAGGCATTACAGTGAACTTGGGCGGCGGCACTGCCGATGGTCTTGCAAGCATTAGCGGCATTGAAAATGTTGTTGGTACAAGCGGCGACGACACCCTGACTGGTGACAGCAGTGCAAACACACTAACAGGCGGTGATGGCGATGACACCTTTGTTTACAGTGCTGGCGGCGATACTT
Source organism: Micavibrio sp. UBA6929 (assembly GCA_002448815.1). Classification (GTDB taxonomy): domain Bacteria; phylum Pseudomonadota; class Alphaproteobacteria; order Micavibrionales; family Micavibrionaceae; genus UBA6929. The sequence continues at coordinate 1,031 of DKAJ01000007.1, forward strand.
ATACAGGCGGCGAAACAGGCGAAACTGCAGGCGATACTATTGACTACAGCAGCTATGGCGCGGCCTTGGTCGTTGATTTGACGGCACAAACGACTGATGCAGGCCATACATTCTCTGGTATTGAGAACATTATCGGATCAAGCACAGCAGCCAACACATTGACTGGCAATGGTGATGATAACGTCCTGACTGGCGGTAATCAGGATGATACATTCTACACAGCGCAAGGCGCAGGTACAGATACCTTCAATGGTGGCACAGGATCCGACACTTTGGCATACACAGGAACTGGGGTTACCATTGACCTGACAAGTGACGCCGATACATTGAACAGCATTGAAACGATTACGCTTACATCGGGCGCAGATACGTTTACGAATGACGACACAGCGCGTACAATCAATGGTAATGGTGGCACGGACAACATTACTGGTGGCTCTGCAGCCGAAACCATCAATGCCAATGGTACGATTAACGCTGGTGGCGGAAACGATACAATCAATGGTTCAGGAACGCTGAACGGTGATGCTGGTAACGATACCATTAATGGTGGCTCTGGCGTTGATACGATTGATGGTGGTATCGGCAATGATATCATTGATGGCGGCGACGGCGACGATATTATTGATGGCGGCGCTGGCGATGATACAATTACCGACACTGGCGGCAGCGATACGATTAGTGGCGGTATTGGATCGGCAGATAGCCTTTCATTTAGCGGCACAGGCACAGGCATTTCATCTGCAACATTCAACGATGGAACAGATGTGACAGTAACCAACAGCAATGGTGACATTGATGATATTGACGGCATTGAAGACTTTACTTTAACTGACAGCGATGACTCGATATCCATTGATGCAACTAACTTGTCTGACTTTGGTACAATTGACGGCGCTGCCGGGACAGACACCGTTGCAATGACCACAGCGATTAGTGGCCTTACTGGCTATACAGCTGAGGGTTCTGACATGGCAAGTGTCTTTACCAATATCGAAGAATTAGATATTTCATCATCTTATTCAACGTCATTGGCATTCGACATCACAGAAAGCGATATTGACACCTTAACAGGTTCGTCAACGGGCGTTCTTACCATTCAAACAAATGGCGATTTAGACTCTGTCGATGTAGCAAGCTATGACAGCTTTACTGACAATGGTACAAACTACCAATATGGATGGGCAGATGGAACGACACTGATTGTTCAAAGCTAATATCCCACAACAAAGCGCCGCATTTGATATGCCGCACTTTCTTGAAAAAACACTAAGCATTTATGTGTTTTTCGCGTATATTGTTATTGTCTGACCCACATTCATTCGTTTTAGGATCCCATGACAGAACAATCACCCGACATTGATAACGAGATGCGTGCTTCTATTAAAAACAAGGTCGCGCACATTTCAGAACACCTGTTATCGTTTTATGATATGCAGGTCGATTTACCGGGGCTATTGGGCGATATCCCACTAAAAGACAATGAGAACGAAGCGTCTTATTTAGCGCGTTTTTTAAAGCGCCTTGGCTTTCACGCAAGCGTTGAAAATGTGAAAGACTTTGATCTTTCAACATTAGAGCGCCCTGCCCTTGCGCATGCCAATGAACACACATACGCCCTTGCTATGCCTTCAAAAGCTTACGGGGCGGAGCGTTCTATTTTCGGCCTTAGCGATGAAGATGCCCAAGCTTTTGATCCGCATGCCTATTCAGGTGACCTGCTGATTATTGATAAAGCCTCTGAGAACATTGGCGATTACATTGCCCACATGGAAGGCACACATTCGCTTGATTGGTTTTGGTTGCCTATTTTGCAATATCGCAGAAATTATTACGAGATTCTGGTGGCCTCGATTTTCATTAACTTGCTGGTTTTGGCTATACCGCTTTTCTCGCTGAATATTTATGACCGCGTTGTCATTAACTTCGTTGAAGAAACTCTCTATGTCTTGACCATGGGCGCGATTATTGCGCTGGTGTTTGACTTTTTATTCAAAACAATTCGCACCTATGTCCTTGAACGCTTAGCCGAAAAGCTTGGCACGGATTATGATTTCCGCCTGATGGAGCGGCTTATGAATATCCGCACAGCCGATGCGACCCTTTCCGTTGGCGAGCAAGCAAACATGTTCCGAGAAATGCAGACAATTCGCGAATTTTATGCGTCTAAGCTGGTTCCCACCTTGGTTGATATGCCCTTTATCGCCTTGTTTGTTTTTATCATTTATCACATTGGCGGCATGGTTGCGTTTGTTCCGATTGCCACAATCGTTTTAATTTTGCTGATTAATATGAGCGCTCATTTCCCCATTTCGAAAATGATGACGCAGTATTTTTCAACAACGCAGACCAAATCACGTTACTTGATTGAAACCCTTTCAGGGTTGCCTGCGCTGCGTATGTTTAATGCGCATAGTAACAGGCTGTTTCACTGGGATCGTGCGACAGGCCAAGCCGCGCGCGTGTCACGCCATCACATGGTCACCATCAATTTTCTTTCGAACCTGACATTTATGCTGAGCCAAATTTGTCACGTTTTAGTCATTTTCTTTGGTGTTTATCTTATTCATGAAGGAACCCTTACGATTGGTGGATTGATCACCTGTAGTATTCTGTCTGGCCGTGCGATTGCACCTGCGATGAATTTATCCTCTTTGATTGCCCGCCTGAAACAATCAGAAGATGTCCTTAAGGCCATTGATAACTGCTTTAAATTGCCGCATTTCGATGATGAAAACCGCAGCAAAGCACCAAAAGGTCCGTTTCAGGGTGAGATTAATGTTTCTGATGTGACATACATGTACCCAGGACAGGAGCGCCCTGCCCTGCATAAAATCAACCTATCAATACCAGCGGGCGCACATATCGGCATTATCGGCGCGAGTGCAGCCGGAAAATCGACACTCGCCAAGACCCTTGGACAGTTGATTGTTCCATCGGCTGGCGAGGTGACATTAGATGGCCTTGCTTTAGATGCCATTCCGCATACTGAGCTATGCCGCGCGGTGACCTATGCGCCGCAAGATAGTGTATTTTTCAATGGCAGCGTTTTATACAACATCACTCTTGGCCGTGAAGATATCGACAAAGATGCCTTAGAAGAAGCGATCGACATTTCAGGCCTTAGCATTGTTTTAAAAAACAACGCCGAAGGTCTAGATATGGAGGTTGGCGATCAGGGATGCAGGCTTTCGGGTGGCCAGAAACAAGCCCTCAGCCTTGCGCGCGCCTTGGCAAGACGGCCACAGGTTTTGATCTTCGATGAGCCCACAACAGGCATGGATAATGCGCTAGAGGCGCACGTACAAAAGAAACTGCGCGCCTATACCGCAGGAAAAACATTTATCATGATCACACACCGCACCAGTTTGCTATCGCTGGTTGATCGGTTGGTTTTGCTGGACAAAGGGCGCATGATTGCCGACGGCCCAAAGCAGGAAATCATGGATAAGCTGAGCGGGCGTGGATAGGAGATCTGACATATGGCACAGCAAGATTACATTGATAGAATTGATCAGGCATGGTGTTACCGCCCGGTTTTTGTCGTCGTCACCCTGTTTTTGACATGCTTTTTCCTATGGGCATCGTTGACACAAATCCATGAACAGGTTCGCGCGACTGGACGCGTCATCCCATCAGGTAAAACGCGCCTTATCCAGCACCTTGAAGGCGGCATTATCAATGAAATTCTGGTGCATGAAGGTAAGAATATTAAACGCGGCGATATCCTGTTTTATATCGAAAACACGCGCGCACAATCTGAACTGCAAGAGCTTAACATTGCCCTCGATGCTCTGGACATCAAGCAAAAGCGCTTGCAAGCAGAACTTGACGAAAAAGAAAACATTTCTTACGCGGAGGAAATGCGCAAGAAATACCCCGATATTGTGAAATCGGAAATTGATCTTTTTAACGCGCGTCAAAGCGAATTTTCTGAAAATGTGGACGGCATCGAAAAGCGTATGCGCCAAAAGGTTTTCAAACTTGACGACCTTAACAGCAACGCAGAAAACCTTGAGCGCGAGCTGTCCATTGCACAAGAACAAATGGACATCAAAGTACAGCTTCGCAAGAAGGGTGCCGTTTCTAAAAGCCAATATTTGGACGCCGTCAGTACGGTTCGCGATTTTGAAACTCGCATTTCAAAAATCAAAAAAGAAATCCCGATTGTAAAATCTGAAATTGCCGAACTTACAAACCTGCTGGAAGAGCGCCGCCAAAAACGCTTTTCCGAAGTTGGAACAGAGCTGAGCGAAGTCAAGGTCAACATCCGCAAATTAACCGAGCGCCTCGACACGCTGACCGATCAGGTCAACCGCACGGCTATCCGCTCACCCGTTGATGGTATCGTTAACAAAATGTACATCAACACAATTGGCGGCGTTGTCCAGCCCGGCGGAGAACTGGCCGAGATCATTCCGCTGAATGAAAATCTGATTGTAGAAGGCCGCATTACAACCGATCAACGCGGCAAAGTTTGGCCAGGTCTTCCTGTGGTAGCGCAAATTACGGCCTACGATTACACCATTTACGGCGGCATTGACGGCGAGCTTACCTATATCAGTGCCAATAGTTTTGCAGATAATCAAGGCAATGAATTTTATCAAATCAAGGTATCTCTCGACCACACAAACCTTGGAGAAGATCAACCTATTTATCCAGGGATGACATCAGACATTAACATCATTGCAGGTCAAATTTCTGTGATGCATTCCATTTTAAAGCCATTTTGGAACATTAAAAACAACGCATTGCGCGAAAAGTAAGGCTTTTCAGGCAAATTAGCAATTGAGTTTCCCTAAAACGCTTGTTAGAATCACAAAGTGTGGGTCTATCCACACTGATTCTCTTCTTTCGCCTTAATCTAAGGAAACTTCGTTGTTTAAGAATAAGCTTTTAACTGGTGTGTCTCTTGCGTTGCTATCAATAGCTGCGCCGTCAATTGCTTGGGCAGAAGACTGTACGGGGCAAACCAGTATCGGCCCACTGGGCGGCGGGGACTGTACGATTGACGAAGACACAACGGGCGCTTTACTTATCGAAGATACTGGTACGCTGACGATTGATACCAGTGCAAATGTAACAATCAACCATACGATTGATAGCACGACAAATATCAGTTTTGGAACGATCACGACAAACGGCGATGGTTTTGAAACGATACAAAATGCCGCCATCGGTGGCACAAACCCACTTGATGTGATTAACATTAGCGGCACAGACACCTGGACCGCAAATGCCAATATTACAACGGATAATAACGGTGGCGACATTAATCTTGCGGACGGCTTGGCTGGCGGTACACTTAACCTCAATAACGGCCTGACATATACTGGCGAGATTGATGCTGATACGACCGACACCGTCAACATTGGCGCTGACCTAGCAGGCACAACCATTACAGGTGTTGGCGCTATTCAGGGTGCTACTGTTAACCTGCTCAGCGGTACATTTGTTGCACAAACGCAATTAGGCTCTATTGTCCCGATTACCGCTCTAAATATCGCTGATGGAACAACAATGGATCTTCAAGGCGGGGCGGCGATTAGTGGTGCGCTTGACCTTGATGGCACGGTTTATATCGGCTCAACCGGCACAGTTACCGCTGACACATATACAGGCAACGACGGTGACGCTGCAAATATTCGTGTTGGCATTTCTCAGGCCGGTGCCAGCGTTATTACGGGCGGCATCCAGATTGCCAGTGGTGGTCCCGTTGATTACAGCGGCGATACACTTAGCTTTCTCATCGAACTTGGGTCCGAAGTTATCGGTGATGGTACAACCACAGTAACAGACTTTTTTGTCGGCAATGGCGGAGCCACGCTCATGCCAACGGTTGTTGACGACTCGTTTTTATACGATTTTAGCGTTGCACAAGACGGCAGCAACAATCTTGACCTTACCATCACACGTCAAGACCTTGGGCAAGCCACAACAACAGCAACAAACTTGTTATCTGCGCAAGTCCTTCTTGATGAACTTGATGTTATTGACGACGCCACAATCGAGGCGATTCAATTCAATCTAGCCAACGCAAGCAGCAGCGAAGAATTCAATGAATTACTCGAGTCAACTCAGCCTTCTTTGGATCAAGCATCGTTTTCGGTAGCTAGCTTTATCTCAGATTCAACACGCACAATGATGCAGCAACGCATGCACAGGCAACGTCACGAGCGCAAAATTGCCACGGCAGCAGCGCTCGCGCCAAAGGAAGCAGTCGTGCAAGATGCAGCCGCTACCCTTAACCGCATGGCCCCTGCCGCAGGTGATGCCACAACCACAATTCCTGGTTACTACCCAATCGTTAAGCAAGACGGAAAATACGTTGTCCCGAACAAAACACGCGAGCTTGCCTTGCGCCGTTATAAGGCGTTAAAAACGCCGACCAAGCGCGATGATCGTGCCTTAAAGCGCCAAAATAGCATTTACACCGCCCGCACTCTTAGCTACGACAATAAAAACTACCCATACGAAGATCGCCCTATGGAAGTTTGGGGAGAAGTTTTTGTAGGCAATGGTAAGCAAGGTCGTCGTGATGGCATTGATGGTTATAAATACAATGTGGCTGCCACAACATTTGGCGTTGATACAAGTTCCTTTGACAGAGACACTATTCTCGGTGGCTTTTTTACATTTGCAGACTCTGAAATGGACGCTGGCAACGCCAACCTGACGAACATGCATATGGAAACATATCAATTAGGCTTTTATGGATCGCATATGCTCAATAGCGATCATTTCATTGATGGCATTGTATCAATCGCCTTGAATGACCTGACTTCAAACCGCTTTAATGTCGGCGGCAGTAACTATACAGCTATCGGTGAATATGATGGCGAGTTTATCACGATTGGTGGTGAGTACGGAAAATACTGGAGCGGACCTTACGACCTTCTCCTTACGCCTGCTTTTGGCTTTAATTACACGCGCATGGACTTTGAAGACTACCGTGAGAAAGGCGCCCATGGTGCTAACCTTGTTGTAGATAGCGATGCCACTCAGCGCCTATGGCTTGGCCCTAGCATCACAGCATCAACACACCGTGCGTTTGAAAATGGCGTTTCCTTCATTCCAGAAGCAAACCTGTCATACAGCTATAACGTCATACACGACAAAGCGACTGCTCGCGCGTATTATCAAGCCATTGACAACGACGAAGATCTAACCCCTAACCCAGTTAGATATAACGGCTTTGATACACAAGACCACTTTGTTAACTTTGGTTTTGGCGCTAACTTTGCTACGGACAAATGGAATTTACTTACCCACTATAACTATCAGTGGAAACAAGACTTTGATGGACATACAGCGTCATTAAAGCTTAACTACAATCTATAATCGGGACCATTATGAGCACAAAATTTTCAGAGCAATATCAAGAAAATGAAAATCCAGGTGTTGTCAAACCGGAAATGGGTTTCGGTAACGTCAAAACCTCGTTTTTTGCATATGTCACTCCCTTAATGATTGTTATTGCATCAGCTGTAACCCTTATTTTGGTTCTTTCAGCCCCTAAAATCTGGGTCTTTTTCAATACAAATATTTATCTAAACGGTCTTATTATCGGTCTGGGCGCTATTGGTATCGCTGGTGCCTTTAACAATAATATTGCTCTATACCGCGTTGCTAAATTCTTGGATAGCATGGAAAAAGCGCGCCTTAAAGCAAAGATTCCACCTCAGCAAGTGGCCGAATTTCAAAAGACCATGGTCAAAAAAGCACCCATTCTTGATACACAAAACATGTTCAAGGCGATCTCAAACCTTGAAGCTTTTGGGCACTACAATTTCACAGACACAGATGCGCGATTGATTAAATCCAAAGTTGGATACCGTATTAGTGGCCGCAAGTCAGATGTCGGTTTCTTGAGCGGTATTTTGGTTATGCTTGGCCTTCTCGGTACGTTCCTAGGTCTTTTGGCAACAATTGACGCCGTTGGTGACGCGATGATTGGTATGGCAACGCTAGATGTAAACGAAGAAGGTGCCATGGGTACCTTTATTGAATCACTCTCGCGCCCTTTGCAGGGTATGGGTCTTGCGTTTAGTTCATCACTTTTTGGTCTATCTGGATCGTTAATGATTGGTTTCTTCAACTTTTTATGCGGTGGCGCGCAAAATAACTTCATTGAAAACTTTAGTCGCTGGATCGACAACCGCATCCCTAAAAATGTTGGCGCGGACGGCAAAGGCGGCGGTAAAGGCGGCGGTGATAATGTCCCTAGCGCTTTGCAATTTGACCAAGAGCTGAAAGACTGGCTGTCTGGTTACGTTGCTCTGACAGTAGAAACCAACAAGCAGCTAAAAGTGCTCGCGCAGACGCTGAATGAAACACTGGACGGCTTCGGTCGCGGCGAAACTTTGCTGGAGCAAATCTCTCACAAGCAAGACACACAAATCAAACATGCCGTTACAACAAACAACTCTCTATCAACGCAAGAAAACCTTATTGGCCGCAGCAACGAAGTTCTTACAACAATCAGCAAACAACACTCGTCTCATATGACCGAGATGAACACACGCGTCTATCCATTTATTACAATCTTCCAGGATCACCTTGTGTCCTTGTTAGAAATGACACAAGCGCATACAAACGCTCTTGATAGTGGCCTTGCAAGTATTGAGCAGACATTACAAATGTCACACTACCATAGCCAAGAGAGCCTAGATAACCTTAACGAGAAGCTCTTTAAGATTACTGCAATAAATGAAAAAGCCAATGAAGACATCGAAGGCAGCATCCAAGCCATCATACGTATTATTCAAGATATCGATGTTAAATATGAAGACATGCCAACCATACCTGGTCGTCTGGATCATCACCTTGGTAAAATTGCCGATATCTTGAAAGATGCCGAGAAGCAGCAGAAACAATTCTTTGATGTCTTCCGCGAGATTAACGGTTCATCAGGCCCTATGGCCAAGATGCTCTTCAAGATGGAGAAAAGCATGCTTGAGATGAACAAAAAGGTCTTCGACATGGAAGTTGCCAGTAAAAAGTTTGTAAAAAACTTGATGAATAACAAAGGTAAAACCGACCCTAAATTAGGAAACGATAACCCTTTTGATAACAACGAGAATTAAGAATGTCTGATTCTGAAGATGAAGATATGGGCGCCATTGCATGGCCTGGTTTCGTGGACATTTTGTCTTCGGTTATCATTATGTTCGTCTTCTTCTTGATGATTATTGCTGGCGCCCTTTACATCTACACCATGATCTATATCAGCAAGGTCAAATCTGATCAGGTAGCGGAACAAGTTGAAAGTGAATTCGAATTCCTCTTCAAGCAACAACAAACAGAATTTGCAGAATCTGAAGAGCAAGAAATCATCGTAGATAGCGAAGAAAAGACACTGGTTGTCTTCTTTGGCGAAGATGCCATTTCCATTCTTCCTGAGGTCAAACAACAAATTCAAGATGAACTGAGCAAGTATGACCCAGAATTATACACAATCAAAATCACCGCTCCGCGTGCGAAACGCACGACTGATATTACAAAACGTAAAGTTGCAGTTGCGAGAATGTTCAACGTACGAAATACTGTATTAGATGCGGGCTATCCACCGGGTGACGCCATTCCAAAACTCACGGAAACAATAGAAATTGAAGACACGCTTGACTGGACGAAAATAGAGATTATCGAAAAACAACAGCCATGATAAAAACACTCAATAAATTTGTACTTTCTGCCGCATGTTTTCTTTGTCTTGCACCTGCACAGACGAAGGCCGTTGATTACCCCGTGATTGATTTATCACTGAACACTGCCATTTTATTTGCGTTAAATGATAACCCTGAAATTGATATTTTCATGGAAAGATACGCACAAAGTGGTGCCTACATTAAAGACGCGGAGTCAGCGCTTTACCCTCAAGTATCACTGACTGGTCGTGTAGGACGTGAATACAATAACCCCTCTGGTTCAAACGGGAAAAGTGACGTTAACAATTACGCCACAATGGGCATCAACCTAGAGCAACTAATTTTCGATGGTTTTGAAACACAACATGGCATCAAACGCTACGAAAATCTTAATCAAGAAGCATATTGGAATGCGCAAAACAAAGTCGAGGAAATTTTAACCAGCACTGTTGAAGCCTATATGAATATTTTGCGCTATCAACAGGCTACTCAGATATCCGCTGATTTGCTTGCTGATATCCAAGGCACAGTGTCTTATATCAATGAACAGTACAAAGCCGGAGCCGCAGATAAGGTAATTGTTGACTATGCTAACTCCCGCCTTGCAAACGCACGGACAGAGCTCAATAATGCCCAATCGTCACTGAATGACGCCTTCAGCGATCTAGAATACTTAACAGGAAAACTCCCCCCGAAATTTACAACCCATTACCCTGAGCTATTGAATCCAGATAAGCTAGACTTACAATATTTTATGAATCTGTCTGAGCATGAAAACAGTCAGGTTGTCGCGACTGAATACGCTGTCATGGCCAAAGAACACCAGCTTGCCGCCCAAAGAGGCCGTGATTTGCCAAGTTTAAACTTCATCATGGGCGCATCTCAATCGCATAACAGTGGTGGTGATATTGGCATTGAACGCGAAGCATCAGCATCTATTCGGTTGGACTATGATCTTTTTGACGGCGGCAAACGCAAACAAGTTAAAAACCGCATCAAAAGCGAAATCAACGAGCTTGCCATCCAACATCGACGGGTCGTCAAAGAAATTCACCGTGACATTAAACAGTCTTACAACCAAATTACAGCCAGTGCGGATTCACTACAGGCAACCGAAGAAGAAATAACAGCCAGTACAGCGTTAAAAGCTTTGAACGAGGAAAACTTCAAGCTTGGTACGATTAATATCATTGAATTGATTGAAAGCGCTGAGCGCCTTAACACAGCAAAGCTTAAGAAAGTCACCCTAACGAACGATATGTATATGGAAAGTTATCGTTTATTGATTTTATCAAGCATGTTGGGGCAAGACTTCTTCTGCGCAAGCTGCGGTTACGAATAATAAAAAAGGCGGTCCTTTCAGAGCCGCCTTTTTCTTTGTATTCTTTTCTATCTTTAACTGATTACTGAACGCCGCGACCATAGGTCAGTGTCATTTTGGCGCTATCAAGACGGTGCTGCGTCAGGTAATACCCAACCATTGCACCTGTCGCCTTCTCATCAAGCGGCAAGCTGGGCGTATCAAGGGCGTGCACCTTAAAGATGTAACGATGCGGCGCGTCACCTGGTGGTGGGCAGGCTCCACCAAAATGCGTAAAACCATAATCAGACAAGCTCTCGATTGCGTCTTGCGGCATTGCATTTGCACTAGCGCCTGTCTTTAGCTCTGTCACATTGGCCGGGATATTAAAGGCAACCCAGTGCCACCATCCGCTTCCCGTGGGAGCATCTGGGTCGTAAACGGTCACGGCATAGCTTTTCGTTTCTTCGGGCGCGCCGCTCCATGCTAAATGCGGCGAAATATTTTCACCCTTACAGCCAAAATTATTAAATACATGCGCCATCGGCAACGCATTTCCGTCTGTCATATCATGGCTAGACACTTGCATTTCAGCCCATGCAGGGACGCAAAACAAACTTGCTGCGGCAAGCCCTCCTAGACATACGTTCTTCACTTTCTTCATAAAAAAATCCCCTATTGTTTATCTTCAACAGGGGATCAGATTATAGATTATTGGCGTATGTGTCTACGCGTTCTCACTTTGCAATTGCACCAAGAACTGATCAACCGAGGCCTTTAACGTCTCGGACAGCTGCGCAACTTCTCGCGCGGCGTCTAGGACGGCATCGGCAGAGTTGCCTGTTTCACCAGCGCTTTTTTGCACGTCATCAATGATGGTTGATACTTTTTGAACGCCGCCTGATGTTTGCGACACAGCCTGCATAATTTCGCCTGTTGTATTATTCTGATCATCAATAGCCATAGACACATCGCCCATTGATTCATCAATTTCGGCAATATTACTGATAATTTTCTCCATCGCCGATACGGAATCTTTGGTTGCGCTTTGAATTTCTAGGACGCGCTCGTTGATTTCTTCAGTTTTTTGGCCTGTTTCACTGGCCAACTTTTTAACTTCGTCAGCCACAACAGCAAATCCCTTGCCGTATTCACCGGCGCGCGCAGCTTCGATTGTTGCATTCAGAGCAAGTAAATTTGTCTGCTCTGCAATGTCATGAATAGCCACAACAACCTCGCCAATATTTTCGGCAAGCTGATTGAGATTATTCACCGTACTGTTGGCCTGCGTTGCATTGCGAGACATGTCATCCGATTTTCCACGAACGCCGCTAATCTTGGACGATATTTCTTTTACCGTTTTCAGCATACCATCCATCGCAGTTGACATTGTCTGCACATTCGAAAGCGCATCGCTGGAAGATGCGGCCACGCTTTGGCTGTCCCCTTGCGTTTTATCGGCAATACTGCGCATTGCTTCGGCTGTTGATTCAAGCTCGGTCGAGGCGGATGCCAATGACGTCACCAAACCACCAACCTTTTGATCAAAATCAACAGCAATTTTAGTCATCGCATTTTTACGCTCGGCAGCAACTTGCTGCTCTGCCTCTGCTTGCTTTTGCTTCGCACGATTAGCCTCATCCAAAGCAATGCGGGCGGCTAGGGTTTCTTGTTTGATTTTCTCTTCGCTTTGGTTAAGACCACGAATAGTCAATAAAATCATCGCAGTTTCGACGATCACAACGACTGCATGGAAGACAACGCGCGCAAAATCTGCACCCTCAGGATACAGCGCATACGGCATTAAAAAGTTCAGTGATAAATGATGCACCGCAATTGCACCCGAAGCCAACAAGGTTGATCGCATCGAGCGCGATCCAATCACCATCGCAAGGACCGCAAAGAAATACATGTGCGCATCCAATTGCCAGACCTTGCCTTCCAGCATGTAAACCAGCACCCCGGGGGTTAAAGCCAAAGATATAGCCACTAAATCTTTACTCAAGGCTTCATGCGAATGACGCAACTTATACCCCACAAAACAAACCGCTGTTAATACCCCTTGTAGAATGAGCGTACTTACAATAGGCAAATGCAGGAATATATCCGCCGCAATGTAGATCACGATATGTGCCGCCACAAAATAAAGCATATTTCGCTGATAATTATTGTCTTGGGTCATGTGTTATTTTGTCCTTTTATAGTGTTAAAGCGTTGCGCTGACATGCGCGATTTGTTCTGGATATAGCACGCACCGCCAATAATCGGTCTAAGAACAAACAGGGCACCATGATCATACAGGTCTTGTTTAAAGTCTGGCGATGAAGAGGCCACAATTTGTATAAAATCAAATGTACCACTTCTGACGGGATATCCTCCAGCGTTAAGTATCGCATTAAATACATCCGCATGTAATTGATGAGGGTCAAAAATCGCCGCATATTGAACCATATCTTGTGATTTTTGCGGCGACGTTATGCGCACAGACGCATAAGCAAGCCCTGCCACCAGCAGAAGCATGACTGTTATTGAGAAGAATAATGATCCAATTGGCCCTTTTAACATCGTTTCCACACACTAATGATGCATTAAGCTATTGCCTTAGCATACAGGAAAGACATTAAAAGAGTTTAAAAAAATTTGGTTATGCGTCGATATTGCGGACTTTAAGGGCGTTATCTTGGATAAACTCGCGGCGTGGTTCAACCACATCCCCCATCAGGGTTGAGAAAATCTCATCCGCCTTGACCGCATCACTGACAGTCACCTGCAATAATGTACGCACGTTTGGATCCAGCGTTGTTTCCCACAATTGTTCTGGGTTCATTTCACCAAGACCCTTATAGCGCTGAATAGCCAAGCCCTTGCGGCCATATTCCTGCACCTTGTCATACAAGGCTGCGGGGCCGTTCACACGGGCGAAGACTTTGTCACCATCGCGCACTTCAACCGCCTTGGCAAAGATTTCCTGCAACCATTCAATCGCACGGTGAATGCGCACTGCATCAGGAGAGCGCAAACGCTCGGGCGCGATGCGTACACGCTCGGTCACGCCGCGGATAACGCGCTGAATGACGTAACCACCAACAGGTGTGAATTCGCCGATCCATGTTTTTTCGCCTTCTACTGCGATGTCATTCATACGCTCGGCCGCGGCCTTGGCATATGCCTCACCTTTTGATGGCGTATCAAAGATATCAGGATCAAAGCCGCCTGCGATGGCTGTTTGTTCGATGACGCGGCGATTGCCGGCTTTCACGGTCAAAGCATTAATCGAATTACGCAATGCGCGCGTTTTAATCAGCAAATCACGCAAATCATTGCCGCGGCGCAAATCACCAGATCCGTCCATCACAGACAGCGTATCCAGTGATGCATCAATCAGGTAATCTTCAAGGCCGCGTTCGTCCTTTAGGTAGAGCTCGCTCGACTTACCGCGTTTCACCTTAAACAGCGGTGGTTGCGCGATATAAAGATATCCGCGTTCAATCACTTCAGGCATATAACGGAAGAAGAATGTCAGCAGCAATGTACGGATATGCGATCCATCCACGTCCGCATCGGTCATGATAACGACTTTGTGGTAGCGGATTTTTTCGATGTTAAATTCATCGGGGCCAATCGATGTCCCCAGCGCCGTAATCATCGTGCCGATCTCTTGTGAAGACAGCATCTTGTCAAAACGTGCGCGCTCTACATTCAAGATCTTACCGCGCAAAGGCAAAATTGCCTGATTGTGACGATCACGTGCCTGTTTTGCAGAACCACCCGCTGAGTCCCCCTCAACGATAAAGATTTCAGAAATTGAAGGATCTTTTGATTGGCAATCTGCCAATTTACCCGGCAGGGATGATACATCCATAACGCCTTTGCGGCGTGTAAGCTCACGCGCGCGGCGCGCCGCTTCGCGGGCACTGGCGGCTTCGACGATTTTACCAACGATTTGTTTGGCTTCGGTTGGGTTTTCCTCGAACCATGTCGAGAGATGCTCGTTCATGGCGCTTTCCACAACAGGGCGCACTTCGGACGATACCAATTTATCTTTGGTCTGAGATGAAAATTTCGGATCAGGCACTTTCACGGACAAAACGCATGTCATGCCCTCGCGCATATCTTCGCCGGTTAACTTGACCTTTTCTTTTTTCAGCAAGCCTTTTTCTTCGGCATAGCGCTGAATCACGCGCGTAAGGGCGCCGCGGAAACCAGCAAGGTGCGTACCACCGTCGCGCTGCGGAATGTTGTTGGTAAAGCACAACATCGTTTCGTGATATGCATCCGTCCACTCCAGCGCTGCTTCGACAGTAATGCCGCTGTCGTCATCTTCGGCAGTCACGACAACAGGCGGGTTAAAGATTGGCTTTTTCGTGCGGTCTAGATATTCAACAAAGCTTTGGATACCGCCTTCATAATAAAGCTGAACAACTTTTTGCTCGGCCTCATCTTCGGGGCGAAGATCGCTCAGATAGATATTCACGCCAGAGTTAAGAAATGCAAGTTCACGCAAGCGATTTTCCAGCGTTTTAAAATCGAAATCCGTCATGGTGAAGGTGTCTGGTGACGGTAAGAACGTCACTTCTGTTCCTGTGCGCTCGCCCTCTTCCATATCGCGGACAGGCTCAAGATCCTTCACGGCTTCACCCGCTTTAAAGCGCATCTTCCATTCTTGACCATCGCGGCGGATCGACAGATCCAAATATTCTGACAGGGCGTTTACAACCGACACACCCACACCGTGCAAACCGCCCGATACTTTATAGGAATTACTGTCAAACTTACCACCCGCGTGAAGCTGCGTCATGATCACCTGCGCGGCCGATACGCCTTCTTCGGCGTGAATGCCCACAGGAATACCGCGGCCATTATCTTTCACAGTCACCGAGCCATCAGCGTTAATCACAACATCAATGCGGTCACAGTGACCAGCCAAGCTTTCATCGATCGCGTTATCAACGACTTCGTACACCATGTGGTGCAAACCAGTACCATCATCGGTATCACCGATATACATACCAGGACGTTTGCGAACGGCTTCTAACCCGCGCAAAACCTTAATCGAATCTGCGCCATATTCTTCAGGATTATTCATTTGTTGCTGTGCTTCACTCATTACTTTTTTGACTCGCTTTCTTGCATAGAATTTTATAGCATGCGTCCTTGATGAATCATAGCGCTAAGGCGCAAAAAACTTAGAGTTTTATACACAAATGCACACTGCCGTAGAAAAATTAATCCGCCCTCATTATCGCACCCTGCAAGGGTATGTTTCTGCCGGCATGGAAAGCGACAAAAGCGCGCAAAAAATCTTTCTAAACGCCAATGAAAATCCGTACACTTTACCCGGATTAGACGGATTTAATCGCTATCCAGAACCTCAACCAAAGGCGTTGCGCGATGCGTACAGCGCCCTTTACGGCGCGCCCGCAGATAACATCATCATGACGCGCGGCGCGGATGAGGCCATTGCCGTTCTCACCAAGCTTTTTTGCGAGCCTGAAAAAGATGCAATTTTGATATGCCCGCCAACCTTTGGCATGTACAAGGTAAACGCCACCACAATGCCATCTAACACCATCAGCGTTCCGCTGTTAAAACAAGGCGGCAGCTATGCACTTGACGTCGCAGGCATGAGCGCGCGCATTGATGATGCAAAACTGATTTTTATTTGCTCGCCCAACAATCCAACAGGCACCTCCTTTGCCGCCGATGATATTTTAAACATCATCCAACAAAGCGAAGGGCGCGCCATGGTCGTTTTAGATGAAACATATATTGAAATGGCCGAAGCCGACAGCTTCGCCAGCATCCTGTGCAATCACCCGAACCTGATCATATTGCGTACACTTTCCAAATCATACGCTATGGCAGGTATGCGCATGGGCAGCATGCTGTGCGGGGACGCGGACCTTGCCGCGCTGATCCGCACAAAAGGTCTGGACGCATATCCCCTGCCCGTGGCAAGCATCGACGCCGCCCTGCACGTTACCAGCCCAGATATCCTGCCGATTGCACGCGCCAATATCGCAACGTTGATTGCCGCGCGTAAAACAATGGAAGAAGCCTTGAAACAATCAGACGAGGTTACGCACGTGTATCCATCCGATGCCAATTTCCTTTTGGTTGAGATGAAGCGCCCCGATGATTTCCTTAAGGCATGCGCAGCGCAGAATATCATTATCCGCGATTTTTCCTCTAAGCCTGATACGCCCAACTGCATTCGCCTATCTATCGGCACTGAGGCGCAAAATCAGGCCGTCCTAAATATCCTCGCCAACTTTTAAGAAAAGCTTGCCTTTCGGGCGGCGCCATTGTATTTATTTTTTCATAATAAAAACAATATTACTTACAGAGGCCGTGTGCAAACCCTATCTTGCGATATCAATCATGCCCCGCATGAGCAAAATTTTGATGCCCTTGCCATTCAAGGCATCACCACGGGCGAGCGCATATCACTGATCAGCGAAACCTTTCAGCAGCGCGCAAACCAGCGCAAACAAAGCGGCATCGACCAGCGCATAGAGCGCGCATCTGGCATTTACATCACGCCCAGCATTTACGATCTGATCCACGCAACCGATCCTGATGTGCGCGAGATCGAGGCCACACACGCCGTGCGCGCCACCGCCAATATCATCAACAGTGCGGCAAACGCCTATACGCTTTACCGTGATCTCATCATACCGAACCACAAAGCTCTCAACCCGCTGCAAGAGCAAGCCCAAGAAGGCATTGACGCCGCGCGCCGTCACAGCGACGTCTTTAACGCGCAAAGCCACAGCCCCCTTGTCACCGCAGCCTATCAAGATTGCGTTTTATTTACCGCGATCATGGCATCCCTGAAAACGCAGCGCGATAACACAGACACCTTCAAAACATCGCAAGGACAAATCAAAAAAGGACAACCCTATTTCCACCAAGACCCTAACGACATCACAGGTCTTGGGCAACTGCATGGCGAAGGTGCGCACGGCATTTTAGACATCATTCCCGGTGACAGCCCCCATAAAGTTGAGCGCATGAGCCTCAATGAAGCGCGCAAGCACTTCACCCTCAAGCAAGCGAGCGAGGGAAGCATTTCGATTTTCACAAACGAATATTATCACGCCAGCGGCCATGGCGAGCGCATCGCTATCGGCGAAATGCACAGACGCCTTACGCCGTAACGCACGATTGCGCTTTCACCTGAAGCTTACCTTCATTAACGGTGAAAAATTGCGCCTTGTCCGCAATCGCGGTAAAGAGATTTTCATCCGTACCCGTCAACCAGACCTGTCCGCCTAATTGTTGCAACAGATCATATAACGCCGCGCGGCGATCTTCATCCAGATGCGCAGCAACCTCATCTAACAATAAAATAGGCGGCGCCCCGCGCTCGGCAGCGATTAATTTTGCATGCGCCAGAATAATCCCGATTAGCAGAGCCTTTTGCTCGCCAGTGGAGCATTGCTCGGCAGGCATATTTTTCGCGGCATAACTAACAAGCAGATCTGTTTTATGCGGCCCTGTTTGCGCACCGCCGACAATCGCATCACGCGGGCGGGACTGGCGCAGCTGCGCTTTGAACATATCCTCCACATCCAGCGCCGCAGTATGACCCAAGAGTTCTTCCAGCGTGCCGCGAAGCTGCAATCGCGCACTAGGAAAGGGATTCGCATACGTACGTGCGCGGAGTGACTCGCCTTTTGACCCGTCAGATGACTCGCTACATACAGCCTGAAGGCGCTTTATAAAGCTTTGGCGCGCGGCGGCAATCGCGCAGGCGCTGGCAGCCATCTGTGACTCGAGCGAAGAGAGCCATGAATCGTCTGGGGTCACTTGCTTTTCTGCGGATTCTCTTAAAATGCGGGATCGTTGACCCAGCGCATTTTCGTAACGCGTAACGCGCCCTGCATGGGCAGGATCAAACGCATACACCAGCCGATCAAAGAACTTTCGGCGCTGCGATGTGCTATCCAAAAACAAACGGTCCATTTGCGGGGTAAGCCATACACACGCTATATAATCTGCCAGCGCATTTTGACCGCGCACTGTTTGGCCGTCGATGCGAATGGCGCGTTTGCCCGAGGCCATATCAAGGCCGGTTCCTAAGCGCACTTCGCCAAATTCTTGCTGCGCAACGCCTGAAACGCCCCAACCATCTTGTACGCCGCTTTTTTGGATATCTTCATTTTTCGCGCCGCGCATGCCGCGCCCTGGCGCCAGAAGGGATACGGCCTCCAGCACATTGGTTTTACCCGCGCCGTTTGGGCCGTGCAATACAATCAAACCTGAACCAAGATTATCCAAGCGCACCCGATCGTAGGAGCGAAAATGACTGAGCGTTAATGTAGAAAGATAGCCTGACATTGCTTTGGGCTTATGCACCTTCCGGGTCAATTATATTCCTATAAAAAACGACCTTTTCGGGCATACATACACCGCGCAAAGGTCGCTCTCAGACTTAATTAGCGCTGACAATTAAACGCGCAGCGGCATCAACACGTACAGTGATGACGGGTCGCCATTATCCTGAATAATTGTTGGCGCCGCCGGATTTGCCAGCGTCAAACGGCATCCCTCGCCGCTGATCTGACTTGTGATGTCCAGCAAGTATTTCGCGTTAAAGCCAATTTCAATGTCTGTTTCGCCATTGATTTCCACTTCTTCAGTTGCGCTTCCTGCCTCGGCAGAGCTAGCAGACAATGTCATAACCTTGCCGTTCAAGGCAATTTTCACTGCGCGGCTTTTACCATCAGAAATTGTTGAAACGCGATCAATCGCACTTGAGAAGACCTTAGGATCAACTTCAACGATTTTGTCGTTACCTTCTGGGATAACGCGCTGATAATCAGGGAATGTCCCGTCAATAAGCTTTGACGTTAGAACAACATGATCAAACGAGAAACGTACTTTTGTTTCAGACAGATCAATTTGAATCGTATCCGCAGCTTCGTCGATGAGCTTACGCAGCTCGCCGATACATTTACGCGGAACAATCACGCCTTCCAAGCCTTCTGCGCCTGATGGCAATGGCATATCAAACAACGCCAAACGGTGACCATCTGTTGCAACGGCGCGCAAAACGGCAACGCCGTCTTTTTCCGAGGCGTGCAAGTAAATGCCGTTTAGGTAATAACGCGTTTCTTCGGTCGACATTGCAAAGCGCGTACGATCAATCAAATCGCGCAGAGAACCCGCAGGCAATGACAAAGAGATTGGCATATCGCTTGCGCCGATCTCTGGGAAGTCACCCGCCGACAAGCAGCTGAGCTTAAATTGTGAACGACCAGCCTTCACAGTCATCTGCGTTCCTTCGGCATTCACGACAAGCTCTACGGTCGAATCGTTTGGCAATTTGCGAACAATGTCATGCAATGTATGCGCAGGCACCGTTGTACCGCCTTCTTCACTGACAGTTGCGGCAACCGATTCGTTGATCTCAAGATCCATATCCGTTGTCGTCAGCGCAAGCGATCCTTCTGATGCCGTCATGCGGACATTCGACAGGATCGGAATAGTATTACGGCGCTCAACAACGCTTTGTACGTGGCTTAATGATCTTAATAGGGCTTCTCGTTCAATCGAAAGCTTCATAGCGATAATTCCATATTTATTTGTTAGAGAATCGAAACTAGCAAAACCATAAACATTGGGGAAGCCCTGAATCGCGCTTTGACTTAACTTAATCACGAAAAATTACTTGACATAATAATTAATATGTTTACATTTGTTTCAAATTTTAGAAAATAAAGCTTTCAGCAGCGCCGCGAGGCACAAGCGGAAGGAGAGAGAAAAATGAGCAAGACAGTATCCATCGAAATCGGCAAAGCAAAGAAATGGCAGGACATTGCCAAGGAAAACAACCAAAGCCGCGTTGGAAAGAAACTAGGCCTTGGCAATCGTGAACATAACATCGAGCCAATCACTTATGATAACAATCGAATCTCGACTTCTGATGCTGATCGTCAACTGGCATCACGCAGTACACTGGACGATATTATGGATGAACGCCCGCCTGTTTGGGAATCGCGCACGGATTCATTTTTAATCGTACAAGACGAGCGCCGCCAACGCGCCAGCCGTCGCGCCAGTCATTTTCGTTTATTCAAAAAATCACTGATGCACTGATAAATGTCAGACAAATCTTCGGCGCTGATGCTATAGGGCGGCAAGATATAAATAACCGAGCCAAGAGCGCGCATCAAAATACCGCGCGCCATGGCATAATCATAAAATTCCTGACCGATATTCGCCAGATAACCACTGGCATCATCCACCTTACAATGCAGCGCAAGGATCGTCCCGCACTGGGTGACCTTTTCAACATTTGGCAGGTTTTGTAGCATTTCTGTCGCCGCGCGGTGATGATCGGCAATCGCGTTAATACGGCCAAAGACATCTTCCTCATCCCATATTTTCAAGGACGCATACGCCGCCGCGCACGCCATCGGATTACCTGTAAAGGAACTGGAGTGATAAAACATTTTGGCGCGGTCTTCATGATAAAACGCATCATAGATGTCTTGTGTGGCCAGCGTAATACCCATCGGCAAAAAGCCACCAGTTAACCCTTTCGACACCGCCATTAAATCTGGCGCAACGCCAGCCTGATCGCAGGCAAAGAAACTGCCCGTACGGCCAAAGCCGGTCATCACCTCATCCGCGATCAACAGCGCGCCGCGCGCCTGACACGCATCACACATCGCCTTAAGCATTTCGGGCGCGTACATGCGCATCCCGCCGGCGCCTTGGACAAGGGGCTCGAAAATAAAGGCGGCAACATCATCGCCATGCTGCGCCAGCACATCATCCAGCGCGCTCAGCGCCTCGTCCTCCGCCCCAGGTAGCGGCACAGGCACATGGATCACATCAAACAAATAGGGCTCATACACTTTATTAAACACGCAGCGCTCGCCCGCGGCCATCGTGCCGAATGTATCGCCATGATACGCCCCTTCCAGCGCAATAATTTTCTGGCGCTTTTCACCGCGATGATGCCAATAGCCCACCGCCATTTTCAGCGCAACCTCAACCGCGGTCGAACCACTGTCCGAGAAAAAGCTGTATTTATGATGATCGCCTGCGCGCGCCAGTAGTGCCTTGCTCACGCGCTGCGCGGGGTCGTGCGTAAAGCCTGCGAAAATGACTTGATCTAATGTTTGGGCTTGCTCTTGCACGGCGGCAACAATTTTCGGATGACAATGACCGTGCGTAATCACCCACCATGAGGAAATCGCATCGATAATGCGGCTGCCGTCAGGGCGGTAAAGATATGCGCCCTGCGATTTGGCGACATTAATCTCTTGCTTGCCGAGGCCGTGCTGCGTAAATGGATGCCAGATTGAGCTTTGCATGAGAAATTCTCCTTATCTGTCTGTGTTCAAGGCTATCGCGCGGGGCGCTTGTAACTAGACGAAATCATGAATGTCAAAATTCTTTTGGAAGGCTGCGCTCAGGCTTTGGGCGTTAACCTCCTCCAGTTGAGGGAGCCAGCCTAATACCTTTTCGCCAGAAAGCTGCGCGATTGTCGCGATATTATCAGGGTTACCCTCGCCGATGAACACCAAACCATGAACGGGGATTTTACGGCTCCACAGCGCCTCGAGCGATAGTAGCGTATGGTTAATCGTGCCTAGGCCAGCGCGCGCGCACAAAATCACCGGCAGATCCCAGCGCTTAAACTGGTTCACAAATAAGGCCTTACGCGTTAAAGGCACCATTAAACCGCCCGCGCCTTCGACCAGTAACCCGCCTTCTGTTTCAGGTAAATTGAGGCGATCAAGATCAATCTCAACGCCGTCAATTTCGGCGGATTTATGCGGCGATAAAGGCTCGCTCAGGACGTAGGCTTCTTCTAGAAATATTTCATCCCCTAGGCCAGAAAGCTTTTGCACCGTGCGGGTATCAACCATACCGTCCAGCCCTGATTGCACAGGTTTCCAGTATGACGTGGCGTGCCCTGCCTTATTCATCGCCTGAAGCAACGCCGCACTAAAGGTGGTCTTGCCGATTTCTGTATCCGTGCCAGTGATGATAAATTTACGCATTGATAATGTCCTTATACGTTTGAATAAAGCCCTCAAGATCAGCGCGTGATAGCGCCGCACTCAGCGACAGGCGCAATCTTGCCGTTCCTTCGGGCACGGTTGGCGGCCTGATGGCACGAATGTCATAGCCGCGCTCTTGCAAGCGCGAAGCCAGATCAACGGCGGCTTTGTCCTCGCCCACGATCAAGGGCACAATATGCGACCCCGATCCGCCAAGCGCGGCCTGCACCTGATCGCAACGCTGTTGCAAAGCGCTGCGCATTTGATCGCCCTGCGGCGAAATCATAAGCTCAAGCGCGGCCTGCACCAAGGCGGCCTGTACAGGCAGTGGCGCGGTCGAGTAAATAAATGGACGCGCCGCATTGACCATATAGTTAACTATATCGCGGCGCGCACATATCAAGGCACCCGCAACGCCCAAAGCCTTACCGCACGTATGCAAAGTAATGATACGATCATAATCGCTTGCCTTTGCCTTGGCGTAAGCGGCGCCGCGCCCATCCGCGCCCAAAATGCCAGTGGCGTGCGCTTCATCGACAATCATCATTGCGCCGTAACGCGCAGCTA
Source organism: Micavibrio sp. UBA6929 (assembly GCA_002448815.1). Lineage (GTDB taxonomy): Bacteria > Pseudomonadota > Alphaproteobacteria > Micavibrionales > Micavibrionaceae > UBA6929. The sequence continues at coordinate 24,568 of DKAJ01000007.1, forward strand.
GATCAATCATCTCATCCAGCGGCGCGCAATCACCATCCATGGAATACACCGATTCAATCAATACCCAGATCTCTCCATCCGCGCGGCGATCTTGCGCAGCCTGTTTGAGCGCAGTTTCAAACGCAGCAAGGTCATTATGCGCCGCGCGCACAGATTTAGCCTTGGACGCGGCAATACCGTCACGCATGCTGGCGTGGACATGCTCATCATAGATAATTGTGTCATGGCGCCCCATCAGCGTTGTGATCAGGGCATAATTTGCAAGAAATCCGTTTGCGAGATAAAGCGCCGCAGGCGCGCCAAAGATATCGGCGGCCAAGCGTTCTAGCGCATCGTGCGCGCCTTGATGCCCCCGTAAAAGACGCGATCCTGCCGCGCCGACTGGCACATCAGTGTCCTCGGACAAAAAGCGCACAGCGCATGCACGTAAATCAGGATGATGGGCAAAACCCAAATAATCATTTGAAGTCAGATCAAGACCAGCGGGCAGATTTAAACTGCGCAAGCGCCCCTGATCAGCCAAGCGATCAAGCGCACCTGCAAAACGCCGAGACACCGCCGGTTTATGCGGCTGAGGCTTCTTGCTGGGCATTGGCACAGCCACATCCTCCCTCGCGTCCACATCCGCCGCCCTGTTGCGTTACAGGGCCGTCTTTATATGGCGCGCGCGGTTTCAAGCCAAGCTTCTCAAGCAGCGCATGGTCGAAATCTTTTTCAGGGTTGGCCGTTGTTAGCAATTTCTCGCCCGTGAAGATCGCATTCGCACCTGCCATAAAGGCCAAGGCTTGCGCTTCTTTCGAGATTTCCAAACGTCCAGCCGACAAACGCACCATCGCCTTTGGCATCAAAATGCGCGCAACTGCGATGCAGCGGATCCATTCAAAAATGTCTAAACGCTCGACATTCTCAAGCGGCGTTCCCTTTACAGGCACCAACATGTTAATGGGCACTGATTCAGGTTGAGGGTCTAGATTCGCCAGTGTTGTCATCAATGAAATGCGGTCATCTTCGCTTTCGCCCATGCCAAGGATACCGCCGCAACATGCAGAAATGCCTGCCTTCGCAACATTTTCCAATGTTTCAAGGCGCTCTTCATAGCTGCGCGTTGTGATGATGTTATCGTAATATTCTTCGGACGTATCCAAATTGTGGTTATAGGCGCTAAGTCCTGCTTCTTTTAAGCGTTTTGCCTGATCGTATGTCAGCATACCAAGGGTTACGCACGCCTCCATCCCCATGTCAGACACGCCCTTGACCATATCGCATACACGATCGAAAGCCTTACCTTCCAGTACGCGCGGCCATGCGGCGCCCATACAAAAACGCGTAGAGCCTGCCTCTTTAGCAGCCTTCGCCTGCGCGAGAACCTGGTCGGTTTTCATGAGGATTTCTTTTTCCAAATCCGCATTGTTATGAATGGATTGCGAACAATATTTGCAATCTTCTGTACAGCCACCCGTTTTGATCGAGAGCAATGTACACATTTGAATTTCCTGAGGATCGTGATTTTCACGATGCACTGTTGATGCCTCATATACCAGATCCATAAACGGTTTATGGTATAGGGCTGCGACGTCGTCTTTTGTATAAGTTTTATTTTGCATAGAAGGCAAAATAGTCACCTTGCATGCGCGAGTCAAAAGATATTATCGTCCGCCCGAGCAATTCGCACATAAACCATGAATTTCGGCATTCCAGAACTTCATGCTAAACCCCTTATCCTGCATGGCTTTGGCAAGTGCTGGCGGCACCGAACACAGATGAATTTCCTGCACATCTTTGCACAGCTCGCACACTAAATATTGTGACCCGCTATGGCTGTGCCCCGCTGAACAGGCGGTATAGGCGTTTAAGCTTTCGATTCGGTGAACGAAACCGTGTTCTTGCCAAAATTCAATCGCGCGGTACGCGGTTGGCGGTTTGGGGTTATCAATATATGCGCCAAGCTCTTGCAAAATTTCATACGCGCCCAAAGGCTTGTCCGCATCCAGCAAAATTTGCAAAACATGCTGGCGTGGCTCGGTCAGGCGCAAACCATGATCCGCGCAGTATTTTTCAGATTCCGTTAAAAGCTCTTTGATTGTCATGCGTATAATGTAACGTCAAAACCGCGTAAATGCACGCGATGTTTTATGGCGCGCATTTTTGCACAATAGCATTAAGGAAATTTTGATCAACATTCAGGTGCTTGAGATCCTGCGACACAAAGGTACGCTTGTCTTGCGCCTGATCATATTGGTGCAATGTTTTTAGCATATGATCCCTTGCATTGCGCGCCGCATAGCTTGAAAAATTTTGCGACAGGCGGTTGATAATATGTTCGCGGTCATTTGCAGTAAAAATATTTTGCCCATAAACACCATGCAAGTGACTACTTAGACGCTCAAGCGTTTCAGTTGAAACGCGCCCGCCCCTAACATCGCGATCGCAGTTAACCTCAAACGGCACGCCATTAATTTTCGGGCGCAATGTTTGTGCCTCGGCTTGCTGGTTAAACCCCGCGCTCAGCGCTATAGACATAGCCAACAAAATTGATGACGCCGTTACCGTTGATTCTTTTTTATTTTTTTTCATTGCTTTTTCACACTCTCGTCATTAAATGTTACATTATAACGTAACATTGATATACCCCCTTATGGCAGACGAAGGCAACACAAAAAGCGGAATCGCGAGCAAAGTTTTTAACATAGCCGCAGGCGCAGCTATGGCAGTGGCTAGCTGCGTTGTTGTTCATGCGGGCTTTGACTTTATCGCTCTGGCTGGCGGCCCTAATTTTTGGGACATCTTGGTCAACCCCGTCACAGACGGCATGACAAGCATCTACAACGGCGTGGTAACACCCGACCCAGCCAGCCTAGCCGCGCCGACAGCGCCAGCCGCCTCAACGCCTACAGTGCCCGCCACACAAAACATCGCAGGCCTCACACCTATAACAGGATCTATTCCAGATGGGTGTCACACACATCTGAACGGCGATATCCATTGCGGCAGCGATAACGCTAGCCCCGAAATTACCTGGTAAAAATACTTACCCAAAGTCGCGGAATTGCTTATGACGTGTCCCCATCCACCCCGGGCGATCACGCCCAACCATAAAGGCACGAAAATTACGCATTGCCGATGGGAAGGTCAGGCCTTTTTTCTCGAGAAAATTAAAGAATGAGAGCACCAAGAACACCAAAATCCAAACTTTCCAATTAAACAAATTGAAAAAGATGGGAACCAAAACCAAGCCCGCGCGCGCGTCAAAGCTGAAGAAGCGCACGGTTTTCATTGAATCGCGCCAATGCCAATTTAGCTTATCTTCAATGTCATCGATTTGATCTGAAACGCTCATAAAATTATTCTACCACAGACATGCGGCAGCAGTATAAATTTTTATCACCTTAAAAGATCTTAACTGCCCGTGCTTGAGCTTAGGAGCAAATAATGACGGCGCGAGATGATGCCTTGCTCGAACACGATTTCTGCGCTGCGCTCCATGGTCTGGCCATATTGATCGATCATGCGCTGAATTTCATTAGGCCAATCAGTAAAGTGCATATCCATCAATTTTTCACGCACCTCATCAGGGAACTTCATCCACTCCCGCACGCCGATACGGCCGCCGCCCGTGCGCGGCACCAAGGCCTGCGTCACGATCAGGCGCAATGTTTCCATCAAGGCGATTGAGCGCTCTTCGCGCTCTTTCATCTCATAGGTCGAGAGCATACGCTGAATAGTATTAGCAACGCCCAGTGTGTGCGTGGTTGTATAAACGGCGTGACCTGTTTGCGCAGCCTCGATCGAGGAATCAATCGTTTCGCGATCACGCGCCTCGCCCACCAAGATCACTTCAGGCTTACGGCGCAGGGCATTGCGGATACCATGCGCAAAGCTTGGTAAGTGACGCGGAATTTCTGTTTGCGACACCAATGAACGCGGACTTTCGATTGTGTCATACACATATTCAATCGGCGCCTCGTACGTGAGCATTTTACCACACCCTTCGCCGCGCTCGAGCAGCATGCGATTACCCGATGCCAAGAGCGTCGATTTACCAGACCCCGTCGGCCCCGTAATAATAACAAGCCCTTGGCGCGGCGCCCATGCATCACGGATTTCTTGCTCGATATCCAGATCATCCATTGTAGGCGGCTCGCTAGGCAATGCGCGCATCGTAATTTGCGCACCATCACGCCCCTTAGACAGGATCGCGGTAATATTCACACGAAAACGAATGCGCGTGTAACGGTCGGGGCGAATTTCATAAGAAATATCCAAATCACGGCCTGAGGCAAGGCGCGCCTGCGCCTCCGCACCATAGATTGTTTGCAAGAACGCCGCCATATCCGCCGCATCCATCGAGCGCACAGTACCCGGGTGCAGCAAACCATGGATTTCATTATAAACCTGGCGCTCAGACTGGATCGTAATGTCAGACGATCCCTGCTTTACGCACCACAGAAGAAAATCATCTATTTCATTCTCCGTAAAGCGCTCAGGCTCGGACGGGTAGGTTTGTGCATGCGTATCTTCTGCTTTGACTAAGCTTATCGGCTCGCGGGCTGCCATGAATTATATCCTGTCATAAGTGATGGTTTACCTGTGATTTGTACGGCGCGATCGCCAACGCGCATTTGATCGCCGCCGCCTGTGACGCCGCGATCAACCTGCAATGCATATGGCGCAGAGACCATGCCTTGCGCAAGCAACATGCGGTAACGGATCATGCCTTCAAAATCACTCACCAGTTGATTAAGGTCTTGCTCAAAAATCTCATCGGCTTGCTTCACGCCCTCTTTCCAGCCTTTACGCACCATACGCACCCATAAGTCACGCTCGTCTTCGTCGCGCGGACGTAGAATATCAGGCGGCGGATCAACCGCGCCCCAGTTGCGCTCAAGGTATGTACGCCACGTGCGCGCAGCCGATACAATTTTCGCATTGTTCATAATATTATATATTCTATCAGAAACTGCGGCTTGCTGACCATCAGTTTCAATAATCATTGAATTGACGTTCTCGCTAATGACCGGCGGCTCGATCAGCAAGCCTGATGGCGCAGGGATCAAAAGCTGACGGAAATCATAGATCCGATCAAGCGAGCGCGCACGGCGATCCATTTCACGGCGGATGTAATATGTCCGCCAAGCAAGCCCAGCGCGCGCACCATATGAAATGGCGGCTTCTTTAATGGCTTCATTACGAATATCGAACGGCATTTTGCCCTCCTCTTCTTCGTAATCCATTTCGGCTTCTAATTGTTCAGCCTCAGCCAGCGTCAGCGGAATATCAACAGACGCCGACATTTTAGACGTCATCGCCTTATTCTTGTCGTAGAACTGAAATGTCGGCTGCGTATCTTCTTCAAGCCCCAAATTATCTAACGACAATGCACTGTCATCTGTTTGCTCGAGCAAGTCTGATAAATTAATCGCGTCATCGGCCATATCGGCCGCCTCACCAATGGTCGCATTTAAGGCCTCGGCCTGCGCAAAGACAGGCGCCGAAGCCGAGCACACAGCCAGCATCATCAAACCAAGCGCAAGCCCCCTTTTCAATGACACTCCCATTACGACACCCCTACGCCTGTTGTTGGAGCATACTGAATTTCGACCGTCTTGTTACGGCCATCAACACGAATATCGGCGCGCACACCCATTTGCAGGCCAATATCACGCAAGACATCAACCACCGGCATATTTTCAACATCCAAAGACACAACAATCGGCACTGGCGGCGGCGAGCCTAAAACAATGAAGCTATAACTGCTGCGATTCGCGAGAGTCTCAACAATCGGCTCAACAGGGCCGACCCAGTTCACCGTGATTGCGCGGCGAAGCTCAACCGGCGCATCTGAAACCGGCGCGACAGCAACGCCGGGCGAGCGCTGGTATTCAACGGCGGCTAATTTTTCTAAAGACGAGGCCACGCGATCAGCCGCATCAGCAAGCATTGCTGATACGCTATCGGGTTCGGCAACCAATTGCGGCGTATCATTGTTGAACCCCTGCATAGAACTGCACGCAGATACGAACAACGACGCCATCAAAAGGCAGGCTTTAGAAATTTTACGGTGCATAAAAAGCCCTATGCTTAGAAAAAGCGAATTAATTCACCCTTAAAGATATAGCCACCGCAAGCTGCCTTCAAGAACACATCGGCAGTTGTCCACTATATTCCGCGCTTTTCGGGGTTTATTTTGATGCCACGCTATAGGGGGAAGTGACTTTCCCGCGCTTTACGATTTCATCAATCGAATAGCCATGCTTTTCCATCATTTTAAAGACTCGGCCGCGATAGGGCTCGCCATACTTGGGGGTGCGCGAATGATAATACGCCACAGCCTTCTCGTAATCTTTGGTTTCGATATAATGCCCTTTTAAAATCCAAGCCGAAACGCGAATGTTCGTGCACGCATCATCACGCACCCACCTGCGCGCCGTTTCCTCGTCAACGCGCCACGTTCGTGCAAGCTCTGGCATCCAGATCGTATTAATTTGCATCGGACCAAGATCATAACTCCCGTTCGTGTTACGCACTTCTTGGCCTATGCGACCACCTTCTGCCTTCATAATGCCCAGCAAAATTTCAGGCGGCACGCCATATGTCTGCGCAGCCATAACCATACATGCGGCGATGACTTTTGCTGCAGCCATTATTCGTCCTCCTCATCCTGATTTTTCTTCGTAAAGAAGCTCATCGGATTTCCTGTCGCAGCAGGAGGCGTTTCTTTTGGCGCTTCAAGCTCTTGCGGCGACGCTTGCTCAGGCGTTTGCTCAACTGGCGGCACCACAGGAGGAGGAGAAGGAGCCTGCTCCGTCGCCGCGGGAGGACGCTCTTCCGCGGGCGGCTTGGCCGCAAAGAAACTCATCGGATTCGCACCCGTAGCCGCAGAAGGAGAAGGAGGCGCACTTTGCTCTACAGACGGACTAGAAGATGGCTCCGCCGGGGGCGGGGCAGGCACAGCCTCAGAAGGCGGATCAACTGGCGGCGTTGGCGGCGCAACCATTTGCTCAACTGGTGATTTGACTGGCGCACTAAATATCTGAGGTTTTTTAACTGGCTGTTCAGTTGCAGGCGCTTCGGGCGGCTTTTCCGCAGGCGCAGGTTGCGAGAACACTGGCGGCGATGCCGGAGACACAGGTGACGCAGCCGAAGCTGGCGGCGGCGAAACAGGCGATGCAGAAGCCGCACTTGGCGCAGGCGCGCCGTCCGATACAATTGATTGAGCCAGCGCTTCTAGAATTTGCAATTGCGTATCAAAACGCTGCCATATTTTGGCGCTATCTAGCGGTTGCCCCGCGGATTGCGCGCCGATAGCCTCGTGGCACTGCGCGTACAAATTCGCTGCGCCCGCCATCAAACCGCGCGCCATGATACTGTCAGGATCGCTCGGCGTTAAAGATTGCGCAATCGGCGTTACGCGCTGCGTTAATGTTTGCGCGATGCTTTGCATATCCGCCTTAGAATCTGCGCCCAAAGGGAAATTGGTCAGCGCCTCAATCACAGGCACAAATGCACTAAGCACCTGAATTTGACTTTGCAGCGCATCAACCGCCTGCCCCTTTGCCTTAATACTTTCAAGGCGCAGCGTCGCATCCGCGCTTGCTTCGAAGGTTGCAGAGAATTCTTTTACCGCGCGCAGCCCTTCGGTAATGCGCTGCATATCCGCAACCTCGGGCAATCTGCCTTGCAGCGCATAAAAACCGCCCAGCATATCGCCTGCCATACCTGTTGTTGCGATGCGCGCGCTCTCAGCTTTATCGCCTTGCTTTTCAAGCTCAACAATCGCACCAATATCAATGCCAAGCTGCACACTTTTTGTCAGAAGCTCAGCTACTGTTTGCGCGACGGCTTTGGGCGCATCTTGCCCATCTTGAACCCGCGACAAAGCAGCGCCAACCAAAGGCGCCCCGATCGTCTTGAAAATTTGCAAAAAATATTCAGTTTGCTGGGTTGTCATATTTTATATTATAGCCGAAGAAGCCTTAAAAAGAAATTGCACGAGCGCCGTCAACGATCGCGAAGCTGTATTCTATCGCGCAGCGCCTAAATCTGCAAGCATCGAAGGAATATCACTTGGCTGACCACGAACGATTTTCACTTCGCCATCCTTATTGCGATAAATCAACATCGGTGTCACATCAAATTTCCATCCCTGCATATAGGCCATATTGCGCTCAACGCCTTGCGTATTAATACCCTCACGTACAGGCAAAGCATCCTCATCGCCAGACAAGTGACGCAAGAAGCGCGCCTGCGGATCAGGCGCCGCCATCAAAAAGGCTGATTGCGCCTTACTGACCTCAGAAAAGCCAACAGGGATCATTCTTAACTGCACTTCGCCGCGGTCAAGGAATCCGCCTTCCTTCAAATTAGTCACCATTGCGTGACAGTGCGGACATTGCGGATCAATAATCGCATAAATCACTGGTGCATCAGAATACCCCAATGCCACCCAGTTTGTATTTTCGGTGTCATAGAACAAACGCTCGGCTGGGCTTTGAAACGCGAAGCGTTCCTCTTTATTCACTGGCGTTGCCAATGTTTCCATACCCGCCAAAGAATCAAGCAAGCTATCACCGTCATCGCGCAGGCGCTGAACTTGCTCGATCGTGATCGCCTTGCCGTCATTATCAAACAGCACGCCCATCACAAAGCCCGTTCCGCCGGGCGGCACATAAAAATATTGCTCACGCCCATTTTTAACCGTCAACCACGAATCAAAACCATGATCACGCCCCATGTAACGGATCTGCGCACCTTCATCAGCCAAATTTCTGATCGGATCCGGCATTTCCGGAACAGAGTGTTGCGCCATAGCAAGCACTGGAAACAAAGCAAATAAAGATAATAACGATATGAAACGGATCATAATAAGAACTCCTCTGGTCGCGATCGACAATATAATATAGTGTGACATTGACCGCCCACCAGTGCAAGGCCTTGATTTATCAAGACTTGTCGCAGGTTTGTATAATGCTTGAAATAGGCTAGGTTTTGTCTATATTGTTATGCAGTTACTTAACACATATTTTCACACTACATAAGGAGTGAGAGACACAACAATGAACGATCGATATGACATGGCTACTGGCCGCACACGCGCTGACGTTGACGAAGGCTTGCGTGATTACATGAACGGCATTTATGCCCGCATGGCTGGTGGTGTTTTGATCACAGCCGTAATGGCCTTTGCCGTTGGCACAACGCCCGCCCTGTTTAAAATGCTTATGGGTGGCCCGCAGGCATACCTGTTTATTTTTGCCCCTGTATTGGTGCAGTGGTTCGGCTTCCGCCCTGAGCGCATGAAAGAAAGCCAACTACAAGGCGCATTTTTCCTTATCAGCGCCCTGTACGGCATTTCATTTTCAAGCATCGCCTTCATGGCAACTGCGAACCCTGCGATGATTTATGACGTTGCACGCGCCTTTTTCATCACAGTATCGATGTTTGCTGGACTAAGCCTTTATGGCTATACAACAAAACGTGACCTTTCAGGCATGAGCCAATTTATCTTTATGGCGATCCTAGGCGTTTTTGTGATGGGCATTATTAACCTGTTCGTACAATCTTCCGGCTTTTCCATCCTGATTTCACTGATTGCTATTGCGGCGTTTTCAGGCCTGACAGTTTGGGAAACACAGCAACTTAAGCAAATGTACATGGCCAACCGCCACGCCAGCAGCCTTGGCCGTATGGCATGGGCCGGCGCGTACACATTGTACCTCAGCTTTATTGCCCTGTTTATGCATATCCTAAACTTGCTGATGGCAAGCAACCGCAACTAAGGCTGTTGCCGCACTGTAAAAACACAAAAGAGGGCTAAGGCCCTCTTTTTTAATGCTCTTTTCATGCATTCATAAAATTTTAAATATATTTCCTCTATAATGTTACATGAGCCACCTTCAGCATTCTAGAATGAAGGCACAAATTATGTTAGGGTAAGAGGAATAACAGTGAGCAAAATAGAGCAATCGACCATCATGAAAAAATTATCCGGCAAGATAGGGCAATTCCTAAAAAACAATCGTGGCTTCAGCCTTGTAGAACTTGGGATTGTCCTTGTTATTGGCGCCGTGATGACTATTCCAATTTATACGCTCCTTTTCTATGTAAGCGACCTCAAACCTACTGATGAGCGCATGGAAATTATTCAAGAAGCACTAGCAGAACACTTACGCGTTACAGGCACACTGCCCTGCCCAGCCGACATCACGGCAGACATTACTTCTGACGCAAGTGCCTATCAGGCCAATTGCGGCGGCGCAATTTCGGTTTCAAGCGGCAGCACACTTATTGGCGCAGTTCCAATTGCAAACCTAAAAGTCGCAGCAGACTGCGCGCGCAATGATGGCGGCATTGTTTCCATGACGAATGACACCGCAACAGCACTTAAAGACAGCATCTACAGCCTCGGCGAGATCTTTACAGGCACAAACCTGCGCACACAATTTGATGGCAGTACCCTTGAAAGCACAAAGGCAGAAAATGTTCGCTGCCCGCTTAACGAATATATCGTGGACGAAAACGACAACAAGTTTGTTTACGCCGTGAGCACAGCGGCAACAAATACCTCATACGATATCTTTAATCCTAATTTGACCGCAGGCGGCGTCACCATTCAGGACACTGACGGCAACGTCCTGAGCAACAACCAACCCTATGTTCTTATTTCACTGGGTGATGACGGCAAGGGCGGATATGGCCGCAATGGCACCGTCATTGGCGATACATGCGGCACAACTGATGCCGATTCAGAAAACTGCGATTACAATGATAATATTTTCGTCGCTGCGCCTCACAACCCGTCTAACGCCAATTATTATGATGATAATATTGACTATAATATTGCGAGCTTTATGCAAGAAGATAGCTTCTGGAGCTGGGGTGATGTTGCAGGCACATCACGCGACATGATCCTTAATCCACGCGCAATGCTGGTTCTTGGCCCTCGCGATGACGCATCCGCAGGACTAGCTGTCGAAGATGATGACGGCGTTGTTGTTAATCGCGGCGGCGTTCTAGTATCAGGCGACCTAGATGTTCATGCGCAAAAATTCTTTGATGGATCATCACAGGCCGTAAATGGCGGGAACCTTATTAGTTCTGGCGATGTTGTTGCAACATCACAGGAAACCAACATCCGTAATTATGCTGTATCTGGGCGCTATTGCTATGAATCATCGAAATCTTTGACAACAGAATGCGGCGCGCCTGCAGGTACAAGTGGCTCTAGTTGCCCACCTGGTGAACTTATGGATTCAAATGGCACATGCTGCACCACCGTTGAAATCGACCAAGAAACCGGCTATTGCGAAACAGGCGGCGGCTGCGAATGGTATGATACAGATGGGTCATGCTGCCCGGATGATAGTTTCTGCTGCCCGGCATCGGTCTACGAAAGCACGGGCGACTGCCACATGTATTGGGACTAATCACAACACGACAACACAACATACTTTAAGAGCTTAGGTAACAATAATCATTATGAGCACATTGCACGATAAAGGTCACGCGCCCCGTAAAAGACGTTCAACCCAGTCTGGTTTTACACTGATTGAGATGGCTGTTGTTGTCATCATAAGCGGATTTATCTTTATCCCCCTTATGGCAGTTTTTGTTCAAAAAGATCTTGATGAAAAACGCACAGAAAACTTGGAAAGCAATCAACGTTTAGTAAACGCAGTTACGTTTTTCTACAAACAAAATGGCCGGTATCCATGCCCTGCGGACTTAGATACGGCGCCTGCCGATGCAGACTTTGGCGTTGAAAATTGCAGCATCACAACCACGTCTGGCGTTAAGGTTGGTGCATTGCCAACAACGACACTCGGGCTGCCTTTCCACCAATCAATTAACCGTTTCGGTTGGAAACACATTTATGCCGTAACCAGCGATCTGACAGACACGACAACCTTTGACAACAGCACCGCTGTTGAGGTTATTTCGACTGCAGGTGGTAGCGCAAGCACAGTCGAGGTTCCATTTCTTCTGGTCAACACTGGCGAAGATGGGAAAGGATCTTCTTCTCTTTACGGGGTAGAAAATATTCTTTCATGCACAACAGGGTCTGCGCGCGATCAAGAAAATTGCGATAACGATGAAACATTTATCGAAGCGCCGCTCTTTTTTACTGGCAACCCGACTGACAGCGGTTATTATGATGACCAAATTTCTTATGGACTTGTTAGCGCCAAAAGCGATATTTGGATTGCGCAAGTAAACGAAATACAAGGCGAACGCGTCCCCCTGATGGCCAAAACATTTGGCAATATTGGCATTGGCACAACAACAGCCCCAACAGAAAAGCTTCACGTTATTGGACGCGCGCTAGTGGAAACGGACTTCACAGGACAAGGTGGGGACATCGCGACGCAAGACAATGCTGAAATTCAAGGCCGCCTTGTTATTAACGAAAATGCAATCATCAACAGCAATTTTCAATCTGGACAGTTCTGCTCGGGCCACTATGTCCCGAACCCCAACCCCGCATTGGATGGCATTTGCTGTTACGGCGAATATATCGGTGACTTTGCGACAGGTCAGTGCTGCGCGAATGGATCATACCTTGATCTAGCAACAGGCGAGCAGGAATGCAAAGCGAGCGGCGCATTTTGCGGCGCCAGCGATGATGGCAAAGTATCCGATTTAGGCATTGGATATAACGGCACAAGCGGCACGCTTGACTCGAGCGTCACTGGCGCACGTTTTCCAAAATGTTGCTATCGTTATGAACTAGACGTGAATGATTTATGCTGCCTTGAAAGCGAAGGCAACCACATCGACCCTGACACAGGGGAGTGCGTATAATTGAACATACGCCCAGCAATACAACGACACAGGAGCAGGCACACAGCAATGACAAACACAACACAAACCAACACAAACCAACGAGGCTTTACACTTGTCGAAGTTGCCCTGATCATTACAATTTTAGGCCTGATTATTGCGCCCTTTTTTAACTTCCTATCGCAACGCTATCTAAAAAAAGAACTTGTCAAAAGCGAAGAAAAAACCGAACGCATCACATCTGCCATTTCCGCATTTCTTATTGAAAACGGCCGCTATCCATGCCCGGCGCGCCCGAACGACAGCCCAGAAGACACGACCTTTGGCCGTGAAAACTGCAGCGGCGCCACGGGCAACATTTACTATGGCGCTCTGCCTACACAAGATTTACGCCTGCCAACCGAAGATGCGGTTAACCTGCATGGGTGGAAGTATCTGTATGCGGTTAACCAAAGCTTAACGTCTGCCGCGACATTTTTACTGGCACCGGCAACAGGCAGCATTACCGTTAACATCGATTCAAATGGTGACGGCACAATCGACACGAGCGACACGCGCGACATAGATGGTGATGGCGCATCCGATGTTTTCCAGGCCTCCAGCAACTTGCATTTTGTTGTCATCGATCCAGGTAAAGACGGCAAAGGCAGCGCCTCATTAAACGGCGCAAACAACTACATCACAAATGGTTTCTTTAATTGCACGGGATCAGCCAGAGATGTCGATAACTGTAATAAAGATGGCGACTTTGTTCAAATGGAGCGCAATACCCTAAATAGCAACACAAGTAGCTCTTATTATGACGATACCGTGATTTTCACACTGGCGCGTAAAGAAAGTACATTTTGGAAGATAGACAGAGCCAATACAGCAGCAGCAGAAGCCAATATTACTATGCGTGCAGGCGGAAGCCTTGGCGTTGGGATTACAAATTCACGCACCGCAGAAGCAAAATTACATGTGCGCGGCGGTAACCTCAAGGCCATCAATGGCCGCCGATCTGCGACTGATGTTAAGCCAGGACACCTTATAACAAGCGGCAACGTTGATGTTGACCGCAATTTGGATGCACAAAATGCCAACACTGCCTATGTCGGGGCGCAGAATGGTTATTATTACAACGGCACGATGACAGGCTCTGGTAGTGCTCCTAGCTGCTCTAGCGGGCAACTCATGGACGCGAATGGATCATGCTGTACGACCGTAGAAATCGATTCAGAAACCGGCCTCTGCGAAGCAAGTGGCGGCGGATCTGGCGGCGGATCTGGATCTGGTTCTGACGCTGATGCAGGCGACGGCGACAGCAGCGCAGGATCAGGATCAGATAGTGGAGGCGACACAGGCGGCGACACTGGCGGCGACGATACCCCTACAGAGCCTACTTGCTCATACAACAGAACCGCAGTATGGAGCACCTCTGACGGCCAGTACATGAACGAATGTGGCGGCAATGTTGACCCACGCCCTAGCAGCTGCACCGCTGCGCAAGAAAACAGCACTGTTCAAAGATGTGCGGGCGTCCCTACGTTTGAGACTTATCGTTGCCAGTGCAGCTAAACACTCAGCATTAATAATCAACCAAAAAACCGTAGCGCACTTGCCTACGGTTTTTTTATATCACATGCACACACGCACAAAATCACGGCAACGGATAGATCGCCGATTTATCTTAGACATACTAATAGAAGGATTTATTGAACGTTTTCAGGCGCAGGCGGCGGCGGATTATCGCCTTCGATTTCTTCATATGCGCTGATAATCTCGTCTTGGATAGTTTGTTGTTGTTGTAACTGGAATTGCTTTTCTTCCATTTCACGCATTTCTTGGCGCAGGCTCGCTATCATGTCTTGCTCGCCGCCACAACTGCGGATCACAGAAAGAGCCGTATGCGTTTCTGGCGTACGGCGACGCAGGGCCTCTTTTTCCTTTTCAAGCAATTGAAGCTGCACAAGCAAACTTTGAATAAGTTCTTTATCCTCGTCAGCGTTTTCGTTGCCCGTCATAAACTCATCCAAGCCCTGCATAGGCGTTGGCAATTCGTGCTGCGGGATCTGTGAAAATTCATAAACCTGATCACCGCCACATGATGCCAAGCCTTGATCTTTAGCAGTATTATATTCAACAACGTCGCTGTAATCTGGCTTTTCACCTTCTGGCAACGCATCAAGATCAGCCTGCGGCGTATCAAAATTTGGATGAGATGGCGATACCTGCGCTGCGACTTGCTGTGACGCGGCCTGAATAGGATCACCCGCTTTTTTCATGCCTTGCGGACGCAAACGGTACGGTTCAGGAACATGTGTCGTCAAAAATGGTTGCCATTCCTTTTTCACGTTTGCAGGCGGGTTTAGATCCGCTTGTTCTTC
Source organism: Micavibrio sp. UBA6929 (assembly GCA_002448815.1). GTDB lineage: Bacteria > Pseudomonadota > Alphaproteobacteria > Micavibrionales > Micavibrionaceae > UBA6929. The sequence continues at coordinate 39,711 of DKAJ01000007.1, forward strand.
TAGTTGATGCGCGGAATCAGGCACGATCACTTGCGCATTTTCAAATGCTTCAGGCTTTTTTACGGCCTTTTTGTCTGCAAACGGGTTAAGCTCGGATAGCGCACCAAGGAATGTCGGCTCTTGCGGCTGGCGCTCGGCCACGCAGGTGGCATATTCTTCGCGCGGGAAGTCGATACGTGACAAATCAACGACGTATAGGGTTTCATCCAGGCCAACGCTTAATTCTTCAATGCCGTCAAACAAGCGGTCAAATCGGCTGGGCGGCATCGCAACAATGCGAATTGTATTCGCGCTGAGCGGCACGGCGTTGTATGTCATTTGTGTTTCAAAATCGATATACAGATCCGCCTGATACAGACGGTTCATAACGAACAGATCATCTTTTGTTTGCAAATTGATCGCCGTTTCATTGGTTTCCGGCAGGTAAGTTACGTTAATTTTATACCCTGCATTGAGCGGCGCATTAAATTGACATTGCGCACCTTTAGCGGCATAGCGCTCCCACGGCTGACGGATCGCAAGCTCGCGCAGGCCAGTTTCCAACGCATGAGCGCTGCCCATGCTGGTCAGCAAGGTTCCCGCAACTAAGGCTGCTCTGATTGTCTTTTTATAACCGCTTAAAGATATATGCATTCGAATGATTGTTTCTTGAGATTCAAGTACGGACACCTACAAGTGTAGAGATTTTGTCAAGAATAGCCATAGGTTTTCCTGCTTTTTTCACATTTTTTCGCAACTTTTCTGGAAATTTAATCAATTGTTAAAGAATTATGCGTATAAACATAAGTGAAAATAGGCCAAAAAGCCTTTTAAAACAAACAGCAAGGACGCTTTCGAGCACAAACAAAAATGGCATTGCAAGACAATCAAACAGTTGCAGGTTTTCTAAAAGACCTTGGGTATGATGTTCCATCGGGCAACATTGATGCCGACGCGCTTGCCCCCATCCTTAGCCAAGCAATTACAGAGCTTAAATCTTATCTAGACATCTCAAGCAGCGAAACAGACATCGCCGCCCTGCGCGGCGCCCTTGACACTAAAATCCAAGAAACCCGTAACGACAGTGGCTTTCAAGGCATTGCAAACACCTTTTCCATCAGCGAAGGCGCAGGCCAAATCGCCGCAAACGCGCTGATCGAATCAATGGACATAAAAATCTCCGATCAATGGCGCGACAATATGGGCGGGGTCATCAAATTCGTTCAAAATTACGAAACATTCGCCGCCGCAGCGCAAACCGTACAGCAGGAAGCCACCCCTGCGCCGGCCCCCACCTCGACACAAACCTTAACTTCCACGCCACAAGATGCACCTGCAGCAACGCCCGCAGATCCATCCAAAACCGTTACACAACAAGAAACCGATGCCGCCGCAAGCATTGACCCACAAATCATTCGCGATTTCCAAACCTTGATGCAGGAACAATATCCTGATGCCAATATCACTGTTAACGGACAATGGGACGGCGCAACCAAGCACGCTTACCTTACCTATGGCGCCACCTTGACCGGCAAGCCCATGCACGAAATTAACGCAGGCGATGTTGCAGGCACTACTATCGCGCGCTATCAAAGCCTTGGCGACCCCGCCAATCCGAATAGCACACTAAACGTGATGCGCATGCACCTGCAAGATGCAACATACCGCCTTAAAAACCCCAGTGACGGCGACGATATTGCAAAACTACAAGCTAAAAAAGCTGCGATTGAAAGAAAGCTACAACAAACTGAAACCGTTGTTGATCGCTTGCACCGTTTCGGCACAATAATCAACAACGGATTACAAGACGTCTTTGCCGCCGCACATAATAATATCACACCACCAACAGGCGCTGACGTTACCGAAGCCACGACTAATCCGCTCGCCCATCTTAGTGAGGAAGAACAAGGCCTCGCTATTGCATCAGGCATCATTATCGAACAATTCCTCAGCAACGACAGCCTGCACGCAAAAGCACAAGAATACGCCAAAGCGCTTGATCCAAACTCAACATGGACACTTACAAAACCCGAAAATGCCGACGGATACCTCGACGAAGGATCACAAGCATCACTGCAACAAGTTTTAGGCATCCTTGTCAGCGACCCTGTTTTAGGTTTGCGTGATTACCAAACTGAAACTGGCGCTGTGCCGTATACGCCGCAATTAGGCCAAAGTATCTTATCCGCGCTAAACAGCGCACAAAGCGGTCCAGCCAAAGACATGCGTGACATGCTGGATGCACAAGTGCCCGAGATGAACGACCCCCTCAATCCTGAGGTTAAGAAAACTGGCGCATCAGCGCTCATCGCGCACATGGATTACCTGTATCGTCAGGATATCATCAAAAAGCAGCGCATGGATCACCTGACTATTCCTCAGATGAATGCCATGCAAGCAAGCATTTTGACGTTCATTGTAGGCTTCATCAATCAGATGTTTCCAAATTTGCTTCCAGCCGTGGACGGCATGTGCCGCCAATTCACAGGCAGCGGCCTACTGCAACTCGCCCCAGCGCTTGGCGCGATTGACGGCGTCCGCGAAAAATTAGGCGGCATGGATAATCTGGACCCGCACGAACAACTGGTCGAATCCTTCAAACGCTCTTTCCGCGACAGCGAAAGCGCCGAAGATCGCAGCGCTATGGAAGACACACTCATGCGCGCAGCCAGTACGATGTCAAACCTGCCCTTTGGTAGCGACGAGCGCCGCAAAAATTACCCTGCCGCTGTACGCGCCGCGCTTGACGATGCGATGGCTATCATGGGCGACGCGCATCCCGATGACGCCGATTTTGCGGCGCGCCTTGACCAAGCCTCACAAAAATATGCAACCACCTTTATTGACGAGATGAAAGCATTAAATGCGGCGCATGGCGGCCCTGACTTTCAAGAAAAACCTGCGTTACAAGTTTATCCGTTTGACGTTTTACAAGAAAACCTAACGAACGCTGGCTTTGATATTGACGGCAACGCACATATTTCACCTGATGAAATTGACCGCATTGTTCAAACATATAACAGCGTCAATTATGGTGTTCTGGATTACAACCACACACCTTTACTTTTTACCGACAATAACGGCAACACGTTTATTGCTGGCATCGACAAGGCATCAAATATGTTCACAGTCGAGCCTCTTCCATGCAATGAAATCGACACCGCCATTGCACGCGGCGACAGTATTGATACGATCAAGAGCGCTTACCCAGGCTATGCCCTAGCAGAGGATAATTACCGCCCCTATTTCAACATGAACGGCATGCGTTTTGGCGGCGCGACTTATGATCTGGCTATCACACAAGTAGCGCGCGACCCTGAGATTATCAAACCTTTCGATCGCCTAGAAAGCCTTGCACACCATCACCTTGACCGCGAACAGCGTAACGACCGATTAGAAGCCGCCTTTACAGACCCAGCCGAACGCAAGCGCTTGGAAAAATCACTCTCCCGCGAGATCATGAGCCGCGCCGGATATCAGCGCGGCGCCAGCGAACGCAGCGCCCGCACCATTGACGGCAAAGAAGCCCCGACACCTGAAATGGAAGAACTGATGCGTCTGCGGGACGTTATGAACAGCCCAAGCCAAGCACAAAATGAATTTACTAACGCGCCGCGCACATGGGCCAATGCAGGCGGTGAAGTTTACGTCTTTTCACGCGTTGATCCGCAGTACGGCCTAAAACTTGGGAAATTTGCCTACGAAACCAATGTGACAGAGGAAATTGCGCGCTACAAAAGTTTACCGCAAGCGGATTTAGAGGCCTATCGCGCGAACCCTGATATGATGGCGCGTCACTTCAACAATTTAACCAGCGTGGCGCAACAATACCCTCAATTCAACAATGCCTTTGATTTGGCGCGCAATATAACGCACGAGTATCAATTGCGCACCGATCACGTTCCGCATGTTGAGCGTATGCCGCAGTGGTTGGAACGTACAATTGCATCACCAGAAGAAAAGCAAGCCCTTGGTGTTGCTGTGCGCGGTAGCATCAAATTATTCAAACCTGATAACGGGCATATCTATATCGTTGGCAAGGGCGATAATGTCAAAGATTTCATCGGCTATGACATTGCGCAAGAATTACAAAAATTCACAAGCCTCACCCCTGAGCAACGCGACGTTATCTTTCAAAACCCACAGCAGGCATTCCATCAATTCCCGCGCATGACAGAGATCGCAGATCAGTACCCGCAATTCGATGCAAACAGTCTTGCAACATCATTATTACAAAAAGAATCCGTCCGCAGCGAGCTTAACATCGCACCGATCGAGCGCCGCACGCCAGAGGCCGAACTTGACGCCGCAACCGCGCCGTAAAAAACCTTATCTTTTTCCTTGAAATCACGCCCCAGCGATTCTATATCTTTAATCGCCTGATGTGATGATAAATGAATCTCACTGGGCAATTGGGAGGGACTGCTCTCGCACTGATCTGCTATTTGGGGGTCATAGAAGCAGTCTGCTTGTTTAACCATAGTAAAAAGAAAAGGAGTTCGAAATGAAATTTCGTCCTTTACATGACCGCGTGCTTGTACGCCGCGTAGAAGCCGAAGCAAAAACTGCTGGCGGTATTATTCTTCCTGAAACTGCACAAGAAAAACCATCTGAAGGCCAGATCGTTGCCGTTGGCACGGGCTATATTAACGACAATGGCGAAACACGCGCATTGGCCGTTAAAGAAGGCGACAAGGTGATCTTCTCGAAATGGGCAGGCACAGAAGTGACTGTTGACGGTGAAGACCTGATGGTTATGAAAGAATCTGACATTATCGGCATTATCGCTGCATAAAGGTCTGATTTTTATACGACTTACGACAAAACGTAATTATATCAAAATTTAAGGAGACATTATCATGTCATCAAAAGATGTAAAATTGGGCGCTGATGCCCGCGAAGAAATGCTAGAAGGGATTAACATCCTTGCTAACGCTGTAAAGACAACTTTGGGTCCAAAAGGCCGTAACGTTGTGATTGAAAAAAGCTTTGGCGCGCCGCGCACAACAAAAGACGGCGTCTCTGTTGCAAAAGAAATCTCATTGAAAAACAAACGCCAGAACATCGGCGCACAGTTGATCCGTGAAGTTGCCAGCAAAGCAGAAGATCACGCAGGTGACGGTACAACCACAGCAACAGTTCTTGCACAATCTATCGCTAACGAAGGTGTGAAGGCTGTGTCTGCTGGTCGCAACCCAATGGATTTGAAACGCGGTATCGACAAAGCTGTTGAAACTGTTGTTGCTGATCTTGTGAAGCGCTCTAAGCCTGTTGCAGGTAACGAAGAGATCAAACAAGTTGGCACAATCTCTGCGAACGGCGACACAGAAATCGGTGAATTGCTTGCAGAAGCTATGGACAAAGTCGGCAACGAAGGCGTTATCACTGTTGAAGAAGCAAAATCTTTGGCAAACGAACTGGAAACCGTTGAAGGTATGCAGTTTGACCGTGGTTACCTATCTCCGTACTTCATCACAAACTCTGACAAGATGGTTTGCGAACTGGACAACCCATATATCTTGCTTCACGAAGCAAAGCTTTCAAACCTTCAGGCGCTTTTGCCTGTTCTTGAAGCTGTCGTACAAAGCGGCCGTCCATTGTTGATCGTTGCAGAAGATGTTGAAGGCGAAGCTCTTGCAACATTGGTTGTTAACAAATTGCGTGGTGGCTTGAAAATTGCTGCTGTTAAGGCGCCTGGTTTTGGCGACCGTCGCAAGGCAATGCTGGAAGACATGGCGATCCTCACAGGTGGTCAGGTTGTTTCAGATGACATCGGCATCAAGCTTGAAAACGTAACACTTGATATGCTGGGCAGCGCGAAAAAAGCGACAATTACAAAAGACGACACAACTTTGGTTGATGGCGCAGGTGATAAAACGCAAATCGATGCACGTTGCAACCAGATCCGCAAGCAAATCGAAGACACATCTTCTGATTACGACCGCGAGAAATTGCAAGAGCGCCTAGCGAAGCTTGCTGGCGGCGTTGCTGTTCTTCGCGTTGGTGGTGTTACAGAAGTTGAAGTGAAAGAACGCAAAGACCGCGTTGACGATGCACTTCACGCAACACGCGCAGCCGTTGAAGAAGGCATTATCGCAGGTGGCGGTACAGCACTTCTTTACGCGACAAAAGCCCTTGAAAACGTATCAGGCGACAATGATGACCAAACTGTTGGTATCGACATTGTTCGCCGTGCGCTTCAAGCTCCGATTCGCCAGATTGCAGCAAACGCAGGCGATGAAGGCAGCGTTATCGTTGGTAAGTTGCTTGAGCAAAACGACACAAACTTTGGTTACAATGCGCAGACAGGTGCATTCACTGACCTTGTTAAGGACGGCATTATCGACCCAACTAAAGTTGTTCGCACTGCATTGCAAGATGCGGCTTCTGTTTCTGGATTGTTGATTACAACTGAAGCAATCATCACAGAAATTCCAGAAGAAAAGCCTGCTGCTGATATGGGCGGCATGGGTGGAATGGGCGGCATGGGCGGTATGCCCGGCATGATGTAAATCATCCCCCTTCCTTACGATAGACATTATAAAGGCTGCTCTTGTTAGGGCGGCCTTTATTTATTTGACATATTAAACAAATTGTCATATAAGAGCCTCATTGCCACACATTATAAAACGGAACGCAAACGCATAAAAACAACATAAAACGTTATTTTTTATGTTGCGATTTATTTCAAGGTTCTGTAAAACACGCGATAACAAGGCAACGAGGGCACATAATGGGTTTTCATAGACTGCAATTTCAAACTGCAAATGGCGAGCATATTGCTCTGCCAACGAATTTGCTGAATGACGATTCCAACGAACCGTTACTGAAGTTTGCACAGACGCATGGTCACGATACTACTCAATGGAATCCAAATCAAAAAGGCAGTCTCAAACGTGAATTTTTCCGCAACGTCTCCCTAACGCCAGAAAATGATATTGCAAATCCACTTAAAGATATCAAGTGGACACCCTTCAAAAATGCTTTACGTGATGAACCAAGCCTTTTCGATTATCCTTGGGCCGTTTTTTCACGCCGTATTAAAGCAGGTTTACTACATGCCGTTCTTGATGATGAGAACAAGCCTATCGTTACGATGAACCTTATCTCCAAACTCAAAGGACAACTTTACGAAGAGCTGGGCATTACTGACATAAACCCGGAGGAAGCACCGCAAGCCTTCGAAACGGGCGCTGGATGGTCAGACAAACGATTCCGCAATATGGGGCTGTACTCTCAATTACGCCAAACTGTCCTCGAGGAAGCACAAGTTAAAGGCCGCCTGCTGTTTAGCCAGGCAAAAGGCAAAGGCGCGTCATTTGTAAATATCCAAGATGGATACACACTTGTAAACTGGAATGACTTTCCTTTTTCTGCATCTTTAATGGGCTGGGTTCCAACAGAAAAACAATGCGCAAAAAACCCTTCACTGGAAGGCAAGTTTCTCTTGGCGGCAGGTAAAGTCATCGATCAACCAGAAAATGGGCTATACACAAATGGTACCATTTTCACAAAAACCCCTGAAGGCGCGCCAGCCAATTACGATTTCATTGCAAATCATGATTGGAATAGCTTCCATCACTTATGGGTCAATGACCTCGATAAGCTCAACCGCTTTGAAAAGAATATTCGTCACGCCCTGAATATTGACGACGACATGCCCCCAACCGACCCTGTGTTCCAATACGCCCTGGAAAATTGGCGCAATCACGTGGCGCGCGAACTCTTTAACGACAAGGCGATTTTAGGATCGAATAAAGAGCTAGAGCAACGCTGGGAAGAATTTATCGACGCTCCCGCCCCCGTTTAAAATTCGTCTTATTAAAAAAAAAGCCAGCCTCACTAAAGACTGGCTCATATACCCCTCCGGAAGACTTTTCTAAGATGAAAAATCTTCGGCGACACTATTCCAAGCAATATCAAAAAGAACCTTCATACTCTTTGCAATTTCTTTTTGCTCAATACGCACCATACGCAGGTTTTCCTTCGTGTAATCACGGAAGTACACTTTATCGCCAAAAATGCAAATTGTCTTTTCATTAAATAAATGCTCAGGAAAGAATTTATACTCAGCATAATTTGATGCAGGCCGGCTTATCTCGCCTTTACGCACAATAATTTTATATTTGAAGTCCGTGTTCAGGGCACTCATTCGTTTTGTATGCATCTCAAACCATTCAGGACTTACCCACTCAGTCAAACGTGACGGAACACCATTAAACATGCAAATCTCAACATTGTCGTCTTTTGCCGCCTGATAGACCTCATTGAACATCTGACGCATCGCATCAGCGCCATGCAAAATCTTGACCTCGCTCATACGCTTTTTCACGCCAGAATCGTCTATAAATTCAATATCAGCATGATCAAAAGCAGTCGCAATTTTATCAATTGTTCGCGAATTTGGTTTATTCGTACCATTTTCAATGCGCGCAATACCTGTTTGCGACAAGCCGGCAAATTCCGCTAGGTCAGATTGGCTCCAGTTAAGCAAAGCACGAGCCGCGCGTATTTGTGCAATTGTAATCATACGTCATAAAACCTTGTTTTTATTTTCAAAACTCTTTCTTAAGAATAAAGACAATTCACACACATGTCCACACACAAAGTTGATATGGCAAACGTTTAGACAAAATATATAAACTTTTATACATTTTTTATTTATTTTTATTGACATAAAAAATTAATCTGCTATAAAAGCCTCATAAAAGAACACATATTATTCATAATTCTTAGGTTCTTCCTAAAGAACGATATGTGACTTTTATATCCCCACACACACAACTAGGGTGGTCAGTTGCTAGCAATAGTAGCTGACCACTTTTTCTTTTCTGCGCTACACAAGGGCGCCTTTTTCCGCTACACAGATGTTATGCCTGAATTACCAGAAGTCGAAACCGTTATGCGCGGCATGATGCCCGCACTCGAAAATGCAACAATCCAAAACGTCACCATCAATCGTTTTGATTTACGCGGTGGCATCCCCCGCGATTTCGCGGAGCGCGTAACAGGCGCATATGTCGATAAATTAGAGCGCCGCGGCAAATACATCATTGCGCACCTCAACAATGACACCAGCATTATTTTACATTTAGGTATGTCTGGGCGCATTCGTATCTTTCCTCAGGCCACATCCTATGACGCACAAAAACACGATCATGTCATTTTTGATACCGCCGCAGGTGCGCGCATTGCGTTTGAAGATCCGCGCCGCTTTGGCATGCTCTACCTCGCCCCGCGCAGCGCCTGGGATCAAGCCCCGCCCTTTTCCAAAATGGGGTCAGAGCCTTTGGACAATCATTTTCATGCGCAGCGCCTTGCAAGTGCGCTTACCAGCCGTAAGTCCCCTATTAAAAGCGCCCTTTTAGATCAGAACATCGTCGCGGGTCTGGGCAATATATATGTGTGCGAGGCGCTTTACCGCGCGCATATCTCGCCCTTACGCCTGAGCAACAGCCTCAACGCCGATGAGATTGACGCCTTGACCGCAGCGATCAAAGATGTTCTGCGCGATGCAATTGCCGCAGGCGGCAGCACTTTGCGCGATTATCAGCACACTGACGGAGAGCTTGGATATTTCCAGCATCGTTTCGATGTTTATGGCCGCAAAGACGAGCCGTGCAAGACCGCCACATGCGATGCGACCGTTCAACATTGTGTACAATCAGGACGATCAACTTTTTATTGTGCGCAATGCCAGTTATAATAAAAGTATGAGACCACTTTTCCTCTTTACGGTTTTGTTTGTGATGATCCTGATTGGAACCGTCAACGCACAAACCATGTTTTTCCAGGCACTGCCGGATATTCCCGTTGCCGAGGGCATACAGCCCCTGCCTGATCAAGAAACCGTCTTTGACAAACCCGCAGGACGATTCGCACAGGTTGTGGCTTTACTCAACCATCCCGAAGAAAAGAACAACATTCTGTCTTACTATCACCAAAGTCTGCCTGCCTTTGGCTGGAGCGCACAAAGCGATACACTTTATAAGCGCGGCAACGAAACGCTTAAGTTATGGTTCGAAGATTTTGGCGGCGAAACCTATCTTTATATCTCGGTCGAGCCCTAAGCGAATCACCGCCTTGCCTGACGCGATATTGCCACTTATAAAAAAAGACAGAAAAGCACCGCCTTTTTCTTGACAAGCAGAGGGCATAGCTTTATACCTCACCAGATCCACATTTTTAGGATTTTTTGAAAGAAAAAAAAGGACGAATAATAATGGCGAATCATGCCTCAGCATTGAAACGTGTACGACGTAACAAACGCCGCGCTGACATTAACACAGCACGCCGCAGCCGCATCCGCACATTTTTGCGCAAAGTTGAAGAAGCGATTGCTTCTGGTGACAAAGCAGCAGCAGATACAGCTTTGAAAAATGCACAACCAGAAATCATGCGCGGCGCTGCAAAAGGACTTTTCCACAAGAACCTAGCAGCACGTAAAGTGTCTCGTTTGTCAGCGAGAATCAAAGCAATTTCTGCGTAAGATACACCTTACGAAAATTCTGCAAATCTTTGATAAGTAGCCTTAAATTAAGTTTTTAGGCTGCTTTTTTGCGCTTTGAATCAGGGGTGTAAAATTATATTTCTTTTTTACATGTTTGTGATTTGTTCTCATTGCAATGTGCATTTTTTTTGGTGTAGGGTGTTTTCAACAGCGAGGGATTGTTACTCACAAAAAAGTGATTTTAACGGTTCTTTGTTTTGGCAATTCATGGCTCAGTTCATGTCATTTTCGCTCTGAAAATAACGTAATGAGCATTGCCAAAAATGGTTGTTTAGGGATTGGGGTAAATACACTGAGTACCTAACTAAAGACATCAATATGATGTTTAGTTACCTACTTTAATAACCGCATAAATTTAGAAATTGCGAAGAAAACACGTAAAGCCATGCGCTTTTGCGACCCGTTTTTTGCGCCCTTTCGACTTAAACAAATAACAAGTAACTCCTTGTAATACTTACATTATTCAAGGAAGCTTACAAAAATAAAACGGTATCACAGGTGTATACCGTGCAGGAGGCTTATTGCCTATCGCACGGGACAAGGGTTCGGCCTTGCTAAAAGTCAAAAAGCATAATGCGATTTTGGCCAGGCCATAATATTGAGTTGAGTTACATAAACACTAGAAAAAATTTGGAGAGAAAAAATATGTCAGATCTTGGGGAAAAAACCGCCGCTGTTATTCAGGGAAACATTGCTTTGAAAGAAGCATCATTAAAACCGACCCCTGCAATTTCTGCGCTATGGACACAGGTTCATAACGAAATGCGCGGCGAGTTTGGCGAAGCCATTTTCCGCAGCTGGCTTAAGCCCCTAACACTGCAGGCTTATTACCACGGCACAATGGAAATTTCTGTCCCTACACGTTTCATGCGTGACTGGATCCAGACACATTACGCAGCGCGCATCGAAGAAATGTGCCGCGAACAAAATACTGACATTAAACGTATTCAACTTGTTGTTATCCAAAGCTCTACACCTCTTGAAGAAGACACAAAAGAAGAAGATGACGTTCTAAGCGATCTTGCACAAAAGAAAGCCAACCAGAACCGTAAAAATGCTATTGCCGAGATTTCTGCTCCACTCGACAGCCGTTTTCGCTTTGACACATTTGTTGTTGGCAAATCAAATGCCCTCGCCCACGCAGCGGCGCGCCGCGTTGTCGAAAGCGACACAGTGCCGTTTAACCCGCTCTTTATCTATGGCGGCGTTGGCCTTGGTAAAACACACTTGATGCACGCGATTGCGCACACTTTGGAAGAGCAAAGCCCCGACAAAGTTGTGATGTACTTGTCTGCAGAAAAATTCATGTATCAATTCGTTCGTGCATTGCGCGCCAATGAAGCGATGAGCTTTAAAGAGCAATTCCGCAGCGTTGACGTTTTGATGATTGACGACATCCAGTTCATCGCCGGCAAAGAAAGCACTCAGGAAGAATTTTTCCATACTTTCAATGCCCTGGTTGACCAAAACAAACAAATCATTATCTCGGCTGACCGCGCACCAAGTGACCTGACAGGCATTGACGAGCGCTTGCGTTCACGCCTTGCATGGGGTTTGGTTGCTGATATTCAGCCTACATCTTACGAGCTTCGCCTTGGCATCTTGCAAACAAAGCGCGAGCAACTTAAAGCAACAATTCCTGACAGCGTTCTTGAATTCCTTGCCCTTAAAGTCACATCAAACATCCGTGAACTTGAAGGTGCGCTGAACCGCATCGTTGCGCACAGCGATGTTGCAAACCAGACGATTACCCTAGAGAGCACACAAGACGTTTTGCAAGACTTGCTTCGCTCTCACGATCGCCGCATCACAATTGACGAAATTCAGCGCAAAGTTGCCGAACACTATAACCTGCGCGTTAGCGATATGCATTCTGCACGCCGTGCGCGTTCAGTTGCGCGCCCTCGTCAGGTTGCGATGTACTTGTCTAAGCAACTGACTGCACGCAGCTTGCCTGAGATTGGCCGTAAATTTGGCGGACGTGACCACACAACAGTGATGCACGCTGTTCGTAAAGTTGAAGAGCTGATCGATGAAGATGCACAAATCGCACAGGACGTTGATGTTGTTCGCCGCGCATTGACAGGCTAATCCAGTTTCTCCTCGAAAACTGAGTATCTAAAAGCCTGCACTGTGATCGGTTGCAGGCTTTTCTTTTATACCCCTTCAAATTTACTGTGGTCATAACGCGTAAACGCTTTACCTGACATTGTTTTTTGAATTTTGCCTGCCTAAACTATAGCTTTGGCGTTATTGGAAATGGAATATTGTAACTAAAGTTATGAAGTCACGTTTATTCATACTGACGGCTTTAACTTTCTGGCATGGCACGGCTATGGCGGGGTTCCAATGGATTCCTTCATCGCCTAACCCTTCCGCGCAAAAGCCCGCAGCCAAAACAAAAGAAGACTTCCTCAAAAGGAATCGGACGCAGCAGAATCATAAAGAAACGCTTTCGCCCACGCAAAAGCTTGACCGCATCTATGATTACGAAGCCCAGCGCATCACCAGCATGGAAGAACAGCAAGCCTTACAAGATAAGGCCGCGGCGCAAAAGGCGCGCAAAAGCGAATTTGTGAAATCAAAGACCGATTCGCTCAATGAAACGATTGTGAAGAATAAGGGCATCATTCCTTTTAAAGACAGCCCAGCAGCACAAGCCACGACGCTCACGCCTCAGAAAGCAAGCACGCCCGTCAAAGCGCAAGCACCCGCAACGCCAACGGGTGAGCCTCTCGCCGACATGAGCATCGACCCAACACAAAAACCCATTGTGGGTTTTGGTACAGATGTTCCGCTTGCGCTGGCGGTTAGTGACGTTGTGCCTGATCATTACTCTTTCTCGTTTGATCCAAAGGTAAACCCAGGGACCAGCGTTTCATGGGAGGGCCTATACCGTCCATGGCATATTGTCTTGTCCGAGATGCTTGCGATGCGAAACTTGTCAGCCGTGATCGATGGCAAGCAAATCAAAGTCTTCCGTGACCCGACAAAGGCCGACACAAATCCTGTTATGTTGCCGGGAATGTCATACGCCTCAGGCGATCGAAGCTATACGCAGCGCGGGATCAGCATCAATCCAATGCCCGATCCAAAGAAAGTCAAGTTTGATCCGTCTTCACCACTGAGCCTAACATCACAGATGCACAATTCGGCGCCGCCAATGACGCCATTGCCTGCTGCCCAAGAAGACGTCAAAGCCACGCCGTTTTTACCGCGCCCGCCATCTATGCAAGCACCAGGCAAACCTGCCTTACAAATTTCCAGTTTCCCTTTAAAAGACAGCAAGGCCAAAAAGCCTGCCAAAGAAATGCCGTTTAAAACGCGTATGACGCCCGTTTATCAGGACAGTAATTCCTTGGTAATTTCGGGCTACCCCCTTAAAGAGTCAAAAGGCAATGTTGAAACTGCCACAGTCCCGGCACACACCGACGAATCGTATATATCACGCCAGCGCAGCCATGAAATCGCGGAAGAAAAGAAAGGCTTTTCACCCTTTAAGGCACTCGGCGATCTTTTTTCATCACCTCGTCAAAAACCTTCAAATTCACGCACCGCCGGCAACAGTTAAGCCATCAATTTTTGAGCGGGCAATAGATCACCCTCGCTCAGCGGGGCATATTGCCCGTACACATCTGGCGGCAAGCGAAAGTCCCACCATTCTTGCGGCAATGGCCACAAAGGACACGACACAGTTTCTGCCGCATCCAACATGCCGCGGGTTAATAGATCCCTATTGCGCATAATTTCAGGTACATGTCCTTGATAATCACGGTGCGCAGGGTTTTCGGCTGGATGCGGGCTTGTCGCCAAGTAATCAAACGGCGTTCCCATATCCAACAGATCACCAGCCTCATCCATCAATGTCACATCCACCGCCATTGCGCGCGGGTGACCGCCACTGCCAGGCGATGACAATAAGGCAGGCTTTTCCAACCAATGCGGATTGTCAAGAACGCGGCGCGTCGTCAGCATTTTCGCCTGAGCCTCAACTGTGCGCAGACCATCAAAAACAACAAGGCGCAAACCATGATGATCGTAAAAATTCTGCGCGGCACATAAGACAACCCGCGCCAAATCTTTATGCAACCACAGCGCCGCATCGGGGCGATAAATCACCTCCCCAAACAGCAGGTTATCCGTGCAGGCATAATCGAGCCGTACAATCAGGTGATGAGACGTACAATAATCGTTCACACATACCAGATCTGTCGCATTTATTTTTTTCATTGTTTTTCACCGAATGCGGGCATTGTCACTAGACGCAAGGCGCTGTTTGCTTTAGTGTTTTAGCGTTTGATCCATCATTATTTATGAATAAAGAGCATCATTGCTATGAAGTCACCATACCATCCTTTGAACCCCTTGTCTTTATGCTACGTCGTTGGGGGAATTCTGCTTGGATTTTGTCAAAAAATCGGACAAATTTTACACTTTACAGGCCGCGCCTTATGGCACGTAATTACGCCGCCTTATTTCCCTGCGCAATTTGGTCGCCAATTGATGGATATTGGTTATTACTCTTTGCCCGTTGTCGGGATGACGGCGCTGTTTACGGGTATGGTTTTGGCCTTACAAAGCTATACTGGCTTTGCCCGTTTTAATGCCGAAGGCGCCATTGCAGGCGTGGTTGTTCTCTCAATGACGCGCGAGCTTGCCCCCGTTTTGGCAGGTTTGATGGTTGCAGGGCGCGTTGGTGCCTCGATCGCGGCGGAAATTGGAACGATGCGCGTTACCGAACAAATTGACGCGCTGACAACGCTGTCGGTTAACCCGTTTAAATACTTGATCGCACCGCGCATTGTTGCGGGTGCAATTACATTACCTATTTTGGTTTTGATCGGTGATTTGATCGGTGTTTATGGCGGTTATGTTGTTGCGATTTATACGCTTGATTTCTCGGCGAACAGTTACCTTGCACAAAGCTGGGATATTCTTGAGCCTATTGACGTGATTTCTGGTCTGGCAAAGGCGGGGGTTTTTGGTTTCGTCGTGGCACTGATGGGATGTTATCACGGTTTCAATTCACAGCGCGGCGCCCAAGGCGTAGGCGCAGCAACAACCAATGCGGTTGTTTCATCGTCTATTCTTATTTTAATCTTTAACTATCTTCTAACGCAGATTTTCTTCTCATGAGCACAGCAAAAACGTCATCTACACCCAAATTAGAAATGCGCGGCCTGAAAAAATCCTTTGGGCCGAAACATGTATTAAACGGCGTTGACCTCGCCATTCCCGAGGGCAAATCTATGGTTGTCATTGGAGGTTCGGGCACAGGGAAATCTGTGATGCTGAAATCGATCTTAGGCTTGCTGAAGCCTGACGAGGGCGAGATTTTAGTCGATGGCAAAGATGTGGTGCATATTCCGCCGTCACAGCACGATGCGCTCATGGACAAATTTGGTATGCTATTCCAAGGAGCGGCGCTATTTGACTCGCTTAAGGTTTGGGAAAATGTGGCCTTTAGCTTGCTGTATCATCAGCGCATGAACCGCAAAGATGCCCGCGATATTGCCATTGAAAACATTATTGCCGTTGGTCTGCGCCCCGAAGTTGGTGACCTGTACCCTGCCGAGATTTCAGGCGGCATGCAAAAACGTGTTGGTTTGGCGCGCGCTGTTGCGACCAAGCCAGAGATTCTCTTCTTTGATGAACCCACCACAGGCCTAGATCCAATTATGGCGGATGTGATTAATAATTTGATCGTCGATTCGGTTAAGAAACTAGGCGCGACGGCCTTGTCGATCACGCATGATATGGGATCGGTCCGCAAGATTGCTGATTATGTTGCGATGATCCACGAAGGAAAGATTTTGTGGCAAGGCCCTGTTGAGGACCTTGATCACTCGGGCAATGACTATGTCGAGCAATTTATCCATGGCCGTGAAACGGGTCCGATACAACGCCGCCTTGCTTAACACAACGATAACGTTAGATTTAAAGATATGAAATATTTCTGGTACACATTTTTGGGCCTGTTTTCACTTGGGTTCTTAGGGCTCATCGCTGGTATTTTAGGGCTGGTGGGCATTTTCACCTATTACAGCCATGATTTACCTGATTATGAGGCACTGAAAGTGTACGAACCGCCGATTGTGACGCGCATTTATGCCTCTGACGGCCGGTTAACTGCCGAATTTGCGCAGGAAAAGCGTGTTTTCGTGCCGATTGAAAATATCCCTGACCTTTTGAAAAATGCCTTTATCGCCGCCGAAGATCAGAACTTTTATCACCATCAGGGCGTTGATTATTTTGCCATTACGCGCGCGATGCTGCGTAATTTAAAAAATATTGGCGCGGGGCGCAGACCCGAGGGCGCGTCAACCATCACGCAGCAGGTTGCCAAGAACTTCTTGCTGAGCAGTGAAGTCTCTTATGTCCGCAAGATCAAAGAAGCCATCCTTGCATCACGCATGGAAAAAGCACTCAGCAAAGATCGCCTGTTAGAGCTGTATTTGAATGAAATCTATCTGGGTCAGCGCTCGTACGGTGTGGGCGCGGCGGCGCTTCAATATTTTGGTAAGGCGCTCACAGATCTGAGCATCGCACAAATCGCGTATTTGGCCGCATTGCCCAAGGCGCCCAATAACTATCACCCTGTACGCCGCCATGACGCCGCGCTAGCACGGCGCAACTGGGTCATTGATCGCATGGCCGAGGAAGGATTTATCGATTTAGGACAGGCCGACGCCGCCAAGTTAGAGCCCCTGGAAATGGTAGAACGCGACCCGCAGCGCACTGTAAAGGCGCCTTACTTCTCGGAAGAAGTGCGCCGTGAGCTGTTGAAGCATTATGGCGAGGAAGAGCTTTATACGGGCGGCCTTGTTGTACGATCAACAGTTGATGCCCGCCTACAAGAAGTAGCTCAAGATTCACTGCGTAAAGGGCTTGAGGCCTATGATCGCCGTCATGGTTATCGCGGGCCGTTTCAGCATTTTGATACGCTGGATGATTGGCGCGCACGTCTTGGCAAGGTCACACGCCCGCTTGAAATGCTGGATAGCTGGTCGATGGGCGTTGTCCTAAGCATTGAAGAGGGCAAAGCCATTTTAGGGTTTTCTGATGCGGATATGCCAAATGGAGAGCTGGCCCTTAGCGATCTAAAATGGGCGCGCGAATACCGTAATGAGGGCTATGCCCGCGGCCCTGAAATTCAGGCCGTTTCTGATGTTGTTTCTGTTGGTGATTTGCTGATGGTTGAGCGCAAAGGCGGCGAAGATAGCATTGCCTATGACTTGAAACAAATTCCTGATGTCCAAGGCGCCATTATGGCGATGGATGCCCATACAGGGCGCATTTTGGCCATGCAAGGCGGGTGGAAATATCGCTATGGATCGTCTGAATTTAACCGCGCGACACAAGCCTATCGCCAGCCGGGTTCGGCCTTTAAACCTTTTGTTTACATGGCGGCGCTTGATAATGGCTTTACGCCCGCAACTTTGGTTTTGGATGCGCCGTTTGTGATTGAAGATCGCCCTGGACATTTCTGGAGCCCAACAAACTATTCCGATAAATATTACGGCCCTACGCCTATTCGCGTCGGCGTTGAAAAATCAAAGAACCTGATGACAGTACGTTTGGCCGATTATTTGGGCATGGAACTGATTGCAGAAACGGCAAAGAAATTTGGCATTCACGAAGATATGCCAGAATTACTGTCTTATTCACTTGGCGCGGGTGAAACGCGTTTGATTGATCTAGTTTCGGCCTACGCCGTGATCGTCAATGGTGGTAAGGAAATTCAGCCCAGCCTGATTGACCGTGTACAAGATCGCCGCGGTTCAACCGTATTCCGTCACGATAATCGCCCATGCACGCATTGCGGGGATTTGGTTCGCTGGGACGGGCAGGATACCCCCACCCCGCCCGACACACGCAAACAAATCGAAGACCCACGTACGGCCTATCAAATGACATCTATTCTTGAAGGCGCCGTCCAGCGCGGAACGGGTGTACGCATCAAATCATTAGGACGTCCACTTGCGGGTAAGACAGGTACAACCAATGAATCCAAGGACACGTGGTTTATTGGTTTTTCGCCTGATTTAGTGGTCGGCGTTTTTGTTGGCTTTGACGAGCCGCGTTCGCTTGGAAAGCGTGAGACAGGCTCGTCTGTGGCTGTACCTATCTTCAAAGATTTCATGGCTGACGCCCTGAAAGACGAACCTATTATTCCGTTCCGTACGCCCCCCGGCATTCGTAACGTACGCATCAACGCCAAAACTGGCGCACGCGCACGCGTTGGTGATGAAGACGTGATTTGGGAAGCCTTCGTCGAGGGGACAGAGCCAACCGAGGAAGTCTTTATGCTGGATGGTCGCGGCATCAATAATTTGCCATCGATTAATGCCATTCCTGGCAACCCTGGTCACGAAGCACACACAGGTACAGGCGGCCTTTATTAAGGCTGCACACTATCAAGGCCGCGTTAAAATCTTTCACCATCAGCGTCCAAATCACTGGCTTTTTCTGATGCACAGCCCTATAATAATAATGTCGGCTTAGCGGCCGACTATGATGCTACACGCTGATGCGGAATAAGCGCTATGGACCCGGGGGCAGTACCCGGCGGCTCCACCATTTTAGCCTTCTGGTTTGCTTGAACAAGGCAGGCTAAGGCGGCGGGGCCGAAACAGGATCGACATGCGTAGTAAAGGTGTTATGCGGCATTCGGTTGGATTTCCGCCGTTATCGGATCAATTTTGATAGTTGCAAATGACAACAATCAGTTCGTAGCCGCTAACGACAACTCTGTTGTTGAAGGCGATGTTCGTAAAGCTGCCTAATTGGTGCTTTCGATGCTACATTTGAATCCCTGACCTCTAACTAAGGTTAGGTGGGGCTTGGACGGTGCCTCGCAACAGAAACCGTCCATTTTCCATTTTTAAAAGTATCATTTTAACGGCACGTAACTGTAACATAGTTATAGCGGGTGCCGCTTGAGTGATCATATTCAACCCGTTCAGAATCGCCCGCCCCAATCCAGCCCGTACATTTGGTTTCGCGCACGGTCGTGTTGCTATTTTGATTAGCCGCAGCAGGTGTCATTTTTGTAAAATTATAACAGTATTTACACTCTGTTATGCCTGCGGCTGGCGCGGCTTCACATATTTTCGTTCCGTCCGGGTTGATCCCCCGTAAAAATTGCCCTGATGCACACACAAGATCCAATTCACTAGTTGTACATTGGCTGGCCGATTGCGCAGATACCGCCGTTGCAGATAGGCACACACATGCAAAGCACAAGCTGATTAATAATTTCATGAAAAATTCCTCTATTGTTTCGTCACCCTCCCTTTGTTATATATGCAACTTCGAATATACGAAAGCGTTAATGTTTGTTTTATTCATAAATAACAGAGTCTTAATTCACAAAAATGGTTCTCTTCAAAACAAAAAAGCGCGCCTAGATTAGGCACGCTTTTCAGCATTCTATTATGATAAAGTTTACGAAAAAATAAAGATCACTAACGGCACTCGGCTGAAAATGAACTCGCATTTGAGTGAATGCTTTTACTTGAGTTGTCACCTACGCCGACCCATGCCGTACAATCTGTTGACCCTCCGCCTCTTGGGCTAGACCACGAAAAACAATAGCGGCACTCGGTAATGCCTTCTGATCCGGCAGACACTTCTGTGCATACGCGGTCACCATCACCGTTGGCGCCACGCAATGCATAACCTTGGCCGCAGGCATCAAAGTGGTTTTTAACACAAATTTTTGTGCCGTCAGCGCGAATGCCTTTTAGGACCTTGTTATCATCACACACCAAATCCAGTTCACTGGTTGTACATTGACTGGTCGATTGCGCGAAGGCTGCGGGCGCAGCGACGAACATCACGAGCGCCAGTGCGATTACTATCAAATTATATCGTGCGTTCATAAAAATACCTCTCATTGTGTTTTAATCATCAATATCGTGACAAAAGAAACGCGAAAATGGCGTATCATCACTGTTAATGCGAGCATAGTTAAGGTTTACAACCTCTTGCTGCCCCAAAATAAATGACTTTGCACACTCTTGGGAATAATTGTATTCGACGCATTTATAACTCGTGCATGTCCCCCATTTATTTTTACTTGCGCACTCTTCTTTCTTACAGCTTCCGCGCACTTCTCCGCAGAATTTACAGCTCATACGATTTGATTTATGCGCCACACAAATCTTGGTCCCATCAGCGCGAATGCCTTTTAGAACCTCGTTTTCATCACACACTAAATCCAGTTCGCTGGTTGTGCATTGACTGGCTGATTGCGCCTGCGCCAAAGATGGTAATGAAAAGACCATCAACACACCGAATAAAAAAGTAAGTATCTTCATAATAAGTTATCCCTTGCCTATGACCTTCTCTATGACTTTGTGCATGTCCAAGAATAACTGAGGCCGCCGCTACTATCCAAAGTAGTGCCTGATGCAGTTCCTACTGCGCATAGACCAGGATCATCTACATTGCCGGTTGGTCTGAATAGAAAGTTTTGCAAAGCAAAACTTCCGCATGTTGCTGGAATTTGTGCTTCCATATCTGCGCACGTCAAATTGGCTTTGACCGCATAACATGCATCATCAACTGAAGCGCCTGGCGGCGGGTTATTTAAAAAGTCACGATAATCTTTGAATGTGCCACGCGGCCCCATTGGCACCATCATGTCTTGTGCTGTTGCACCGCCATTACGTGATACCCACTTTAAGCCAACTGCATCGTCGACACCTGCATCCACATATTCAATAAACCCTTCTGCCCCGTCAGAGATTTTAAGCATATCATCACCAGTATCACCAGTAATCCCGGCTGACGATCCGTTACCATTTATGGAGCCAAACGTTCTTTTTTCAAGGTAATTTTCAGAAGCCCATGTACCGCCTTCACCGTGGCCTGCGGCTTCCGTGCCCCACAAACAATATTCTTTGTAATACGTATCGGCAGTTTTATCAGTCCCTGCCTCTGAGGAGCTTAAACACTTAGAAAATCGTGTGCCGCTATGCGCATAAGGCGTGAATTCTGCAATGATATTGGGACGATCGCTGTCGCTTTTATTGAAATCGTAGCATTTTTCTGAAGGCAGGCCCTCATTATAGCAAATTGAAATTGTGTTTAAGCATTTTTTGCTGCTTGGCTTCTTTTCCCAGCCCCCTGTTGACAATGATGTACTGCTCCCATCACACCGAATTTCTGCTTCAAGTGTGTCAGCCTGAAAATTTTTACACGTTACGCCCTCTTCATTACAAATGTTAATGTCATTAACGGTTATATCATTCGAAATATCTTTTGTTGCGCCTGATTTCGCATATTTGGCAACATCTGTTCTAGGAATTGTCCCTGAGTATCCCCCGCCACTTGTGCTGGTGCTAGTGCTCGTACTATCGCCGGAGGCTGATGCCGATGCGCTTTGCGCCCATGAGGATGTACTTCCTGCGGCGATCATACACAGCGCCCCCAATAACAATGCAACTTTCCCTTTAAACACTTAAGTCTCTCCCTTTTGAACAATTTACGCGTCTATCATCCCATATATACTAACGTATTAAATGTTAAGATACAATTAAGTCAATTATGCCATGGCCATGATATGTCGTTGAGGTGACTTTACTTTTTACATGGCGCGCCCTATAAATTCAGCCATGAGCAGCATCGCATATATTTTATCAGATCTTATGGGGCAGGCTTTTGCCGCCCTTGACCTTCCCGCAGAACTGGGCGTCGTGCGCGTATCAGATCGCCCTGACCTTGCGCAGTTCCAATGTAATGGCGCGATGGCCGCCGCCAAGGTTGCCAAAAAGCCACCGCGCGCCATCGCCGAGGATATCGCCGCGCGCTTGCAGGAAAACCCCATTTTTGCCAAAGTTGAAGTGGCGGGCCCTGGCTTTATTAACTTAAACGTGACGCATGACTATCTGGCGCAGCATATACAAACCTATGGCCGTGACGCGCATTGCGGCGCGGCGCGGCTTAGCGCGCCACAAACAATTGTACTGGATTATGGCGGCCCGAACGTTGCCAAGGCGATGCATGTTGGGCATTTACGCAGTTCTATCATTGGGGATTGCCTGCGCCGCATTTTTGACTTTGCAGGTTACAAGGCCTATGGCGATGTGCATATGGGTGACTGGGGTCTGCCAATGGGGCAGGTTTTATCGGAATTGCAATTAATGCACCCTGATTGGGTTTATTTTGATGATGCCTTCACGGGGGATTACCCCACTGAATCGCCCGTATCGATGGATGATCTGGCCGAGATTTATCCGCGCGCCTCTGGCGCATGCAAGGAAGATGCGGATCGCCTGAAGCTTGCACGTGACATCACAGCAAAACTGCAAGACGGTCACCGTGGATACCGCGCACTATGGCGTCATTTTGTTGATGTATCGATTGCCGGTATGAAAGGCAATTTTGATGCGCTGAATGTGCATTTTGACCTGTGGCTGGGCGAAAGTGATGCGCATGACACGATCGTGCCAATGGTTGACGCCCTCAAAGAACAAGGGCTTGCCGAAACCAGTGACGGTGCCTTGGTTGTCAGCGTTGATCAGGACGATGATAAAAAAGAAATGCCGCCGCTGATTTTATACAAAAGTGACGGCGCAGTGATGTATGGCACAACCGACTTGGCCACCATTGTTGATCGCATGCGCGATTATAGCCCAGCGCAAATTATTTATGTGGTTGATCAGCGCCAATCCCTGCATTTTGAACAAGTCTTTCGCGCTGCGCGCAAAGGCGGAATTGTCACGCCAGACACAACTCTGTTCCACGCTGGCTTTGGCACAATGAATGGCACAGACGGCAAACCGTTTAAAACGCGCGCTGGCGGGGTTATGAAACTGGAAGATTTGATTGCCATGGCCGTTGATAAAGCCACTGCACGCCTAAACGAAGCGGACATCGCCAGTGATTTCAGCGCCGAAGAGCGCAGCGATATCGCGCACAAAGTTGGCATTGCCGCCCTTAAATTTGCGGATCTACATAACAACCGCAGTTCGGATTACGTCTTTGACCTTGACCGCATGACCGCATTTGAGGGCAAAACGGGGCCATATTTGCTGTATCAAGTTGTACGTATCACTTCATTACTGCGTAAGGCGCAGGCACAGGGCTTAAGCCCTTCTGAAGCCGTGACGTTACAAGATGATGATGCGGCGCTGGCACTGATGCTGGCGGAATTTCCTGATCACTTTGCCTTAGCGATGCAAAATTACACGCCGCATGTTTTGTGCGACTACGCGTATAAACTTGCCCAAGCCTTCAGCAGTTTTTACAGCAAGTGTCATATTCTATCGGAAACGGATGAACAGCTGCGCGCCAGCCGCTTGCAGCTTTGCGCCCTGACTGCCCACCAATTAGAAGTTATCTTGAACTTGCTGGGCATCGACGTGCCCGAGCGCATGTAAAGCCGCCCTGTTTAAGGCACTCTTTTTCAAGGCCATCTTTGGTGATAATCGCGCTTGGCTAAGATTGGCCAATGTGGTTTAATTGATCCCATGATCGGTTTGCAATCCTTGCACATTAAGCCTTCGTTACTGCGTACAATCGGACAGATTGAGACGTTTAATGGCCTGTGGAATGGGCTGGACGATCATACAACGGGCCTGAATTTGCTGGGCGATGTGGCCGCCCACGGCGCGCAGCTTAAATCTTTGATGGAGCCCCTGAAAAATCGTGAATTGACGCTGGATATTTTACTGGCGCTGCATAAGACATTTTGCCCAGGCGAGGATAGCGGCGCGCTCAAGAACGCTGAAACAAATTTGGACATCACCCATAACGGCCAGCATATCGGCACATTAGAAACAGCTGCGCCGGAGGATGTGCCTGCGCTCATTACGAAATTACTTGGCTGGACAAATGAAGCGCTGCTGGATGAAGCCTATCATCCGCTTTTGATTATTGCAGTGTTTACGGCTATTTTCTTGCAAATTTCACCTTTTCAAAACGGCAATTTAAAGCTTGCGCGCTTTTTAATTGTGCTGCTGATGTTAAAGGCAGGATATCGTTACGCCGCGTTTGCTTCGCTGGATGATGCCTTTGACGACCACGCCCAGCAATTCTTTGATACGTTGGCCGCGCATCAGGCCTCGATCGAAGAAGGCAAACCCGACTGGCAACCATGGCTGGCGTGCTTTTTCTCGATCCTTGCGCAGCATTATGATCTGCTCGCCCTGCAAATCAACAGCGGCATTCAAACCAAGGCGGTTGCGGATATGCCCGCGCTATCGATTGCGTTGATTGATGTGTTACAAAAGCACAAACGCGCAACGATGAAGTTTTTGATTGATGAAACAAAAGGGCGGCGCTCTACGATTAAACTGCGCATGGGGGAACTGGTTGATGCTGGGCTGGTTATTCGTCATGGCGCGGGTCGCGGCGTGTGGTACAGCCTGATTTAACGCGCCCGTTTGTAACCTTTCCCTGTTCAAACGCGAAGAGGGGTCTATATCTTTTATTGAAGACGCGTTATAATCCGCGTGCACATTTTAACGAGGACATCTTATCACCATGCATTTTTCAAAGAAATTTTTTACACTTGCTGCCGTTTCACTTGCTGCGCTAAGCACGCCAATGCAGGCTGAGGCCTTTAGCGAAGCTGAGACAAAAGAACTGAACAAAGCGATCCATGCCTATATCATGGAAAACCCAACAGTGATTATTAATGCACTTGAAAAACACCGCGCAGACGAAGCAACGCGCAAAAAGCAAGAAGCTGCTGATTTGATTAAAAACAATAAGAAGCTTTTGGCGGGTAAAGATTTGCCATCAATCGGCAACCCAAAGGGTGACGTGACGATTGTTGAATTCTTTGACTATAACTGCGGTTACTGTAAGCGCGCTTTGCCTGATTTGATTAAACTGTCAGAAGAAGACAAAAATGTACGCATTGTTTTCCATGAGCTTCCGATCCTAAGCGCTGACTCACGCACTGCGGCGCTTTGGGCACTTGCCGCACACAAGCAAGATAAGTATTTCGACTTCCACAAGGCCTTGATGCAGCATCGCGGCGCGAAAAACGAAGCAACGCTCACCAAGCTAGCGAATGATGTTGGTTTGGATGCAAATAAGATGAAAAAAGACATCATGTCTGACGACGTCCAAAAGATGCTGACTGAAAGCCTAGAAATCGCAAAGAAGATCGGCATTAGCGGCACGCCAGCCTTTATCGTGAATGATCAATTCTTTGGCGGTTATATTGGGCATGACGGCCTTATTAAAGCCATTAAAGAAGCGCGCGCAGCCAAATAAACAAAAGGACTTAACACGATGAAAGCTCTTACAACTTTCGGCGTAGCTGCGATAATGGTCATCGGGGCATCATCTTTGGCTTGGTCGGCGGATACACATGTGACCGTTGACGGGCAAGCTTACGCCTTTCAAACTGCGCCGCAACAACGCAATGGCGCGGCGTTCCTCACGATTAATAACGCCGATACGCAGGAACATATCTTGGACAGCGTCAGCGGCGATGTTGCCGGGCACATCGAAATCCACAGCATGTCAATGGATGGCGGCAAAATGGAAATGCGCAAACTTGATTCCCTGCCGGTTCCAGCGCAGAGCCACGTTGCCCTTACGCCATCAGGCTATCATCTGATGCTGATTGATTTGAACGCGCCGCTTACGTTAGATCAAGACTTTCCACTGAGCCTGCACTTCAAAGACGGTAGCGTGATTGAGACCTCTGTCCGCGTTGTCAAACCCGGCACCAAGCCTGAGTAAGTCATGCAAACAATCCTTATCCTCAATGGACCTAATTTGAATATGCTCGGTCAGCGCGAGCCTGAAATCTATGGCCACGAGACCCTGGAAGATATTCAAAAACTGTGTGAGGATAAGGCATCTGACCTTGGGGTGCGCGTACATTTTCGTCAGTCCAACCATGAGGGCGAATTAGTCACATGGATTCAGCAAGCTGCGCAAACACCTGGCCCTTATGCAGGCCTTATTATTAATGCGGCGGCATACACGCATACCTCTATTGCGATTCACGATGCGCTTAAATTGCTCAATATTCCGATTATTGAGGTTCATATCTCTGATCCGGAAACACGCGAAGACTTTCGGCACACATCCTTTATTACCCCTGTCGCGGCCGCGGTTTACAAAGGGTTAGGCGCAAATGGGTATGCCAAATCACTCGAGCACATATCCAATTTGATCCACACGCAGTGAAAAGGGCTTTGACTTTTTGCTTTGTCTGCTTTATCCAATTTGCTAGCTTTGACGGCAAAGCGATATAACGCGACCCTATAATAAGAAGAACATATTTAAAAAGGCTGCCATGAAAATTGATTATGACGCTATTAAGAAGCTTGCGAACCTCTTAGAAGACACAGGCTTAACTGAAATTGAAGTTGCTGACGGTGATCAAGCTGTCCGCGTATGCAAGGGCGGCACTGTTGTTGCTGGTGCGGCGGCTCCTGTGGCGATGGCAAGTGATCCTGCAATTCCTCAGGTTGCCAACACAGGCGCAATTGAAGCACCTGCAGCGAACAGCGCTGGCGCAGTCACATCACCAATGGTTGGTACAGCCTACCTAAAGCCCGATCCTAACTCGGCGCCTTTCGTTCAAAAAGGTGATGCAGTGAAAGCAGGCGATACATTGCTCATTATCGAGGCGATGAAAGTTATGAACCCGATCAAAGCTGAAAAAGCTGGCACAGTGACGCAGATTTTGGTTGGCGATGCACAGCCTGTTGAATTTGGTGATGTTCTTGTGGTGGTTGAGTAGAATTTCTGATGATTAAAAAAGTCCTTATTGCAAACCGTGGTGAAATTGCCCTGCGCATTGTGCGCGCGTGTAAAGAGCTTGGCATCCAAAGCGTTGCCGTGCACTCGACCGCTGATACAAATTCGATGGCTGTTCGATTGGCTGATGAATCTGTGTGTATTGGCCCGCCATCCAGTAAGGATAGTTACCTCAATATTCCATCCATCCTCAGCGCGGCGGCGCTAGTGAATGCGGACGCTATTCACCCGGGTTATGGCTTTTTGTCTGAAAATGCCGAATTTGCCCGCATGGTGGAAGAGCATGGCTTTAAATTCATTGGCCCGTCTGCCGAGCATATCGAAAAGATGGGTGATAAGGTTATGGCCAAGAAAACGGTTCAGGCGCTTGGCCTTCCCGTTGTTCCCGGTTCAAAGGGCGGCGTTGATAATGTTGACGAAGCCATGAAGATCGCCAAAGAAAGCGGTCTGCCCGTGATCATCAAAGCCGCAAGCGGCGGTGGCGGTAAAGGGATGCAGGTTGTTAATTCTTTTGACGAACTGCCCGAGCTGTTTACGCGCGCCCGCACAGAGGCCAAGGCAAACTTTGGTGACGACACAGTTTATATTGAAAAATTCTTGGCCAACCCGCGCCACATCGAAATCCAAATCTTTGGCGATTCACACGGTAATGCCATTCACCTTGGCGAGCGTGATTGCTCGATCCAGCGACGCCACCAGAAGTTGGTCGAAGAAGCGCCCTCACCTGTCCTAAGTGAAGAAGCCCGCAATGAAATTGGCATGCTAGCCGCCAACACAATCCAGAAAATGGGTTTTGAAGGCGCAGGGACAATTGAATTCCTCTATGAAAATGGCGGCTTTTACTTCATGGAGATGAATACACGTATTCAAGTTGAACACCCTGTGACCGAGATGATTACAGGCGTTGACCTGATTGCCGAGCAAATCCGCGTTGCAAGCGGCGAAAAATTAAGCCTTCGCCAAGAAGACGTCGTATTAAACGGTCACGCGATTGAACTGCGCATTAACGCAGAAGACCCTGAGCATGACTTCCGCCCATCACCCGGTATGATTGCGCAATTCCACGCACCCGGCGGTTATGGCGTGCGCTTTGACTCTGCGATCTACAGTGGTTACAGCATTCCACCATTTTACGATTCTATGATTGGCAAGCTGATCATTCACGGGAAAACACGTGATGAATGTATCCGCCGCCTGCGCCGCGCAATCAGCGAAACAGTCATAGATGGCGTCAAAACGACATTGCCATTGCATGAATGGATCTTGCAGCAAGGCGATTTCTTGTCTGGCGATTACTCGATCAAATGGCTGGAAGAACAGCTTAAATAAGCCTTTCCATAAAAACCCGTTTCATTTCAAAGGCATAACGCCTTTTTAATGTTATCTTAATCATTTATACTTAGACTTTAAGGTACGGAGAAGAACAATCCGTGTGTGAGCAATTTGTATAAAATTTGAGATAAATATGTTTAATAAAACAGAACAGGCGCAAAAGTTAAATAACAGTCACTCTATTTCTTCATATAGTGCGGCGCTCTTTGGACTTCTTTTTACATTCTTCGTCTTCTTTCTTAGCATTGAAACCAGCTTTGCCGAGGATGTCACTGATGTTGCCGAAAACATCGTTAACAATGTTAGTCAGCTGCCATGGTTTATTAGCGCAATCGCATACCTAACTGGCGTTTACTTTGGCGCCGTCGGCGTTGATAAACTGCGCCAGCACGTAGAAAACCCTGCGCAAGTCAAGATTGGCGCTGCTACAGGTCACTTCCTTGGTGGCGGCGCACTGCTTGCACTGCCAACAATCTATTCTGCTATGATGAAAGCCTTTTCTGGCGGAACCAGTAGTTCATATGACTATGATGAGGCCTTCTCGCCGACAAATTTCATGTCAGCGCTCATGGGCGGTGAATTTGATTTGGTTGGCGGCTTCCTTGGCGATATCAACCTGACGCGTGACGTCAACGCGGTTCTCGCTACGATTCTTGATTCTGTTGGCGGCTTATCGCACATCTTTACAGCCTTTGCTTATTTGATTGGCCTTTACATGGGCTTTTTGGCCGTTCTTAAGTTGAAAGATTACATCGAAGACCCTGAACGCAACCCTTTGAAAGAAGCTTTAGCACGCTTTTTCATTGGCGGTGCGTTTTTTGCGCTCCCGACGATATACACTATGATGACGTCTGCCATTGTCGGCAATGGCGATTCTGGCAGTATTTTAGGATTGTTCTCAGGCCTATCCGATAGTTTGAGCTTTATGGAGTCTGTTTACAACCCTGAAAAAGGCTGCACGGACGATGCCGTAAACGGCATGATTGACGGAATGACTGGCGGCGTCGGTGGCACTGTGGCCGACATGATTACAGGCGCAGAAGATGCCCCCTCTCTAGGTGATGCGATGTGCAATCTTTATCGCCGCACAGCCTCATTCCCTGCCTTTTTGGCAGGGGTTGCCAAGCTACTTGGCTTCTTCTTTGGTTTTTGGGCGCTACTCAAATTGCGCGATCATATGGCCGATCCACGCAGCACACCCATTTCACAGGCTGTGAACCGCTTTTTGGCTGGTGGCTGCTTCCTTGCGCTACAGGCGATGATTGATATTGTTCGCACCACAACAACGCCGACAGCATCAGAATTAGATGACCTTTTGGGCAACACGATTACAAGCTATAGCGGCATACCACAAGAATGCGCTTCGTCTTCTGATGGATGGGCGAGCGACCTGCTAGGCAGTATCACAGGCGCGATTAGTGGGGCTGTCGACAACGCGTCAAGCGCAGCATCAAGCTTACTGAGCGGCGATGTAAATGGAGCCGCGTGTGCTATTGGGCTAGGAAGCGATTGCGATAGCGGGCAGCAAGCCACGTCCGCCGCCGCGACCGGTTTCGGCAAACAGGTTTATTGCGCTGTTAGCGATATTTTAGGACCGATGCATATTATCTTAAACTTTTTAACATTCAGCGCCGGCGTTGCCTTGCTTATGGTCGGTATTTCGCGCCTGTTAAAAAGCGAGCAAGACGGCCCGCGTGCACCGGCAGGAATCGGTACCATTGTCACCTTTATTACAGCAGGCGTTTTAATCTCATTTAACGACTTTGTTCGCATGGTGACGATGACTCTCTTTGGCTCGAACACGACTGCGACGGCCGTGACAATGTCATACACGGCAGGACTGGATACGCAGGAAATCGCAGAATTTCAAGCAACAATCAGCGGTGTCATCAAATTTATGATTTTGATTGGCCTTATCAGCTTTGTTCGCGGGGTCTTTATCCTGCGCGGCGTGGCCGAAGGCAATCAGCAATCCTCTATGATGGCGGGCATGACGCATATTATAGGCGGAGTTCTGGCCGTCAATATCGGCCCATTCCTAAACCTAGTTCAAGCCACATTGGGCATTGGCACTGATATGCAGTTAGTCTTTGGTTAGGCGAGGATACGGCTACCATACAAATGCTTGGGGAAAGAGGCACGATAAGGTAGAATAACAACAAATCTTGTGTGAGCAGCAAGAGTATATGAGGAGAATATGAGTATTTACACAAACCTTTACTATAAGGTTGGCGTGTCCTTTACATTAGGCATGTTAAGCATTTCGTCTAGCGCACACGCTGGCGGCGGCGGTGGTGCCGACGGATCAAGCGCCAACACAATTGCGGAAACACTGACGGATTCGATTTCACAGTTACCTTCCTTGATTTCCGCATTGTCTTATTTGGCAGGCGTAACACTTGGAACACTGGGCGTTTTAAAGGTCAAAGACCATGTCGAAAACCCACAACAGACCCCCTTAAAAGAAGGCGCTATTCGCTTTGCTGCAGGTGGGGCATTACTTGCGCTACCAACGATTTTCTCTGCAATGGTTACAGCCATTGGAGATACCCCAACAGAAGTCGTTACACCTGGCGTTGCCGACATCATGTTTGGGACATAACAAAAAAGGATAAGGATAACGATACGACAATCGCTTTTAACATCATTTTTCAATTGTTTACGGGCGATATATCAAAATAATTTAAACTCTTTTGTAAAAATATGTTAGGATTATATGAGATGTTTAAATTTGGAGCGTCAGGTGAGCTACAAAATTTTTATGAGTGTTTTTGCAGCCATCTGATAAATTTAAAGCAATGTTTATTTTGTAGAGGAGAAAACAATGAAACAGCTTAAAAAATTCTATTACACAATGGGTGTATCTATGACGATGGGTCTAATGGGCCTATCCCACACTGCTCACGCAGGTGGCGGTGGTGGTGGCGCCTCAGGCTCTAGCGCCAACTCCATTGCGGAAACTTTGACGGAATCGATCGCACAGCTTCCTTCGCTTATCTCTGCCCTTTCATACTTGGCAGGTGTAACTCTTGGTACGCTTGGCGTATTGAAAATTAAAGATCACGTTGAAAACCCACAACAAACACCATTGAAAGACGGTGCTATGCGTTTGGCTACTGGTGGTGCTTTGTTGGCGTTGCCAACGATCTTCTCTGCGATGGTTACAGCCGTGGACGAAGGCACAAACATCACACAACAAGATATTAACGCTATCTCATTTGGCAGCTAATCGCATTTAAGATGGACTTATATCCAATTACACTAGGAACAGGGCGCATGCTGAAGAAGGCTGCGCCCTCTTCTTCTGATACAGCACAGACAAAAAAAGGACAGTCGCAATCTGCCCCGACAATGCGCACGGCTGTACCAAATGATTTAAAAAAAGAAATCTTTACGCGTGATGATCACACATGCCAATGCTGCGGCTTTCATTCCGAGAAATATCAGCAGATTTTATTCAAAGATTTCAATCTTAACAATTTATCGCCCGATAATTTACTCACCACATGCATCTTTTGCCAGCAATGCTTTGACTTGCCAGAGGTTGCGAAAATGCGTTCTGGTGTTTTGGTGTGGCTACCCGAGATCGAGCAACGCGACCTCAATAATATAAGCCGCGCTATTTATATTGCGCGCATTTCACAAGGCCCTGTTGCGGATACAGTTCGTAAAATCCTGGACCTTATCATGGAGCGCCGCGAAGAAGCCGTACAGCGCATCAGCACCGACGATCCCTTTATCTTATCGACGGTTTTAAATGATTACCTGCCTCCAAAAGCTTATGCTCAACGCGAAAAGAAGCTAGCAGGCTTGCGCCTTTTCCCGCTCGACCGCCGGATCATTAAAGAAGCTGACCTTGAATTTAATCAATTCCCCCAAATTTTGGCCTACTGGCGATCGAAAAACGGGCCTTTTGGCGGCAAAGCGCCACAACAATGGGTATCTATTTACGAGGACATTGCATCTGAAGCACTGAGCGCCGCATAAATCACCCAGAACATAAGACAATAATTGATGATAACCGCTAAATCCCCTATACTTTGGGACGCGGATTTTTTATCCTATCATTTGGTTGATATTACCTATCCCTTTAATTGCCTAATCGCAGGACTGTATGAGCTTTTTAGACAAATTGATTTCGCCGTTTCAAAAGGCCTTCAGACAGTCGATTTCATCGTTTATTGAGCTATCGACCGCGGATAATGAAACAACGATTGTTGCCAATGATGGCTCTTTGATTTCCTATATCAAGGTAGAAGGCAGCCGCCAAATCATCGGCCCCGAAGAGTATCAGCGCATTATTCAGTCTGCGACCTTGAAAGTTGGGGCGCGCTTTGACCGCCCAGGCCATGCGATGCAAGTGTATTTTGTGCGTGACCCTGAACGCATCACGCGTGAGCTTTCTGGCTTTTTCAGCCCAAGCCGCATGAGCTCTGAGAATATGGAGCTTGATCTGGAAGATGTTTATAATGAGCGCATCGGCCATCTCAGCAAATTCCTTGCCCATGAAGAATGTTATTTCGTTTTATGGACACGCCCTGCCGTGCTCAGCGCCGCAGAAGTAAAAAAGTCGGGCGAAGAAGCCCAGAAAAAAGCCCAAGAATGGGTCAATGCACCAGACGCCCAGTATCCTGAGCAAGCGTTATCACCACTACGCACGCGCCACCGCAGTTACGTCACTGCTATTGCGACCACGCTTGAAGAACTTGGCCTGCGTAATCAGACGTTAGAGGTACATGATGCACTGCGGGCTGTGCGCAACAACCTCTTTCCTGATCACTGTAACGATAAATGGCGTGCGTGCTTACCAGGTGATCCCATTCCTGTACGCGCCCCGATGAGCGCCATTGATATGTCCGATATTCTGTGGCCAAATCTTGCCTCACAAATTGTTGCGGCCGATGCACGCGTGCTGAGTAAGACTGTTGTAAAAATTGGTGATGTCCTTTGGGCGGGCGGCGATATGGTCTTAGGCCCAATGGATTGCCTGCCGTTTAGCGTCCTCATGAACCGTTTGGTTGACGCCGATATCCCGTTTCGTATTTCTTTCATGATTGAAGGCGGCGGCGTCCATTCAGCGCAAATGAAAACATCACTGGCTAGCTTGCTTAGTGTGACTAACAAGGCCGCGAACAAGCCGATTAAATTCTCTTTCGAAGGCTTGCAAAAATTGGCCCGAAGCGAGCCTGTGACAAAATTGCGCGTATCGTTTGCTACATGGTGCCCGATCAGCAAAAAAGACAAAATCCTCGATCAAATTTCTGTACTACTACAATCGGTCGAGAGCTGGGGCTACACACAGGTCAGCGAGTTTTCAGGCGATCCACTTGATTGCGTGATGAGCTCAGCCATGGGCATTCACTGCGCGGGGTCTGCTGTTCCTGGTATGGCGCCACTCATGGAAGTCATGAAGCTCTTACCATGGCAACGCCCGTCCAGCCCATTTGATAACGGCGCTTTGGTCTTCCGCACGCCTGATGGAAAAATGTGGCCTTATCAAACAGGCACGAATCTGACCACAACATGGTTTGATCTAATTTTCGCGCAGCCGGGTGCAGGTAAATCTGTTTTGCTTAATACTTTGAACCTGTGTACATGCTTGGCGCCAGGTTTGAATAACCTGCCTTATATTGCCGTAATTGATATTGGCCCGTCATCATCGGGATTAATTTCCATGATCCGCGAGGCCTTGCCTTTGCACCGTCAGCACGAGGTTGCCTATTACCGCCTGCAAATGGCGCACCAATATGCCATTAACCCCTTTGATACGCAGCTTGGGTGCCGCACACCACTGATTGACGAGCGAAGCTACCTGATTGAGCTAATTACGCTGCTATGTACGCCTGCGGGCTATGATCAGCCCTATGACGGGATGCAGCAACTAGCTGGCCTTGTCGTGGATGAAATGTATCGCTGGCGTAATGACCGCATGGCCGATGCCGAAGCGCGCCCATATTTGCCGCGCCTTGAACCCGCCGTAGACGAGGCCTTGCAACGTCACAATATTCATTTGCCGTCTGATCCATATTGGTGGGATGTGGTCGATAAGCTGTTTGATATTGAGTGCTATCACGAAGCCAACCTTGCACAGCGCCACGCCGTTCCAACGCTTAGCGACGCAATCACCGCATCACGCAGGCCACAAATTCGTACATTGCTGGAAGAAACTTCAATCGGCAGCAGCAGCGAAACCGTTATCGCCGCGTTCGAGCGTATGATCACCTCGGCCATTCGTGAATTCCCTATTCTGTCCTCTGTGACACAATTTGAAATTACCGACACCAAAATTTGCTCGCTTGACCTGATGGACGTTGCACCACAAGGGGACGAGATTGCCGACCGCCAAACGGCGATCATGTATATGCTGGCACGTCATGCGCTGGTGCGTAGTTGGTGGATGGGCAAAGAAGCCTTGCAATATATCGATGAAAAATACCGCACCTATCACGAGATGCAGCTTCAGAAGATTGGAGAATCGCCCAAGCGTTTATGCTTTGACGAATTCCACCGTACAAGTAAATCGCCGTCCGTGCGTGCACAGGTTATTCGTGACGTGCGCGAGGGACGTAAACGCGGCGTTCAGATCGTTCTCACGTCACAGCTCCTCGATGACTTTTCCAAAGACATGGTTGATTTGGCAACAGGCGTTTGGGTTTTGGGTACGGCCGTATCCGACAAAGCCGTTGACGACATCCAGCAACGCTTTGGCCTGTCGGAAACCGCGCGCGAAGTCATCCGTAATAAACTCACCGGCCCTTCGGCCAAAGGTGCGCCTGCATTGTTTGTTTTGGGCACGACCAAAGGCCGCTATGAACAGCATATCTACAATACGCTTGGCCCGATTGAATTATGGGCGCTGTCCACATCGACCGAGGATGTTGCCATCCGCACACGCCTGTACGAGGCACTTGGCGCGGGGCAAGCCCGCCTCATTCTGGCAGCATTTTATCCTGGCGGCAGTGCGCGCAACGATATTCGTCGCCGCGTTATTGCCTATAGCGAACAAGGCGAGTCTCGCTCTGCCGCGATTAGCGTTGTGATCGAGGAAATCGTCGAGGAACTAATCGCCGCCAGCCGCAAGGCACAGATGGAACAACAGCAAGAGCAAATGCAACAAATCCGCGCCATGGCTGAAACATCCAGCGCGGATGCGGATACAAATGCCCAAGACAAAGACCAGCCATCTGATGCATCGTTAGATAAAGAATTTGCAGATGGTGAATTTGCAGATACCGTGCCGAAACCACCAACGCCGCAACCTTCAACCGCGGCCCAATCCCCCGAAGCGCCGAATGGTGAGCGTAGCGATGGCTCGGAATCGGGCGCACCTTCCGCCACGGCCCCAACCAAGCCGGAGGAGTAAATGAGCTCCTCTGATACGCCTTCAAGCACCGATAAGAAAACAGAGGCTCTTAACAAGAAAAAGGCCAAACTGGCCTTGCGCAAGAAAATTCAAACGATTGATGCCACAATTGATGAAAATCTTGCCAAGACCCGTTATGCAAAAGACAAAGCCAAACGCAAACAGCAACGTCAAAAACTGCTGTTATGGGCGGGCGGCGCCGTTGTGTTGGGGTTAATACTCTATGTGATATTTGCCAGAGGCAAAGCCAGCATTGAATATGGCCTTTGCAAAGTCTTTATTGAAACGCGCGTCGAATACCCGCGCGAGCTTCGCTTTACGGCCGTACAGACCTATCCATCTAAAATACGCGTATGGTACGTTGCACATGACTCTTTCGGGCAAAAGCCTATTGAGAAAATGGATTGCAGCTTTACGCGCGTTAATGGGATTCCTCAGATGACAAAGGCTGAAATTAACCGCGGGGAAATTGATCCGCGCGATATCGAGCTTTTCAATTACTCGATCCCGGCGATTTTAGAAAATCCGCCTGACCTAGAATATCCAAGAGGCTTGCCCGGCGATTTAAAGCTGTATCGTCGTTAGTCTGTGAGGCTTGCCCTGCAACCATAGTTACGCCTTTTGAAAAAAGTCATTTTAAATCTATATTTTTCAGCAATTTAACTTGACGCACAGGCCTTTATTCAGGCAACTTAGATTCATTATCAACACAACGAACTTTATGAGCTGAGCAAACGCATTAGCGAGGATCTGAAACGACATGACAAAATCGCAACTCATCCAACGACTTGCTGACCAAAATCCACATTTGTATCTGCGCGATATTGAACGCATCGTTGATGCCATTTTTGAGCGCATTACGCAGGCCTTGGTTGAAGATGACCGCGTTGAACTGCGTGGTTTTGGCGCCTTTTCAGTGAAGCACCGCGATGCACGCACTGGCCGCAACCCCCGTACTGGCGAGACGGTTGAAGTCGAAGCCAAACGCCTGCCTTTCTTCAAAACAGGCAAAGCCCTGCGCGAGCGCCTGAACGGAGAAGCCTAAGGAGGGCACGTCATGCGTTTCCTGCAATGGCTTTTGGGCGGCGCGACTGTTTTTGCCCTGCTTTATATCATTTCAATTAACGCCCAAAAGACGGCCTTTTACTGGACGCCTAATGGTGGCACGCAAGACCTTCCTATTTATATGGTGATTATTGCGGCCTTTGGCGCCGGATATTTCATTGGTCTGTTTTATTATTGGCTGGGTACTTTTCCTAAATATCTGGCACACCAAAAAGAAAAGCGCCTTTTAGAGCGCCGCATCGAAGATTTAGAAAACGAATTGGACGAAGAAGAATGACGACATTACCTGCTTCACTGGTTTTTTGCGCATTGGACACTGATGATCTGAGCATCGCACAAAACTGGGCGAAAGAGATCGGCCCTGTAACGGGCGCGCTGAAACTAGGGATGGAGTTTTATAATCGCTTTGGCCCTGCAGGCGTAGAGGCCGTGCGCGAAGCCTGCCCCGAGGCCGCGATGTTTATTGATTTGAAATTCCATGACATCCCCAACACGGTTGCTGCGGCGGTGCGCACCGTATCAAGTAACCTCTCGCCAGCATACTTAAACGTGCATGCCGCAGGTGGGCGTACGATGATGCAGGCCGCCAAGGATGCGTGCAGCGCGGGGACAAAATTACTCGCCGTGACTATTTTAACCAGTTTAAATGATGCAGATCTGGCCGAGGTTGGCTATCAGGACGGCACGGCCGGGCAAGTCAAACGCATGGCGCTTTTGACACGCGATTCGGGCTTGGATGGGGTTGTATGTTCGGCTCACGATATTGCGGCCTTGCGTGCCTCGTGCGGCGCAGATTTTGAATTGATGGTGCCAGGCATTCGCCCTGCTGGCGCGGATGCGGGTGATCAAAAACGCATCATGACGCCTGTGCAAGCCATTACCCAAGGCGCAACGCATATTGTTGTTGGCCGTCCGATCACGCAAAGCGCGAACCCTGCGCAAGCGGCTGCTGATATTGTTGAAAGCCTTGCGGCATGAGCGCACTGCCCCCCGATATCGCCAGCGGCTTTTTAAGTGATCCTGCCGATTTATCCAAACTCAGCCTTATTGACGCCGAAAAAGTGAGCGCGCTTGTTGCGCAGCTGAACGCGCAAACCAAACAAACCCAGTCAGGGCGCAAACGCATTGTTGTTATTGGTACGGGCGGCACACTGTCGATGAAGGAAGAAAACGGCATTCGTACGCCCGATTTAAACTTCACCGAAATTTTTGATCTGATCGACCCCAGCTTACAAAAGCGCTTTGCCATTTATGGTCTGGATGCCTTTAAGATTGATAGCGCGCAAATGGATTACCGCCATGTGCAGGATCTGGCGATCAGCATGTATCATATCTGGACATCTGCGCAGGTCGATATTGCAGGATTTTTGGTTTTGCACGGCACAGATACACTGGCCTATAGCGGCGCATCCATGTCCCTGATCATGGGACAAGGTCTGCCCTTTTCCATTGCCTATACAGCCGCACAGCAACCTATCCAAGCGCCCATCAATGATGCACGGCGTAATATTCGCAATGCGATTTATACACTGGAATCCTTGCATGACAGCGACATGGCCGAGGTTGTCAGCGTCATGGGCAGTAAGGCATATCTCAGCAGCTCTGCCATCAAAATCCACGACCTCAGCAGCGATGCGCTCAGCGCGCCACTGCACCCGCCTATTACGGATTTTACGATGCTGGACTATCCTGTGAAACTGGCGCCCTTTCTTAACCCGCGCCGCCGTAATGTGCCGTTTTCACCGACTATCTGGCAAGGCGCTCATGGCCATACATTGATTGTACGATCGCGCCTTGGACTGCCACCTGCGATGATCGCAAGACAGGTCGAAGACCCCATTATCCGTGCGATTATTCTTTATTCTTATGGGGCTGGCACGGTTTATAACGGCATTATTGATGCGGTGATGGACGGGGCACAGTCCAAAGGTTTGCCTGTTTTTATCGTCAGTCCAGTCAACACGCACTACAAGGTTGTGTACCAATCGGCCAAGGATTTGATCGCACGCGGGGCGACGCCGCTTTATATGACGCTGCCTGCTGCGCTCGCCAAGATGGAGATTGCTCTTCGTCTGCATACAGATGATTGCACCGCCATTGCCCGCTTTATGAGTACAAACTATGTTGGCGAGGTTCCGCCTCATGCCTAAACCTGCCAAAATCAAAATTTGCGGGATCAAAGATGTCCCTGCGCTCAACGCCGCGGTGCATGCTGGCGCGCATTATGTTGGCTTTGTGTTCTTTGAGAAATCACCGCGCTATATCGCCCCGCCACAGGCCGCACATCTGGTGCGTCAATTGCCCAGCACCGTCAAGGCCGTTGGTTTATTCGTTGATCCGACCGATGCATATCTAGAGGCAGCACTTGGCGCGACGACACTGGACGTTATTCAACTGCACGGGCATGAAACGCCCGAGCGCGTTGCCGAGATTAAGGCCACATGGCACATGCCTGTGATCAAAGCCCTGCCGATCAGCACACCAGATGATCTGCAACAAGTCAGCGCCTATGAGAACATCGCCGATTGGATTTTATTCGATGCAAAACCGCCCAAGAACGCAGAAGTCCCCGGCGGCGCAGGCGTGATCTTTGACTGGAGCATCTTGAAAGATAAAAAATTTAAAAAACCGTGGATGCTCTCTGGCGGATTGGATAAGGATAATGTACAAGAGGCCTTATCCCTTTTGTCGCCAGATGGTGTAGATGTATCGTCGGGCGTTGAAAGTTCGCGCGGCATGAAAGATCCGCAAAAAATTGAATCCTTTATCAAAGCAGCGAAGAAGAGCTAAGGACGTATGCAAAAAAATTCTTATAAAAACATGCCTGATGAAAATGGACATTTTGGCCCGTATGGCGGTCGTTATGTCGCAGAAACCTTGATGCCTCTGATTTTATCGGTCGAGGCCGCATGGAAAGAAGCCAAAAACGATCCTGCCTTTTGGGATGAATTTAACGCGCTGGCCAAAGATTATATTGGCCGCCCGTCACCCATGTATCTGGCGCAGCGCCTAACCGATCATTTGGGCGGGGCAAAAGTCTATTTCAAACGTGAAGAGCTTAACCATACAGGCGCACATAAAATCAATCACTGCATTGGTCAGATTTTACTTGCCAAGCGCATGGGTAAAACGCGCATCATCGCGGAAACTGGCGCTGGCCAGCACGGCGTTGCCACAGCAACAGTATGCGCCCTGTTTAACATTCCGTGTACAGTTTTCATGGGCGCAACGGATATCGAACGTCAGGCGCCTAACGTCTTTCGTATGCGTTTGCTTGGCGCGGAAGTGCGCTCGGTCACGTCGGGTGCGGGCACGCTTAAGGACGCAATGAACGAAGCGATGCGTGACTGGGTTGCGAATGTGCATGATACATATTACTTGATCGGCACAGTTGCAGGGCCGCACCCCTTCCCAGAAATGGTGCGTCAGTTCCAATCAGTTATCGGTACAGAATCGCGCGAGCAATTGCTTGAGCGTGAAGGCAAGCTCCCTGATTTATTAGTGGCCTGCATTGGCGGCGGATCAAATGCTCTTGGTATGTTCCATCCATTTTTGGATGATGCCGACGTTGAGATTTGCGGCGTAGAGGCCGGCGGTCACGGCGTTGACACAGACAAGCACGCCGCCAGCCTGAATGGTGGGCGTCTTGGCGTCTTGCACGGGATGAGCAGCTATTTCCTTCAGGATGATGACGGACAAATCACCGAAGCACACTCCGTTTCCGCAGGTCTGGATTATCCTGGCATCGGGCCAGAGCACGCATGGCTGTTCGATGAAAAGCGCGTGAATTATGTGTCCGTCACAGATGATGAGGCGCTTGAGGCCTTTCAAATGTGTACCAAGCTGGAAGGCATCATCCCTGCGCTTGAATCCGCGCATGCACTGGCGCATGTCATGAAAATCGCAGGCGACATGCCAAAGGATAAGGTCATTTTGCTGAACATGAGTGGTCGCGGCGATAAAGATATTTTCACAGTTGCCAAAAAGCTTGGCATTGATATGGGGGCGATGTAATTCACATGAGCACACAAAACGCACAAGATTACGAAGTCAAAGCAGGCTTTGAAAAGCTGGATGGCTTTACCGTTGTAGGCCTTTCGGTGATTACCGATAACGAAAGCGGCGCCGATGCGATCAATCAAATCTGGGAAGATTTCTTTGAAAAGCAAGTCGGCCAGCAAGTCGAAGATATCCGCGAAAATGATTTTATCTACGCCGTGTATTCGGACTATGAAGGTGATCATACCAAGCCTTATCGCTTTACGCTGGGCTATAAGTTAAAGGATGCGCAGGCCGCTGTGCCTGATGGTTTGCATACTGTCGTCACAGAAACAGCCGATTACGCGATGCTGAGCGCCGCGGGCGAGCAACCCAAAGCCCTTGTCGAAGCATGGACAGCCATTTGGCAAAGCGATCTTGATCGCCGTTTTACAACCGATTTTGAAATCTATGGCCCGCGCTTTTTCGAAGAAGGCCTCAATGAAATTTTGCTTTGCATTGGCGTAAATAATACCGAGGAATAATCCCACCATGAGCCGCATTGAAACCACATTTAAAGCCCTAAACCGCCCTGCCTTAATTAGCTTTATCACCGCGGGTGACCCAGATTACGCGCAGTCTTTATCCGCGATGAAAGCCTTGGCCGCAGGCGGCGCCGATATTATCGAACTTGGCATGCCGTTTACCGATCCGATGGCGGATGGCCCTGCCATTCAACTGGCGAGCGAACGCGCCCTCAAAGCAGGCGCAAGCATGAAAACAACCTTACAAATGGTGCGTGATTTCCGCGCAGATAATCATGACACGCCGATTGTTCTGATGGGGTATTATAACCCTGTATTGCAATATGGGCTTGAGGCCTTTGCCAAGGATGCATCAGAAGCCGGCGCAGACGGTTTGATTATCGTTGATATCCCGCCCGAAGAAGCCGATCCACTGCTGGACGCGATTCAGCCTTATGAGCTTGACCTTATTCGCCTGATCACGCCAACCAGTGATGAAACGCGCTTGCCAAAATTGTTGAACGGGGCAAGCGGCTTTTTATACTATGTTTCCATCACAGGCGTGACTGGCACCGCGCAGGCCGATTCGCAGGCAGTAGCGGCGCATATCAACACAATCAAGCAATCAACGGATTTGCCTGTAGCAATTGGCTTTGGCATCAAAACAGCCGATGACGTGCAACGCTTTGCTGCGATTGGTGACGCCGTTGTTGTCGGATCCGCGCTGGTGCAAACCGTTGCGGATAACGCAGGCAACGACCAGATGCCAGAGATGCTGCGCGGTCAAGTTGATGCACTGTCAAAGGCCTTGGCATAATCCTTATGCCTTGACATTTTTGCCTTAAACGGTGATAGTGCGCCCTTGCGTATAAACAGAAAAAAGAAGTCTTTGAATGAACTGGTTAACAAACATTATCCGTCCGCGTATCCAATCACTTGTCGAGCCTAAAGAGGTTCCTGATAATCTGTGGCAGAAATGTGATGCGTGCGAAGGCATGCTGTTCCACCGTGATTTGAAAAACAACGCGAACGTTTGTTATCACTGCGGTCATCACCTGCGCATTACGGTGAAAGAACGCCTTGCGCTGTTGTTTGATGGCGGCCAGTACGAAAAAATGGACATCCCTGATGTGCCATTTGACCCTCTTAAATTCAAAGACCGCAAGAAATACAGCGACCGTCTCAAAGACACGCGCAGCAAAACAGGCCTGAAAGATGCGATGACAATCGCCAAAGGTACAATCAAAGGCCAGCCTGCAGTGATTGCGGCATTTAACTTTAGCTTTATGGGCGGATCCATGGGCGCAGCCGTCGGCGAAAGCATCGTCAAGGCCGCAGAAGAAGCCATCAAAACGCGTTCAGCCCTGATTATCATCCCCGCATCTGGCGGCGCGCGCATGCAGGAAAGTGTGATTTCCCTGATGCAAATGCCGCGCACAATTATTGCGGTTGAAATGGTGAAAGAAAACCACCTTCCTTATATTGTGTTGCTGACCGATCCAACGACTGGCGGCGTGAGTGCCTCTTTCGCGATGGTTGGTGACATCCATATCGCCGAGCCTGGCGCGACCATTGGTTTTGCAGGGCGCCGCGTGATCCAAGAAACAGTCCGCGAAGAGTTGCCTGATGACTTCCAAACGGCAGAATATTTGCTGGAGCACGGCATGGTTGACCGCGTTGTTCCACGCCAAAAATTGCATGATGAAATCGGCACAATCCTTGATTTGTTGATGAATAAGAAACGCACGCCTTCTGCCCCAAAATCTGAGCAAGAGGCTGCCTAACCCCCTTTGGACAGGCCTATATGTATCGCAGTGACCTTCAGCACGATAATCCGGAACTGGCGGAAAAGCTGAAGGAGCTTTATGCGCTTAATCGCGGGGCGAAGATGGAGCTTTCCTTTCGTCCGAATTACCTGAACCTATTACAGGCCCTTGATAATCCGCATTTAAATTTACCGCCCACCATCCATGTGGCAGGCACGAATGGCAAGGGATCAACCATTGCCATTTTGCGCGCTATCCTTGAGGCCGCAGGCTACCGCGTTCATGTTTATACCTCGCCGCATTTAGTGCGTTTTAACGAACGCATCGTCCTTGCGGGGCAGCAGATTTCGGATGACATGCTGGAAAGCCTGATCGATGAGGTCATGAGCCTGAATAACGGCGCGGATCTTAGCTTTTTTGAAATCACGACAGCCATAGCCTTTGCGGCCTTTTCCCGCGTTCCCGCCGATATTGTGCTGCTGGAAACTGGGCTGGGCGGGCGCCTTGATTGCACCAATGTAATCGAGGAAAAATTGTTGAGCATTATCACGCCGATTGGCTTGGATCATCAGGAATTTTTGGGCGATACACTGCCCGAGATTGCTGGCGAAAAAGCTGGCATCATGAAACCCAATGTTCCGTGCGTTGTCGCCCACCAGCACAGCGAAGACATCGCTCAGGTCTTTAAAGAGCGCGGACAAAGCGTTAACTGCCCCGTTTATTATATTGGCGATGCGTGGCCTTTTGAGAACCAATTTCGTTTTTCATTCAAAGGCAAGGCTACGGGTTTATTTCCGCGGCCAAACCTAAACGGCATTCACCAAATTCAAAATGCGGCAACCGCGCTAGCCGCGCTGAAGGTTTTAGATGATATTTTACTCAAAACCATTACCGATGATGTTATTGCATCGGGCATGGCGCAAGTTTACTGGCCTGCGCGCCTGCAAAACATTACGCAGGCCTGCCCATTAAACGCACAGCAATGGGATGTCTTTTTAGATGGCGGCCACAATGCCGACGCCGCCGACAGCCTGTGCCAACAAATTCATATGTGGCACCATAATGCACCCAAACCTTTGCACATTATTTGCACAATGATGCGCCACAAAGACCTGCATGGTTTTTTAGATCCGCTCATCCCCCATGCCAGCAGCATTACTGCCATTCCCCTGCCGGATGAACCGGATTCATTTTCGCCAGAAGAAATGCAAGCCTTCCTTCCTGATGTCACCTTGCAGACAGCAGAAAGCTTTAGCGCCGCCCTGAAACAAATTACACAGAGCCATGATTATGGACGTATATTAATTTGCGGGTCTTTGTATTTGGCGGGTCATGTCTTGCAAATAACAGGGCTTCAGGCATAATCAAGGGACGATGAGCCCTGCACAAACAACCCCGCATATTATTTTGGTTGATGATGATAAGAATATCGTCACATCCGTTAAGATCGCCTTGGAAAGCGAAGGGTGGCGCGTCAGCAGCTTTCACGACGGCGAAGAAGGCCTTGCAGGCATTTTAGACAACACCCCTGACTTGGTTGTTTTGGACA
Organism: Micavibrio sp. UBA6929; assembly: GCA_002448815.1. Taxonomy (GTDB): domain Bacteria; phylum Pseudomonadota; class Alphaproteobacteria; order Micavibrionales; family Micavibrionaceae; genus UBA6929. Next base: position 84,514 of record DKAJ01000007.1, read on the forward strand.
TTAAGATGCCGCGCATGGATGGCATTGAGGTTTTACAAAAACTACGCGAGCAATCACAGGTGCCTGTGATTTTTCTAACCTCTAAAGATGATGAAGTGGATGAGATTGTTGGCCTTAAAATGGGCGCCGATGATTACATCACCAAACCCTTTTCACAGCGCTTATTAATCACGCGCATTCAAACACTTCTAAGGCGCGAGCAACAGCGTTCTCCCGACAGTACAGAAGCCGATCAAATTTTAACATATGGCGATTTAATGTTGGATCGTAACAGGTATCTCTGTGCTTGGGCGGGGCAGCTGCTTGATTTGACGGTGACTGAATTTTTGCTTTTACTGGCGCTGGCGTCGCGCCCTGGGCACGTCAAAAACCGCGAGCAACTGATTGACGCAGCCTATGGCAACCAAATCTACGTGGATGAACGCACAATTGATTCCCATATCAAGCGCATCCGCAAGAAGTTTAAAAAGATTGATGATGACTTTGACAACATAGAAACGCTTTATGGCATTGGATACAAATACAAAGAAGCCTCACCGGCATAAACGATCAAGTTTTGAACATTTGATGGATGTGTATTGGGGCGGTAGTGAACGCCGCATTACAGGCCTGACCTTACGCATTATGGGGATCAATACCTTATGTATTGCTATTCTTATGCTGGGGGCATTGAATTTCGGTCAGTATGAAACCAATATTATCGCCAGCAAATTAAAGGCCTTTCAAACGCAGGCTACCCTGATCGCAGATAGCCTTGGAGCATTAGACTTTGAAGCCGTCGATCATTCCGCCCTGCAAAATAACTTAACCCGCATTCAAAGCACCACACATTACGAAATTATTGTCACGCGTCCAGATCATTCTATTCTTTCACAAACCCGCGCAACGGATGCCTTACTGCAAGCCCTAAGCGAAGATACGCCAAACACAAAAATCTTAACCTTGAAGGATTTTTTTGGCGCGTTAACGGGGCTGCTACCCAATCGTGATGTCATTCCGTCATTCCCCCTGACTGATCAGGGCCTGCCCGATTTACAAACTGCGCTTAGCGCCAGTGACCGCCTGCAGGTCTGGCGCCAGCCCGACGGTCAACTCTTGCTGGCGGCGATGGTTCCTGTGTATGCGCAAGATACGCCAAAAGCTCAGCTTTACATCCTTAGATCAGGGCAGGATATCGTGAAGGATATCCGCTATTTTTGGCAGCAAATCTTTTACCTGTTTTTGCTGACCTTGCTTGCGACTGTTGTGATTTCGATTTACTTGTCTGGATTGATTGCCCGTCCTTTGCGTCAGCTCTCGCGCACGGCGGAACAAATCCGCCGCAAGAAAACGCGCGCGATTGAAATACCAGACCTAAGTAACCGTCACGATGAAATTGGCGAGCTATCACTGGTGATGCGCGATATGACCGAAAGCCTTTGGACGCGGCTGGATTCAATCGAACAGTTTGCCGCAGATGTCGCGCATGAACTGAAAAATCCTTTGACCTCACTTAAAAGCGCCATCGAAACCCTGAAAATCGTCAAAAAGAAATCTGACCAGAAACAGCTTTTGGATATCCTGCAACAAGATGTTGAGCGTATGGATCGCCTGATCAGTGATATTTCACTGGCGTCACGCCTTGATGCCGAGCTATCGCGCGAGAAGTATGCCCCCATTGATGTGGCGATACTGTTGAAAAAAATCATTCATCGTTATCAAACACATTTTAGTGATACGCATAATATTCAGCTTTATTTACCTGATCATGACCAATCGCTATTGGTGGAAACCTCAGAAGGACGCATCACGCAGGTTTTTGATAACTTACTGGACAATGCCTTATCGTTCTCGCCAAAAGGTGGGCACGTTTCTGTTACGGCCCTGCAAAAGCAAAATACCATTACCGTGATGGTTGATGATGATGGTCCGGGCATTCCGATGGCGAAACTCGACACAATTTTTGATCGCTTTTATTCAGAGCGCCGCGGCAATGGGCAGTTTGGCCAACATTCAGGATTAGGCCTTGCGATTTGCAAGCAAATTGTAGGCGCCGTTGGCGGGACGATCCATGCCGAGAACAAGCCTTCAGGCGGTGCGCGCTTTATCGTTACCTTTATGGCCGCCACTTAACCTGCCTTGAGTGAAAGAAGCCCTAAAGCTTGGATAAGAATTGCTGCCAAAAGGCTTCGCGTTTAGGTTTTAAAACCTCTGCGGTATAGTCCTTAGCGCGCAAGAAGTTGTTCTCAGCTTGCTCCGCTTGCCATGACCAATCCGACCATATGCCTTTGAGCTGATAATAGAGTTGATCCGCGCTGCCTTTCTTATGAATGCAGTAAGGGTCCAGCAGTTCATCCGCGCCGCCAGCATTGGAAATCAAACACGGCAAGCCGCGGCTCATCGCTTCGATCACGGCGCGCGGCAGACCTTCGTGGCGGCTGGGCTGAATATACAGATCTAAGCCATCAAGCCATGTCATCACCTGATCCCCGCCAGGCAAAGTGCCATCAAAATGGATATGCTCCTCTAGCCCTTGTTGTTTCATCGCCTCGTGCCAGCGCTGCGGATCGCCTGATCCCAAGACATGCAAATCGAATTTATATCCTTCGGCCTTCAGGCGTCCAAGCACGTTAATCGCGATATCTAATCCCTTCAGGGCGTTACCGTAATTACCAATCAATCCAATTTTCAGGGCAGAAGGCTTCGTGTTGATCCGCGTAAGGCGCTGCGTTAGCACTGCTTCTTCTGGCGCAGTAATTTCAACGTTCGAGGCAAACTCAATGCGCCCGTTGGCGGGGTAGCGTTTTTGCAAAAAACGCTGCGTGACATAGATCACCTGATCTGCGCGGGCGACCATGTGGCGCGCCCGTAAATATTTAATGGGCGCATATAAATGCCCAATGATCGACCCATGGAACCATGTATGATCAAATGCGCAGCCTGACATTTCAACCGCGTAGGGTTTCTTTTGCGCGCGCGCCGCCTTGGCCGCCATCATGCCAAATTCAACAGGGCCGCGAATAATCACGCCGTCGACTTCGCTGACCTGACGGTAAATTTCTTTATATAGACGCCGCCCTTGTAAAAGACGTTTGAGAGGCGCGTTAATATTCGGCAACAAGATATGCGTCACGTTGGGGCCACTAGAACAATCCAGCATACTCACGTCACTATCGCATGCGCCTTTATCACGGCCGATAATTTTGACTTGATCGAAATGCGGCAAAAAGCGCTCGACCCATAATTTATAAGGAAACGCACCAAAGGCATAAATTTCCTGATTGGAATGCCTGCAATAATACGTGTCATGGCAAAAAATTACTGTTTTTTGGGAGGTTTTTTTCATTTTTCGCCTGTATTTTTATAAAACACCTATATTTTTACCTGATTTTTTGTATTAGGATAAGAGCTGTTTTATTATTTTATTTTAATAGTTTAAAATTTTCGCCTGATTGAGCCGTGACAGATACGCCCCTCTTTGACCGTCCATTTATTTTATCCATGGGCCCGCAACGTGCGGGGACAAGTTGGTTGGATCGCTATCTGCGCGAGCGCGGCGATATTTGTATGCCGCATGATGTTAAGGAAATTTTCTTTTTTGACCGTAACTATGATCGCGGCGATGCGTTCTACACATCTCACTTTCATCCGCAGCCCCAGCATCGCGCCATTATGGAAGTCTCTACGACATCCTTTGATGAAAAGGATGCGCCTGCTAATGTTTTTAAAACATTAGGTGAGCATGTCATCTTACTATGCCCTTTGCGCCACCCTGTTGCGCGCTCATATTCCTTGTATTTGCATTACAAGCGTTATGGCATGACCAGCGCAACATTACAGCAAGCCTGCCGTGATATCCCGCAGATCCTAGAAAGCAGCCATTACACGCGCCATCTTAAGCAATGGATGACATACTATCCGCTGGAGAAAATGCATATTATCTTTCAAGAAGATCTGGAAGATAACTGCGATGAGTATGTTGATCAGGTTTGCCGCATTTTAGATTTGCCGCCTATGCCTGTATCAGCCGAGGTTAAAGGGCGGTACAACCAGACAACGCGCGCACCTATTCCTGCGCTTGCCAAGATGGCGCAAAAAGGTGCGGATTTTCTAAGACGCCACAAACTTTATGGCCCGATTAATGCCGCCAAAGCCATTGGCCTTAAGCAAGTCATTTTCGGGCGTGGCGGCGAAGGTGGACGTGATGATCTTGATCAAGTCCGTAACGAAGATATTGCGTGGCTGCACGGTCAATTAAGCGACGAGGTAGGCAAGCTTGAAACTTTGCTTGGTCGCCGCATTGATCAGTGGCATGCGGATATCGCTGATCACTCGAAAATGACGGGCTGAACCTTGCCGCGACATACTGGTTTGTCACGTAAAAGCTCGGGCCATTTTTCAACCCATCCAGCGATATAACCATTTTCCTGAATCATTTTGTAATGCACGCAATTTGTCATACCAACATTGTTGAGATAACCAAACAATGCGGCCGGTGGCATGCCTTTATCTGAACCGCCAATATAATGGTATTGCGGCACGTTTTTGATTTGAAAGGCCACATCCGCCGCATTCAAAGATCCTGATAAGGGCTTATGCGATGTCCAGCTTTGATCAGTTTTTTCACGAAAATCTGTATATGCCACATGATCCATCATGCCTGATACAGTTGTCAGGGACAGGATATCGCTGCGCTCGTGCGTGAGAAGCGCGCCAATCGCACCGCCGCCTGAGTGACCATATATATTAAATGCAGAAATACCCCAGCGCCGTTTAATTTCATCTAACGCCACGTGATAGCTTTGAATAACCTCTGGCGCGAAGCGATGCGTACGCAAATATTTCATATCGCAATCTTGGTCTTCGATTGTATCGCCGCTCCATTTATTGCCGCGCACATCAAATTGGCACGGGCGCGAAATATAAATGACATTTTTTGATTTATCGCGTGAGGCAAGGTGCAAACCGATCAATTCTTCGGTCATGCCATCAAAGGCAATTTCAGGGTCATCGCCTTCAATGTAAATATTGGCAATACCGCCGCGATCATGAACGCGCTCGTACAGGGTTAAAACAAAGTCACTGGCTTGCACTTGACGGTCAAGCATGAAGGCTGGGCCTGCCATGCGCTGCGCTGCTTCTTGGCCTAAACGCTGTTTCGGGAAACAACCGCTGAGTGCAAGCGTTGCTAGAAGGCCGAGTGTTAGTGTCGAAAAAAGGTGTTTGCGCATCATAAGATTGCCCTGTCCATCGCTGTTATATCGGGGACAGTTTAAAGCGATTTGACGCGCAGTACAATCGGCGTATGGTCAGAAGGGCGATCCCATCCACGGGGTTCTTTATCAATCTCACACCCCATCAGACGATCGGTAATTTGTGGACTGGTGAGGAAGTGATCAATGCGTATGCCGTTATTCCGTTGCCATGCGCCGCGCTGATAGTCCCAGAAGCTATATCGCTCGGCCTTGCTATCATAAATACGAAACGCATCGTTCAATCCTAAATTTTTCAGCGTTTTGAACCGCTTAAGGCTTTCTGGACGGAAGAGCGCATCGCCCGCCCATGCCTTAGGGTCATGGCAATCTTCATCTGCGGGGATGATGTTAAAATCACCGCCAATGACAAATGGAATACCTTGTGCGCGCAATGTTTTTACGCGCGCGATCAAGCGGTCCATCCATGCGAGCTTATAAGGGAATTTTTCCGTATCCACGGGGTTACCATTTGGCAGATAGATATTAATCACGCGCAGCCCCGCGATATCGCACTCCAGATAACGTGCTTGCTCGTCCGTTTCATCGCCTGGCAAGGCTGCATGGATCACATCAATATCATGACGCGCGATGATCGCCACACCGTTATAGCTTTTTTGGGTTACGGCCTCGCTTTGGTAACCGATATCGGTGAATTGCTGCGCAGGGAAATCAACGCCCTTTAATTCCTGAAGCATCAAGATGTCAGGATTATGCTCTTTAATGAAACGCACAACATGATCGCCGCGCGCCTTGATCGAGTTTACATTCCACGACACCAGAGAAAGAGATTGGCTCATAAATTCAGATTGCCTTCGTTTGGCCCCTTACATCATAGAAAATGATGTGCCGCATCCGCATCCTGATACAGCGTTGGGATTTTCAATTTTAAATTCTGATCCCACCAATCCTTTGGCGAAGGATACGGTTGATCCCTTAAGATACGGCAGGGATATGTCATCGCACACAACCGCGTCACCGAAAACATGGTCGTCCTCGCCCACGGCTTCGTCCAGCGCAAGAATATATTGAAATCCCGAGCATCCCCCGCTATCAACAGTAATGCGCAGGCGCAGCGCATCTTTGCCTTGCGCTGCACGTAATTCTTCAATGCGCTTTACGGCGCTTTCTTCAACGATTACACTATCCATCGTATACAGATATAGGAGCATTCGCTTGTCAGATCAACCAGCTTATAATTATTGTGCGCTTCCGCTTGCGCGTTACGCCAGTCGCCCCGATGAAAGCAAGGGCCGCGTTTACGACGAACCCGAAAGTGCCAACCGAACCACATTCCAGCGCGACCGCGACCGCATCATCCATGCCAGCGCCTTTCGCCGCCTGAAATACAAGACGCAGGTTTTCGTTTATCACGAAGGCGATCACTACCGCACGCGTTTATCACATACACTTGAGGTTGCGCAGGTCACACGCACGCTTGCCCGCGCGTTGATGGTCAATGAGGATCTGGCCGAGACTGTTGCGCTGGCGCATGATTTGGGGCACACACCCTTCGCCCATATTGGTGAGGTTTATTTGCAAAAGGCGATGGAGGCCTATGGCGGATTTGATCATAACGATCAATCCCTGCGCGTCCTCACCACGCTGGAGCGCAAATACCCGCATTTCAACGGATTAAATTTATGCTGGGAAACGCTGGAAGGCGTAGTGAAGCATAACGGTCCCGTGACGGGCAATGTGCATATTGCGCTTGAGGAACTGCGCAAGCAAATTGATCTGCCTTTGGATAATTATGCCTCGATCGAGGCGCAAGTCGCCGCCATTGCCGATGATATTGCCTATAACAACCACGACGTTGAAGACGGCCTGCGCGCAGGATTGTTTACCATTGAAGAATTAGAAGAGCTGAGCATTTTACGTGATGCCCTCGCCAGCGTCCGCAGCCAATACACAAACCTAGAACAACGTTATTTAGTCTATGAAATGATTCGCGAAATGATTGGCGCGATGGTTAATGATGTTCTGACCGTGAGCCGTGAAAACCTGCGCCTATTGGATCCGAAGGATGCCGATGATGTGCGCGCGGCTGGTAAAACGATGGTCGCCTTTTCTGATGAAATGCGCGAAAAAGTTGATGAGCTGCGCAAGTTTTTATACAGCCGCATGTACCGCCATTTTACCATCAACCGTATCTGGCTGAAGGTTGAGCGCATCGTCGGCGATTTATTCACAGCTTTTCACGATCAATATCAATTGATGCCTGATAACTGGCAAAAACGTATCACCGATGCGAAAGCCGTTGATAACCCAACGCTTCGCGCGCGCATTGTCTGTGATTATATCGCGGGCATGACCGACCGATACGCCATCCGCGAGCACGAGCGCCTCTTTGACCTGTATTGGGACTTGCGTTAAACTTTTACCCTAGTGAAAGAGCACTATTTCTTTTACTGCACTAGAATATATCAAATCAGGGACACCGCACTATGAATGACGACAATCCATATCAAGGTTATGCGAATTACGAAACGCCGCGCCGCAGCTATAGCGCCGATGATTTAGGCTATCCCAACAAAAAGGGCAGCTTATTGCGCAACCCTGTGGTGGCGACTGTTGCGCTGCTTGTCGGGGCTAGCATCCTAGCCGGCGTTATCATCATGGCAACGCCTGATCAAGACGATGAATTAGTCCCCGTCATCAAGGCCGATAACAGCCCCATTAAAACAGCGCCAAGCGATCCTGGCGGCATGGCAATCCCGAACCGTGACAGCACCCTTTTCGACCAAATGAGCGGCGCCGAAACAACCGATGACAGCAACATCAAACCGCAAGTTGAAAATCTGCTTGCCGCGGCAAAAGACACGGCCAAACAAGAGATTGCCAAGCCTGTTGAAGAAACAGTCAAGCAGGCCGAAACTGCGGTTAAAGACGCACAAGCCGACCTCAAAGCAGAAGCCGAGAAAGCCGTTAAAGATGTTGAAGATATCCTGCAAAAAGCCAAAGACGCCGTGCCGCAACCCTCGCAAGCGGATTTAGCCAGCGTCCCCGCCAAAAAAGGTACGCCGCCTTCACAGTATACTAAACCTGAAAAACTGCATCCGGCTGGGTCTTCGCCCGAAACGCTTGCCTTTGTGCGCTCGGTCCTAGAGCAAAGCACCGAGGACACAACAGATAATCCTGCACCCGCACCAAGCAAAACTGCTATCGTGCCTGAACTGCCCGTAAAAGCGGCGCCAGAAGCGCCAAAAGCTGTCAGCACGGCAACTGCCACACCAAACGCAGCCCTCACCCATTTCATTCAGTTATCAAGCATTCGTGACGCCGCACGCGCCGATGCCCAGTGGAGTAAACTGCAAAGCCAGTACAGCGCGCAGCTTTCTGGGGCGCAGCACCGCGTCGAGAAAAAAGATCTGGGCGCAAAAGGCATCTATTACCGCATTCAGGCTGGTCCGTTTACTAAGGCGGACGCGGCGGCAAAATGCGATGCCATTAAATCCATCACACCGTCAGGATGCTACATTGTCGCAAAATAATTCCTTCGCACATAATGCCGAAACGGCCATGGCTGCCATTTTCGCACCTGCTGGCCCGCGCCTGAGCGACGCTGAGAAGCGTCTCTTTCGTGAGGCAAATCCGTTTGGCTTTATTCTCTTTGCCCGCAGCGTCGAGCATCCAGAGCAACTGGCCGCGCTGTGCGCCGAGCTAAAAGAGGCTGTTGGGCGCGAGTGTCCCATTATGATTGACCAAGAAGGTGGACGCGTTGCCCGCCTGAAGCCGCCCATCTGGAAGGGCTACCCCGCGGCGCGCGTTTTCGGCGCAATGGCCTATAGTGATAAGCCCCAAGCCATTGACGAGCTGAGCATGCGCACCAAATCTATTGCGAAGGAGCTTCGCGCGTCGGGATTGAACATGAACTGCGATCCTGTGCTGGATGTTTTGCGCCCTGAAACGCACGATGTTATTGGCGACCGCGCCTATAGTGATGACCCTGCCTTGGTGGGCGAGCTTGGCCTGCAAGTCTGCCGTGACTATCTCAGCGCAGGCATCACGCCGATTATCAAACACATTCCCGGCCATGGCCGCGCCCAAGCAGACAGCCACTTGGAATTGCCGGTCGTTGATGCCACCCGCCGCGAGATGGAAGGCCTTGATTTTGTACCATTTCGCTATGTCGCCTCAAGCGAAGTTGGCAAACAGGTTTGGGCGATGAGCGCACATATCTTATACCCGGCGCTTGACCCTGATTTACCGCTGACCCTTTCGCGTCATGCCATTGATGATGTTATTCGCGGTTCTATCGGATTTGACGGCATCCTCATTAGTGATGATGTCAGCATGAAGGCACTAGACCCATATGGCGATCTGGGTGCGCGCTGCGCGGCGAGCATCACCGCAGGGTGCGATATTGCGCTTTACTGCGCAGGGCACTTAAACGAGATGGAAGAAATCGCCAAATCTGTGCCTAAAATCAGTGAAACAACGCTGAAACGCTTGCAAAACGCGACATAATTCCTTTATCTAACATTATGGTTACACAGCAAACGGGCAACACGGTCTTCCAAGAAGACCCACCGCGCACGCATTCGGCAAACACGCCGGAGGCGAAGGCTGATGCCTTGCTTTTAAACATTGATGGCTATGAAGGGCCGCTTGATGTTTTGCTGGAGCTTGCGCGTACGCAAAAAGTTGACCTGACTAAAATCTCAATCTTGCAATTGGTGCAACAATATCTGGCCTTTGTTGAGCGTGCCAAGCACATGAACCTTGAGCTCGCCGCAGAATATCTGGTGATGGCGGCTTGGCTGACCTATTTGAAATCACGCCTGTTATTACCGCAAGAAGACAGCGAAGAAACGCACAGCGCCGAAGAAATGGCAGAGGCATTGCAGTTTCAACTTCGCCGCCTAGAAGCCATGCAAAAGGCTGCGGCTGATTTAGGGAAGCTGCCGCAATTAGGCCGCGATGTTTTTGTGCGCGGCGCGCCTGAGGGGCTGAGCGTTCGTGTCCGTCATGTATGGAACAGTGATTTGATTGATCTGCTGCGCGCGTATGGCGCGATTAAGAAGCGATCGGAAAAGGAGGCACATTACGACCTGCCCACCTTTGAGCTAATGTCAGCGGAGCGCGCAATGGAACGCGTTAGGCGGATGCTGGGTCAGCTTCCCAAAGGGGAGCGCGGGACGGTATGGGCCACGCTTGAGAGCTTTATGCCGCCCAAAGGCAGCAACCAACTCTTTACCCGATCATCACTGGCGTCGACTTTAACCGCCATGTTAGAGCTTGCCAAGCAAGGCAAGGTCGAGGTTAAGCAAGACGGTCTATTCCGCCCCATTTATATGCGCGGCCTGCCCGGCGCGGCCGACGCCCCCGCAGTAGCAAAGGAAACCACCTAACCATGAGCGATGAAACCCAGCGCCTTTTAGAAGCCATTTTATTTGCCTCTGCCCAGCCGCTGAGCGTTGAGGAAATGCATGAACGCCTGCCCGAGGGCGCGGACGTGGGCGCGGCGCTGATGGCGCTGAAAGACATGTATAAAGGACGCGGCGTTGAACTGGTTGAAGTTGACCGCAGTTGGGCGTTTCGTACGGCGGCCGATTTGGCCGAAGCCCTGTCTGTTGAGCGCACAGTCGAAAAGAAAATGTCTTCCGCCGCGCTTGAGACGCTGGCGATTATTGCCTATCACCAGCCCGTCACCCGCGCCGAGATTGAAAATATTCGCGGCGTTTCCACCAATAAAGGGACGCTTGATTTGTTGATCGATGCAGGATGGGTCAAGCCAGGCCGCCGCCGCGAGACCCCTGGACGGCCTTTGACATGGCTGACAACGACAGGATTTTTAGATCACTTTGCACTGGAATCCCTGATTGATTTACCGGGACTGGATGATTTGAAGGTTTCAGGGTTGCTGGATCGTCGCCCTGCGATCGATGCGCTTGGCCACGGTGATCTGTTTGGTGAAGACGCCGAAGATGAAGCCTTGCAAAAAGATTTATCGGATGTGCGCCAAGAAGCCCTTGAAAAACAAGCCCAAGAGGGGCATGAATAAGAGCTTGGAGAATTTTATACTCTCTTTGATAACCATATAAGGATTTTAAACGATGGCACCTGGGCCGCTACAAATTATACTCATTATCGTTCTTGTGCTTTTGATCTTTGGTGCAGGGCGCGTTCCTGGCATCATGGAAAATGTTGCGAAGGGGATCAAAAGTTTTAAAAAGGGGATGAGCGATGATGACACCCCTTCTGACACCACAAAATCCGACAAGGATGAATAAAGGCGGTCGCCGTGTTTAACTTTGGCCTTTCTGAAATTGCTGTGATTGCGGTTGTTGCTGTGCTGGCGATCGGGCCAAAGGAACTGCCCGTGATTATGGCGCAGGCAGGACGTCTGTTTAAGCGCCTGTCATATATGCGCTTTGCCCTGTCACAGCAGGTTGATCATTTCATCCATCAGGCCGGATTGGATGACGTCAAAGATCAGGTCAATTTCGAAGCCCCTAATCCTGCCGACTTGCATCAGGCGGCCATTGATGAGGCCAAGGCACAAGCCGCCGCGCTTGAAGCGCATGCCATCACCGAGGATACAAAAAAGGCACTGCCTAAGCCCAAGACCAAAAAAACCGCCACGAAGTCAGCCGGTAAAAAGGCCAAAACAAGTACGGCCAAAAAACCTGCGGCGCGTAAAACGACCACAAAGAAAAGTCCTGCTAAAACCAGCAAGGCCAAGAAAACAACCCCAGCCAAAAAGGACAAAGCATGATGAGCGATACTGATCAAGCACAGTCTTTGGGATCACACTGGGCAGAGCTTCGCAAGCGTTTGTTATTCGCCTTATCCGCCATGATTGTTGGCGCGGCCTTTGCGTATATTTATGTGCAAGATATTTACGGATTTCTTGTGGCACCACTGGCCGATGCGATGACCGACCAAGGCGGCAGCCAGCGCCTGATTTACACCGGACTTGGTGAAGCCTTCTTTACGTATGTACGCGTGGCAATCTTTGCAGGAATTTTTCTGACCTTTCCGATTTTACTGTTTCAGATATGGAAGTTTATCGCCCCTGCCCTGTATCAAAATGAACGCCTTGTCTTCAGCGGGTTTTTGCTGGCGACGCCTATTTTGTTTTTTGCGGGCGGTGCATGCGTTTATTATCTGGTACTGCCCAATGTTTGGCCCTTTTTCCTTAGCTTCCAAAGCACGGCCGAGCAAACCGTCTTGCCTGTTGAACTGGAAACGCGCATTAGCGAATATCTGGATTTGATTATGACGCTGCTGTTTGCGTTTGGTTTATGCTTTCAATTGCCAGTGATCTTGGCCTTGCTAGCGCGCAGCGGCGCCGTCACAGCCAATGCCTTACGCAAGGGACGCAAATTCGCCGTCATTATCGCCTTTGTCGTTGCGGCCATTTTAACGCCGCCCGATTTAATCAGTCAGATTATCTTGGCGGTGCCTGTTTTAATTCTTTATGAAATTTCGATTGTGATCGCCGCTTATGTCCAGCGCCAAACCTCTTGATATCTATCATCAGCGCCTTAACGATGGGACGATCAAACACGACCCCGAACAAGAAAAGGCCGTCACAGCGCTCAGCCGCTTATACGATGACCTCTGCGCGGCCCATAAACCAAGCCTTGCCTTCTGGCGGAAACCTGATCATGCCCTTGGCGTTTATATGTATGGCGGCGTTGGGCGCGGCAAATCGATGTTGATGGATTTGTTTACGGGGGCTCTGCCTGCGCATATTAAGGCGCGGCGCGTGCACTTTCATGAATTTATGATCGAGGTCCATGGCTTTTTACATCAGGCGCAAAAGCAAGGCGATGATACCAATAATGCCCTGCCGCGACTGGCGAAAAAGATTGCAGGTGAAGTGCATGTGCTGTGCTTTGATGAATTTCATGTCACTGATATTGCCGATGCCATGATTTTAGGCCGCTTGTTTACAGCCGTCTTCGCCCAAGGCGTCACCGTTGTTGCGACCAGTAACTGGGCGCCAGATAAGCTCTACGACAAGGGATTGCAGCGTGATTTATTCCTGCCATTTATTGACCTGTTAAAAACCAAGGTTGAAACAATCCATCTGGACAGCCCTCATGATTACCGCACATCCTTTGACGCGCAGGACGGAACCTATTTAACGCCGCTGAGCGCGAAGACAACGCTGCGCGCGGATGAAATATTCGCCAGCCTCACCAACGGCGCAGCCACGCACAGTGATACGATCACAATCAAAGGCCGCAAAATCGTGGTCGAGCAAGCCACCGACACAGCCGCACGCCTGACCTTTTCCCAACTGTGCGAGCAGCCACACGGCGCAGAAGACTATCTTGCCCTCGCAGGAAAATACGAATGGATCTTTATCGAAAATATTCCGCGCCTTGGCTATGACCGCCGTAACGAGGCCAAGCGTTTCATGACCTTAATCGACGCCTTATACGAGGCACATACCAAAGTTATTTTTACCGCCGCCAGCGCCCCTGAAAGCCTGTATAGTGGTGATGATCATGCCTATGAATTTGAACGCACCATTTCGCGCTTGAATGAAATGCAATCTGCCTTATATCTAGAGGCATAATTTTTTAACACACCAACGCAGAGTTTACGCCTCATGACCAAATCTTCTTCATCCCCTTCTACCGAAGGACAGTGCCCAGCGCGCAGTTTTAATGAATTTGTTGCGATGTTGGCGCTTTGTATGTCGTTGGTGGCGCTGTCAATTGATACGATCTTGCCTGCGATGCAAGATATTGGACGTGAATTTTCTGTTCCGGGCGAGAACACGCAGCAATTTATCATCACTGCGCTTTTTGCGGGCCTTTCGCTTGGGCAACTGATTGTCGGCCCCTTGTCTGATCGCCTAGGGCGCAAAGTGACTATTTTTTATGGGCTGGGATTGTTTGTTATTGGCAGTTTACTTTGCATTGTGGCGAGTGATTTTAACCTCTTTTTAGCCGCGCGTTTTATTCAAGGCATGGGCGCCGCCGCGCCGCGCGTGTTGGTCATTGCAATTGTACGTGACCGTTATGAAGGGCGCGTTATGGCCAAGGTGATATCCTATGTGATGGGAATTTTTATCTGCCTGCCTGCAATTGCCCCGACGATTGGGCAAGCCTTTTTAATGATGGCACCATGGCGCGGGATCTTTGTTTTACTGATGGCGATTGCCGCGGTTATCTTTGTCTGGCTATTTTTACGTTTAGATGAAACCCTGCACGAGGAAGACCGCCGCCCCTTTACATTGCTATCCTTATGGCAGGGCATTAAAACCGTCTGCACGAACCGCATGACGCTTTGCTATATGGTGTCTGCGGGCTTTATCTTTGGCGCCTTTATGGGGTACTTGAATTCGTCGCAGCAGATTTTTCAATCCTATTATGATCTGGGCGATAAGTTTCCCTTATATTTTGGTGCGACTGCCGCTGCGATTGGCGCAGCTTTCTTTACCAATGCCCAACTGGTCGAGCGTTATGGCATGCGCGCAGTCATTGTAACAGCCTTGATTGCGATGGCCATTGCAGGGGGCATTTTTGGCCTTTATGAAATCATTGTTCATGGTCAGGTACCCTTGCCTGCCTTTATGACATATATACTCATCAGCGCCTTTTGCATGGGGATGCTGTTTGGTAATTTTAATGCGCTGGCGATGGTGCCTATGGGCCATATTGCAGGCATGGCATCGGCGGTCATTGGATGCGTTTCCTTGGTCATTGCAGCAGGATTTGGCGCCCTGATAGGGCAAATGTTTGATAACAGCCTAACCCCTGTTACAGCAGGCTTTTTCGGCCTATCGCTGGCGTCGCTGGTGATGATGTATTTCGCTGAAAAAGGGACAGAAAACGCCTCTTAATGCTTTGCCTCTTGCACTTTGCCCGCAGAAATGGCAAAAAAATTGCATATCTAAATTAGGTTGTATGTGTGAATCCTTGATTTAAAGGATAAAAATGAAGTTTTTTGAACGCTTTTTTAACCGCCAGAGCAGCTATGAAGACCAGAAACGGGCTTCGCAATCGTCCGAAATTAAGGACAGATTAAATCTGGCGACAAACAGCAAAACAAACAAAGAAATTCTCTATTATCTGGCTGAAAAAGACCCAGAGGAACGCGTACGTTTGGCCGTAACGAATAACAAGGCCATGCCGCCGCAGGTCTCGCCTATTTTGGCGATCGACCCCTCACAAGATGTGCGCCTTGCTCTGGCGGGGCGTTTGGTGGATTTGTTGCCTGATGTATCACGTGATGAGCAAAGTCAGCTATACGCCTTTGTCGTGCAGGCGTTAGGGACGCTGGCCTTGGATGAGGTTTTGAAAATCCGCAAGGCACTTGCCAGCACACTTAAAGACCATGCCTATACCCCGCCCAAGGTTGCAGGGCAATTAGCCCGCGACGTTGAACGCGAAGTATCCGAGCCTATTTTGCGTTTTTGCGCGGCCCTATCGGATGAAGATCTTTTGGATATTTTAAAAAATCATCCTGCCTCGTGGGTGATTAACGCGATTGCCGCGCGCCATAATGTCAGCGCCGATGTCTCGCACGCGGTGATCGAAACCAGCGACCGCCCCGGCGGCGTCACGCTGATTGAAAATCAGGGCGCAACCCTGACGGAATCGCTGCTGTCTTATATTGTTGAAAAAGCACGCGCCTTTCCCGAATGGCAAAAACCAATCGCCATGCGCAGCGCCCTGCCGTCATCTATTTTAAAATCACTGGCGGAATTTGTTGACGCCTCAGTGCGGGATTTATTATTGGCGCGCGGTGATTTTGACCCCGAAACAACCGAAGAAATTGCCACAATTTTCCGCCGCCGCATTGATATGGCCACTGATGAGGTCGAAGATCTTACAGTCGAACAACGCCTTGAAAAAGCATTGCGCGAAGACGGGATCAGCGAAGATTTAGTGCGTGATGCCGTGGGTATGCGTGATTATGCTTTGGCATATGGGGCGCTGGCGCATTTATCTGGCATTGCACTGGATAAAATCGAAGCCGTCTTTGATAGTCGCTCGGCCAAATCCGTGGTGGCCATCACATGGAAGGCAGGCCTTTCTATGCGCCTTGCACTGCAGCTTCAGCAGGAAGCCGCGCGCGTTTCGCATAAAGATCTGATCTATCCGCGCGGCGGAACCGATTATCCCATGGACGACACCGCCTTGATCCAGCAATTAGAAATCCTAAATGTTTAAGATGATCGAAGGCTTATCGCCTCTCGACATTATATGATATCAGGCGTAGTATTTACGCGCTGATTATTTTTCTACACATGCGCGCATCATGCGCCGATGATATCTACCCAAGAAAGGTTATATTGATATGAAAGCTCCCGTTAGAATTGCTGTTACAGGCGCGGCTGGTCAGATTGGCTATGCCCTGTTATTCCGTTTGGCATCAGGTGCAATGCTTGGCCCGGATCAGCCTGTTATTTTACATTTGCTGGAAATCACACCCGCGCTTGGCGCGTTGCAAGGCGTTGTCATGGAACTGAATGATTGCGCGTTTCCATTGTTGCATGACGTTGTTGCGACAGATCAATTAGATGTTGCCTTTAAGGATGTTGACTTTGCCTTTTTGGTGGGCGCGATGCCACGCAAAGACGGCATGGAGCGCAGCGACCTTCTAGAAGCCAATGGCGGCATTTTTGGACCACAGGGTAAAGCCCTTAACGATCATGCAAGCCGTGACGTGAAAGTTTTGGTTGTCGGCAACCCAGCCAACACAAACGCCTTGATCGCGCAGCAAAACGCACCTGATCTTGACCCTAACTGCTTTACAGCGATGGTTCGCCTTGACCATAACCGCGCCATTTCACAGCTCGCTGAAAAAACGGGCGCGCTTTCAACTGATGTTGAAGACGTCATCATCTGGGGTAACCACAGTGCGACGCAGTATCCTGATTTGCACAGCGCCAGCGTCAAGGGCAAGCCTGCATTAGATCAAGTTGATCAAGCATGGTATGAAGGCACATTCATTCCTGATGTACAGCAGCGCGGCGCAGCAATCATTAAGGCACGCGGCGCTTCTTCGGCGGCTTCGGCGGCGTCTTCTGCGATTGACCATATGCGTGACTGGGCGCTTGGTACAGATGGCAAGCACGTATCAATGGCTGTGCCATCAGATGGCTCATACGGGATTGAGCCTGGCGTCATTTTTGGCTTCCCTTGCGTATGTAAGGACGGCAAATATGAAATCGTTCAAGGCATCGCACTGAATGATTTCTCACAAGAAAAAATTAAGGCAACTGATGCAGAGCTTCGCGCCGAACGCGCCGCAGTTGAAAAGTTGTTTTAACGCCCTAATTCATATTGGGTAACTCTTTCCCAAGAGGAAGCGGATTGGTCTTTGATGGTTAATCCGCTTTTTCTTTGCGCAGAAATCGGTAGAAATCCACATAGGCATTAACGCTGGAGTCTTTGGTAAACTCACCTTGATAGCGCGCCTTGCCATTTTGGATGAAAATTTTCTGCAATGCCTGATCCGCGGCTAGCGTCTTAATTGCCTGCACGGTTGCAGGGATATCTTCGCGCGGCACGACAAGGCCATCTTCGCCGTCGCGAACGAATTGACGCGGCCCATCGGCGTCACTGACAATCACAGGGGTTTCCAGCGCCCAACTTTGCACGAATACCGTGCCAAAACCTTCATCGCGCGAGATAAATGTACAGATATCCGCCTGCGCAAACAGCGCCGCACGATCGCATTGCCAGCCAAGCAAAGTTACGCGCTTTTCAAGGCCAAGGTCTTTGATAAGAGCTTCAAACTTGGCGCGCGCAGGCCCTTCGCCTGCAATCCACAAATAGATATTATCCGGCAGGTCAGCCATCGCCTTGATCAGAACATCAAAGGCCTTATCCCTGTGCAGACGTCCAAGGCCCAGCAACAAAACCGCATCTTCGGGCACGCCATAATCAGAGCGATTAATCGGCGCGTGCATGACATCCACGTCCGCAAAATTATTAATGTGGCGCACATGATCATGCGGCACGATATTTTGATCTTGGATATATGTTTGAAGCTCTGGCGTGATCGCGGTGAAGGCGTCGCAGCTTTTAAAATATTTTAATTTATACGGGCTGCCTAAACGTCCCACATGCACATAGCGCTGAGCACCCATGCCTGCGTGCCACTGTTTGATTTTTGATGGGGCGCGCGACATCCAGCTTTGCACGATATCGGGCTGAAACTTTTTGATGATTTTATTGATCTTATAAGGCGTATAGACATCAATACATCCACCAAATGGCGCGGTATGAACCGTCATGCCCGCATCGCGTAATTTCGGGACGCGCACATCGTTCGGGCGGGTTATGACCTGCACATCCAAATCAGGGCGTTCGTTTTGGGCGCGGCACATATCAACGAATGCCGTTTCCGCGCCGCCATGACGCCCGCCTGCCATAACCTGTAGAATTTTCATGATTGTGATGGTCTACTCTTCGTCTGCGCTTGGCGTATCTTCAGGCGAACCTTCACTGGCATCTTGCGCACTTTTCTGCAGCTCAGCCTGCAGGGCATGCGGCACAGATACAAGCGTTTCTTGCATCAACGTAATGACTTTGTCTTTTGTCGACGCCATTGTTTCATACAATTTTTCACAGGCTTCTTTGTTACTAATTGGGACTTTATTGACTGATGCTTCGCCTTTGGCGCGCACTTTGTTTGCAAGGTTCAACGCGCCTGTGATGTCTTGTGGCGCGGCGTAATCCTGCGCAATGATCATATTATTGATATTGCCTTCGGCCTCGACCAGAACAGGTGCAACGGCAGTCTTCCATTCGTCAAAACGTGCATTCATCTTATCGGCCATATCCGGGTTATTTTCGCTGCATGCCTTAACCGCGTTGCCTACATCGTGGCGCACTGTTTTAACGACGCTTAGGATGTTGTGCGTATGATAGAGCGCCATGAAATGCTTTTGGCTGGCCTCAGGCGCATCTTTGATCAAGGCGTCAATGGCTTCATGTAGTTGCGTGCTATCTTTGACGGCTTGCTGGCTGGGCACGACTTCTTCTGGTGTTTCCGGCGCAGTTTCCTGCACCTGCTCTTCAACTGCATCTGGGGCGTTTTCTTCGGCTGCGTGAGCATATATTGGCGCGATTAACGCAGCGCCGCTCAGTAAGGTAAGAAGGGTTCGTGCTATCATAGTGAGTGATCCTTATTTTTAACTACTTTGGTCTATGCGTCATAAAATGTCCAGCCTTGGCGCGCATTATTCCCGCGCGCCGAAAATGGCGCTGCCAACACGCACCGAGGTCGCGCCCAGTGGCAAGGCCTTTTCAAAATCGTTGCTCATCCCCATGCTCAGCTTTTCAAGGCCATGTTCTTTGGCGAGCTTTGCCAGAAAGGCAAAATGCACGGCAGGCGGGTCACTGACAGGCGGTATGCACATCAACCCCACGATATTCAAATCATATTCCCCTTGGCAGAGCGCCAGAAAATCCGCCAATTCCGCAGGAAGGATGCCCGCCTTTTGCGGTTCTTCGCCCGTATTCACCTGAATATAACAAGGCAGGCGGCGCCCTTGTTTTTGCATTTCTTGCGCCAGTTTCTTGGCGAGCTTTTCACGGTCAAGCGTTTCAATCACATCAAACAGCGCCACCGCATCGCCAGCCTTATTTGTTTGCAGCGGCCCAATAAGATGCAGCGTTAAATCAGGATACTGCGCATCGTTTTTATACGTATGCCAATGGTCATAGGCCTCTTGCACGCGGTTTTCACCAAAGATGCGCTGCCCTGCGCGCAAGGCCTGATCAATTTTATCGGCGGATTGATATTTACTGACAGCGACCAAATCAACGTGATGATCTGCGCTAGCAAGGATTGCGTTAATGCGGGTAATATTCTCTTGAATCGTGCTCATGCACGGCAGTATAGACAAAAAAAGAGGCACTCAAAAGAGTGCCTCTTGATATTCTTTTCAGTTTCGTTCGATTAGAACTTAACTTTTGTACCGATCAAGAACTGAGTAGCATCAACATCGTTGTTGTTTGCGCCACCAATGTTGTTCAATTCGTACTCGATGTAGTTTACAGAACCGCGCAATGTCATGCCTGGGCCGTATGTGTAAACAACACCACCTGTGTAACGCTGAGCTTCTAAGCCTTCAACGCCATCTAGGTTGTCTGCATCGTAGTAAGAAGCACCCAATTTGAATGGGCCAGTTGTGTAGTCAACACCAACAACAACAACTTCTTCGTCATCAGACGTATTTGTAGCAGTTGCGTTTTGTGATTCTTTACCGTTATCATCTTGAACGTAAGCAACACCAGCGCCGAATGGGCCGAAGTCTAGGTCAAGACCAACGTTGTAAACTTCACGCTCATCAGTTGCTAAACCTGTAGCAGGAGCCGATGTGTTGTTTTCGAAGTCAACCAAAGAGTAACCAGCACCAGCTGTGATGCCAACGCCTTCGTATTCACCTTCGTAACGAACAGCAACTTCGTATGCATCACCGAATGCATCCTGTTCACCGTCAGCATCAACACCGCCAGTCTCAGTCGCGTCGTTGTTTGCATCAGGAACGATAGAAACACCAGCTTGGAAACCAGCAACAACAGGTGACAAGTATGTCAATTTTGTGCGGTAAGAAGTTGGGTTTTGGTCATAGTCCAAAGTCAAGCTCTGGTTAGCGATACCATTTGGAAGAGCGCCATTGTTAACAAGAACTTTTTCGTTCAAACCGCTGATGTACTGGCGAAGGCCGTCAACGTTTGAGTCAGCTGAAGGAGCAGCAACCTGCAATAGGTAAGCAGCACCGTCTTCTTCACCGAAGTTTACGCGACCCCAAGAACCTGAGAAGTATGCGTAGCTTTCTTCGATAGAAGTTGTTTCGTCAGAACCGTCCATGTTGAATTCCATGTGCGCACCAACTGTTAGACCGTTGTCCAAAGTTGTTTCACCAGTGAATTGCAATTCAGTGTTCTTAGCAAAGTCAAACTCGTCAACGTTGCCTGTTGTTTCGTCTTGATCAACATAAGCACCGTAGCCCATGAAGAAACCACCGATTTCAAGATCGATGTCAGCGTGCGCAGGAACAGCTGTGAAAGCTAGACCAGCAACTGCTGTGCTCAAAAGAAGTTTTTTCATTATTTTCTCTCCAAAATAAAATGAATTTTTGATTTGATTGCCCCGGAACTGAGACAACAAACATCCCCCGCACCTGCAAGGAATGATGCATTAAAACGCTGATTCAGGGTGCTTTTCAATGGTTTTTTGCAAAAATATCACATTTTTTTCCGGCTGTTGTATTTTTGCAACAGGCTTGAATTGCTGATTTTTGGGCATAATTGACCTTTATATATTGCCCGCGCCATATACGAATGATAGAAGGAAATCATGAAAAAGACATACTTACACAAAGCCATTACCCTATCCGCCCTTAGCCTTGTTGCACTGAATGCGTGCTCTGGTGTTGAGGTCGAAGAAAAATACCCAAGCAGCTATGCCCGCAAGGCCTCTGACGACACCAGCATCTACGAAGCAGGCCCTAGCGTCTTTGGCGAAGACAGCATCTTTTCGACCAAGAAAAAAGAAACGAATGATACGGGCGGCAATATTGGCGTCAACACATATTTATGGCGCGCGGCGCTTGATACGGTTTCCTTTATGCCGATCGTCAGCGCCGATCCGTTTGGCGGCACAATCATTACAGAATGGTATGAAGACCCTGCCAAGCCGGGCGAGCGTTTTAAGCTGACCGTGCTGATCCTAGACCGCGAGATGAAAGCCGATGGCATTCGTGTGCGCGTGTTTAAACAAGCCGCACAGGCAGGATCATGGAAAGAAGCCGCAGCACCCGCAGATATGGGCACAAAATTGGAAGATGCCATTTTGACCCGCGCCCGCCAAATGCGCGCAAAGAAACTGGGCGCCATCTAATCCCCGCATGATAATGGCAAAATATTGCAAGAGCGGCCTTATACGCTCTTGCAGCGGCGATTGTTTTCGTTTAATTCTTGTCCATCATGAGCGAAAAATACAATATCAAAACGACCGAATCGAAATGGCAAAATTCTTGGCGCGAGGCTGATTCTTTTGCTGCACACGAAGACCCTAGCAAGCCAAAATACTATGTGCTTGAGATGTTCCCTTATCCGTCTGGACGCATCCATGTTGGCCATGTCCGCAATTATACGCTGGGCGATGTGGTTGCCCGTTATAAGCGTGCGCAGGGCTTTAATGTTTTGCATCCAATG
>DKAJ01000007.1:107196-134528 GCA_002448815.1 Micavibrio sp. UBA6929
TGCATCCAATGGGATGGGACGCCTTTGGATTGCCTGCAGAAAACGCCGCGATCGAGCGCGGTGCGCATCCTGCAAAATGGACTCATGAAAATATCGACACAATGCGCGAGCAACTGAAATCAATGGGTCTTTCCATTGATTGGAGCCGCGAATTCGCAACATGCGACGCCCCTTATTACAAACATGAGCAAGCCATGTTCCTGCAGTTCCTTGAAAAAGGCATTGCCTACCGCAAGGAATCGCTTGTGAACTGGGATCCGGTTGATAATACCGTTCTCGCTAATGAGCAAGTAATCGACGGCAAGGGCTGGCGCACAGGCGCGCCCGTTGAGCGCCGCACGCTCAGCCAGTGGTTCTTGAAGATTACTGATTACGCCGAGGAGCTTATCAGCGAGCTTGATAACCTGCCGGGATGGCCTGAAAAAGTGCGCACCATGCAGGAAAACTGGATTGGCAAATCGCAGGGCCTTGAATTCACATGGAGCCTTAACGGCCACGACAAAGACATCACCGTTTACACAACGCGCCCAGATACGCTTTTCGGGGCAAGCTTTATTGGCCTGTCGCCTGATCATCCGCTTGCCAAGGAACTGGCTGGCGACAAAGATGGCTTTGACCAATTCGTGAAAGATTGCGCCGCTGGCGGCACATCCGAGGCCGCCATTGAAAAGGCAGAAAAGCTGGGCTTTGATACAGGATACACGGCAACGCATCCTTTGCTGGGCCGCGATGTTCCCGTTTATATTGCGAACTTTATCCTGATGGATTACGGCACAGGCGCGATTTTTGGCGTTCCTGCCCACGATCAGCGCGATTATGATTTCGCCCGTAAATATGACCTGCCTACCCTACCTGTGATTGATGGCGGCGATGATGCAGACTTGGATAACGAAGCCTATACGGGGCCAGGGAAACTGATCAATGCGCAGTGGCTGGACGGTATGGAGATTGACGCGGCGAAGGCCGAGGTTATCCAGCGCTGCGAGGATTTAGGCAACGGCAAGGGCACAACACAATATCGTCTGCGCGATTGGGGGATCTCACGCCAGCGTTATTGGGGATGCCCAATTCCGATTATCTATTGTGATGATTGCGGCGCCGTTCCTGTACCGCAAGATCAATTGCCAGTGACACTGCCAGAAGATGTGTCCTTTGATAAGCCAGGCAACCCGCTTGAGCATCATCCAACATGGAAGAATTGCGCATGCCCATCATGCGGTAAAGACGCCAAACGCGAAACTGATACATTTGATACTTTCTTTGAAAGCAGCTGGTATCAATTCCGTTACACCGATGCGCAAAATCCTGATATGCCCGCATCAAAGGATAAGTCTGATTATTGGCTTCCTGCGGGCGGCGGCGTCGACCAATATATTGGCGGCGTCGAGCATGCGGTTTTGCACCTTTTATATGCGCGGTTCTTTACCAAGGCGATGCGTGATTGCGGTTTTGTGAACGCGTCCGAGCCTTTCACAGGTCTGTTCACGCAGGGCATGGTTACGCATGAAACCTATAAAGATGAAACAGGTAAATGGCTGTTCCCGACTGATGTTGCGATTACAGGCGGCGGCAACGAGCGCAGCGCAACCAAAATCAGTGACGGATCACCCGTGACAATTGGCCCGATGATCAAGATGTCAAAGTCGAAGAAAAACGTTATCGACCCAGAAGAGATCATTGATGCCTATGGCGCGGATGCTGCGCGCTTGTTTATTTTGTCTGATTCACCGCCTGAGCGCGATTTAGAATGGACAGAAAGCGGCATTGAAGGCGCATGGAAATATATCAACCGTCTGCACCGCCTTGCGCAAGATGCCGCGGCCTCTTTGCCCGCGGCCGGCACATCAGCGCCAGATACGTTTGGCGAAGCTGCATCTAAACTGCGCGCACTGGCGCACAAGACAATCTTGGGCATTGCCGATGACATGGAAAAATTCCAGATGAACAAGGCCGTTGCCAAATTACGTGAATTTTCAAATGCACTTGGTGCGTTCAAACCTGCAAATGATGCAGATTTGTGGGCACTGCGCGAAGGCATTGAAATCTTTACGCAGGTTATCAACCCGATGACGCCGCACTTAGCGGAAGAAATGTGGGCGATGCTGGGGCACGACACGATGCTAGTCGATACGCCGTGGCCATCTGCGGATGAGGCGCTTCTTGCTGCGGATACGATTACCATGGCCGTGCAAGTCAACGGTAAAGTGCGCGCAACCATCACCATGCCCGTTGATGCAGGCGAGGATAATGTCCGCGACGTTGCCTTGAACGAGCCCAATGTCGTGCGCGCCATGGATGGCAAACAGGTGCGTAAATTTATTTATGTTCCTGGTAAAATTGTGAATGTGGTTGCAGGATAGAATCAGATAGACCAAGCCATGCACACATCCCGCCGTATCATCCTGACATGCAGCGCTGCCCTTGCCGTTACCCTTGGCATCAGCGCCTGCGGCTTTACCCCTCTATACGGTAAAAACGCACAGGACTACGCGGCCGGATCACACAGCGTCCAAGAATATCTGGCACAGACCTCTATTGACCTTATTCCTGATCGCGAAGGGGTTTTTCTGCGTAACGCGTTAATTGATCGCTTTTATCGTCACGGATATCCAACCAACCCTGTTTACAGGTTGAACGTCGCCAGCCTGCGAGAAAATCAAGTTGATCTGGACATCACAAAAAATGCGAACGCCACGCGCGCGCAGCTTAAGCTGAATACAGAAATGCTGTTATTTGCACGTGGGCAAAAGAAGCCAGTTTTACGCCATAAGATACAATCTGTCACAAGCTTTAACGTCTTAAACAGCGAATTTGCAACGCGCGTTTCAGAGCAAGCCGCGCGTGAAAATGCGCTCAATGATATTGCGCAGCAAATCGAAACAAAGATTGCGCTTTATTTTGAACGCGCAAAACAGCCGCAGCCCTAAACGTCTTACCCATCACTATACCACGCAATAAAAAAGCCGCTGATAGCGCGGCTTTGATGATGCATATTTCATGCATTTCATTATTGCAGATTAAGGTCTTTAACTGCGGCCTTATTGCTGGCAAGGGTTAGGCCTTCGATAAGGCTGACATATTCTTGATCGGTTACACCAACCAGCGCCTTAAAGCGTGCGTATTCTTCACCCTTCAACGTTTCACCAACGGGCAAATCAACGCGGTTTGGATTGACCTGCACATTGTTTTCAAGGACTTCATAATGCAGGTGCGGCCCTGTTGAGCGCCCTGTTGTCCCGATATAACCAATAACCTCACCTTGCTCAACGCGCGTGCCGCTGCTGATACCTTTGGCAAATTTATGCATATGCGCATACGCGGTTTTCAGCGTCCCATTGTGACGAATGCGCACATAATTACCATACGCCCCTTTGCGCCCTGCATATTCAACCGTGCCGTCACCCGCCGCATAAATTGGCGTACCTGTCGGCGCCGCAAAGTCAGTGCCTTTATGCATTTTATTGTATCCCAAAACAGGATGGTGACGCATACCAAAACCTGATGACAAGCGCGCACCATCAACGGGCGTCTTCATAAGCGTTTTTCGGATACTGCGGCCGTCTGCATCAAAGTAATCAACATCGCCGCCTTTTGTTTCGTAACGGTAAATTGGACGTTCTTTTCCGCCAATTGTCAGGCTTGCATAGGCGATATCACCATAACCTGCAAATTCGCCGTCTTCGGTTTCTTGGGCGCTATACATGACTTTCAGTGCATCGCCGCTGCGGATATCGCGCTGAAAATCGACATCCCACGAGTAAACGCGGATAAGCTCGGCAATGATTTGTGCAGGCACGCCCACGCGCGCCGCTGATGCATAAAGCGAGGTATCAATTGTGAGATCCTTCGCATAGCTGGTTTGGAAAACGTCTTTTTCATCAATATGCGCATCATAATTTGCCGCCTCTTTGCTTTCGCGCTCGACAATGACGGCTTTGGCCACATTGACAGGTACGCTCATGCTATCAAGGACGGTTTCGCCTTCGGCATTTAATGATGTTTGAATATTCACTTGCTGACCAGCCTTGAGGCGGCGCGGCTCAACATGTTCGCTCATCGCGCGGATCGCAAGAATGGAATCGCGAACACTTACGCCAGCATCTTGTAATAGTTCACTCATCGTATCGCCCGCGCCCAGTTTTAGCTCTTGCTGCTTAGGCTCGGCAGGCTTGCGCGTTGCCAAAGCAACCTGACGCAAATCAGGGGATACAATATGCGGCGCAGGAATACCTTCGGACACGGCGTTTTGCGCATCAGCGGATGCCGTTTCAAGATCGGGTTGCTCGCTCAATGCAGGGGATAGCGGCAAAATATTTTGCGTTGCCTGCGTAATATTATCTTTGATCTCGGCCAGTGCACGTGCAACAGGCAATTGCCCGTTCATCAAAACTGTCTCTTCATCAGCCGACTGACTGGCCACTGAAAAGGCAGGAACCTCTGGCCATTCGATATGCTTGTACGACGCGGCGCCTGTTGTAAACAACAGCGCACATACAGACGCAACATAGCGCAACCGCAAGCGATTATTTTTTGTCAGAATATAACGATGTTTTAATGGTAACAAAGCCGCACCCTGTCTTTTTTCGTGGTTGTTATTTTAGAATAACATTGAATATATGTGATTTAACATACACCTATATTATTGCCAATATCTGACAAGAACACAATGTTATTTAATCCAGAAAAAATCGCAGGGTTATACGATTTTACAGGCCACATTCTTTGGTGATGCGCTTATAGGCGTTTGTTGAGCCACGCAAAGAAAATGTATCAGTTGTTTTTGTGCCGCGTGAAGACGTGCCTGTTACAACCATTTTATTTTTCTTTTGCACCATGTCGGCAAGTTTTTTATCGCTTTTCTCGTCTAGCGCCCATGCTTTATCATCTTGAGTAAACAAGGTTTCGCTTGCGCCGCCGAAATCAACCTTTACTTCGCTGCCGGCTTTGTACTGATATCCAGCAACGTAACCAAAGACATCGCGACTGCCTTCTGATGGGCGGTGCGTGATATAGGCATAAATCTCGCCGCGTTTTGTGTAATCACCCTGATCTTTTTGTGGGCGGCTAGCCATATAGCAAACCTTAGATCCGTTTTCAGTAAATACGTATGTATCCCAATCGCCATACGCCTCGAGGAAGCGTGGTTGCGCCGCCTGAGCCATAGAAGCAAAAGACAGTGCCATTACAAAAAGAGAACAAGATAAAATGCGTGCAGTCATGGAAGAACCCATCGTAAGAAATTCGAAATTGAAATCAGCCCCTTAAAAAAGCGGAGCCCCCGTAAAACAGGATCATTTTTACGTTTTTACAGGCCAGTGTCAAGCGTCAGGTAAGAAAGCTTGCCTGACGCTTTGATCTTTTCTTTAGTATTTAACGCCACAACCGTATGGCTGTGTTTTTGACGTTGCGATTTCTGTGCCGTCTTTTAGGCTTGTCAGCGCGGCGCGCACATAGTTATTTGCACCTTCGATTGTGCTGGCGCGTGGGCTGGAATTATCATCGATGGCGCCGTCATAAACCAATGTACCTTCGGCGTTGATGACAAACATGTGCGGCGTTGTTTTCGCATCATACATTTTGCCAACTTTGCCGCTTTCATCACGGATGATTGTTGTTGGCGTTGCACCTTTATCCTCGGCAATTTTCAAGGCTTCGGCGTCAGTGACGTGGCCTTGGCGACCTGGCGCTGATGAAATAATTGAAATCCATTCAACGCCTTGGGCGCGGGCTTCTTTTTGCAGAGCCTGCATATTGCCACTGCCGTAATGCTTCACAACAAAAGGACATTCGTTATTTGTCCATTCAAGAACAACAGTTTTACCCTGATGATCGCTGAGCTTAAATTCTTTGCCGTGGACATCTGTTGCGGTGAAATCAGGCGCAGCCTCGCCCACTTTGGGGGCAGCCATTGCTGGCGCTGTCATCATACCGACAGCCAATGCCATCAAACCAAATTTTTTAACGTTAAACATAGATCATATCTCCTTTGTTTATGTGATCAATCAGACGTCTTAGTGTTCGATATAGTCCGCAGTCATTGTCTTTTCCACCAAGGACGGCGTTAAAAGTTGCGGCAAAATCACGGGATCAGGACGCGCGCCATCTTCGTAAGGGGCAGGATAAAACACATAAAGCGGCACGCCGTTGCGGCCAAAACTGTGCAGATATTCCGTAATGCCCGTATCTTGATTGGTCCAATCCCCAACCAAAAAGGCCACTTCATTATCTGCAAACACATCGCGCGTTGCATCAATATCAATGGATGACGCGTGGTTTAATTTACAGGTAATGCACCATGCGGCGGTCATTTCAACGAACACAGGACGATCTGTTTTTGTCAGGTAGTAATCCAGCGTAGATGCAGAAAATTCCTCACCCAGCGTCAGGTTTTTCGTTTGCTGGTAATAGCGTGCACCTTCGTCCATTTTCTTGGCCACAACTGGCAAGCCATAGAGCGCTGCGCCAAAGCTGATAATTGCGACCAGCTTACCTAGCCACGCGCCGCGCGGCCATGCCCAAAAGGCAAAGGTGATTGCAACCAAACCGATCAACACGCTAAAGAGCTGCGCATCGCCGACTTGCTGAATAAGCACCCAAAGCAACCATGTCACGGCCAAGAACATTGGGAAAGACAAGAATTGCTGAAAGCTGCGCATCCATGCACCTGGGCGCGGCAGGAATGATTGCAAAGCCGGCGCGAATGACAGCAATAAATAAGGAAATGCCAAACCCAGCCCCAGCACCGCAAAGATCAGCAAGCTAATCGCAGCAGGTTGCGTGAAGGCAACGCCAACAGCCGTCGCCATGAAAGGCGCCGTGCAAGGCGTTGCAACTAATGTCGCCAGAACGCCAGTAAAAAAGGCGCCGATAATGCCTTTTTTACTGCTGAGGTTATTACCGACATTGCCAAGGCCGTGGCCGACCTCGAATATTCCTGCAAGGTTCAGACCAACGATAAAGAGCAAATATGCAAGCCCCGCAACGATCAGCGGGTTTTGCAACTGAAAGCCCCAACCGATTTGCGCGCCGCCTAATTGCAACACAATCAACGCGCCCGCAACCAAAAGGAAGCTGATAATCACGCCCGCCGTGTACGCCAGCCCATGCGCGCGGGCATGTCCGGGGTGATGTTGCGCCATTTTTACAAGACTTAGGGTTTTCATCGATAAAATAGGAAAAACGCATGGCATCAGGTTCAAAATCAAGCCGCCGCCAAAGGCCAATACCAATGTCAAAATCAATGAAGGCGCCAAAATATCATTGTCTTCCAAAGGAATGCTGGTGCCTGTTTTTTGGGTCAGCGCCTTTTCTTTCAAGGCTTGCGCCTGCATCTGCGCATAATCAGGGTCAAGATCGGCGATAATCTCATAATGCGCTTTACCTTTATCCGTAACCAACGTCAAAACCGCCAACATTTCATCAACATCATCAAATGGCTGTTCGCCGCGGGCTTGTTTAATAACGATATCATTGCCTTCAAAACTGATGACAGGCTTGGCGGCATTATCAACGACGCCCCAAGGCAACGGCACAAAATACGCATCGTTAATCAGATCCATATTCATTGCTTCTGGTAAACTGGTGCGCAGGATGAAGGTGTCTTTTTTCTCGGTATAGGTGGCGGCAAAGTTAACAGACTTCGGGAAAGTCGTGCGTGCCTCGTCGATCAGGGATGGATTTGCATCACCTGCGCGCGCGGGATCATTGAGTGTAATCACAAAATCATCATATTCAGGAATGCAGATATCTTTGCAGACGAGAACCTCGGCGCTTACCTTCAGGTCAACAGGCGATCCATCATAGCCTAGCGGCGCGGTAATATCTTGCAACAGCACGGCGCGATTGCTGTAGCCATAATTTAACAAGGGGCCATATTCAATTTTATCCGGCGCAGGGAACATCACCTCGCCAGCGTTCCATCCCTCGGGCAGTGTCCATGTCATGTTTGGCGCGGCGCCACTATCGCCCGGGTTTTGCCAGTATGTGTGCCAGTGCGGCGCGATGATTTGCTCAAGCCCGACGGTGATCGTTTCGCCAGCCTGAATATCGTACGATGGGACAATCAGGTTCAGGGTTGTATAGCGCTCCATCTCTTGGGCTTGGGAGGGCGACGGCAAAGCCGCCATCATGGCCAAGGTGAAAAGACATAGGAACTGAGAAAGAATGCGCACGCGTGTTACCCCCACTTTTGAAATCACAATATTTCATATACAATATAGTTCGTTGAGACGAATGAAAAGGTTACATCTATGTCTGATCCACTTTGGACACCCAATTTTAATCACCACACCCCTTTAATCTGTGACTTTATTGATTTGGTAAATGTGCGCTATGGCCAAAGCATTGCGCGTGATGATTTTCAGGCGCTGCACGCGTGGAGCGTTGATCAAAAAGCAGAATTTTGGGATTTATTGTGGGATTTCTGCGGCGTCGAGGGCGACAAAGGTGCGCGCATTATTGCGCCAATTGATGACCCGCCATTTGCGCGTTTCTTCCCTGATGGAAAATTAAGTTACGCCGAAAATATGCTGAGCTACTGGATTGACCACCCTGAGGAGCCTGCAATTATCCACCGCCATCAAGGCGGCGATGACCGCATCTTAACAGGACAAACATTATGCGACGCGGTCAGCGTTTGCGAACAAGCCTTGCGCCGCGCGGGCATTGGCAAAGGCGATGTCGTCAGTTTGTATCTGCCCAATATTCCCGAAACAGATATTATTCTTTTGGCCGCCTCGAACATTGGCGCGATTTTATGTACCGCAGGCATGGAAATGGGCACTGATGACGTCATTGGGCGCTTTGGCGCCGCCGCGCCGAAGATCCTGTTTACCGCGCAAGGATATTCCTATGGTGATAAATGGATCGACCGCAGCGCCACAATCACAGCCATGGAAGAGCGCATCCCGTCGCTGGAGCGCGTAGTGTATTTTGATTTGCAAAATCATGGCATTGAGGGTGATTTCCTTGACGGCCTTGCGCCTAAGCCTTTGACCTTTACCCGTCATGATTTTAATCATCCACTTTATATTTTGTTTTCTTCGGGTTCGACTGGCGTGCCGAAATGCTTCGTCCATGGCAGCGGCGGCATATTGCTCAAACATTTATGCGAATATCAGCTCCACGCCGATGTGCAGGCAGGTGATCGTTCCTTTTTCCATGCGACGCCCAGCTGGATGATGTGGAACTGGGCGGCAAGCTCATTAGCTGTTGGCGCGGTTAACCTGAAATATACGGGCAATCCATTTTACCCTGATGCAGGCGCGCAACTGCGCTTTACCGCCGCGCATCACTGCACGCATCATGGCACGGCTGCGCCTGTGATTATGGGCTGGCGCGATCAAGGGCTGAGCGTTAAAGACGATCTGGATTTATCTGATCTGCGCTGCGTGCTGTATACGGGCGCTGTCCTGCCCGAGCAAGGTTTTACCTATCTGGATGAACACGTCAAAACAGGCATGCAAATTTTCGGCATTTCAGGCGGAACCGATATCGTTGGATG
The DNA here is from genome assembly GCA_002448815.1 of Micavibrio sp. UBA6929. Taxonomy (GTDB): domain Bacteria; phylum Pseudomonadota; class Alphaproteobacteria; order Micavibrionales; family Micavibrionaceae; genus UBA6929. Next base: position 116,699 of record DKAJ01000007.1, read on the forward strand.
CTTTATTTACGGTAATCCGATTACGCCTGTTTACGCGGGTGAAATTGCAGGCCCGACCTTGGGCATTGATCTGCAAATCTGGGATGATGATGGCGCGCCAGTCGGCGGCGAAGATGCTGGTGAGCTGGTTATTGTAGGGGAATTTCCTTCAATGCCGCTGTATTTCCTGGGGGATGATGGCACGCGCTACCGCGATGCGTATTACGATTTTTATGCCGATAAAGGCCATCAAGTCTGGCGTCACGGCGATACGGTCAAACGCACACACAATGGCCAGATTGTCATTATTGGGCGATCTGATGGAACGCTAAACCAAAATGGCGTGCGCATCGGCAGTATTGTGATCTATAATCAGCTTGAGCCCTTTAAAGAGCGCATCACAGGCGCGACAGCCGTAGACTTCACCCGCCCCGATACCAAGCAAAGCATTACGGTTTTATTCTTGGCCATGCCGGATTACACCCAAGGCGTGCCCGAGGATCTGGTCAAAGCGATCAAAAGCGCGATCAGAAATAATGTCGGCCCCTATTCCGTGCCGAGCGAAATTATCGCCGCGCCAGATGTCCTGCGCACAAAAAATGGGAAGCTCGCCGAGGTTGTGACCAAAAAGATTTTGGCAGGCACACATATTCCAAACGCTGATCTTTACGGGGCGGATTTGGTGCGCTTTTATGAAGGCATTGCAACGGATCTGGCCGCGAAATACAGCGCCTAAATAAAAAAGAAGTTGGAATTTATCCACAAGATCAGGCACAATGGTCTTTATTGACGCTGTTCGGCGTTGATTCTCTTTTTATTTCTTTTGCCGTCTTGGCACCTAACATCACTAAGTCTTATGTTTAACTTCGCACGTTCTTTATCGAAATTTCGCGATCACGATTCGCCTAAATTGCCGCAACCACTGGCAAAAACTATTGCCGCACATGCGCATGACACCCCTGCAACCGCGCCCATGACAAAGCCCAGCGCGCACAAAGCCAGCGCCCCTGCAGCCAAGCCTGACTTCACCCCGTTTATGCAGATGGCGTGTGAATTTATGATCATCAGCGATGGCCAAGGCCAGATTACATACGCGAATGATGCGCTGTATGATGTGATGATGTTAGAGCCCGCACAAAAAGAGGCCCTTTCCTTTTTAAAGATCTTCCACGAGGAAGACCGCCCGCATATTCGCAACACGATCCAAACAATGCGCCTGTCTGCCGATGATATGGACAAGCCCGAAATGGACTTTGAAGCGCGCCTTGCCAGTAATGATGGTCAGGATCATTGGGTCATGTGGCAGGTACGCGGCGAAGGTGATCTGACCTATTGCACAGGGCGCGATATCACCGACAATAAATCACAGCGCGATCAAATTTCAAAAAGCGAAGAGCAACTTGTCCAAGCTGAATCCATCGGACGTTTTGGACGGTGGCAGTGGACAATCGGCCAAGAGGAATTTGAGTGGTCAGATGAGCTGTTCCGTATTTTCGGCCTCAGCGCAGATGACTTTACGCCGACAATTCAAAATATTTACGCCATGGTGCACGAAGATGATCAGGACCGCATGGATCAAACCTTCCAGCGCGCCGTGATCAACCAAAACCATTTTGACGTTGATTTTTGTATTCAACGCCCTGATGGGGAGCAACGCTTTATTCGCTGTGAAGGGCGCTGCAAAAGCAATCACGACGGCGAAGTGATTACGCTGTATGGCATTATGCAAGATATGAGCGAGCGCATCATCTATGAAAACGAGCTACGCTCCGCCAAAGAAGACGCGGAAAAAGCCTGCGCCGCGCGCACACAGTTCCTCGCGAATATGAGCCACGAACTGCGCACGCCGCTTAATGCGATTATCGGTTTTTCTGAAATGATCGAAAGCGAAGTTCTCGGCCCTGCGGGTAACCCGAAATATCCTGAATATGGCACGCATATCCGCCAAAGCGGTGCGCATTTGCTGGATTTAATTGGCGATATTTTGGATATGGCAAAAATTGAGGCCGGCAAATACGATCTGGATACCGAAGACGTGAACATGCATGATCTGCTGACCAATGCCATGACAATGATCAGACCGCGCGCCGATGAAAAGCATCTGACAATCACGCAAGACGGCACATTCCGCGATGATTTGGTGATGCAATTAGATCGCCGCGCTTGTTTGCAGGTGATGCTGAATATTTTATCGAACGCGGTAAAATTCACACCAGAAAACGGGCATATTGCGCTGCGCTGTGAAGAGCATAATCATTCCATCGCTATGACGATCAGTGATAATGGCATTGGCATTCCTGCGACTAAGCTGGCCTCGATCACGAACCCGTTCGAGCAAGTTTCCTCGCACTATACCCGCGACCACGAGGGATCTGGCCTTGGCCTTGCCATCACGAAAGAGCTGGTTGAGCTGCATGGCGGGACGCTGAAAATTAAATCTCAAATTGATGTTGGCACGGATGTGACCATTACATTGCCTTTGTCATCATAATGTGCCATACCAAGGCCTTATGAGAATACGGCATTTTATTGGATCTATTTTACTATGCCTTGGGATCGCGCTGAGCCTTACCCACGCCCGCGCCATGACCCCAGATATGCCGCGCCTTGAGATGCGTGATTTTGGCCAAATGCCTATTTTGCATGACGGGCGGATTAAGCCTCTGGACAGTTTTGCCCGCGCCAAGAAAAAGTACTTTTCCGGCAATGATAAAGATGCGCTGCTTTGGCTGCGTGATACTGTTTTCAATCCGGCGCTGGCGGAAACATTTCCGATTATCAAAATCACAAATCCAGACAGTTTAAATATGCTGGAGCTTCCGCGCCGCGCGGATCGCTTGTATTCCTATCAAGAGGTCAATAAGGCCTTGATGGCGCATGCACAAAGCGTGCAATCCATTTTGGATATGCCGCAAAAAGATTGGACACAGGCGCAGGCCGACATCGCCTTGATCCAGCAAAAAATTGTTGATCTCAGTGACCTTTTGGCTTCGCTTAGTCTTATCCTCCCCTTATCGGCGCACATCCCCGCGATCGAAGGTGACGCCGCGCAAGGCGCAGATGCCCTGCCCGATAGTCTGCGCGCACTGGCGGGTCGCAATCTGACCTATTGGGATACGCTGGCCGCGCAAGATGATCTGTATTTATATGTCCAGAATATGGCCAAAAAACAAGGCAGCGCCATTGAAGGGTACAGCCCGCTTGAGCAAGCCTTTGTGCATCTGGCCTTTTCATTGGACAGTCTGCGTCTGAACGCACAAATCAGCCGCACATTGCGCATTTTCCCTGCCCCAAAGGGTGCGCAAGACACGCCGCTGATTTCGCCATGGACGGCGGCCATGAACGGCTATGATGATGCGCGGACACTTGGGCATATTGCACTATGGCGCGATTTAGCGCAGGCCTACCATAGCGGCGATCACAGCGCATGGAACGCCAGCAGCGCATCCCTGCGCAATCAGGTCATGCAGGCCACTGGCGATCATGTCCGTGCGCGCGCGCTGCATCTGGAATATATCGCGGCACAATTCAAACCCGTTCAGGTCAGCGCTGTTTTATATGCGCTGGCGCTTGGGATGCTGGGCGGCGCGGCATTGATCGCACATTTACGACCGCAAAGCGCAGGGGTGCCCGCGATACTGCGCGGCGGGGCGATCACATCCCTGATCATTGGGGCGATTATTCATTGTTGCACTTTGGCCGTGCGCGTCTATGTTTTGCAGCGCCCACCTGTCAGCACCTTATTTGAATCCATTCTTTTTGTCGGCGCGATGAGCGTCCTTTGCGGGCTTTGGCTTTACCGCAATGATGGCAAGGCGTTTTGGCTTGCGTGTGCAGGCATTTTGGGCGTGATTTTAAATATCCTTGCCCTGTCACATAACCAAGACGGTGATAGTATGCTGATGCTTAGCGCCGTTTTGAATACGAATTTCTGGCTGGCGACGCATGTGATTTGCATCACGGTGGGCTATGGTTTTTGCGTTTTAACCAGCGCACTGGCGCATTATATTCTTGGCCGTCATGCCCTTGGCGGCACAGTGCCAAAACAGGATCATTACCAAAAAGTTTTACATGCGCTGGCGCTGATATCGCTCCTGTTTGCGGCGGTTGGTACGATTTTGGGCGGCGTTTGGGCTGACCAATCATGGGGACGCTTTTGGGGATGGGACCCGAAAGAAAATGGCGCCTTGCTGATTGTGTTATGGCTGGTCTGGGTTTTACATGGCCGCATCAGCGGACAAATGCGCACGACGGCGGTGACATCGGGGCTGGCCTATCTGGGCGTGGTAACGGCGCTGTCATGGTTTGGCGTGAATTTGCTGAATGTCGGTTTGCACAGCTATGGCTTTACGCAAGGGCTTGCAGGGTCACTGGCCTTGTTTGTCGCGCTTGAGAGCTTATATATTGGCTGGGCCTGGTATAAAATTACTCACCACACACAGAAGGTTTCGTAACGGATTGATGCGCATTAAAATTCTTATTATTGGTTTTACAGTTTTATGCGGTTTGGGTTTTGCCATGTGGGATGTTGTGCGCACCCCTGCGCCATCTGGTCAGGCAAGCGTTCTGCCCTCCGCCAGCGCGCCGCTTGAGGATTTCACCTTTACCGATTACAAGGGCGGCCAGCACACATTATATGATTTTAAGGGCAAGCATGTCTTGATTAATTTATGGGCAACATGGTGCGCACCATGCGTGGCCGAATTTCCTGATTTGCTGCATATCGCCGATCAGCGCAGCGATGATTTGGTTTTAATCGCGATCTCTATTGATAACGACACCGATGTGATTGAGCGCTTTTTTAAAAAGCTGCCCGATGCGGCGCAAACGCAAATCACCCTTGATAATGTTTATATTGCGCATGATCCGCTCATGAAAATTACAGGCAGTGTCTTTCAGGCAACCCGCTACCCCGAGAGTTATTTACTGACGCCTGATATGGCGATTGTGCGGAAAATCTCTGGCGCATTGACAGGCGACGATATTCAGTCTTTATTAGCAGACAAATAATTTTATTTATCGATTTATAGTATAAGAAAGAGGCTTCGATTATGTTTGATCTTACTGGAAAAACAGCTTTGGTAACTGGCGCAACTGGCGGCATTGGCGGCGCGATCGCAAAGGCTTTGCACGGTGCAGGCGCAACAGTTGGCATTTCCGGACGTAACGAATCGAAACTCGAAACTTTAAAAAATGAACTTGGCGAGCGCGTTTTTGTTTTGCCTGCTGATCTGTCTGATCCTGAAGGCGGCGTTGCCTTGATCAAAGAAGCCGAAGCAGCCATGGGTCAAATTGATATTTTGGTGAATAACGCAGGCCTAACGCGCGATAACCTGTCTATGCGTATGAAAGATGAAGAATGGCAAGACGTCATCGATGTGAACATGACTGCGACCTTTAAAATGGCCAAAGCCGTCCAGCGCGGCATGATGAAGCGCCGCACAGGCCGCATCATCAACATCGCCAGCGTCGTTGGCGTCACAGGCAACCCTGGTCAGTGTAACTATGTTGCATCAAAGGCCGGCATGATCGGGTGGAGCAAAGCCATGGCACAAGAAGTCGCCAGCCGCGGCATCACTGTCAACTGCGTTGCGCCAGGTTTTATCGCAACGCCAATGACAGATGTCCTTACAGACGATCAGAAAGAGCGCATCAATAGCGGCATTCCTGCAGGGCGCATGGGCTCGGCCGACGACATCGCGGCAGCCGCACTTTACCTTGCATCTAACGAAGCGGCTTACGTAACAGGCCACACTGTGCATGTAAATGGCGGCATGGCGATGATTTAACCTTGCCTTTTGCAAAGTTATCATTTAGAAAGTCTCCATCTTTTAGGGGTATAGCTCAGCTGGTAGAGCGACGGTCTCCAAAACCGTAGGTCGCGGGTTCAAGTCCTGCTGCCCCTGCCACTTTCCAAGGTTTAAGCGAGACCATGGCACACTGGTGGCACAGTTTGGAAAAACTGCTCAAATAAAATTCGAAAGAGAAAATGCGACACAGTTCTTGTTTGGCAAGAATTAATGGTAATTTGTGCCATGAGTGTGCCGCACTCTTGCACTTAAATTTCAAACCATTGTTTTTGCTAAGCAATTTTAAATTGACCCACGGTTTAGACATCCGTGGATCGCATTTTTGATTGAGAAAAGGAGTGAAAACAATGGCATCAATTCAAAAGAGAAAAGCACCATCAGGAGAGGTTTCTTATCGCGTCCAGGTGCGCTTAAAAGGACACCCAGAGGCCAGAGCAACATTCAAACGTCTTACTGATGCAAGAATGTGGGCGCAGTCCACCGAAGCCGCCATGCGTGAGCGGCGTTATTTCAAAACATCTGTCTCGCAGAAGCATACAGTCGCCGAGATGATTGACCGTTACATTGATAAGCTGAAACGAGAACGACCTAAGCGATACAAAGACACTGCCACTACTCTAAACTGGTGGAAGCAGAATTTGGGTTATTGTGTACTGGCAGATTTGAGCCGATCCGTTATCACGGACAAAATTGACCTAATCGCAAAGCGGACAGTCGAGCGTATTGATAAAGAAACAGGCATAAAAAGACCTGTTCCTATCAGTGCATCACGAGTTAACCGCTATATCGCTGTTATGAGCCATGTTTGCACTATTGCTACAAATGAGTGGGAATGGCTGGAAGACAACCCTTTCCGTAAAATAAAGAAATTACAGGAACCCAGAGGGCGTGTCAGATTCCTAAGCGATGAAGAGCGTAATTCACTTTTAAAAGCCTGTAAAAATGCGCCCTATCCTCATACCTATTTGATAATCGTGTTAGCGATCAGCACCGGAATGAGAAAGAGTGAAATACTCAATATCCGGTGGCGTGATGTGGACTTGGACAAAGGAAAAATTATTCTGCATGAGACGAAAAACAAAGAGCGGCGAGTTGTTCCTCTTACAGGTCATGCTTTGTCATTAGTGTGTGAGCATAGAAAGATCAGACGAATTGATACTGATATGCTCTTCCCTTCTCAAAGAGGTGATAAAGCCTATGAAATTAAAAGAAGTTGGGAAGGCGCACTGAAAGAGGCTGGTATTGAGGATTTTAGATTTCACGATCTTCGCCATAGTGCGGCCTCTTATTTGGCGATGAATGGAGCATCTCTAGCGGAAATAGCCGAAGTCTTGGGTCATAAAACCCTAGCGATGGTTAAACGCTATGCCCATTTATCGGACGCTCACACAAGTTCAGTCGTAAACAGCATGAATGAAAAGGTTTTTGGCAATGTATGATGAATATTCAAATGAAAAACATGATATGTGCATATCGAGTCTTTCTCGACATGCTGAAATACGTGCGGCTCAGCAGGTTTTTACTGAAACCTTTAATGAGATTCCCTCTACCAAAAAGCGGGAAATAAGATCAAATCTCAATCGAATATTCGGGTTGTGGCAAGAACAGCAGGGTGTATATCCTCCAAGGCCGCATAAACTTGTCCGTACGGCTCGTAGTTTATTACATGGTGAAGATTATCCTGCTCCTCAGAGTTATAGGGAGTATATTTTAAATGTATCTGAAAAAGAAAAGAGTCTCATCAAGCCCTGGGAGTGCGATGAAGGTGCAAGGTCAGCCGCCGATCTTTTGTACAAGTTGTTTGCCGAAAATTATGAACCTTTACAGCATTATCTGAATGACAAAAAGTCGCCCAGGTTTGACCATGTGCTGTCGGTAGCGATAGCAATATCTATTAAAGCCAACCCTGAAAATGAGCCGTTAATGATGGCTTATTGGGGTGTGAAGTTAGTTGGAATAAGAGAAGAAATACAAAAGTCATTAGTTGAAAAATCAAAACTCTTATTAAGCAAAGAGAAAAATAGAGTAGAAGGTCGAGTAAATCGAGCGATACTACAAAAAGCAGAGGCTAAAAAGCGTATAAAAAAGGCTCTTATAAAATTTGCCAAAAGCGAAAGTGGTCTCCCTAAACCCTTACACGAATCTTTGGCAAAAGAGGCTGGTATAGGACGTCCTAGCGTAACTAGATATCTTCAGTCTATGAGAAAAGATGATGATGAAATTAGAAAAATACTGAGCCTCTCACGCAAAAAATGTTCCTGACTTAAACAAGAACACAAACTCAGTGTTTTCTATGGTTTATTTAAATCGGGACAACAAAACCCAGCAAATAAACACAAGGAAACAAAATGTCAGAAACGATACCAAGCCTGCTTACTGTTAGGCAATTCTCTGCAAAATATCCGGCGTTTCCCGAAGGTGGGATGCGCCACAGAATTTTTCACGCTGATAAAAACGGGTTCGCCCGTTGCATTCGTCGTGTGGGTGCAAAAGTCCTAATTGATGAAATTGAATTTTTCAAATGTATAGAGGAGCAAAATAGTGTTGCAGTTTAATAACTGCTCTCTTCATGTGGTCGGGTAAGACGGTAGCGCATGAAGTAGTACGGCCTACTATGGCTGTGATCAAGGCAACCGCAGTCCTAGGGTGAAAGCGGGATCACTGGCGATATTCTCTTGTCGTCATAAGTAGTCACCAACTCTGACTCAATAGAGACATTGTGATGTCAGAGGCCTGTGCGAGGGCTGGCTCCGGCAAGCATATACGCAAGGCAGAGGGAACGGCTCAGCTTTTTAGCTGGGCTGTCGTCCTATGCCTGAGATCAGGCTTCACACTACAAACATATTAGTTTTTAAGAGATCAAATGAAAAAAAAAGAAACAATTTTAGCAGAGATGACTGAGAAAAAATCAAAGTACGGAAACCTCTATTTTGAGGGCAAAGGCGATTCCGGTGCAAAATTTATCATGCAGAAATCAAAAAATGCGCGCGGCGAAAAAGTTTGGAAATTATTCATCGCTAAATAAGTAGTGCCAACTGTAAAAAACAATAGGTTTACAATGCCATTTGAAAAAGGAGAGTCAGGAAATCCGAACGGCAGGCCGAAAGGTTCAACAAACCGTTCTACGAAAGCAATGAAAAAGGCTCTCGCACAACTAATCGATGATAACTTGGATAATATGTCTGATTGGTTGAACGAAATGGCGAAGGATGATCCCAAAGCCGCTTTTCAGTGTATGTTGAGTTTGATGGAATTCCACATGCCCAAAATGTCCCGCGTGACCTTTGTTGGCGACAACGAAGAGAAAGCAGACCATGAAATCAACAAACATTCTCAAGCGATTGCAGACGCTGTGGATCGTGAAATGCAAAAGGTCTTACAAAACCCGATTTAGTTCCTATCAAATTGGGCGCTCAATTCTGGTCATTTTCCTGCTTGTTTAATTTCAGATATATAGCAATCCATCCCCTTTCTTCCGCAACATCACAAAAGTCCCTGCCTGTAAATTCTTTGAATTTGTATTTGATGCTTCCAGCCTCGTCATAGTTCTGTACAAAAAACCCAAAAATCTGTTTCTCCACTTTTCTTTCTGTAAAGCCATATCGCGCTATTTTTTGTATGAAAATGGGACACCCAACAGTGCCAACGCTATTCTCAGGATCACCTCTGTAAATCTTATTGATCTCATCCCAGCGCTCCCACATATTTCGATGAGCCAAACATTGGGCGGCGTTTTGCACCTCCCATTCAATAGAGCCGCAGGCACGGTCTTTTTCATCCGACCAAAACCACGCATGGGCTTTCCCGCCAATGACAAGAAACCCTAGGATAAGAGCGGCGATAATCGCAGTTCTCATTACTGGGAATCTTTGGGACTTATTTGAAAGTAACCAGATTGTTCGGAGACACTGGCGTTGATGGCATCGCCCAACATGCCCATGCCGTATCCCCCCATAATGTTGCTGCCACGAGGCGTTACTTGGAAATTATATGTTTCTCCTGCTTTTGCATCGAAGCTGACTACAAACTGTCCGAAAGCTGTTGGCGTTGATACTGAAAGTGTGTTTTGACCTTTTGAAATATTGTGCACAACGCTTCCGCCACGCCCTAGGCTCGCGATTTTTGTGCCATTGGATCGCACATCCACTGCCGCCGCTAAATACAATAGGCTATTGTCACGCTCTACAATAATTCGCGCTTTGTCCGATGGAATGGGTTCATTCAACTTGCCATAGTTTACTGCGTCTGTCGTGCCACAGGCAGTTAGCAAAACTGTTGCCAATAACGATAATAAGATTTTGTTCATATCAAAACTCCCTTTTGTTTACGGAAACGGCTCCGTGATTTCTCACGAGAGCCGGGGAGTTGATAACCATCCTGTGAATGGCGCGGCGTATTCACGCTAAGCGCTATTGTATTCCGTCCGCCTCCCCGACATAGGTCGAGAAGGCATCGCAATTACGGCTCGATGCTGTTAGCCGCACAGGTGGGGTTATCACGCCCCAGTTGGTAAAATTACCAACCATCTTGATTAGTAGGCTGTAACGCCAAAAAATTCAATGCTTATAAGTATTAAGACTGTTTTTTATCCGTATGGAGAATTATAATCCTCAGCATGACTACAAAGAAGAAACCTCAGAAAAATAAGCAATTCTCTTTGCTCTCAGGAAATATCAAGGTTAATGAACCCCTTGATGACGAATTACGTAGAAAGCCTTTTGCCAAAGGTATTGCAAAACTGATTACAGCATCGCCACAGGACGAGTGTTTCGTCATTGGTATTGAAGGCGCATGGGGTGAGGGTAAAAGTTATGCCATAGACTTAATCCGAAGAGAAATTGAAGAATACAATCAGAATGAAAGCGCTAAACCTATAAAATGGATGGTATTCAACCCTTGGCACTTCACCGATAACGAACATCTTGCTAGTTTATTTCTCAGGGATTTGGCGACATTTATTGAGCGTGAGGTCAGAACAAAACCTATAAAATTCTTTTTTTGGCTAAAAAATAAACTGAAACCAATAAAATCGATTGTTGATTTTTTTATTAAAAATCGACTGGCTCGTAGATTAGCATTGTTTGGTCTTGCGGGTATTTTTTACCTTCTTGCCTACCTGACAAATTTCATTCCTCAAATCTCTATTGGAACGGCCTTTTTATTATGGCTTGTCTACGATTGGTTGCGCTCTCCGCACGCGATGGAAGATACCGAAAAAGCGCTGATTGGGGTTTCAGATTTACTGCGTGATTATGCCGATATTTTAGAAGATTACGAAGATTCATTATCTACCAAAACTTTAGATCAGCTAAAAAAAGAAGTTCAGAAAAAGTTAGGTAGTGAGGATTTACCGTTTTCACACATCGTAGTTGCGATAGAGGACTTAGACAGACTCAATCCAGAAGAGGTCCGTTCTATGGTGCAATTAATGCGCATGATAGCAGACTTTCCAAAGGTTATTTATTTAGTGGGCTATGATCGTAAGCATGTAATTAATGCACTGGGTGACTTGGCTGGTAAACACGCAAGTAAAGAAGAGGCTTCCATTTATGGAGAGGGATATCTTCAAAAAGTCGTGCAGGCGGCTTATCAACTGCCTCGTCCAGCCGACCATGCTATTGCAAGCATGACTTTTGACAGATTTTATAAAATGGTATCCGAGATTTACGGTAGCGATTTTAACCAAAAACCATACTGGCAAAGGATTTCTCCAGCTATCGCCACGCTATTCACCTCTTTGCGCGTGGGAGAGAGAGTTATAAACCGATCACTTCACATGGTAACGATGCTGGAAAATAAAAGTGATCCCGCAGACATTTTAGTGGCGTCTTACTTGATGGAATACCAACCTGAACTTTGGGATTGGCTATGGCTTCATCGTAACGCTGTTTTAAGCGGAGGTAGAAGGCTGGTTGGCACCGATACTAATACTCATCCTTTAGGACATAGAGGTGAGTTGCCGGAAGAAGGTTATATCCAAGATCAAATACGCGGCGATAAAGAAACAAAAGAAAAAATAGTAAATATCCTTCGTATAGTGTTCCCAGCCTTACAGTTTGATAATTCCTATTCTTTCAGTGATACAGAGAGGGAATCCTTTCGGATGGGTATTCCTGATTTCATGGAGATGTATTTTAAATACGAACAGAACCCAGCCACAGAGATACCGGAAATTGTTTCTGACTTATTGAAAGCAAGAAGCGATAAAGGGCGAGGGAAAGTTTTGCAAAAGGTTCGGGCATTTGGTGGATATATGCCTCGATATGTCATTCGCGACCTGAAAGAACACAATGAAAAAGAACCGTTTGATTGGCAGACGCAAGCATTGCCACTTTTGAGATCACTGGGCAAAAATTTTGATAATGAGGGGGAAGTTGTATCAATCCTTATGTTTGCGGTAGAACTTATTAATTCTCAGCCTGAAAAAAATAGGCCCCAAGCCCTGAGCGATTTATTATCGCACTGGATAAGTGATGGAGTAATTTATTTACCCATGCACTTATTTGAAAAGGCGGCAATGGAAAACGGTCATATTGAGTACGATCCCGAGATGTCCAAAAGCGACTATCCTTTAAATGTAAAACTCACAGAAAGTGATTTTACAAAATTAAAGGAAAAAGTGGAGAAAGAGATTTCTCTTTGGGCTAGGCATGACCGTAATGAACGTTGGCTCGAGCATAATCACGCCGCACCCATGCTTTTTATGTGGCTACGTTTAAACGCTGAAGAAGCCAGAAGAACATTAGATGAATGGGTGGCCAATGACAGAAGCCTAATTGAATTGCTCAATACAATGATGAATACAGGCTATACTTATGACATGAACACAGGCGGTGGCGCTGTTGCAAGATACGGCCTTAGCAAATATGGTTTGAAAAAACTTATAGGCCTCGACACTCCTGAAATCCAAGCACGAGTAAATGATGCCGTTTCAAATGTACCGTACATAACAAGCGAATACCCAGAAGTCATTAGAGCCGTTCGTGCCTTGCCTGATAGACTGCCGGATTAAAAGTGTGGTTTTTAAATTATTTTGCCTCTAATTTTTGCTGTAACGCACGGCTATTACTCGCGATTGCTTCAATTTCTTCCTCTGTGAAGCCTATTACCGATAGGAAGTGTAGACTAAATATCGCTTCCATTTTTTGGCAGATTACCCAAAAGTCTCTTCCTTTCACAGCGTCCTTTTCTAATTCTGCACTGTAATGTGTCAAATAGTTACGCGTGACGACGATTTTCCTTAAAAGTTTTGCCCTTTCGGTGCTGTTACCTAAATATTTTTTGAATGGCTCAACGATTGCTTTCAGGCGTTTGTTCAGGCTGATTTCATTCCCATACCTTAACCTACCAGATAACCAATCTTGATGTTCTTCAGGGCAATTCTCTATAATTTCTTGTTTCAAACTCTCGTACTGCGACTCCTCCATCAACACTTCATCAGAAGTGCGTCTATGATACGTCTCTAAGCCTTGAGCCAGTGCTAAAAACTTTCCGTCAATGTATCTTTGGGCTTCTGTTTTCGTCGAAAAATAAAGAGCCATGGCTGGAGACAACGTCTCATAAGCGATCAACCAGTTATTAAAAATCTTATCTGCATGAATAGAAATTGCTTTATAATTAAAGAGCATATCATGCCAGGCTTTTTTGGGTTTGTTCTCCGAATATGGCTGGCTTTCGTAATATATTTTGATTGGGGCAGGTCTATTTTTGTCTTCACTGATCTGAATTGTAAGTTCAGGTGATGTAGCAACTAAATTCTTCATGGCAACAGTATCGTCGATTGCAAAACACATCAAATTTGTGATTTTGAAAGCCATCTCTGTAAAGTCTTTAAGAGGCCTTATTGTTTCAGAAGTTAGTTTAAAATAGACGTTTTGGCTGACTTTTGCTTCAGTGATGTTAGGAACCCCAGGAAGCGTCCAGCCAAAACATATATTGAGCGTGAAGCCTTCACCTAAAGAGATAGAGATGTCTTCAGGGGGAGAATAGTCTATCTGTGCAGTTTTGTTCTTCCAATCATGCTGGACGTTAATTCCGCTAATGCCTACCCACTCATCTAAGCAATCAACACTAAATGCAAGTGTTGAGAACATAACGGATTCATCTTTTTCCCATGCGGCGCCGCTCAACACCATCGAAACATATATTTTAGATTTGGATATGCCGCCGAATGAAAGATTTTTGCTTGTGTAAAAACAACGTTCTAAGGTTACGTTACCATCACCCTCTACGAAACCAACGATCCTTGGAAGATCAAACTCCTTGTTAAACAGTGTTAAATCTTCATCAAAATTCCCGATGATTTCTAATTCTATTCTTCCGCCATTTTTAATTTTAAGGATACCAGGTTTTTTGTCGTTCTCACGATCCGGCAACCAAAAGTAACCTGTCTTTTCTAATTCTTCTTCAATTCTCATAGTGTTTTATTTATACCGCTTTGAAACCATTTTAGCGACAAGTTCTATTTCAGCTTTAAGAAAGTCGAGGTTTTCCTTGATCTTTTTGTTAGCGAAGTCATCTTTGTTGTTATCATTAAGGCTTCTCGCCATATTGGCGCCGCTTCTAGTCATGTTCTGAAATACTCTTTTGGCTTTATCCTCACTTGTTATTCGTAATCTTTGAAAATGTGGGCCGACCATAATGTATGGGCGTTTAATACTGTCCTGATATACATCATTTTGAGCGCGCCATAGAGCAACAGCCAGAGATTTGCCAAAATATTTGCTGGTAAGTTTAATCGCTATTTCACAGGCTTGTGCATCCATAACCTCGAACAATGTGCCGATGTATACTCTCGCTTGTCCAAATATAAAGTCTCCTGCTAATCGGTGCCAAGAAGAGCAGGCATTGTTAAGAATTATTGGCAAAGAATCGCCTGCTATATGTTCTGGCACAGGGATATAATTATTGTCCCACATTTTAAGTGCTGATGAGCCTCTGACACGATTTATAGGAACTTTTTTAACTGGTTTGAAATCATCCATATCTCGACTACGTTCGATATAATCTAAGATTGCAGTACCAACATAAAGTTCTTCTTTAGCCTTTGGATCATTCCAATTCACACCATCAAGAGAAGTAAATTTGCTGAATTGCATGACTTCCAGAAGTTCGTCTTCATGTGGAATATTTCCAACCCCTATAGTCGTATGTGTCACAAGAGTTCTTTCTATCCCCTCGCTATCTTTATATTCGTATGTCCACTCCCAACCGCTGGCATCACCGCAGTGTGTGGAAATTAGCAAAAAATCATAAGGTAAAAGACCTATGTTCCTTGTTACGTTGTAGACATTGGCTCCGGAGCCTTTCAGGGTTTTTAAAATCATACCTCTTTGCCCAAGGCTTTCCTTTACTGTTTCCACCTCTGACGCTTCTACTTGTTCAGGATCAATCATAACTCCTAAAGAAAGACCTTGAGTGTTGGGTTGCTCTGGAATCATTGCATTAAGGATTGAGATTCCCATATCAGGATAATTAAATATGTGTGTGGTTGGTATTTCTGGATATGCAAAACCCCACGGAATTTTCCCTGATATGAATGTAAGCATTTTTTTACCGTCTAAAGGAATATTTGCAGATGCTTCTCGAAGCATTTCTTTTAGTTGTTCTAATTTCTCTGTTTGGGTTATATCGGCGTGGTCGGCAGAGGAATAAAATGCCTCACATATCGTCTCCGCTTTGCCTTCTTCCAGTTCGGATATTAAGCATAATCCAGCACCAATCGAGTAAGCGTAATTTGCGGCTATAACTTGGGCTAATTCGTCGCCTTCTTCACAGACAACGAGGTGTTCTAAATCGCTGTAGGCACAATCTTCTGATGTGCCGTTTTCAGCAAAAACAATTTCCTTTTTTTGACGTAGGGCTAATAACAGTCCAACCCCTATGTTCTTTTTACTCCATGTAAGTTTTTCTTCAGGGCGGGTAACAGACAGTTTTTCGATATTTGTTAAATCATCGATGCTTTCGACATATTCGACAATTTTATTGGGAAACTTCTCTTTGAAACTGTCCTTAACTTTTTGTTCGGCTTTAGCAAAAATTATAGGGTTAGGTTGAAAGCGAGCGGCTACATTATTGCGGCGTAAAACTTCATTGTCAGCATCATGTCTTGTAAGTCTTGGGCAATCTAATACAGGGGTATAATGCCCTCTTTTGCTCAACAAGGAGGATATTTGAGCTGTTATGTATGGATCATCACTAATAATTAAAAATTTTGAAAGTGTTGGGGCTTTCTGCATTCAACAATAACCTTCTGTGGCACACTCATGGCACACTTTTCAGCAAAAAATGATATAAACGCACCATAGCACACAACAAGAATATCTTGTCAACACATTGAAATAATTGTTATCTTTAATTGAGAATTGTTGTGGCTATTTGTTTGAGCAAATCTCCAAAACCGTAGGTCGCGGGTTCGAACCCTGCTGCCCCTGCCATTCACGCAAGTCTGTCGTTTTCAGCATACTTAACAGTGGCAAAACTGTTGTACACTGTACGTTTCCAGCATTTAATTCACGGTTCGAAAATAGTGTTTTTAACAATGTGCGTTTTAACGTAGTTTTCGAACTTTTAAACAATAATGATGCCTTATTGCATAGTTTGAGCAATAATATTATCGAACGCTCTAATAGTTCAGTGTCTTGTAATTGATCGTTTATTAAGACAGTTATATCACTGTGTTTCTGCTTCAATTCAGAATATTTACGTTCATAAACATCCTGATTAATACAATTATCAATTAATAACTCTGTTGCTTTATCAATTTGTCTTTCAATCTCATCACACTCTTTTTGAAGCGTGTAGATTATTTCTTTATCGTGCTGCTTCTGTAATTTCAGCGTATGTTGAGTATATTCAATCAATACTGGTAAATCTTCGTTCGACAGGTGAAATGCATCAATCTTATTTTGCATTTGGTCAACGACAGATCTTTCGTTGACCCATAACTTTTTTGAATGATTGTCTGGATCACGACAGATCAAATATACGTACTTACCTTTTTTCATATCACATGACACAACACGCTTTGATGCAGAACATATAAAGACACCACTAAATAAAAACGTATGCTTGGTTTTATCGGCAACCTTCGTCTTACTCCGTTGCATGCGGACATACTGACACTTGTTAAACAATTCTTTTGAAATTAATGCGTCATACTTATGCTCATAAAGCTTTCCTTTAACACGCATAACACCATAATAAAATGGGTTCTGTAGCAGCGTATGCAATAATTGCGGACAAACTTTACATCCATTTCGTGAGCGCAGACCCCACCCATATGCTTGCTTTGACAATGATGAAATCGAATACAATCCAGATGCGTATTCAATAAAGATCTGCTTTATTAAATCCGCTTTATCTTCATCTACAACGATTGTCGATTTACCCGTTGTTACATCTGTCGCGTTTTTATAACCAATCGGAGCTTGAGCACACCATTCCCCATTCCGAACCTTAAAATCAAAGCTACGCTTAACATTATCTGACAGTTGATCTGTATAAGATTGTGACATCACAACCCCCATGTTCCACATCAACTTTTGAACGCTATTCGCATGCTTTGATAAAATGTTACCTTCTTTAACAAAATGCAGCTCCAATAAATCCTGCGACATCAGGTCGTTTAATATTGGTGTTTCTCTGAAACTGCGCTGCAAACGATCTACGGTGTCGACGATTAATGCGACTTTCGTCTTTTGCTTCTTAATGAAGATAATCATTTTATCAAATTCAGGACGAAACCGTTTGTTCGATGATTCAACTAACGTAAATTTCCGAATGACGTTTAACTGCTTGCGCTGCGCATATTGTTCCAGATTGCGTGTCTGCGCATCTAGTGAGTGTCCATCGCGCTGCTCTTTCGATGAGATTCTAGCTAATATGACTGCTTGCATGATTTATAAAACGCACATTGTTAAAAACACTATTTTCGAACCGTGAATTAAATGCTGGAAATGTACAGTGTACAACAGTTTTGCCACTGTTAAGTATGCTGAAAACGACAGACTTGCGTGAATGGCAGAAGACTATAGATTCAA
>DKAJ01000011.1 GCA_002448815.1 Micavibrio sp. UBA6929
GATTATGATTCCACTGCTCTAACCCCTGAGCTACACCGCCATAATTTTGTGATAATCTCTATATCAAACCGATTTTATGGTGTAAAGTTTTTTCAATCAAAAAAATGCATAAAGGGTAATACGGGATGAGCTTTGTCACGCTTTTAGACTATATCGGGATTATTGTCTTTGTGATTACGGGCGCTTTGGTGGCGGCGCGCAATGAAAATGATATTATTAGCTTCGTCATTTTAGGCGCGGTTACAGGCATTGGCGGCGGAACGCTGCGTGATATGATGCTGGGGCAGACGCCTGTTTTTTGGATTCGCGAGCCCATTTACATTTATATCTGCCTTGCGACGTCGGTTATGACCTTTTTCACCGCGCATTTTATATCACGTTATCAGAAATATATCTTATGGGCAGATGCCCTTGGGATGGCTTTGTTCAGTGTGGTTGGCGCGCAAATTGCCCTTGGCGCGGGCGCGCCCGAGGCTGTTGCCGTTTTGATGGGCGTGATTACTGCGATTTTTGGCGGTATTATCCGCGACACGCTCAGCAGCAATGAAAGCCTGATTATGCGCAAGGAAATCTACGCAACCGCAAGCTTTGCAGGGGCACTGACCTATGTTGCGTTAGAGCATTTTCAGATTTTACCGACTGGCATTACACTATGGATTGGAGTTGCGGTGACATTCTCGTTACGCGGCGCGGCGATCATTTACAATTTACGCTTGCCGGGCTATCGCTGGGTTCGCACGCCGTAAGCATACTATACGCATACCTCTGACAAAAAGGACATCTGCTATGACACTTCCCCTTTATACACCTTCCGTTGCCGTAATTACCGGCGCGACATCTGGTTTTGGCCGTGAAACGGCGCTGCGCCTTGCAAAGCTTGGCACGAAACTGATCTTAACTGGCCGCCGAACAGAGCGCCTGCAAGACCTGCAAAATCAAATTGATACGCCCGTTCATATTCTTACGCAGGATTTATGCGACACCGCGCAGGTTGCAAGCGATTTTGCAAATCTGCCTGATGCCTTTCAGGATGTGGATTTGGTAATTAATAATGCGGGACTTGCGCTTGGCGTTAACGCGCTGCAAGACAAGGATGTCGCCGACAGTTTAACAATGGTCGACACCAACATCAAAGGGCTGCTTGCCGTGACGCACGCTCTATTGCCCGGCATGGTTGCCCGCAAAAAAGGCCACATCATTAATGTCGGATCAACCGCAGGCACGTTTTCCTACACTGGCGGGAACACATATTGCGGCACAAAGGCCTTTGTAAACCATTTCTCTGGCACATTACGCGCCGACCTAAAAGGTAAGAATGTCCGTGTGAGCTGCATCGAGCCGGGCAATATCGAAACCGAATTTTCTGATGTGCGCTTTAAAGGCGACAAAGACAAGGCCGACACTGTTTATGCGGGATATCGCAAAATGGTGGGCTCAGAGATTGCCGATATGATTGTATGGCTCGCCACGCAGCCCGAGCATATCAACGTCACGCACCTTGAGGTCATGCCAACAGACCAAGCACCTAATGGTTTAAACTGCACAGGTATTGATACGTAAGAACGGCTTGTTTAGGCGGCAGAGGCTTCGTCGTCTGCACGGTCCGTGCCAGTAATCCATCCACCACCTAAAACGCGGCTGCCATCGTAAAACACGGCGGCCTGACCAGGGGAAATGCCGTATTGTGCCTCGGGCAAGTGAACGCGCATCGCATCGCCATCTTGATGCAGGCGCGCAGGCGTTGGTGTCATCACAGAGCGGAATTTCAACATAATAGGCAAGCCTTCCTGAGGCACATCCGCGCCCAGCCAATTACATTCGCTCACATGAATGATGTTGCGGGCAAGGGATTCTTTGGGGCCGACGATCACCTGATTATCGGCTGCGTTCAGGCGTATCACGTATAAAGGTTCGTTATTTTCACTCACTCCGCCACCGATACCAAGGCCTTTGCGCTGACCGATTGTGTAATGAATAATGCCGTTATGCTGCCCCACGATACGGCCATCCACATGAACGATATCACCCTTGTTTTCGGCCTGAGGACGGATTTTCTTAACGATTTTCGCGTAATTACCATCAGGGACAAAGCAAATATCTTGGCTGTCAGGCTTTTCCGCCGTCAACAGGCCTAGGCGCTGCGCCTCAAGTCGGGTTTTATCCTTGCTCCACCCACCTAAGGGGAAGCGCAGAAAGTCCAGCTGTTCTTGCGTGGTCGCAAACAAGAAATAGCTTTGATCTTTGCCATGGTCGATTGCGCGCTGAAGGTAGGCTTTACCATGATCATCGATGCCGCGCTGAATATAGTGGCCTGTTGCCATACAATCGGCGCCTAAATCGTGCGCGACCTCAAGCAAGTCACGAAACTTCACCGTCTGGTTACAGCGCACGCACGGGATCGGCGTTTCACCGCGCAGATAGCTATCGGCGAAATCTTCAATCACGGAATCGCGGAAGTTGCTTTCATAGTCCAGCACATAATGCGGGAAGCCCTGATCCTCGGCAACGCGGCGCGCATCATGGATATCTTGCCCCGCGCAGCAGGTTTTCCCCTGCGCCGTAGCCGCGCCATGATCATAGAGCTGAAGCGTAACGCCCACCACGTCATAGCCTTCCTCGTGCAGCAATGATGCCACGACAGAGCTATCCACGCCGCCGGACATTGCCACAACGACGCGCGTATCTTTTGGATCTTTGTTAAAACCTAGGCTGTTCATGGGCGCATATATAGGGTTTTTGCGCAACAAATGCAAACTTTGTTGTAACGCTTTGTTACGTTTTGTGAATTGTCATGGCGCGTTTGAGCATAAATAATGCTATGACTCGCGTAACGTAAGGGAAAAAGGATAGGATTTATATGTGCGGCATTATTGGCATTATCGGTGAAAACGAAGTCTCCCCATTGTTGGTTGAAGGCTTGCGCCGCTTAGAATATCGCGGTTACGACAGCGCCGGCATTGCCGCCTTACAAAGTGATGGCACACTGTCCCGTCGCCGCTCAGAAGGTAAATTGCAACAGCTTGCCGATCGTTTGGATAGCGAACCGTTGGCAGGCACAATTGGCATTGGTCACACACGTTGGGCGACGCATGGCCTGCCTGTTGAGAAAAACGCACACCCGCATATGAACGATACTGTTGCCGTTGTGCATAACGGTATTATCGAGAATTACGCCAGCCTAAAAGCCGAGCTTGAGCAGCATCAATTCCGCTTTGAAACCGATACCGACACCGAGGTTATCGTGCATCTGATCGCCCATGAAATGAAACAGGGCAAATCACCACGCGCAGCGGCGAATGCGGCGTTTGACCGCCTAGAAGGCGCATACGCGGTTGTTGCCATTTTTGCAGGCGAGGATAATTTACTGATTGGTACGCGCTGCGGCACGCCGCTGGCCGTCGGATATGGCGAGGGCGAGATGTATGTGGCCTCTGATTCCTATGCGCTGGCGCCGCTGACAAAGAAGATTAGCTTCCTTGAGGATGGCGACCGCATCGCCGTAACACGTGATGGCGCGGAAATTTACGTGAATGATAACACCCCTGTCGAGCGCCCAGTGCGCATCACCGCACAAAGCGGCGCAGTCAGCGGCAAGGGCGAGTACAAGCATTTCATGCTCAAAGAAATTTATGAGCAACCTTCTGTGATTGGCGATACGCTCAATTCCTATGTGAACCCGTCGACAGGCCATATCGCAGTGCCTGATGCCATTGTCGCAGCCTTAACCAAAGCGCCGCGCGTCACATTGATTGCGTGTGGCACAGCCTTTTACGCCTGCATGGTGGCCAAATACTGGCTGGAGCGCATTGCCCGCATCCCGTGTGAAATCGATATCGCCAGCGAGTTTCGCTATCGCGAGGCGCCCATGCCAAAAGACGGCGTCGCCATTTTTGTATCGCAGTCTGGTGAAACGCTCGACACGCTAGAGGCGCTGCGCTATTGCAAGCGTCAGGGACAAACAATTATCTCGATCGTTAATACAATCGAAAGTACGATTGAACGCGAAAGTGACATTGTCTTGCATACACTGGCTGGCCCAGAAATTGCGGTTGCCTCAACCAAGGCCACAACCACGCAAATGACAACGCTGGCCTGCGTTGTCCTTGCCACCGCGCGGGAGCTTAAAACCATCACGCAAGAGCAAGAACAAGATTACGCAGAATCCTTGCGCCAGTTGCCGAAGATTGCCGCGACGATCTTACACCATGATGAGGCCATTCAAGCCATCGCCAAGGAAATTTGCGATGCGCGCGATATGTTCTATCTGGGGCGAGGCAGCTTATATCCGATCGCACTGGAAGGTGCGCTGAAACTGAAAGAAATTTCCTATATTCATGCCGAGGGTTATGCCTCTGGCGAGCTAAAGCACGGTCCCATTGCGCTGGTTGATGAAAACGTCCCTATTGTGGCGCTTGCCCCCAGTAACGACCCGTTATTCGAAAAGAACGTCAGTAACATCCAAGAAACTGTGGCGCGCGGCGGTAAGATCTTCCTGATCTCTGACGAGGCGGGCGCGAAGACACTGAAAGATCATGTGACATGGTCGATCGAAATGGGCGAGGTTCGCCCCTTCATCGCCCCCATCTTGTACACGATCCCTGTGCAGTTATTGTCGTACCACGTGGCTGTCCTTAAAGGCACAGACGTTGACCAACCCCGCAATCTGGCCAAATCCGTAACGGTGGAGTAATCACGCCGCGCGGCTACTCCGCATTTACGGCGACATCATGCCAATTTTTGGTAATGTGTGCGAGGCTCAGCGGTGTGGTCATATCATACAGATCCTGCGGTTTATTCACGAATTGATCACGGTTACGGCCAAAGGGCTGAACGCTGAGACGTGCGCTGGCATAATCAGGAATTCCCTTCACCCCGCCCAAAGGCAAAGTCAAACGCACGCCGTGATCGGGCGTTGTTTCGCCGCCAAATAGATCCATATCGCCCACATCACTGATCGTGATAAAGCCTTCGAGGGTTGCGCCATTATCAAAGCGCTTGATCAATCCGGCCTGCGACCCCCACAAAGTATCAAGGTTAGAGCCAAAGGATGTTTTAATCGTCATATCACTGCGCGGCAGATCATAATATGTGCTTAAACGGCCGCTGAGCGTTGCACCGCGATGCACGTCTAGATTCAGATCGCTTTGTGAATCGCGCTTATACGTCATGAACCCCTCTGCGCCGACGGCGAGGCGCTCCCCAAAGGGACGATGCAAGATTTGCAAACCTGCGCCTGCGAACATTTCCTCAAGATAACCTGCGGTTGCCAGAACATGAACATCGTTTTGAAAGCTATGCCCGTATGATGCATACAGATTATCCAGCGCCAGCAAAGCGCCCGTATAATTATAGACATCCCCGCGCACATAATAAGGCGGCGGCGCGCTATGCTTTTCCAGTTCATGCAGATTATCGCTAAGATTCAGGCGCAGGCCACCGCCCACATCCATGAACAGCATCTTAAACGGCGCGCGCATTTGCGCCAAAACGGATGTGCGTTGCAAGGCGATGTATTCATCCTCGGCCAAGGATATTTGACTATCTAAAATGAGGCTAAGCGGCGCGGTTTTCCCCCTGCCCCGATCATGGTTTGGATAACGATTTGCCAGCGCGTTGATGCTGACATTACGCCATGCTTCGGCACTGCTCCCCCCGCCGTTTTGCGCGCGCGTCATATCGCCATTGACGATCGTCATTTCGGGGCCGCGCAGACCTAAATTCGCGGGAAGGAAACGCGTTATGGGTTGCTGCTTTTGTTTATCGATATGCGCCGCGGCCGCGCCAATTTGCGCCGGCAGGCTGTAATGGTTTTGATAATGCAATACGGCCTGATCGGCGGCGCTTTGATGAAAATCAGCGTCAGGTGTGCGCGGACGCTTGCCCAGTTTACTCATCATTTGGCTGAGCGATATACGCGCCATAATGCGGTCAAAGCCTTGCGCGGCAACGCCCCAATCAATCTGCGCCATATTGCGCAAGGTTTGTTTGTAATTCACGCCCAAAGACCACGGCGCGGCTGGCTTGAAATCAAAGGCCGCCTTTTCCGCCATTGCGCGGTCTGCCCCAATATCGGCCTTCACCGACAATCCCTTGTAGGGTGTAAAATACTCAACCCCGCCGAACAAGCCGATTTCTTTGCCTGTAAACCAATCGGATGGACCGTTTTGCGCTTCGCCGTCCAGCGCGCGGTCCTGCGAAAAATGATCCCCCAAATACGCCAGCGGATTATCAACATGCAGCGCCGAACCAAAGCGCCCCCACCCTGCGCCAGCGGTAAAATCAAACCCCTTATAGCGCCGCGACAGGGCAATATATTCGCCTGCCATGCGTTTATGCCCCCATGCGCCTTGCGCGCCGATGGCGACTTGCGGGCGGTTACGGCGCTCGCTTAATGCCTTCACCTTGAAATCAATGCCGGGGTAAAAACGTTTCGGGTCTTGCTCAGCCCCTGAAATCTCGGCGCTTTGCCGTAATGTCACGTCCAAGCGATCGGACAGGTTAAAGCCGATAAATCCATGTGCGTATGGGTCAGAAAAACTGCCGCCCGCCCAAACTTGATCTTTGCCAGATATGCGCGCATTGGGCATTGTGTTGAGACCAATTGTCCCCGCCTGATTAGGCGAGTATAAATCAGCGCGCGCCACCGCCGATCCCGATAGACACACAACACCACACACAAAAGAAAAACACAGCGAAGACATACGCATACGACAGTGTCCAAGGATACACGCATGTATGTCAAACCTGTTTTTAATACAAGTAAAAGTTGCACACGATTTTCAATAACTGGTATTCTGTTAGTGGGGATATAAAAATTTATAAGCACAAAAAAGAAGCTTAAACATGCTCGACGTTGCACCACATTCGCTGGATCTGCCGCTCTTTTGCGCGGTACTGGTTTTAATTGCATCAAATGCACTGATGCTGCATTTAATCTTAAAATACATTAAGCAATTACACACACATCATCAGGCACAAAAACAGCAAGACAGCTATATCAAAACGCTGGAGCAGCGCCTTAGCACACAAACGCTCCACCTGTCGCCAGATAGTCTTTCACCCTCTGAAATGCCTCACGATGCAGCATCAAAAGACCCTAGCGAAAAGACAGCCGCTCTTTCACGATTAGCAGGCGGATTAGCGCATGACTTTAACAACATCCTTTCTATTATTGATGGCTATGCGCGGCTTTGCCTAAAAGATACGGATCTGAAAGCACCGCTGCGTGAGTATCTTGAGAAAATCGATCGCGCAGCGCAGCGCGGCGCACAGCTTACGCATAAGATGACAATTTTCGGGCACCATCAGGCCAAGACCAATACTGTGATTGATGTGAACACAGTACTGCGCACGGCAAAAAATCGACTGGATGATACACTGCCATTGAATATTACAGTGCATATGAAACCGTCAGCAGAACCTTTGGTTATGCGCACGCATAATGATGCGCTTTCACAGATCATGGATGAGCTTTTTAAAAACGCGTGCAACTTCATGCCATCAGGTGGTGATATCATCGTCCAATCCAGTCGCAGCGCCTTGCCTAGTCAAAAAAATAGCGCGGCACCTGCCTTTATCAAAATCAGTATCAAAGACAGTGGTTCAGGCATAGAGCAACATAATCTCTCACAGATATTTGACCCGTTTTACACGACCGATAGTACACATAACCAATCGGGGCTGGGCCTGTCCGTTGTCTTTGGATTGGTGAAACAACTGGATGGGCATATTTTTGTACAATCCTCGCCTGAGAACGGCACACAATTTGATTTGTATTTCCCGCAAAGCGAAAACCAAGATGATATACGCACGATAGAAGGATGCCTTACAGACCCTAACAGTTTGAGAATGCATGGATATACGGTTCTTATCGTTGATGATGAGCCTGATCTTTTGCGCATTACAGCCGCAATGCTGGAGGATATGGAGCTAAACGTACTATGCGCATCACACCCTGACGAAGCTCTTTTGATACAAGACGAATATGATGCGCTCATTGATTTATTGCTAACTGACATTGCTATGCCGGATGTAAACGGTGTGCAACTCTCTGAAATGGTCACGGCCATTCACCCTGAAATTCAAACGATTTTCATGAGCGGGTTCCCCGGGCGCGGTGATATGGTAGACTACCTTATCCCCGAGGATGCCACCTTTATCACCAAGCCATTACATTTCGAAGATCTCGCCGTTATTATCTACGGCAAGTTGACTGGAGAGCACATTAACCCAGATATGCTGCGCACGAGCCAGTGGAAAGAGGCCGGACATGCCTAAGACAATACCAACGCCCCTTAACCGCCCACCAGAAAAGAAGCCTGAGTCTGATAAAAAGCCAAAGGTGCCGCCCTTTTCCTTTGCGAAGCTGCGCGTTTTAATCGTCGATGATGACGCGGATGCGCGCGGCTTGATCAAATCACACCTTGGCAGTTTTGGCGTCTTTCAGATCCAAGAAGCCGCCAATGGCTATAAGGCCGTCGAATTTTTAGAGCATGCATATGAAACAATTGACGTTATCTTGTGTGACTGGGTCATGCCGGGTATGGACGGAGCAGACTTACTGCGCAAAATCAGGTCCATTGACCCCGATATGCCTTTTATCATGATTACTGGTTTAAATGACGAAGATTCTGTTATTCAAGCGCGCGAAGCTGGCGTTTCGGCGTATGTTGCTAAGCCCATTAATCCAGCAAAATTCGCGGCCAAGCTGCGCCTTATAGGCACAAAAATCCAACAGCAAAAAAGCAAGCGCGTCAGTAGTGCCTAGCGCTTATTTGCAACGTTGTAGGGCAGATCACTGACAATTTGCGCATAGCGCAATGGCTCGCCTGTGATAATGGGCTGAAGCTGGTTTAAATCACGACCGTGTTTAACACGATAAATCCAGTAGTTTGCCAAAACGCGCTCGACGTACTTGCGGGTTTCTGTCACAGGTAAAAGCTCGATAAACAGTAATGGGTCTTTGACCTCTGGCCACATTTTTTGCCATTTACGCAAATTCCCCGGGCCCGCATTATACGCAATCAACGCATAGATCAGATCATCGCCGACCGTGTTACTGGCAAGCAAGTCATGGATATAATATTGGCCAAACTTGATATTATAAGCAGGCAGCAGCAGCGTTTTTGTACTGCCTAAAACCAAATCATAGCGGTTTGCGACATAGCGGGCTGTATCGGGCATAATTTGCATCAAGCCAACTGCGCCGCTATGGCTAAGCGCATAGGGGTTAAAACGCGATTCCTGACGTGCAATTGCCTGCACAAGATCCAGATCAACATATTTGCGTTTACGATCAACCTGCGACATATCCAGATCAGGATACAGGGCGGCATCATAAATTTTTCCCTTAGAGGACTTCACATTACTGCCTAAGCGGTATGATAGCTCGGCCATATTATAGCTTTGCGCGAAGGCCAGCATCGCACGCTTTACTGTGTCATCATCAATATCAACATACAGAAACTCTTGCTCTGCCCAGTCATAGCGTCCGATATCCATCAGGGCTAGAGCGCGCATAGTTGCACGGCTTTTCGCCATCGAGCGCACCATATCACGCGTTAATGGTGGCGTTTCCCAGTTAAAGTCAAACTTTTTACCCATTGCCTGATGCGCCAGCAAACCATAAAAGGTGCGTGGATGGTCTTGCGCCTTCATCAGCCAAATGCCGACCTCGTATGTATGACCAAGGCGATCATAAGCGCGCGCCGCCCAAAAGGATGATGCCGCCTGCAACCAGCCAGATGCTTGTTTTGAAATGGCCGCACTTTTAAACCCTTGCGCGGCGGCGGCGTAACTGCCGTTATACCATGCGCTTAGGCCGTAAACCCATCCTGCCAAAGGCACGCGATCACCTGAACGTCTGTAGGCTTGCGCCGCAAGCTCGTGTGCCAGTTTGATTTTACCATCGTACAAATAGCGTTCAGCCGCGCGGCTTTTGAGGTAATCGATTTGATAGGCTGATGCCTCGCCCTTTTTATTTTCGGCATAAATAACATCCAGCGCCTTATCTTTTTGATCTTTACGGATATAGCGCAGTACTTTTTTCTCGATGCTTTTATCATAGTCACTGGCCCCGCCATGATCAGTGTAAGGCTTCGCAAACACCATTGTGGGTTCAGCGATCGCGCGGATCTTAGTCCGTTTTGATGGCTGGCGCAGTAATGCTTGCTTTTGCGAAGAGCCTGCCTTTTTCATGGCCAAATTGTAGATTTTTTCGGCGCCTGGATGATCGCTATAAAACTCCAGCCATGCTTTAAGCTCGTCAAAGCTGCTGACATAGGCGGTGGGGTGCAGATAACGTTGATACAGCACATGGCCGAGCAAGCGGCGATCTTTCAATTCTGCAATCGCCAGATCAGCCTCATCCATATTACCTTGTTGCTGCGTTGTAAAAATTGTCTGATACAGCTGTGTATCTTTATTGCTTAGAAGCAAATTAGGCCGTTTTTCCTGTGGCGCGGCCTGCACATCAGACAGGCTTAACCACGTGAATGCCACCATGGCAACCAAGCAAATTTTATAGGCTATCTGAAGATATCTACGCATTGTCATCGTGGGTTTTATTACTCGCCTTCAGCGCCTATTTTACGCAAAATTTCGTTCATTTTCAATAAGTCAGACCAGAAGGCGCGCTTTTGTGATGGCGCTTCCAGGATATAAGACGGGGTGTAGGTTGCAACGCATGGAATGCCGCTTATTTTCTCGTCCAGTGCCGATTGAGTCTGATAGGTATGATCTTGTTTACGCAGGCGCGATATGCCTTCGCGCTTGCCTAGTAATGCCTTGGAGGCAACTGCGCCGCATACCATTAAAACTTTGGGTTTAACCAGTGCAATATGACGCTCAAGCAAGGGCAGCGTCGTTGCAAGTTCGCTGTTTGTCAGACTGCGACTGCCGGGCGGGCGCCAGTTCACAAGCGGCGCGATATACAAACTGCTGGCGGGGGTTTCGCTGCTGCGGCTTTTATCGATGCAGGCCAGCGCCCGATCAAACAGCGCACCATCAACGCCCGATAACGGCACACCTTTGCGGTCATCCTGATCGCCGGGCACATCAAACACGACCATAATATCGGCCTGCGGGTTACCATCTGCGAACACCAGATTGCTGGCTGTTTTTTTGATTTCAAGCCCGTCAAACTTTTCTATTGCGGCTTTCAAAGCATCAAGGCTATCCGCGCCATTTGCAAGGGACAGTGCCTCTTTTTGCGCTTCAACGCCCATCACCGATGGCGCAGATTCCGCGCCCATTTCAGGCACTTGCGCAGCCGATTGTGATACAGATGCTTTTGCAGGCATCGCCGCCGCCTGCGCCGGGCTTGGCGGTGTGATTGAAAAATAGTCCATAGGCTGATCGCCCAGCACTTCATCCACGCCATTATCAACGTACCATTGCAAGGCATGCAATGCGGCTTGCTTATTCGTTATCGTTTCAGGCGTTAACGTCATTTCATTCAATCATTACTATGGATTTACGAGAATTTAGGTTAAAATAGGTTTATGAGCTGGTCAAATATCTTTGAGATCATCCCCCTAACAAACAGAGGATAACATTATCTATGCCTGACCCTATTCGTTCAGATCGTGAATCTATGGACTTTGACGTTGTCATCGTTGGCGGCGGGCCGTCTGGTTTGGCCTGCGCGGTGCGCTTGAAACAAATCAATGCCGATTTGAATGTTTGCGTGCTTGAAAAAGGTTCCGAAATTGGCGCGCATCTGCTGTCTGGCGCGGTTTTTGAAACGCGCGCACTGGATGAGCTGATCCCCGATTGGAAGGATAAAGGCGCGCCGCTGGAAACGCCTGCGGGCAAGGATAGCTTCTTATTCCTGAGCGAAAGCAAGGCCACACGCCTGCCAACGCCGCCGCAAATGAACAATCACGGCAATTACATTATCTCGCTTGGCGCATTTGCGCAGTGGCTCGGCGCGCAGGCAGAGGATCTAGGCGTTGAAATCTTCCCCGGATTCGCGGCGGCGGAATTACTGTATAACGATGATGGCGCGGTTATCGGCGTTGCGACAAATGACATGGGTATCGATGCGCAGGGCAATAAAACCGATGCCTTTGAACCGGGGATGGAGCTTCACGCGCGCCAGTTGGTTCTGGCAGAAGGCTGCCGCGGGTCACTGACCAAAGAAGCCAAAGCACACTACGCGCTTGATAAAGATTGCGATCCACAGACCTATGGCCTGGGCATCAAAGAGGTCTGGGAAATTTCACCAGAAAAACATAAGGCCGGATCGGTTACGCACACCATTGGCTGGCCCATGGACACGCAAACCTATGGCGGCGGATGGATTTATCACATGGCTGATAATCTGGTTTCAATTGGCTTTGTTGTTGGACTGGATTACCAGAACCCCACCTTATCGCCTTACGAGGAAATGCAGCGTTTTAAAACGCACCCTGCGATCAAACCGTTGCTTGAGGGTGGTCGCCGCATTTCATACGGCGCGCGCAGCTTGTCTGAGGGCGGATGGCAATCCATCCCTAAGCTCAGCTTCCCTGGTGGGGTTTTAATTGGTGATAGCGCAGGGTTCCTCAATGTGCCAAAGATCAAAGGCAATCATGCCGCCATGAAATCAGGTATGATCGCGGCAGAGGCCATTGCCCAAACATTAGAAAGCACAGAAGGTTTCGGCCAAGAATGCGGCGCGTATCAGCCTTTATTCACGCAGTCATGGCTTGCCAAAGAGCTAAAGGCCGTGCGCAATATTCGCCCAGCCTTCCACAAGGGTCTATGGGCAGGCATTGCAATTGCCGCGCTTGAAACGGTGACATTTGGGATGTTGCCTTATACGCTGCGCAATCATGCCGATCACAAACAGCTCAAGCCCCTGAAAGACATTACGCCCATCACGTACCCCAAGCCTGACGGCACTTTGACGTTTGACCGATTAACATCCGTATCGTTTTCAAATACCAATCACGGGGAAGATCAACCATGTCATTTGCAGTTAAAAGATCAAAGCGCGCCTGTGAGCATTAACTTGCAAACCTACGGCGGGCCAGAGCAATTTTATTGCCCTGCTGGCGTTTACGAATTCATTGACAGTGACGATAATTCGCCTAAATTACAGATTAACGCGCAAAATTGCGTTCACTGTAAGACCTGCGATATCAAAGACCCAACGCAGAATATTAACTGGGTTGTACCCGGCGGCGCAGATGGCCCGAATTATTCAGGCATGTAAAGCGCATAACCAACAAGGATCAAACCGTTGACGACAAAATTTACTCTTCCTGTTGTAGCTACTGGTATTGTGCTGGGAACAGCGCTGGCAGGGGGCGCGTTTTATTACAAAGCGCAAAATGGCTCACCTTTGACGGCGGACATGCCTTCGGCGCCGTTAAATAGCGCCAAAATCTCACTGAACGATCAAGACAGCGTTACATTGCCTGCAGATAACTTTGATACGCTGCCCTCATCATTAAAACGCCCAGCGCACCATGCACATTACGAAGCGGATAATTTATCAGGTGCATTCCTGTCCAGCCTGTTTGCGCAGCGCCATCAACAATGGGACGCGGCGGCAACATATCTTGACGTCTTGCAAGACTATCACACGACCAGCCCTATGATCTTAAAAAAGGCGATCGTCTTAGAGATGGGCGCAAACAACCCCAATGCCGCGATCAAGGCCGCAAAAGACTTTTTGGCCCTTGATAATGACGACTATAACAGCCGCGCCTTGGCGAATTTATTTATTATTGCAGACACCTTCAAGCAGCATGACTATGACGCCGCACGCGCGCAGCTTAGCGCGATGCCGGACGATGGACTAACCTTGTTTATGAAGCCCGTCTTCCAAGGGTGGCTTGATGCGATGGATAATACTTTCTACAAGCCTTTATTGCACGGGCACCGTATGCATTTGCTGAACGCGGCCTATATCGCGCACTATATCGGCGATAAAAAGAACCTGAAAAAGGTTTTATCGTTACTGGAATCCTACGAGGATTTACCAAACCAAGACCGCGAGCGCATTGCGGACATTTACATGGCGACAGGCCAAAAGAGCAAAGCCAAAGATCTTTATGCGGCGCTGATTGATGATATGCCTACATCACATCGCTTGGTTCTCAAAGCAAAAGAAGACGATTTTCAGCCTGCTTTATCCCTGTATCAGATCACCCAAGACCCTGCGGAGGGGCTGGCTTATGCGGTTTACGAAATGGCAAACTTGCTGTTTAACGATGGCGCCCATGATAGCGCGCGCATCTTCACCAACATGGCGCTTTATTTAGATCCGTCACTGGATGGTGCACATATTTTAAAGGCTAAGCTTGCTTTGGAATTTGAAAATTATGCGCAAGCCGTTCAAGCCTACAGCCAAATTCCACAAACATCGCCATACTATTATGAAAGCCAGCTTGAAAAAGCCAAGGCTCTTGATGATGCCAACGCATATGACAAGGCGATTGCGCATTTGGCCTCTTATTATAAAAAGAGCAACGACCTGCAAGCTCTGATCCTCACGGGCGACTTGCAACGTCAACACGAGAATTACGATCAGGCGCTGCGCACTTATAATGCGATTATCGACAACCATCTGAAGGGTATAACGCCTGCGAATTTATGGTATCTGCACTATACACGCGGCATGGTGTTAGAGCAGCTAAACCAGTGGGAAGCCGCGCGCAGTGACCTGAACAAGGCCTTAGAATTTTATCCGAACCACCCGTTTGTTTTAAACTTCCTTGGCTATGCCATGGCTGATCGCGGGGAAGATCTGGACGAGGCACTGGGCATGATCGATAAGGCCCTGTCGATGCAGCCTTATGATGGATATATCACAGACTCTTTGGGTTGGGTTTACTATCAGATGGGCCGTTATAACGACGCGGTCCCTTACCTTGAGCGCGCGGTCGAGCTTATGCCTGCTGACCCTGTGATCAATGACCATTTAGGCGATGCCTATTGGCAGGTTGGCCGCAAAATCGAGGCCCGTTATCAATGGAAACGCGCGAAAAACGCCCAAAGCATTGATGCAGACTTACTTGCCAAAATCGATGATAAGCTTGCACAGGGCTTAACGGAGGATAACGTCATCCAAGCTGCGCACAGCGACATCCACACCAGCAAAAAACAACAGGATTAATGTTGCACTCAAAGGTGATCTGATGTTGGCAGCCGCAAAAATCAATTTATATCTGCACATCGAAGGCCGCAGGGATGATGGCTATCATACGCTGGATTCTTTGGTGGCATTTTGCCCTGATATCGCCGATGAGGTCATCATCACCCCCGCACAAGCCCCTGCATTTTCATGCGAAGGCCCATATGCGCATGCCCTAGACGGCGCCGCCGATAATGATAACTTGGTCATGCAAGCCGCGCGCGCCTTTTCCGCGCTGACAGGTCATGAGCTAAACTGCCATATTACCTTGCATAAGAACCTGCCTGTGGCCGCAGGCATTGGCGGCGGGTCAAGCGATGCCGCCGCGTGCATTCACGCCTTAGCGCAGTTTTGGGGCATCACCGACATGCCAGATGGCCTTGATACGATGCTGTTAGCGCTTGGCGCGGATGTGCCAGCCTGCTTTGCGGGAAAGGGCATTTATATGCGCGGCATTGGTGAGGACATCACTCCATTAGATACGCCATTGCCTGATCTGCACGCCGTTTTAATTAACCCGAATGTGCCCTGCCCTACACCGCCTATTTTCAAGGCATTGCATGCCAGTGACTTTTCAGGGCGCGCCGCAAACGCCCCGCGCGCCTTTGATGATACGCGCGCTTTGGTGCATTTTTTATCACGTCAAGGCAATGACCTGACCCGCGCAGCACGTGATCATGTGCCCGTTATTCGTGATGTTCTCTTCGCCTTACAAAAGACGCAAAATTGCGCCATTACGCGCATGTCAGGATCAGGTCCGACGTGTTTTGGTCTGTATTATGATCATGCCTCTGCCGCGCAAGCCGCAAAAATGCTAAGCGCGGCACATCCAAAATGGTGGGTGCGCAATAGCTCTTTAAGGTAAGTCTGCGCAGCAAACCTTACGGTTTTTTATGTTACTGAAAAATATCTTGCAGGAATTGCGCGCCTGATTGCACGCCAGCCTCGTCAATCGAGTGTCCTAAACCCGGCGTTGTATGCCCTGATACGTCAAAACCTGCCTTGGTGAGAACATCACGCGCATTGTGATAGCCAGATACGGATACAACCTCGTCCGCCTGCCCATGGATCAAACGGATTGGCGGCTTTTCAAATTCATCAGGGTCTTGCAGCAGCCCTTCTTCGCCAAATAATGCACCAGAATACCCAACAACGCCTGCGATCTTTTCATCAAGGCGCGGCGCAGTATACAGGCTCATCATCGAGCCTTGTGAAAACCCAACCAATGCCGTTTTTGATAGCGACAAGCCAAAACGCTCTGCTTGCTGCTTAACGAAGGCGGTTAAAATTGGAAAGGCAATTTCAATGCCTGCCTGAATATTCTCGGGATCACGGCTTAGCAGGCTGAACCATTGATAGCCTACAGGCGCCATATCACAGTCAAACGGCGCGTCAGGTGAGATAAACAAGGTATCAGGCAAGCCTTGCGCCCAATACGGCGCCAAGGAAATTAAATCCTGCCCATTCGACCCAAGGCCGTGCAACAAAAAGACAATGTTTTTCGGGTTTGTTGTATTTCCGAATTCATAAAAGTTTTTAATCTCGTTCATCAGTTATCCTGTAAAATTACGGTCATGGTGGATGGCCGGCAGGTTGGTGCGGCACGTTTCAACATCTTTTAAATCGATAATCGCGTCAATAAAGCCAACCTCATCACCGATTTTTGCCAAAATACCGCCCCATGGCCCGATAATCATTGAGTGACCATAGGTACTGCGATCGCCGGGGTGGCTTCCGGTTTGACCAGATGCCAAAACAAAACTGCCCGTTTCAATGGCGCGGGCACGCAATAAGACCTCCCAGTGCGCGCAGCCCGTCGTCACAGCAAAAGCCGCAGGGACGACCATAATTTGCGCCCCGTCATGGGCTAGCTTACGATAGAGATGCGCAAAACGCAGATCGTAACAAATGCTCATCCCGATTTTTGCCCAAGGCGTTTGTACGGATACGGCGCGATCTCCTGGCGCGTAGTGGGCACTTTCGCGATATGTTTCGCCATGTTCAAACTGCGCATCAAACAAATGAATTTTATCATATTGCGCGGCTATTTTTCCTTGATCATCAATCATATAACTACGATTGCGCAGCTTTTCGATATCAGGATCGTGAACAACCAGTGATCCAATCACCAACCATACACCCAATTCTTTGGCCAAGGATTGTAAATGCGCCAGTGCCTCGTGCGAGGCTTGCTCTTGCGCTCTATCCAGTCGTTTTTGCGTTGGCCAAACCATCACGTCACTGCACTCAGGCGTGACGATGAATTGCGCGCCCTTGGCAGCGGCGGCGCGCATTTGCTCCGCCAGCGTATCAAGGTTCCGTGCAAGATTATCATCATGATTAACCTGCAGGCAGGCAACGTGAAGTTTGCTCATCGCATTAATCTGCAAGTTTAGGGTCTAATTTGCCCGCTTTATCCAGCGCAGACACCGCATCAAAGCCGCCAATATGCTCATCATTGATAAAGATTTGTGGCACAGTGCGCAGACCGCCGGCCTTTTTCACTAGGGCAATGCGCGCGTCGTCATCGCCACTGACATCAATCTCTTCGTATGCAACGCCTTTACCGTCGAACAAAGCTTTGGCGTGTTTGCAATATGGGCAGTAATCTGCGGTGTAAATTTCTACTTTTGCCATTTTAAAATACTCTCTTGGTTATGTTTCTGACATTTTGACTTTTGCTATAGTAAGAATATGGACTGATGACACTCCGTTTTCCAGCAGAATTTTGGTACATTCGCGCACGGTGGCCCCAGTTGTGTATACATCGTCGATTAAGGCAATGCGTTTCCCTTGCAAGAGCGCCGCACGTTTAGGCGTGATATCAAAGGCGCCGCTGACATTATGCGCGCGGTCCTGCGGCGAGAGATGCCCTTGTGATCTGGTATTGCGCCTGCGCCGCAGTGCATCCACGCATACAGGAACGCCTGCATGACGCCCTAAATCCTGCGCCAGTAAGGCGGCCTGATTATATCGGCGCGCGACCAAACGCCAATAATGCAGGGGCACTGGCACGATCAAGTCAACGTGCGGCAAAATATCCTGCCCTGCGCGCAACAGCCACGGCGTAAAAACACTGAGCGCATGTGTGCGGTCGCCATGCTTGAACCCCAAAATCAAATCCCGCGCAGCGTCACTATATGTGACGGCGCTGCGGGCGCTTTGGTATGGGGGCGGATAATCCGTGCAGCGCGCGCACAGCGTTTTATCTTCGATATGATAGTCAAAGGGCACGCCGCACCGATCACACATGGGCGCGGAAATAAATGCAATATCGCGCCAGATATGCGGCGCAAGCATGCCTTGGTCGCTGACGATGTCGCCAGACACGACGCAGCGCGGCGGTAAAACCGTATCAAGGACATTGCGCCCTAGCGCCTGCAAAACTGTTCTTGGATTTATCATCGTTTCTATGCTATAGCATGGCGGTTATGGCAAGCACAACCAACGATACAAGCGCTCTTGACGCTGATAAGCCCCGCCTGCAGGATTTTCTTGCCCAGCGCGATGCATTACTGCGCGAGCATAATATCAGCCCTGAAGCCATGCGCGAGGCATGGTTTATCATGGCACATATGGTTTTGGATGATGACGCGCATATTGTGCACATGGGATGCAAAAGCGGCGAAATCACCTTTGCTATGGCGGCGCTTTACCCCCATTTAAACTTTACGGGTTTAGACAAGGATAAGCGCAAGATTACCAAGGCGAATGCCAAATATGAACTGGATAATCTGGACTTTAAAATCGGGGATGCGACCAGCGGCCTGTTTGGCAACAACAGTCTTGATGCCGTCATTGATTCCAACTTCCTGCATATTATCTATTCTGGGTCTGATTATAACGAGCATATTGTCACCGAAACATTGGCGGCGCATCACCGCATGTTAAAGGTTGGCGGACAAATCTTTATGCGTGATTTCGCCCGCCCTCCGCCTGAAGAATATGTTTTGCTTGAGCTTCCCGACGAAGAAAGCCCCAGTGATGATTTGATGGATTTATGCGATGCGGATTTGCTGCTTTGGTATTCAGAAAATGCCCGCCAAAGCCGTGACCCTGGATTAGGAGGTTTCTTTTTAGAAGAACTGCCCGCAACCACAGAAGGCACTCGTCTTTTCCGCCTGCTTCATAAGTGGGCCTATGAATTTATCATGCGCAAAGATGAACGCGAAGAATGGGAAAATGATCTTCCGATGGAGTATACATTTTTCACGGCGCGTGAAATGCGAAAATCCCTTCGTTCGCTTGGGATGAGGGTTATTTATGCGACCTCGCAAAATGATGAAGACATTGTACGCGAACGGTTTGAAGGGCGCTTTCGTTTATACAAAGACGACGGCACGCCGATGGATTACCCGTCCCTGTCTTATTTGACAATCGGCGTAAAAGTGAACGAGCGTGAGAGCCTTAACATCGTTGAGCGCCGCCCGTCTAAAACCGACAACAGCACAATAAAAATCAGAACGATGCGTAACGATAGCGATGGATCGCTGCGTGACGTTGCCTACCGCGACATTACGCCAGCCGAAATCTTGCCGTATCGCATTTCTAAAAATGGTAAACTTAAGATTTATTTACATGACGGGCTTATTCGCTCTATCGTCAATGCAGTGCCCCGCAAAGGCCTTAGCCTAACCGATCAGCGCTGGTCTGGCCACATGATCGAGGCCTTATCCGTGGATAGCGGCGCCTTGCCCGATGAAGATACGCTTAATGAGCGCACGACCCAAAAATTTGCGCAGGAACATCTTGGCCTGAGCGCAGATAATGGAGCAGTCTTGCTAAAAGGGCCGTATCATTACCCTGCGCCAGAATATATCGACGAGCAGATCCAGTGCTACTTCCTGCCTGTAAAATTTAACCCGAACCTGACAACGCCTTTACGACAATTTCTAACGTCATACCGCTTTACAGCCAAAGGCGATGTCCGCGAATTTGATGCCCAGCAAATTTTAGATGCGATTACTGTTGGCGTCATTCCAAATGCCCGCCTCGAATTACAAATCCTTGCGTTATTTGAGCATCTTAAGATGCGCCCTGAAAACTGGACGCAAAAAGACATTGATTTTCAAATTAGTAACCTCATCAACCCACGCAAAATGAGCGACGTTGTCGGAGCCCTGAAAGATCACGATCATCACTTTAGCGACAGCGACAAAAGCGCCAATGAATTACGCGCGGTGCATTCTATTTTTGTTGAAGAAGGGCAATCGCGCGGCGCTGTTACTGGCTTATCGCATCAGGATGTCGATTTTATCATTCATAATGAACAAAGCGAAAATATTGCCGTGATCCTGCCCCTCACACAGGGTCTGCAGGATGAATTTTTTGTTGATTTCAATTTGGAAAAAATGCCTATTCCATTTCGTTATGAGGGAAATGGCCTGACAGTCACTGCGCCGCGTTATCCGCTTCCGACAGATGTCACCACAATACGTCAGGCGAAAAAATATCTGGCCAATAAGTTAACAGCCAAATATTTGGACGAACACACTTTTTTAACAGCGGATCATATTATTAAAATGGGAGAGCCATACTTTACGCATATTGGCATTACACCGCAAAGAATATACCCGTTTGTCGTTGTACTGCCACCTGAAGCTTATGACGCACCTGGTGCACAGTTCCTGCCTTTTTATCAGATGATGCTTTTGCGAAGTTCGTTATCAAAGGATCCGCATTTTATGACCCTTATGGCGCGCTCATACCGCTATATCAACGATCATTTAAAACTGGACGCCAAGGTCAAAGCACGCTTTATGGCGCAGAAAAGCTTTGATTACCAAAACCCTAGCCTTAGCATGCCGCTGAGCTATCACCGTTCGCCGGCACTCAGCAATATTGATGAAAAGCGCCTTATGTCGCTGGATGTAGGCGCGCGCGCGCTTGAAGCTAGCAAGACAACGGCTACACATAATATAAACAAAGGGTCTGACATACCGGTTAAAAACAACACCGTAGATTTCAACACCCCAAAAGACGGTCCTCATGCGGCAGATCAACCTGTCACACAGCAGGCCGCGCAAAAGATGAAATCCCTTATTCAGCCTTTCTTAAAAAAACCAGACCCTGCAAAAATGCCGCGCCTGACGCATGATTTTGAAAAAGAGCTTGATACTTTTATGGAAGACCTTGATCACTTAGACAACCAATCTAACCCACGTCCAGAAAAATGGTAAACACTCCTCTTTTCGATCGTAAAATCCTTGTTACCAAACGCACCCGCGCCCTTCCGCGCCTGGGAGAGCATGATTTTCTGCTGCGTCATGCGGGTGACGTTCTTAGCGACCGTCTTGACGATATTAAACGTGATTTCCCCACTGTTTTACAAATTGGTGCGCGTGACCATGATGATTTTACCAGCACCATAAAAGACCGCGCCCATGCGCAACACATCACGCGCATGGACATCGCGCCAGCGTATTTACGCGCAGGTGACACGCACGGCGATGAGGAATTCTTACCCTTTGCCCATCAAAGCCTTGATATGGTCGTCAGTAACCTTAGCCTGCATAGCGTCAATGACCTTCCTGGCGCATTGATACAGATGCGCCGCGCACTGCGCCCAGATGGCCTCTTTTTGGCCAGTATGTTTGGCGGGGAAACATTGTATGAATTGCGCGAGGCCATGGCCCATGGTGAAGCTGCCATCAGCGGCGGGATCAGCCCGCGCGTCATGCCGTTTGCCGATAAACCGCAAATGGGTGATTTACTCTCGCGCGCAGGATATGCCTTGCCCGTTGTGGATTCGGATATCGTGACAGTGACATACGACAATATTTTCAAATTGATGCATGATTTGCGCGCGATGGGAGAAAGCTCTATCATTGCGCAGCGCGTTAAGCACTTTACTACGCGCCGTTTCTTTGCCGCAGTGCAAGATTACTATGCCGCGCATTTCAGTGACCCTGATGGGCGCATCCGCGCTAGTTTTGAGATTATCTATCTTATTGGCTGGGCGCCGCATAGCTCGCAACAGAAACCCCTAAAACCTGGAAGTGCCCAAACACGCCTTGCCGATGCGCTTGGCACGCAAGAGGAAAGCTTATGAGCCTAAGTATCGATCTGATCCCTATTTTACAGGACAACTATGCCTTTTTGCTGACCACGCCAGATGGCCTGTGCGCAGTGGTTGACCCCGGCGACGCGCAGCCTATCCTTGATGTTTTGAACGCACGCGATTTGACGCTGTCTTATATATTAAACACGCATCATCATTATGATCACACGGACGGCAATGCCGCCCTTGTCGCGGCAACAGGGGCGCGCATTGTCGCACCAGCCTCTGAAAAAGAACGCATTTCTGGTATTAGCTTCCCCTTAAGCGAGGGCAATATCTTCCAGTTCGGTCATTTTGATTTCCATGCGATTGAAACGCCCGGCCACACACGCGGCCATATCAGTTTTTATTGCCCGCAAGCAGGTGTGCTTTTTTGCGGGGACACCTTATTTTCGATGGGATGTGGCCGCCTGTTCGAAGGCAGCGCCGAGGATCAGTTTCAATCCTTACAAAAGATCCGCGCCCTGCCCGATGAGACTTTGGTTTATTGTGGTCATGAATACACACAAAGCAACGGTGCCTTTTGCCAAAGTATAGAGCCTGACAACAAGGCCCTTGCCCAGCGCATGAATCAAGTCACAACCCTGCGCGAGGCAGGCACGCCAACCATCCCAGTATCTTTGGCTACCGAAAAGCAAACCAATGTCTTTTTACGGGCGAAAAATGCGGCAGAGCTTGGAGCGCTGCGCACAAAAAAAGACCACGCATAGGTGGTCTGTTTTCTCATTTTGTCGTAACGCCTACAGGCCTTACCTATTCTGCACCACCGCTTGCGGCCTTAGGCTTACGCGTGCGGCGTTGACGCGGGCGATCATTGCTTGATTCCTGCGCACCGTCATCAGCATCATTGCTGACTGGTGCTTTCGTTGTTTTGTGTTGTGGCGGCTTGATATTCTTGCGTGGACTGCTTTCACGCTCACTGCTGGCAAGCTCAATTTCAAGGCGCGATGCCACCTTGCGCAGTTCATGCACGGCCGAGTGAAGGCTTTGATACGCGCTTGTATCTTTTTTGTTTTTACTCCACGCGGTATAGGTCTCAAGGCAAGTTGCAGATGTTTCTTTTAAACGGTCTTCGATGGTATCGCTCATATCTTATCTCCCCTTGTTGTCTCAGCGATGGTCAGTCTAGGACAAGCCACCATCTCAGGGCAAGATATTTGTAGGAAAAGTTTTACGCTTTATTCATATCTTTGTTATACTCTAGTATAGGAAAATGCAATTAAAGGAACCTTCAATGAAATATAGAATTTTTACTAATGTTTTGGCTGTGATCATTTTGGGTAGCCTAAGCGTCAGCGCGAATGCACAACAGAGCCAATGCACAACATCTGAGTTGGACTTACTGTGTAAAAACGGGGAAGTCTTACAAGGGATTAACCCTGATGGCACAAAAGTATGCGTAAAAAACACATACGAGACGCGAGTTATTTCAGCCAGTGCAGGTAAAAATGTTTCTTCTGCAGCAAATAGTCGTAATGTTTCGGCAACTGCTATTTGCGCTAGCAATGAAATTGTTATTTCTGGCAGTGGGCACTGTTCCCCTACTGGAGATAAACAGACGGCCATGACCAGTTATGGCGGGACAGGCAAGCAATGGAGAGTTATGTGTACAGTTGACCCTTCTGCACCTCATGGCACACGTATCAGCGCTAGCGTTTATGCTATGTGTGCAAAAATCCCATAACCCCTGCCGCGTAAAATAATATTACCCCGCGCCAAAGATATTATTGATTTGCTGCGTCACGCGCACGAATGTTGTACGCTTAGTCAGCTCTTTTAACTGGCGCGCACCAACATACGTGCAGGTTGAGCGCACACCGCCAAGGATATCTTGCAATGTGCCTTCAACAGGCCCGCGATATGGAATCTTCACAGTTTTTCCTTCGCTGGCGCGGTATTCCGCAACGCCGCCTTTATGCTTTTTCATGGCTGTGTCGCTGCTCATACCGTAGAAGGCCAAATATTTCTCGCCATCATCGCCAGTGACAATTTCTTGTTCGGACTCGTCGTGACCAGCGAGCATCC
The DNA here is from genome assembly GCA_002448815.1 of Micavibrio sp. UBA6929. GTDB lineage: Bacteria > Pseudomonadota > Alphaproteobacteria > Micavibrionales > Micavibrionaceae > UBA6929. The sequence goes on from DKAJ01000011.1 coordinate 24,210, forward strand.
CGCCCAGCATCACAAAGTCTGATCCGCCTGCAAAGGCCTTAGACACATCACCCGGCACGGTGCAACCACCATCGCCGCAGATCCGTCCGCCAAGGCCATGCGCCGCGTCCGCGCACTCAATAATCGCCGATAATTGCGGATAGCCCACGCCTGTCATCTTGCGCGTTGTGCATACGCTGCCCGGGCCGATACCGACCTTTACGATATCAATGCCAGCAAGGATCAATTCCTCGACAATTTCACCCGTGACGACATTGCCTGCCATCAGGGTAATATCATCGGGGATCATATCGCGGATGCCTTTAATATAATCAAGGAAGCTTTCGCTATATCCGTTGGCGACATCAATACAGATTTTATCGATGCCTTTTCCCTCTTTTTGTGGGGCACTTTCCAAGAACGCCTTTAACTTATCGCGGTCGTCTTGCACCAAGCCAATACTGTACCAGACGGAGCTTCCGCCGTACTCTGAGAAAAAGTCGATCAGCGTTTCCAGCGGATAATGCTTATGCAGCGCCACAGTCAGGCCATTACCATCCTTGATAAAGGCGCGCGCCATATCCATTGTGCCCACGTTATCCATGTTTGCGGCAATAATTGGTACGCCTTCGTAGGTGCGTTTGCTCCACTTAAAGGTATATGCGCGTTTAATGTCGACTTCCTTACGGCTGGCCAGTGTTGAGCGCTTGGGACGGATCAAAACATCTTTAAAGTCCAGCTTAACATCTTCTTCTATGCGCATTTGTTACCCCTCATAAATTTTTACTGGTATTTCATTATATCTTACCTTATATAAGGATTATTCCCAATAGAAATGGTTTAAAAAACCACTTGCCGGGTGTGGGAACCTGGCGAGAGCAAAGATATATGGAGTTTTATCATGGCAAAACCTGCACCAGCCCCAACATTGTTGATGCCAAAGGCAACAGCGGTTTGGTTAATTGACAACACGGTTTTAACATTCGGTCAAATTGCTGATTTTACTGGCCTTACTGAAATTGAAATTGAAGCCCTTGCCAACGAAGATATTGGTAAAGGTCTGGTTGGCCGTAACCCTGTTGAGCATAAAGAGCTTTCACAAGCCAGCCTTGATGAGTGCCAGGAAAATCCAGAAGCCGTTCTTAAACATGCGACAAGTAAATTGCCTCCTGTACGTATGCGCTCGAAAGGTCCACGTTACACACCCGTGTCTAAGCGCGCTGACAAGCCAAATGCCGTTGCGTACATCTTGAAGCATTTCTCGGACATTACGGATGCACAAATCGTAAAATTGATTGGCACAACCAAGCCAACAATTAACGCCATCCGCGAGCGCACACACGCAGACATGGCGAACCTGACGCCACGTCACCCTGTTGATTTAGGTTTGTGTACATACAAAGAATTTGACGCTGTCTATGAAAAGGCTTTGAAAGATGCGGGCAAAGACCCTGAAAGCATCAAGGCACAACAAGAAGCAAAACGCATCGCCGAAGAAGAAGCACAAGGCGAAGGCGACGCAGGCAATGCAGGCGGTTTTGACTTCTCGAACTTCTTGCCAGACAGCTAAGATACGCTGCGGCGTTTTTATATAGTCACCAAAAGGCCGCTTTGCATGAAGTGGCCTTTTTTATGTGCGCTGTTCGCCGTTAGGATTGAATAAAAATTGGATAGTTATGTTCTTTGGCAATGTTGCGTGCAATGTCTTCATTGCCTTTGCGCATATGCCATGCTACCTCATCGGCGATGCCAACACGGTCATCCGTTCGCTTATTTGCCCACTGCACGTGCAAATTCTCCACTGCGAACAAAGATGATATATGCGCACTATCCAAACAATTTAACCTCCAATGATCTCCTTGACCATACCCTACAAGAGCACTGATAGTAGATGTGTTATCACATGTCATAGCTATGCTTATCGCTTTTTCATTAAACTGCTCTCTCACATGCTTACATAGCAGCGCTATCCCTAGGCCTTCTGCGGCAGTAGAACCATTTATACCGCTGGTTTTTTTTACACGCTGCGCTAAAATATATGGCGGCTTGCCTGCCAGCTTTACAACAGCCGCATAGCCCATATACTCTTCTTTAGAATGATATGAAGCGTCACCCCATGCTTGCGCAAGTGGACTGGATATTGGATCACCATAAGATGGCTTATTTTTTCTGTTGATTTCAGATAGGTACGACGTTTTGACGATAGAGCTTGCGCTTGATGGCCCTTGTAAAAAAGCCTGAGCCTGAGCGAATAATGCTTCATCCAAGCCACTTTCATTTACATTGATTACAGACAATCCCTGATCTGATGCCATCCTATGCAATGTTGGCGTGCTGTTATATTTTGCGTACCAGGCCAAATCTTTAGCTAGCTTCATATCGCTGGATTTCGACCCTGAAGCCCCCGTTAACCCCTCAGATATGCTTGCGTGCGGCGCGCGAGGCTCATTTAAAAGGTTACGTATCTTACTTTTTGCTACATGCACTTGCGCATTAGGCTCAAATGGGCTGAGTGCCGTTAATAAGACGGCATAGGCTTGCTCAGGCGTTTGAATATCACGGCCATCTAATGACAACACATAGACTTTAGGATCACTGTCATTTGCCGCGCGTACAATCGCAGCCGCGCCCAAAGTGGGCTGGCTTTTGGATGGCATTGAGACCTGCATCGCGACTGTCTTTTGTTGCGTGTTATCTTCCATAGGGCGCACTCTACATCAATTTAAAGATTATGTAAAATTAATTCTTCTGGACGTCGTGGCGGTTTGCACCATATAAAACTGGTTATGACAGATTCATTTGGCCTACAGACCCTATCCATCCGCGGCGCGCGCGAACATAACCTCAAAGATGTGAGCGTCGACCTGCCGCGCGATAAGCTCATCGTGATTACGGGTTTGTCTGGGTCGGGTAAATCATCGCTGGCCTTTGACACTATCTATGCCGAGGGGCAGCGCCGCTATGTCGAGAGCTTATCTGCCTATGCGCGCCAGTTCCTTGAGATGATGCAAAAACCCGATGTTGATAGCATCGAAGGCCTATCCCCTGCGATTTCGATCGAACAAAAAACGACCAGTAAAAACCCGCGTTCTACCGTCGGAACCGTGACCGAGATTTACGATTATATGCGCTTGTTATGGGCGCGCATCGGGGTGCCGTATTCTCCTGCAACGGGAGAGCCGATCACCAGCCAAAGTGTCAGCGAGATTGTTGACCAAATTAAGGCCATGGGTGATGGGACGCGCCTCTATATTCTGGCGCCAATTGTTCGCGGCCGCAAAGGCGAATACCGCAAAGAATTCAAAGACCTGCAAGCCAAAGGCTTTGCCCGCGTTAAAGTTGACGGCGAAATTTATGAAATTGATGATGTCCCCGCCCTTGATAAAAAGATCAAGCATGACATTTCCGTTGTCGTTGACCGCATGATCGTCCGCGATGAAGATGAAAGCCGCACGCGCCTTGCCGATTCGATTGAAACCGCGCTAGAGCTTGCCGATGGTTTGGTCATCACGGAAAATGCCGATGACGGCGCGCAGCAACTCTTCAGCGAAAAGTTCGCCTGCCCTGTTTCTGGTTTTACCATCGCCGAAATCGAGCCTCGCCTGTTTTCCTTTAACAATCCGCACGGGGCGTGCCCTGAATGTGATGGCCTTGGCGTGCGCATGTCATTTGATCCGGATTTGATTGTGCCCGACCCAACGCTCAGCCTTGCTGATGGTGCTATCGCCGCGTGGAGCGGAGGCTTTTCTGGGTTCTACCGCCAGGTTATGAAGTCTGTCGGCGATCATTTCGGGTTTTCGATTGATGTGCCGTGGCAGGACATGGATCCCAAGCACCGCGATATTATTCTCTATGGCTCTGGCACCGAGATTGTACGCACCGTTATTAAGGGCAAAGGCGCGAATAGCTGGAAAAGCAATAAGCCCTTTGAAGGTGTAGTCAATAATTTACGCCGCCGTTTGCTTGAAACAGATAGCAGCACCCAGCGCGAGAAAATCGAAAAATACCGCAGCGCCGCACATTGCCATGGATGCGATGGATCACGTCTGCGCCCCGAGGCCTTGGCAGTAAAAATTGATGGCCGTACGATTGCCGACGTGGCCGCGTATAGCATTGGCGAGGCCGTCTTATGGTTTTCATCGCTAGACGATACGCTCAGCGATCAGCAACGTGCGATTGGTGCGCGCATATTGAAAGAAATTAACGAGCGCCTGACATTCTTATTGAATGTGGGGCTGGATTATCTGAATATTTCACGCGCGTCAGGGACGCTTTCTGGCGGAGAAAGCCAGCGCATTCGCCTTGCCTCACAAATTGGATCAGGCTTAACGGGCGTACTTTATGTACTGGACGAGCCTTCTATTGGTCTGCATCAGCGTGACAACAACCGTTTACTGGAAACGCTGAACCATCTGCGTGATTTGGGTAATACCGTTATTGTCGTCGAACATGACGAAGACGCCATCCGCAGCGCTGATTACATTTTGGACATGGGTCCTGGTGCGGGCGTTCACGGCGGCCAGATTGTTGCGCAAGGGTCGCTAGATGATATCCTTGCCAACACAAAAAGCCTTACCGCCGATTATCTGACTGGGCGTCAGGAAATTGCTATCCCTGCGCAGCGCCGCACCGCCAAAGGTAAGGGCAAAAGCAAACAATTTATAACTCTGACAGGGGCGCGCGGGAATAACCTGAAAAATGTCAGTGCGGATATTCCGCTCGGCACGTTTACATGTATCACAGGCGTTTCAGGATCAGGGAAATCAACCTTTACGATTGATACCTTTTACAAGGCGGTCAGCCAAAAAATTATGAAGACCAAGGCCAATCCCCTGCCGTATGATGAGATTAAGGGGCTGGAGTATATCGATAAGGTCATTGACATTGACCAGTCACCGATTGGACGTACGCCGCGCTCTAACCCTGCGACATATATTGGTGCATTTGGCCCCATTCGTGAATGGTTTTCTGGCCTTCCCGAGGCCAAAGTGCGCGGATATAAGCCCGGCCGTTTTAGTTTTAATGTCAAAGGCGGCCGGTGCGAGGCATGCTCAGGCGATGGTGTTATTAAAATCGAAATGCACTTCCTGCCTGATGTTTATGTGACGTGCGAAAGCTGCAAGGGGAAGCGTTATAACCGCGAAACGCTGGAGGTCACATACAAGGGCAAATCCATTGCAGATGTTCTGGACATGAGCGTCGAAGAAGCGCTTGAGTTCTTTAAGGCCATGCCATCAATCCGCGATAAATTACAAACGCTGATGGATGTGGGTTTGGGATATATCAAGGTTGGACAACAAGCCACAACCCTGTCTGGCGGTGAAGCGCAGCGCGTTAAGCTATCTAAAGAGCTTTCTAAACGCTCCACGGGCAAGACGCTTTATATTCTAGACGAGCCCACCACTGGCCTGCATTTCGAAGACGTGCGTAAATTGCTCGAGGTCTTACATAAACTTGTCGATCAAGGGAACTCTATCGTTGTGATCGAACATAATCTTGACGTGATTAAAACCGCAGACCATCTGATTGATATCGGCCCTGAAGGCGGCGATCGCGGCGGTGAGATTATCGCCACGGGCACACCTGAAGACATCAGCAAATGCGCACAAAGCTATACAGGCCAGTTCCTAAAACCTATGCTGAAGAACGCATCAACAAAAGCCGCTTAAGAAATAATATTTTGTCATTATGTAAATAGTGTGCTATAACTATTCCCACATAAACATTTGAGGGTATAAAAATGGCAGAAGCAGCAACAGAAGCACCTAAAAAAGCAGCAGGCGGTATTTTAAAATTCGCATGGAAAGCTGCGGTCGGCGTTGGCGTATCCTTCGCGGCGAGTACTGCCTTTGCTGCCACAGTTGGCGGCGGTTTAGCCGCAGCAGCAACGCTTGGCGCCGATACAGGCATAACTGGTATCGCTAAAGCTGTCTATCACGAGGCTGGAACTGAGTTTCTTGGCCTGTTTAACGGTTAATCATCTGACTAACGGCGTAAACTGTAATAACTTCCCTGAATAATCCATACGCCTTGCTCCCAGCGAATGGATTCAATCATCCCTAGACCGGGGACTGTATCACCAACCTCAATGCGCATCACATGGCCCGTCTTTTTACTTGCGACGATTGCTTCACCGGGGCGCGCAGATCTTAAAACCCATTGTGCGGCTTCTTCGGCAGGCGGAATAGATGACTGTCCAGATGAACGCCCTGCACTATTTGCACCTGCTCCTTGGCTTTGATTAAGGATCGATTGATCGCCTGCTTTTCGCGCTGCGGCCTCCCGCGCGGCTTTTTCTTTTGCCGCTTTTTCACGGGCGCGACGCTCGGCCTCGGCAAGGGCGCGCATTTTTTGTTCATGCGCACGCTTGGCGGCTTTGAATGCCGCGCTTTCAACAGGCTTACGCGCATGCGGCGGAATATTTTTATGCATGGCGTGCGCTGTACTCTTAGGTCCACTGACCGCCTTACCTTGCCCATAGATTGGGTTGCCGTTGGCGTCATAGCCAATGATTGGATTACCGTACTCGTCATACCCTAAGATCGGGTTGCCATTCTCGTCATACCCAAGAATAGGGTTGCCATTCTCATCATACCCAAGGATCGGATTGCCGTTCTCGTCATAGCCTAAGATCGGGTTGCCATTCTCGTCATACCCAAGAATAGGATTGCCATTCTCGTCATACCCAAGAATAGGGTTGCCATTCTCGTCATACCCTAAGATCGGGTTACCATCCTCGTCATACCCAAGAATAGGATTGCCGTTCTCATCATAGCCTAAGATCGGGTTACCATCCTCGTCATACCCAAGAATAGGATTGCCATTCTCGTCATAGCCCAATATCGGGTTACCATTCTCGTCATACCCTAAGATCGGGTTACCA
>DKAJ01000002.1:0-133759 GCA_002448815.1 Micavibrio sp. UBA6929
CCAGCTACGGATCGTCGCCTTGGTGAGCTTTTACCCCACCAACTAGCTAATCCGACGCGGGCTTATCCGATAGCGATAAATCTTTCCCCCGAGGGGCGTATACGGTATTAGCTGCCGTTTCCAACAGTTATTCCGTACTACCGGGCAAATTCCCACGCGTTACTCTCCCGTCTGCCACTAAGGTGACCGGTGCAAGCACCGGGCCTTCGTTCGACTTGCATGTGTTAGGCCTGCCGCCAGCGTTCGTTCTGAGCCAGGATCAAACTCTTAAGTTTGAATCCATCAAATACTCTAATTAAAAGAATCGTTGGTATTTGAAGTAAAAATTACTTCAAGACCTGCTTTAAATATCTATAAATAAATATAGATGCGTCATAGTGTTGAAATACACATTGACAAGCAGTCTTTGTTTTATATCAATGCATTCAATGCATTTAAATCACAAACACTGCCGCCTGCGTATTTCTTCTTTTCATACTTACGATTTTCAAGATCCGTTGTTTTGGTCGGCGTGTTATACACTAACTAAAACGCTTTGCAACCTCTTTTTTTTAAAAAACTTTTTAAAGTCCAAGGCCGCGATTTTTACCATTTTGGTCGGCGTGTTATACACTAACTAAAACAGTTTGCAACCTCTTTTTTTAAAAAACTTTTTAAAGTCCGAAGCAGCAATGTAGTCCCTTTGTTTAGGTCGGCGTTTTATACACTAACTCAAACAAAAAGCAACCTCTTTTTTTTAAAAAACTTTTAAAAAGTTTTTAGAGGTCACCGATTTCTTGTAAGGCTATAATGAATTATAAACATATCCACTTAATTCTTACAACACAAACTTTGAAAATGTTGATTTTCTTAGTTGGTTCCGATTTGGTTTTTGTTGACCGCCTCGGCGTGTGGAGGGATATATACGCAGTTCATTGGTGGGTGTCAAACATCTTTTTGCCTTTTTTTACGTTTTTTTTGATTTTTTTTCAGATCGCTAATATAAGCTAAGAGAAAGGCTTGATTTTGGTAATAAAAAAATAAATACTGCGCCTGCCGACCGAGAACATCTATTTATAATATATATAAAGAATAATAGAGGTCACCATTACTACTACATTAATTCATCTTATGGGCGCTGTGTTGTTACTGCTTTGGGCAACGCACTTCATTAACCGTAGCTTTGTTAAAGCCTTTGGCGCGCAATTACGTACTCTTATACGTAACAGTACCAGCAACCGCGTCACATCTTTCATGACAGGCTTTGGCGTCACCGCCTTATTGCAAAGTTCTACTGCGACCACATTAATGACGGCATCGTTCATTGATAAAAATATGGTTGGCCTGCGCGCGGCGATCGCCATTGTTATTGGCGCGGACCTGAGCACAACCATTATCGCCCAGATCCTTGTCTTTGATTTAACGTGGCTGTCCCCTGCCCTGATCGCGGTTGGCGCGTCTTTATATTTGCGTAAGACACTCGGCATGAAAATGCGCTCGATCGGCAACGCCCTGGTTGCGCTTGGCCTTGTTCTTTTATCGCTTAGCCTTATTCGCGAGATTTCAGAACCTTTAAAGTCTTCGCCAATCTTACTTGATATCTTACATGCACTCAGCACCGATCCGACCATGGCGATATTGTTCTCAGGCGTCCTTACGCTTCTTATACACTCCAGCCTTGCGACTGTTTTGTTTTACGCAGCGCTGGCTAGTCATGGAATCATCAACCTAGATTTAAGTGTTTACCTTATTATAGGCGCCAATATTGGCGGGGCGCTTATTCCATATGTTGCAACATATGGATCTGGCGACGACAAAAAGCGCCTCATGATGACCAATATTGGCATGCGTTTATTTGTGGCATTGATTTCACTGCCCTTCTTGCCATGGATCCAAGATGCCATCGTTTACTTCACAGAAGATCCAACGCGTCAGGTGGTTTTCTTCCATACTGGTTATAATATTGTTTTGGCCTGTATCTTTTTGCCAATAGTGCCTTTTATCGCGACATTAGCCAGTCAGCACATTAAAGGTTCAGAGCATAACGCAGACAAGCGCGATGATAGCTTCTTAGATGATGCATATCTTGACCGCCCTAGCCTAGCCCTTGCCAGCGCTATGCGCGAAACATTGCGCATGGCTGATTTGATTTTAGATATGACGAACCTGATGTATCAGGCATTAAAGCAAGACGACCCTGAGCTTGTTAAAATGGCGCGCGTCAGCGACAAGACGCTCGATAAAATCTTCAAAAAAGTGATTCTCTTCTTAACTAAGCTTGAGCGTGACAACCTGACAGAAGCAGAAGTACAGCAATACGAACGAATCCTTAGTTTTGCCACTAACCTAGAGCACAGCGGCGATATCGTTCAGCACAGCCTATCCAAGACAATTGAAAAGAAAATCAATTCCAAAGAAAACTTCTCCGCCGAAGGCTGGGAGGAAATCTCAGCATTTTGCACGGACATCATCAGTAACATCAAAACGGCTCACTCAATTTTTATCTCTCAATCGATCGAAGATGCCGAGTCGCTTATTCGCTCCAAAAAGAGTCTTAAAAAGGGAGAACGCGATTCGCGCCGCAAACATTTCGTACGAATCAGTGAAAATAACCCTGACTCAATTGGCACCAGCGGCATTCACACGGACCTTATCCGTGACCTGAACCGCATCAACAGCCACATCACCAGCGTTGCCTATGAGGTTTTAAACACGAATTCCCCAGAAACCACGGGATAGATTGTATAAATCCCTTTATGGGACTACTTATAGATGTAGGTGACTTTTATAATCGAAGGGCGTTGCATAATCGTATGCAGCGCTCTCTTTTTTATAATTGCATCTCATTCATGTTACGCCTGCGTCACTTTGTATTCTTATGTTTTCTTATCTGTATGCTGCCCTTTACCGCAGCAGCACAGGATAATGGTATGCCTGTGTCTTATAAGCTGGCCGCCATGGCGCAAGCGCACCAAGGCGACGCACATGCCCTGCCCCTTTACGCATTACAGCCGGTTCAACCTATCCCTCACGATCCAATACAGCAGGATGCGTCAGCGATCGAGGATTCCTATAGTGAACGAATCACAGAAAACCTCTTACAATACGGCTATGGCCTATTAACACCAGATCAAGGCGCCATTCCTGCCGACAACACACAAACGCCTTCAGCGCGCCTTCCTGCGGGCAGCATCACGCCCTCATACATACTTGGGCAAGGTGATCTGCTGGACATCACGTTGACGGGTGCAAACTTTCTACGCCAAACCTATACAATCGATGAACAAGGCCGCCTGCATATTCAGGGATACCCGCCTATCACCGCGGCGGGGCGCAGCTTGCAAGACGTTCGCGCCGACATCCAAAACCTTGCGAAGCATACCTACAATCAGCAAGCACATATTACACTGGCGCAGGCCCGCCAGATTGATGTCCTCATCGCGGGACACGCCCGGAAACCGGGAAAGAAAACATTTAGCATCTTTCATAGCGTCATAGATGCCTTAATTGAGGCTGGCGGCATTGAAAAAACAGGATCTTTACGCCAAATCAAAGTGATTCGCAGCGGGCACAGCCAAACAATCGACCTTTATGATTTGCTCATTCACGCACGCAATGATGGTGACCTTGCCCTGCAAGACGGTGACAAGATCATCATCCCGCCGATAGGTCCCACTATTGCCATTGCCGGCAATGTCAAACGCCCCGGCATTTACGAGCTTTTACCCGCACAACCAAGCCTTTACAACGATTCGCATGGCGGCGCGGCCTATAACATTGACCTGAATACGGCGCTCACCTTTGCGGGCGGGACACTGCCAGGCGGCGAGATTCGCTTTTTACGCTTATCCGTCGACCGTGATGGGCAGGAAATGATTGATGAAATTCAAGATCCCTATGCGCCGATGTTTGGCAATGGTGCGATTTTAATGACATCAAAGGCCAAATCAAAACGCCGCGGCGAGGTTGCATTACTGGGTCACACGACCACACCTGGCCTGCATAGCCTAAAACAAAATCCTTCATTAGCCTCACTGCTAAGCAATGATAGCGTGCTTGGCGATGATATTTATCCGTTGATCGGTGTGATACAGCGCTATGACCCCAAGGTTATGGCGCACCGCTATCTGGACTTTCCTGTACGCCAGACAATTCAAGGTGCATACGATCAGAAACTTTATGACGGTGATCAGATCACCTTATTTTCAAATGCCGATATCGCAGCCTTATCCATTGATAACGAAGCGAATCAATCACCCACCGCGCAGGATGAGCGCCCGTCCCTTGACCAAGGGCTCACCGACTTCCTAAAAGAGCGCAGCATCTTTGTTCGCGGCGCTGTGCGCAACCCCGGTTCTTACCCGATTAGTCAAACAACCACGCTTGATATCGCACTCGCCAGCGCAGGTGGCCCCACCTTAGAAGCCGCGCGCAATGCCGTTGAGATCACCAGCCTTTTTGGCCCAGACAATATCAAACACACACAGCGCACGCGCTATTACACAGATATGGACGTTGAGTCTGCCGCTAATATTGCACTGAGCGCGGGCGACACTGTGCGAATCAACCAACAATTCCACAAGATTAAGGATCAAAGCGTCCTTATATCTGGTGAGGTTAAACGTCCAGGCCGATACGACCTCATCGCGGGCGACACAATCCTCAGCCTTATTCGGCGCGCAGGCGGCCTTACGCAGCAGGCCTATCCTGATGGCGCGATTTTCTCGCGCGCGTCCGAGAGATTAGCCGAAGAGAACCGCTATAAAAACAAGGCGCGCATGATTCGTCAGGCACTAGCCAGCGCGATGCAAAGCAGTGACAAAGATCATGCCGACATTAATCCAACACAAATTGCCGAGGCACGCGCATTAGCCGCCGAATTGGAAAGCGCACAAGGCATTGGCCGCATCACAGTCGAAGCCAACCCTACGATTTTAGAGCATGACACGCGCCTAGATATGCTCCTCGAATCGGGGGATCGCCTCTATATCCCTAAGCGAAATTTAACAGTGCGCGTCAGCGGCGAGGTTTTATCACCTGCGGCGTTGCAATTCCGTGATGGCAAAGACCCAGCCGCCTATATTCAAGAGGCTGGCGGCTTTACATTCCACGCCGATAGCGAACGCAGTTTTGTCCTCTACCCCGATGGCAGCGCACAACCATTGCGCGTTAGTAGCTGGAATTACAGTTCGACCATCATACCGCCAGGATCAACCATCATTGTCCCGCGCGATCCTAAACCGTTTGATTTCGTCAGCAGCTTTAAAGACGTCACACAAATCCTAAGCAATCTTGCAGTTACCGCGATCTTTATCGACGATGTGCGTGATGATTAGGCGTTAAAACGCTTTCGATTCGCGGCGCGGCGGATTCAAAGTGTGCTGCTTTTGCATTCTTCTTTTCGATTCGCTGCGCTTCATAATGTCCTTGGGTCATAAAAAAGGCCTGCACGCGCGGTGCAAGCCTTTTATGTTTATATCGATACGTGCGCGCCAGTTATTGCGCGGCAACTTTCTTTTCATTCAAAGACACTGTTTTGTCTTGTTCTTGGCGAATTGTTGCTTGCGCCGCCGCCAAACGTGCGATCGGCACGCGGTATGGTGAACATGAAACATAGTTCAAACCGATGCTTTCGCAGAAGGCGATTGATGATGGGTCACCGCCATGCTCGCCGCAGATGCCAAGTTTGATAGCTGATTTCACGCTGCGGCCTTTTTCAGCAGCGATTTTCACAAGCTGACCAACGCCTTCAACGTCAAGACGGGCAAACGGGTCAGTTTCGATGATGCCTTTATCCATATAAATCGGCAAGAAACGTCCTGCGTCATCGCGGCTGACGCCTAAGGTTGTTTGCGTCAGGTCATTTGTACCGAAACTAAAGAAGTCTGCACTTTCCGCGATTTGATCTGCGGTTAAGGCCGCGCGCGGAAGTTCGATCATTGTGCCGACAACATATGTCAGTTCACTGCCTTTTTCGGCGAAGACTTCTTTTGCAACCTGATCAACCACGTCTTTTAGGATTTGCAATTCTTTTGCAATACCTACAAGCGGGATCATGACCTCAGGCTCGACCGTTTTACCTGTTTTTGCTGCTGCTTCGAACGCGCCTTCGAAAATAGCGCGCGCCTGCATTGCATAAATTTCAGGATATGTAACGCCCAAACGGCAACCACGGTGGCCAAGCATTGGGTTGGCCTCGGCAAGGTCGCCAAGACGATCTTTTACGATTTTCTCGTCGATGCCTGCTGCACTGGCGAAGGTTGTGATGTCTTCTGCGCTGTGTGGTAAGAACTCGTGCAATGGCGGATCAAGCAAACGCACCGTTACAGGCAGGCCGCTCATGATTTCGAAGAGTTTTGCGAAATCTTCGCGCTGCGCTGGCAACAATTTATCAAGCGCCACTTTACGATCCGCTTCGCTTTCGGCGAAGATCATCTCACGCACGTTTTGAATGCGCTCGGGGTCGAAGAACATATGCTCTGTACGGCAAAGGCCAATGCCTTCTGCGCCGAACTCACGCGCTGTTTCAGAATCAAGCGGTGTTTCCGCGTTTGTACGAACCTGCATACGGCGGCGCGCATCTGCCCATTCCATCAATTTTGCAAAATCGCCAGAAAGCTCAGCCTGCACAGTTGGTACCTGACCTGCGATCACATCGCCTGTTGACCCATCAATTGTGATGATATCGCCTTCTTTAAATTCACGATCACCGCAACGGATAACTTTGGCTTTGCCATCGATGTTCAGTGCGCCTGCACCAGAAACGCAGGCCTTACCCATACCGCGCGCAACAACAGCCGCGTGGCTGGTCATACCGCCGCGTGATGTCACGATCCCTGCGGATGCGTGCATGCCAGAGATATCCTCAGGTGATGTTTCCTGACGGCACAAGATCACTTTCACATCGGCTGCGGCCAATTTTTCGGCCTCTTCTGATGTAAAGACAACCTGACCATAAACAGCGCCCGGTGATGCAGGAAGACCGCGCGTAATCACGTCCTTTTCTGCGTCAGGGTCAAGACTTGGGTGAAGCAATTGATCCAACCCTTGTGGGTCAACGCGCAACAATGCTTCGTCTTGTGTGATAAGGCCTTCGTCAACCATATCAACGGCAATTTTCAGCGCCGCATGCGTTGTACGTTTACCGTTACGCGTTTGCAGTAAGAAGAGCTCGCCATTTTCAACAGTAAATTCGATATCCTGCACATCGCGGAAATGGTTTTCCAACTTAAGGCGCAGCGCATCCAATTTAGAGAACACTTCAGGCATGCTTTCTTCCATTGAAGGAAGGTCACTGCCCTCTTTTTCGCGGCCATACTTGGTCAGAGATTGCGGCGTACGAATGCCGGCAACAACATCTTCGCCTTGTGCGTTGATCAAATATTCACCATAGAAGTAATTTTCGCCTGTGGCAGGGTCACGTGTAAAGGCCACGCCTGTTGCGCTGCCCTCGCCCATGTTACCAAAGACCATCGACTGAACATTTACCGCCGTACCCCATTTTTCAGAAATATCATTAATGCGGCGATATGTGATCGCACGCGGCACCATCCAACTGTTGAAGACGGCACTGATTGCGCCCCAAAGTTGTTCTTGTGGGTCGTTCGGGAATGGTTTATCGGCTTCTTCAGCAACAATGTCCTTATATTGCGCGACAAGCTCTTTCCAGCCTTCAGCAGTAATTTGTGTATCTTGCTGAAGATCGTTTTCACGTTTGTAATCGTCAAGAACGCTTTCGAATTCGTGGTGGTCAACGCCCATCACAACGTCAGCGTACATTTGAATAAAGCGGCGGTATGAATCCCAAGCAAAACGCTCGTCACCTGCTAATTTAGCAAGACCCTCGACGGTTTCGTCATTGAGGCCAAGGTTCAAGACTGTATCCATCATGCCCGGCATTGAAACGCGTGCACCTGAACGAACTGACACAAGTAAGGGGTTATTTACATCACCGAATTTTTTACCCATTGCGGCCTCAACATTGGCCAGCGCGGCATCAACCTGCGCTTTCAGTTCGGTTGGATAATTTTTATCATTATCGTAATAAGCCGTGCAAACTTCGGTTGTGATTGTAAAACCTGGAGGTACTGGCAAGCCTAGAGAGGCCATTTCGGCAAGGTTTGCACCTTTTCCGCCAAGAAGGTTACGCAGTGTTGCGTTTCCGTCTGTCTTACTACCACCAAAACCATAAACCCATTGTGTCATGCTGTTAATACTCCTCATATTGCGGGGCTGTTAAAGCGGTTTAGCATATTAAATTCAAGAATCAAATGCTTTATTAGGTGTTACAGTGGGTTTGCTTGGGATTAAAGTGTCTTTTCCATCATCAAGCTGACCTCGTCATCAAACGGCCGAAATTCGCCGTGCGATACCGTTTGACGATCATAGGTTACGCCCATGCCGTCGGGCACATATCCCATTTTCACATACAATCTTTGCGCCGCGCCGTATGATGGTGTCAGTCCCACGCCGATGCCGATTTTTTCGTACGCCTTTTTACGCGCTGTTTCTTCGCAATGCTGGATAAGGGCGCGCCCTATTCCGCGCTGACGCATTTCGGGAATGACATTCAAATCCTGAACTTCTGGGATGCCGTGCGCGCGGTAATAGCCGTATTTCGGATGATAGCTCAGCATGGTATAGCCCACGACCTGCCCATCCCACAGGGCAAAGAAAACTTCACGTTCTCCTGCGGATTGCAGTTCCAAGCTTTTTTCAAAGTAGTCAGGCTCTTTATAGGACTTCATACGCAAGGCGATCTCCCGCAGATGAACAAGCGCATCTTTATCCGCCTTTTTTATCTGCAGTTTTGGGTCCATAGCCTTGCCTTTCCGTCTTCAAGGTTCAAAATAGCAGATATGCGAATCATCTCAATTGCTTTTACCGTTTTTCTTGTCTGCGCGGTCTTTTCAGCGACGGCACTGGCGCAAACGCAGCGTTATGACCTGAATAACGATATGCATCATTTGTATTTGAACAATAATAGCCGCACGGGCAGCGCCCCAAGCCAAACGCAAAGCACCGATAATGCGCCCAAAGATTATGATGCGCAGCGCCAAGAAATCTGGCAAAAATATAAAGCCATTGCCGCAGGCAAAGAAACCGCGCCTCAGCCGAAGGCTCCCGATACGGTTGCCCCAAGCGCAGCCGCGGCCAACACACAAAAGAGTGGATATGGCGCCGGGAATATCCTAAATAGTTACCAGCAGGCACAAGAGCAACGTCAGAAAATGCAGTCGCTTCAGTTCCCTGCACCGAAACTTGAGAAAATGGACGAATAGACTTTCCTGTATGAGCAACGCACCTATTAAAACACTATCAGAAGCGCTGAACGTCGACATGGACGCAGTGAATGACTGCATCCGCGCGCGCATGCAATCTGATGTCCCCCTTATTCCGAAACTTGCAGACTATTTAATTTCAAGCGGCGGCAAGCGCATTCGCCCGCTGATGACGCTGGCTTGCACGGCGATTTATGGCGGCGAGATGAAGCGCGCCCATACATTGGCGGCGGCAGTTGAGTTTATTCATTCGGCGACCTTGCTGCATGACGATGTTGTTGATGAAAGCCTTGAGCGCCGCGGCAAGAAAACCGCAAACCTTGTCTTTGGCAACCAAGCCAGCGTTTTAGTTGGTGATTTCCTGTTCTCACGGGCGTTTCAGCTGATGACCGAGGATGACAGCATGCAGGTGCTGCGCATTTTATCGCATGCGTCTGCCATTATTGCCGAAGGTGAAGTGCTTCAGCTCACGCACAAAGGCGATATGGCCACAAATATGGATCACTACATCGCCATCATCAAAGCCAAGACCGCCGCCCTATTCGCCGCCGCGTGCGAAGTGTCACCCGTGATCGCAGGTGCAGATGATAAAGCCGTGCAAGCCATGCATGATTACGGCATGTATTTGGGCATTGCCTTTCAAATTGCCGATGATGCACTGGATTACAGCGCCGATCAGGCAACGCTGGGTAAAACCGTTGGTGATGACTTCCGTGAAGGCAAATTGACCGCACCTATTCTGATCGCCCTAAAAGATGCCGATGCGCAAGAACAAGCCTTTTGGAAACGCACCTTATCAATGGACGACCAAAAAGATGGCGACCTTGATACGGCGCTTGAGATTTTAAAGCGCCATAGCGCCCTTGAGCGCAGCCTCGACCTTGCCCGCGAATATGGACAAAAGGCCAAAGACCTTATGGCAGATGCGCCAGATCATGCACCGGGCATTAAGGCCGCAATGATTGATCTGGTTGATTATTCCATTGAACGTGATAGATAAGATTTATGAGTGACCATACACACACGCCTAGTTGCTGCGCATCGAAAAAGAAATCCGGCTTTCAGCTTGATATCATTTTGCATGGCTGTTTACTGATTATTGCGGTGTCTTTTGCGGCGAACTTTGCGCTGCAAGGTCACGTTCCCTATTTGCATCATTTCACCCATACAATTGCCGAGCTTATCGGCCAAATGTGGTGGGGCGTTTTAATCGGGATGATTTTTGTCGGAATCATGAGCAAAATTCCCCGTGATTATTTTAATGCTGTTCTTGGCCGCGGCGATAGTTTTGGCGGCATTTTACGCGCCGCCGCGGCAGGTTTAATGTTTGATTTATGCTCGCACGGGATTTTGATGATCGGCGCTAAACTTTATGAGCGCGGCGCAAGCCTGGCACAGGTCATGACCTTTTTGATTGCCAGCCCGTGGAATTCTTTTTCCCTGACGTTGATTTTATTTTCACTGATCGGGATTAAATGGACACTGGTCTTTATTATTGGATCGGCCATCGTTGCCGTTATCACGGGTTTGCTTATCAATGCGATGACCCGCTCTGGTGCTTTGCCCCCTAACCCTAACGCGGCACCGCTTAATAAAGATTTTGACCTGACATCGCAGGCAAAAGCCGACCTTAGTAAGGTTGTGTGGAATGCGGCGCTGCTAAAGGACATTATCAATGGCGGTAAGCATGAGGCGCAGATGCTGTTGCGCTGGTTGTTGCTGGGTATGGTGATGGCCGCGACGATCCGTACATTCATCCCGACTGAAAGCTTTGCTGACTGGTTTGGCCCAACGATGGGCGGCCTTGGCCTGACAATGCTCGCCACCACGATTATCGAGGTATGCTCGGAAGGGTCATCCCCTATCGCGGCGGAGCTTGTTAATCGCGCCAGCGCGCCTGGTAATGGCTTTGCCTTTTTGATGGCTGGCGCTGCGACCGATTACACCGAAATTCTGGTTCTTCGTGATACGACAAAATCATGGAAAATGGCGCTTGCCATGCCGCTGGTCAGCGTTCCGCAAATTTTATTGCTGGGTTATTTGATGAATGTCTTTGGTTAAGACCACATCCTTATAACAGGGTCAAGCAAACATGCCGCGCAAGGGTTTTTCCTAACGCGGCATTGTTTTATGTATTAACAGTGAAAGCTTATTTCTTAAGCTGCCCTAAAACAGCGAAAGGTGAATTGGCCTGAGATGGCTTATCTGGCCCTGCCGAGATAACGCGCGGGCCTTGATCTCTAGGCTTTTTACCTTTGTGCGGCTTTTTACCCTTTTTAAAGGCAGGCTTATCTTTCTTGGCATGTGGCTTTTGCGCCTTACCGCTGCCTGACTTTTGATATGCCTTACCGCGTTTTAAGGCAAAGGTTGCAAGCTCTGGCTTGATATTATCTGTGTTTGGCTTAGCAGCGTCTTGCGCGTCACCGGCTTGCTTTTCGGATACGGGCGCTTCTGTTTTTTCTTCGGCAGTTTCCTCTTTAGGCGCAGTGTCTTCGGCCGCTTCATCGGCAGGATCGTGCACTTTTTTATGGCCTAGAGCCTCTAAGATTGCATAAAGCTCGGCAATGGGGCATCCCATCCACTCGGCCATAGCGTGTTGTGCCTGAAACTTGCCTTTATCTGCGCTGTCATAGATTGCATTTACTACGCGGTCTAGCATATCAATGCGGATCGCACGGCCACCATACACCGGATAGCATAATGCCTTGTACAAAGCGGCTTGCTCGGGGGCGATCGGCGCTTCGGCGCTATCGACTTTTTTAGAAACCATACCATCAGGCATGCGCGTTACTGGCAAATCCATACCGTTATAAACGCCCCAAAGCAGCGCACGCAAACGCAGCGCCGCAGGTTTATTCATCTCAGGACAAAATAGATAAAGCGGCCCAAGACGAATGCCTTTGTTACGCACAATCGTACGCATATCTGTATCAAGCTGCGCGATTGTATCTTGAAGGTCTTCGCGCGCGGCCATGCCAAATGACTCATAGACTGCCGCGCAGATATCTTGCACAGGTTGTGGCAGTTCACTGGACGCAGTTAATTTGTAAAACACTGTCAGATTTGCCTGCAAATGTGCCTCTAACGCAGCAGATACAACATCTTGTGACAATGGCGCGCCTGCCATCATTTCAAACTGTGGCGCATAAATGCTTTCACCTTTGACAAGTTGCGCGATGGCATCACCTGGAAGCGGGTTTGTTTCATTTGGCTGGAAACAAATTTTGCCCTCATCACTGAGTGTAATTTGCGAAGGTTTAATATCAGTACTCATGCGTCAGTTTCATCCTTTATGAGATACGGCAAAATCATATTCAGCCGCAGCATACCATCTGGCGTTAATTTTAAATGCCCTTCGTCATAACAAAGCCACCCTTCGGATGCAAGACGATCTATAGCTTTGAGGTCAATAAATTGACGAAATGGCGCGATATTGATGCCTTGGTACAGGCGCAAGCCCATCATCAGCCCCTCTGCGCCCTGATCCCAATCAGAAAGGACCTCCATTTCATGTGCGCCAGCACCGCGTTCCTCCACCCATTGCAACCATTTTTCAGGTGCATAATGATCGCGCGTGGCATAACGCACTTTATTATGTGATGTGATGCGCCCATGCGCCCCAGGGCCAATGCCCAAGTAATCGCCATAGTGCCAATACACCAAATTATGCCGCGATTCATGACCTGGCGCGGCGTGGTTAGATACCTCGTACGCGGGCAACCCTGCCGCGCCGAGAATATCTTGGGTCAGCATATAAAAATCCGCCGCCATACCGTCTTCGGGCAGGTAAAATTCACCGCGCGCATGTTTCAGGTAAAAAGGCGTATTGCGCTCGACCGTCAGCTGATAAAGCGAGAGATGCCCTGCGGCAAGCTCCGCGGCGCGTTTTAGTTCCTCCTCCCACGCTTTTAAGCTTTGATCGGGGCGCGCGTAGATCAAATCAAAACTGAAACGATCAAACACTGACTTCGCCGTTTCAATGGCCGCAAGCGCCTGCCCCGCATCATGCGCACGACCAAGAAATGATAAATCTGCGTCGTTTAAGGCCTGCACGCCCAGTGATAGGCGGTTAATACCGGCTTGTTTAAAGGCCGCAAATTTTTGCCGTTCGCTGGATGTCGGGTTTGCCTCAAGCGTGATTTCAACGTCATCATCAACGGGCCATAGCGTGCGCACCTCGGCGATAATGTCCGCTGCTAAATCAGGTGGCATCAAGGACGGCGTGCCGCCCCCAAAAAAGATTGAGGTCACTTTTCTGCCCACATATCCGCGCGCATAATGACGCAGAGCGCTCAGATAAGCCGCGCGCCATCTGGCGATGTCAACCGCATCATTGACATGCACGTTAAAGTCACAATACGGACATTTTGACGCGCAAAACGGCCAGTGAAAGTAAATAGATAATGGTAACATCTTCAAAAGCCTAGAAATTTAACCAAACTGCGGCGCACTGCTTATTTGATGCAAACCTTCGTTCGATTTAAATGCTTGGTCAGACAGCATGCGTGATTTTGCTTCCATTGTAAACTCAAGTGCACGGTATGGAATTCCCAGCCTTATCTTGCCGTTGTCATTCCGAAACAAGTAATCATATTCTATGGTTGATCGTCCCTGATCTAAACCATATTTTTCTATGCTTTCTTTGAAACTCTCTTGAAAAAGATATCCGCATTCATTCAAAAACTCTTGGGATGATAAGGTTTCCTGATTTTGCCTAGATGACAATTTTTCCATCACCACATACGTCACACCGTCATCGACATACGTACCGTGAATGTCAGGAAACAAATCACGCGCCTCTTCCGTCAATGTTTCAAGAAAATTGACAATCTTGGCTTGCTCATAACTTTTAAAAGCTCCCCGATATAACAACACATCACCTAAACTTTCACTTTTTGCCGAAAAATATCCGCATGACACCTTCTTGCCATGTCCGCGCGAACCTTCGTAATCAGATCTTTGTATATCATCTATGACATCAAGGGCTTTGATGCCATCAAACGTACTAGAACTGTATATATAGCCTAAAGCCTTCATAACATCCTGCTGCGTTTCTGCAGGAAGTCCTAGGGCAAGCAAGCTATCCAATTGTGTTTGAGAATCTTGTATTTTTTGGTCTAAACCTTGTTTGGCATCTACATCAACAACCTCTTCGCGACCAAGGGCACGCGCAAATTTATTGGTTAGCCGCCCTAATCCTGCTGCTTGAAAAAATTTATCAACTGGCGCAGAAATCAATGAACGGGGCAGTAACTGCTCTCGCTCGCTCAGCTCTGATATTTCATGCAAAAGCTGTTTTGCACGCACCTGATTTGTTTCATCTGTAATCGCCGCCATTAACAGCACCCTATAAAATACGCCATACTTTTAGTAAGATCCTATATGGAAGCTCTTAAAATGACGTTAAGATAATAGATAATACCGCTTCCTAATCTTTCAGGTCGTCCCAAAATTCTTTCATTTTGTTGAGAAACCCGCTGCTTTCTGGGGAGTGTTGAGAGCGCCCTTTCGTGCCTTCGCCGCCGAACGACTTATCAAGTTCTTTCATCAGATCTTGTTGCTTTTTATTCAGCTTCACTGGCGTTTCAACGAAAATTTCAATAATGGCATCACCTTTGGCCGATGAATGCAGCGCACTCATCCCCTTGCCACGCAGGCGCATTTGCTGCCCCGTTTGAGTGCCTGCAGGAATTTTCACATTCGCTCGCCCACCGTCAATCGTTGGCACTTCGACCTCGCCGCCAAGCGCGGCCTTGGTCACCGCGATCGGAACGCGGCAATGCAAATTAGGCCCTTCACGGCGGAAGAATTTATGCTGTTTAATGTTAATCAAAATATAGAGATCACCGCGTGGACCGCCGCGCATGCCGACCTCACCTTCGCCGCCAAGGCGAATGCGCTGTCCGTCTTCGATGCCTGCAGGGATGCTGACCTTTAGGGTTTTATCCTTACGCACCCGGCCAGAGCCGCTGCACACTCCGCACGGCGTTTTTATGGCTTGTCCTGCGCCGCCGCATGTATGGCATGTGCGTTCAACTGTGAAGAAACCTTGTTGCATGCGAACGCGCCCTGCGCCGCCGCACGTGTCACATGTGCTGGCCGATGTACCTGGCGCTGCGCCCGAGCCTGAGCAATTATCACATGTATCATTCACTGGAATTTTAATTTTGGCTTCTTTGCCTTTATAGGCATCTTCGAGTGAAATATCGAAGGTATATTGCATATCAGAACCACGGCTTGCGCGCGATCCACCGCGTCCGCCGCCAAATCCGCCGCCGCCCATTGCATCGCCAAAGATATCTTCGAAGATATCAGAAAAACCGCCGAAGCCATGCGCGCCTGCGCCGGCCCCGCCGCGCGGTCCACCACCGCCCATCGAACCGTCAAAGGCGGCCTCGCCAAAGCGGTCATAGGCTGCGCGTTTTTGCTCATCCTTTAGGATATCGTAAGCGTGGTTAATATCTTTGAATTTGGCTTCTGCATCTGGATTATCTTTATTCTGATCCGGATGGTATTTCATCGCGAGCTTACGGTAAGCTTTTTTAAGCTCTGCATCCGATGCGTCACGCCCGACACCAAGTGTTTCGTATAAATCTTTTGCCATGATGAGAAATCCTCGCCCTGAGAGATCAGGATGAAAGGGGCTTGGTGCCCCTTTCCCCTATGGGTTCATTATGCTGACTTTTGGTCGTCGTCAACTTCGGTGAAGTCAGCGTCAACAATGTCATCATCAGACGCATTTGAAGACGCTTGATCGTCACCAGCGCCAGCCGCTTGTTCAGCTTCTGCACCTGCGGCTTCTTCTTGTGCCTGACGGTACGCGATCTCGCCCAGTTTCATGCTGGCCTGTGTTAAGGCTTCGGTCTTTTCATCAAGATCCGCTTTAGACGGTTCTTCTTGCGCCAAAACATCTTTCAGATCAGCCATCGCCTTTTCAACGTCACCTTTTTCATCGGCAGAAAGCTTATCGCCCAATTCTTCCAATGACTTTTCAGTTGCGTGGATCATGCTTTCAGCTTGGTTTTTCGCTTCGACCATTTCGCGGCGCTCTTTATCTGCGCCTGCGTTGTTTTCAGCATCTTTAACCATTTGCTCGATATCCGCGTCAGACAAACCGCCTGAAGCTTGGATACGGATTTGTTGCTCTTTGTTTGTGGCTTTATCTTTGGCAGATACGTTCACAATACCGTTTGCATCAATATCAAATGTTACTTCAACCTGAGGCACGCCGCGCGGCGCAGGTGGAATGCCGACCAAATCAAACTGGCCAAGTGCCTTGTTATCGGCGGCCATTTCACGCTCCCCTTGGAAAACGCGGATTGTCACGGCATTTTGATTATCTTCAGCCGTTGAGAAGACTTGTGACTTTTTCGTTGGGATTGTCGTGTTACGGTCGATCAAGCGTGTAAACACTCCGCCCAGAGTTTCAATACCCAAAGACAATGGCGTTACATCCAAAAGCAAGACGTCTTTTACGTCGCCTTGCAAAACGCCGCCCTGAATTGCCGCGCCCAGCGCCACAACTTCATCAGGGTTTACGCCTTTGTGAGGTTCTTTACCGAAGTATTCTTTCACTGTATCGATGATTTTCGGCATACGTGTCATACCGCCGACCATCACGATTTCATCAATGTCAGATGCCTTCAGGCCAGCATCTTTCAGCGCAGCCTTCACAGGGTCGATTGTGCGTTTTACAAGATCCGCAACAATGCTTTCCAATTTCGCACGGCTTAGCGTCAATTGAAGGTGTTTAGGGCCTTCCGCATCCGCAGTGATAAATGGCAAGTTCACTTCTGTTTGTGTTGTGCTAGACAGTTCGATTTTCGCCTTTTCAGCAGCTTCTTTCAAACGTTGCAGCGCAAGTTTGTCGCCTTTCAGGTCGATGCCGTTTTCTTTTTTGAACTCTTCAGCAAGGTAATCGATGATGCGCTCGTCAAAGTCTTCACCGCCCAGCTTTGTATCACCGTTTGTGGCTTTTACTTCGAAGACGCCATCGCTGATTTCAAGGATAGAGATATCAAATGTACCACCACCAAGGTCGTATACGGCGATTGTGCTGTCTGATTCTTTGTCTAGGCCGTAGGCAAGCGCTGCGGCTGTTGGCTCGTTAATGATACGCTCAACTTCTAGGCCCGCAATTTTACCAGCATCTTTTGTTGCTTGGCGCTGCGAGTCGTTGAAGTATGCAGGCACTGTGATGACGGCTTTGGTTACCGTTTCACCAAGGAATGCCTCAGCCGTTTCTTTCATTTTTTGCAAAATCATTGCCGAGATTTGTGATGGCGCATAGTTTTCGCCGTCAGCCTCAACCCAAGCATCGCCGTTGTCACCTTTGACAACTTTGTATGATGAGCGTTTTGCAATTTCCGTTGCATGATCGCCATCAAAGCGACGACCGATCAAACGTTTAATACCGTAGAGTGTGTTTTCTGGATTTGTAACAGCCTGACGTTTTGCAGGTTGTCCAACAAGACGTTCGCCGTCTTTGGAAAAAGCCACCATAGATGGCGTCGTGCGAGTACCTTCTGCGTTTTCGATGACGCGGGCTTCTTTGCCGTCCATCACTGCAACGCATGAGTTTGTTGTACCCAAGTCAATACCGATGATTTTACTCATATTATTTGTCCTTTCTTATAAGCAACATTTTTTAGTTAAAGACAGACCCTTAAATAGGCATCCTCTTTGATAAGTTATATAGCACCTAGATTTTGGATTTCAAGTATTTGTAACAGATCTTCACAAGGAAGTGCCTCCGCATTGACATAAACACACTTTGTTTTTATAAAGACCGCACATAACAACATATTACGCAGTAAAAAATGCACGACCCCATCGAACATTTAGGCGCACGCACAAACCATGTTTTCGACATTGATGACTGCCTTTTTTCACGAAAAACAGGACTTCATCACGCAATAAAACACCGCATTGTCGATCACTTTAACGCGCTCACACAAAAAGCCCCGCATATCCATGATGATTTTACTGAGATTGTAAAACATCTAGGCCGAGATAAAGATTTTGACATGCACAATGTCCAAATCTCAGACCTTGAAGCCGCTTTCCTGCCTATTGTCACGGCACTAAAGTGGAATTATCAAGGCGCTGACTTCTTCTCGCAGCTTGATGCATTTTATGATGTGGACTATAGCGTCATAGAACCAGACATTGCGCTGGTTGATGCCTTCGATAACGCCCGTAGTCAGGGCATGCAAGTCTATATTTACACAAATGGAGCATCGCACCCGCATGCAGGCAACGACCTGCACAAGCAGCGCGTTTTACAAGGATTAGGCTTTGATCAAGAATGGATTGAATATCTGCGCCCACGCACACAAGATTTATTAGCATCAGAATTTATGGGCAACGGCAAACCATACAAAAGCAGCTTTGCACAAATGCTTAACCGCTTTGGCTTAGATCCACGTGACACGGCGTTTTATGATGATACCGTCCCCAACATTGTTACAGCAAGCCAGTTTGGCGTAATGCCTGTCTGGCCTTGGCTAACAGACGAGCCTGCGCCACAAAATCTGGAAGCAATGGCCCAAAGCATTAACGCCATCAAGACCAACAATACTGCGCGCACCTTCCAAAGTGCTATTGATCTTCATACACCAAAGGCGGCCCTATAAGGACCGCCTTTGTATAAACCTATAAAAGAAAAATGTGACCTAGGCCTGCGTATCGACAGAGCCACCAGCGGATGGCGCGCTGCCTTGGCCTTCGTCTGCCGCAACGCCGACGCGCGCAGGACGTAAGATGCGCCCTTGCAGAGTATAACCATTTTCGACAACTTGCATGACTGTGCCTGCAGGCTGACCGCCGGCGGGCATTTCAAACATAACTTCATGCAGGTTCGGATCAAATGTTTTGCCGATGGCTTCAATTTTTTTCACGCCATGACGCTCAAGACCGCGAAGCAATTCACGCTCGGTCGCTTCGACGCCGTCAAGAAGGCTTTGCACTTTCGGGTCGAGGCCAGCGATTTCCTGAGAAACGGAATCCAGTGCGCGGCGCAAGTTATCTGCCACAGGCAAAAGATCACGGGCGAAGCTGTTGATCGCAAATTTGCTTGCGTCTTCACGGTCTTTTTGCGCACGGCGGCGGGCATTTTCCGCCTCAGCCATGGCGCGCAATGCTTGATCTTTCAGCGCGGCGTTTTCGGCCTTAAGTGCTTCAAATTCTGCGGGATCAACGAAATCCCCAACAGGAATTGTTTCTGGCTCAGCTTGATCTTCGGCGACCTCGGCTGTTTCTGGTTCGGGCGCGAGCGGATCGTTCGGCGCGACATTGCCATCTTCGTTTAAGTTCTCTGGCTGGTTTTGCTCAGCTTTCGTCATGGTATCCTCTATCCTTTATTCTCTCTCAACTATCTAGGCGTTTTATTACGCTAATCAAATTCCCCTGGCAAGGTCACGAATACATCTGCCTTGCGTGAAATGGTATATGGGCCGTTTGCACCATAGAATATATCTTCAACGGTGATGGTATCAAGCTTTGTCATGCCATCTTTTTGTAACGGCAACATGACATTGTAATCTTTATCAAGCGCATAAAACTGATAAGGCTTGGCATTGGGGATGGGCTTTTCAACTGGGATCAGCTTATGCCGCTTAGCAAGCAAATCCATTTTCTCAGGCAATGCCTTGTCTTCTGCCCCGCCCGGAACGCGCAGCAAGACCATATTTACAGGATAAAAAACGTGGTTTAATGCATTTTCGCGTTCGGCAGGGATAAACGAATTTGTCGTAAGCGGCGTCAGCATAATATTATTGTCCCCCAGCACCACATCATAGGCATCAAAGGCTGTGCCAGCCTTAAGCTTTAAGCGGTTAACGCGGCTTGCGATCAAATCATTACGGCTAATTGGCACATCGATTCGCGGCGTACCGTTTGTGATTTCACATTCATAGTGTGGATAGCGCATTTCTGCACCGGGAAGCAATTCAGGCTTTCCCATTTCAATTTCAATTGTGCGCCCTTTTTGGTTCAGCTCCACATAGGGTATATGAGAAGAACCGCACCCTTGAATGGTTAGCGGCGATTCGAGTCGCAGCGTAACGATACCGTAGGCATCTTCGGGGTGGCGCACGAACTGCACCGTATATTTATTGCCCGTCAGCAAGTTCTTGTTTTTTATGTGCGCAAGATCTTCGTCTGTGACGCTTTTATATTTTTTGCTATACTGATTAATGAATGACTTGCCTTCGCCCTCGCCATTTAAAATGGCCGAAGCACTGTCTTCTAAAAAGCTTTGCGCCATGGCACCATGCCCAAGCAACGCCCAGGCACTTATCATCAGTACGGAAAGATATAGACAGAATCGCATGCCTTAAAATTACAATAGGCTTTGACCTGAGGCTATTGCTTTTGTATGGTGCGGTGCAATTACATGTGAATGATAACGAGGAGAGTGTAAATGGCACGCCCATCTGGCCGCGCAGCCGACGAAATGCGTAAAGTTTCTATGGAGATTAATGTCTCTAAACATGCGGAAGGCTCTTGCCTTATTAAATTTGGTGATACGCACGTTTTATGTACCGCCAGCGTTGCAACATCCGTTCCGCGCTGGATGAAGGGCACAAATCAAGGGTGGGTTACTGCGGAATATGGCATGTTGCCGCGCTCGACAGGTGATCGCATGGATCGCGAAGCTGCACGCGGGAAACAATCTGGCCGCACACAGGAAATTCAGCGCCTTATCGGCCGTGCCTTGCGCGCAGTGGTCGATTTCGAAGCCATGGGCGAAAACCAAATCCGCATTGACTGTGACGTTTTGCAAGCCGATGGCGGCACGCGCACAGCGGCGATTACAGGCGGTTTTGTTGCCATGCACCTTGCCTTCCAGCACATGATTAAAGTTGGCCTTATCGAATCTGTACCGATTATCGACACAGTGTCTGCGATTTCTTGCGGCATTTTCGAAGGCGAGCCTGTGCTTGACCTTGACTACGACGAAGATTCAAATGCAGACACGGATTCAAACTTTGTCATCACAGGCAAGGCTGGCATTTGTGAAATCCAAGGCACGGCAGAAAAAGACCCGTTCAGCGAAGAAGAATTTCTTGATTTGCTGAAACTGGCGAAAAAAGGCTGCGCCGAGCTTGCCGACATTCAAAAATCAGTCTTAGGGGTTTAATTGCCGATGCTGGATGATCTGGTTATTGCGACACATAATGCAGGTAAGGCGCGCGAAATCAGCGAATTGCTTCGCCCTTATGTGCGTCATTTCCACACCGCGGGTGAGCTTAACCTGCCCGAGCCAGAAGAAACTGGCGACAGCTTTGCCGCGAACGCCAAGTTAAAGGCTGTTGCGGCGGCGCAAGCCTCGGGCAAAGTTGCGCTTGCCGATGATAGCGGCCTTGCCGTTGAAGCCCTAGACGGCGCGCCTGGTATTTACTCGGCGCGTTGGGGCGGCCCCGAAAAAGATTTCAACCTTGCGATGGAAAAGGTCAATGATGCGCTAAGCACTGCCAAAAGCGAAAGCCGTAAAGCAGCCTTTGTTTGCGCTTTGGCGCTGGCTAGTCCGGATGGGGAGTGTCACATCTTTGAAGGGCATTGCACAGGTGATATCACATGGCCGCCGCGCGGCGACAAGGGCTTTGGTTACGACCCTATTTTTCAGCCAGATGGACACGCCATCAGCTTTGCCGAGATGGACGCGAACGACAAGCAAGCAATCTCTCACCGCGCAAAAGCCTTTGCCTTACTCGTCGAAGGCGTGTTTAATAAAGCAGCATAACCTGCCGCCGACAGGTGGCCTTCAGATAAAGGGCATAAGACAATTATGAGCGCAGATTTCAAAATTGGCATTACTGGATGCACTGGACGTATCGGTCAATACCTTGTGCAGGAATTACAGTCTGGCGCATGGGATTCCTCTTTGGCAGGCGGAACAGTGCGCGATATGAGCAGCGCCCCTGACGTTGATTTCTTCATCACAGATAATGCCGAAGACCTGTTTACCCGCGCGGACGCCGTTATTGATTTTACTGCACCTGATGCCACCGCGCAGCATGCGGCCCTCGCCGCAGAGCATGGCGTTATCCTGATTGCAGCAACGTCAGGCCTTAGCCCAGATCACGAGGCCGCCCTTGCCACAGCAGGCGAAAAAACACCTGTCGTTTACGCCGCAAACACAGCCGTCGGCGTTAATATGTTGATCGCACTTGTCCAAGAAGCCGCAGCCCGCCTTGGCGGCGCTGATTGGGATGCAGAGGTCATCGACATTCACCACCGCCATAAAGTCGATGCCCCATCGGGCACGTCCTACGCCCTTGCCAGCGCCATTAAAGAAGGACGTGATGATCCTGATGCAACGCTCACCTTCGAACGCCAAGGCCATACAGGCCAGCGCGAAGACGGGTCAATTGGCTTTTCCGTGCAACGCGGCGGCGATGACACAATCGAAAATACAGTCACTTTCTTTGGCAATGGCGAGCGCCTAGAACTTACCCACCGCGCGACGAACCGCGCAATCTTTGCCAAGGGCGCCATTCGCGCCGCGCTTTGGGCAAAGGGTAAAACTCCTGCCTTGTATTCCATGCGCGACGTTCTAGATATTTAAACGATGGATCGTTATTTTTGCACCCTGCCCGCCCGCGGCCTCATCCGGATTACTGGCGATGATCGCCACGGTTTCTTGCAAGGGCTGATTACAAATGATGTTCATGCGGCCGCGCCTGATCGCATTATATATGCCTGTATGCTCACCCCGCAGGGAAAGTTTTTACATGACTTTTTCATTCATGATGCTGGCGATGCGCTGC
This sequence comes from Micavibrio sp. UBA6929, assembly GCA_002448815.1. GTDB lineage: Bacteria > Pseudomonadota > Alphaproteobacteria > Micavibrionales > Micavibrionaceae > UBA6929. The sequence continues at coordinate 23,033 of DKAJ01000002.1, forward strand.
TGCTGGATTGTGAGGGTGGTGATCGCACAGAGGATCTTTTGCGCCGCCTAAGCCTTTATCGTCTGCGCGCAAAGGTCACACTCAGCGCCGAGAATAACGTGCCTGTTTACACCGTTTTCGGCGAAAGCAGCCTTGGGCAGCCTGATCCGCGCCATGATGCCCTTGGCCGGCGCAGCTTTGACAAGCCAGATGACCTTAGCGAGGTTCCCTTTGATGCACCTGACCTCGGTTGGGATTATTTGCGCATTCAGCACACAATTCCCGATGGCAGCCGCGATTTAGTTCCTGAGAAATCCACCATGGATGAAGCCAACATGGATCAAATCAATGCGATTTCCTACGACAAGGGGTGCTATATCGGCCAAGAACTGACCGCGCGCATGCATTATCGCGGCCTGGGCAAGCGCCATTTACGCACCCTGCCCGTGCATGACATCCCTGAAAAGGCCGAGATACGCTCGACCTGCGGTGACCATGCTATCGCGCTCGTTCGCGACTAATACGCATTTTGCATATCTCTTAACCAATTTTTAAGAAAGCCTATGGTATCTTGCGAGTACATAAAGCCCTAATTGGGCAAAACGTAGAAACACACAAGTTACAATGATGGCAGATAAAAATAACATTTGGGATTCGATCGTCGACTGGGGCAAAGAGCAAATCTTTGGCCTGTTTACTGATGATAAATCTGACCAGTCTGCATCTGACAGCAAATCGTCCTCTGATAACGAAGATGGTGGGTGGTATAAGTGGTTAAAAAAACTCATACCAGATTCTATTATTCCAGACGCCGACACTTTGAGCAAACCAACGAACATTTTGGGCGGTGTCGTCGGCGCAGTTGTTGGCACATTACTATCTGGCCCACTCGGATGGCTCATGAAACCAATCCGATGGTTATCAAGAAATTTAGGAGGACCTATTGGCAAAGGATTGAGCATGCTCACTGGCCTGGCTACAAGCAAGGCTGGCGGCGCAGTTGTAGGATATGCAGCTGGCGCTTATCTTGCAAATGAATTTGCAGGCACAAACCCCGATAACTCCAAACAACAAAATCCAGAAGACACTCCCGCAATCAAAACACATTTTTCTGATGCAGCTCTCACTAAGATCGTACGAGATCATGGCGCTGAAATAGCCTCGAACAGTGGGCTAACAACAACAGATGTTGAAAAAGTCGCATCAGCATTAGGTGATGAATTTGGCGATGTGGCGACCCAAATTAACGATATCTCACAAGCAGATCTCGATCAATTCGTTGGACAAACAGCCAATCAAAATGGCTTTGCCCCCGAACAAGTTCGCGAGATCACAAGTGAAATCATTTCTAACCTTAAAAAAGATACGCCAGCACCAACAGTCACACCAGAATAACCTGACCTACACTTAAATCATCCCTTCGCTGCGCAGACTTTTATACCCGCCGCGACTGACGATGACATGATCATGAATTTTAATTGAAAATGGCTCGCCCGCGCGAATAATCGCATGGGTCATATCGATGTCTGCTTGGGATGGCGCTGGGTCGCCGCTTGGGTGGTTATGCACCAAAATGACGGCCGTTGCACTCAGCTCTAACGCGCGTTTCATAATCTCACGCGGATAGGCGGGCGTATGATCAACTGTTCCACTGCCTTGAATTTCATCGGCGATAAGCTCATTTTTCTTATTCAAAAATAAAATGCGAAAATGCTCGCGCCCTTCGTGTGCCATGGTCGCCATGCAATAATCGATCAGGCGCGTCCAACTGTTTAGAACTGGCCTCTTCATAATATCTTGGCGCAGCATTCTGTGCGCGGTGGCTTGCACGGATTTCAGGGCAATGGCAACATTTTCACTCACCCCTTCGCTTTGGGTTAATTGCCCTACTGGCGCGGCGAGGAGCGCTGGCAAGCCGCCATATTGCGCAAGCAGTGCCTTTGCCAGTGGCTTCACATCGCGGCGCGGAATGGCCATAAACAAAATCAGCTCTAAAAGCTCGTAATCCTGCATGGCCTCTGCCCCGCCATTAACAAAGCGCTCACGCAGGCGCTGTCTATGGCCTGCGTAATGCGGTTTTTCTTTGGTGTTTGCTTGCTTAGGCGGTGATGATGGCTCGGTGCTCATGCACACGATTATGCCACATAAGGCGGCTTTGTGAAGCCCTTAGGTGAAGCGGTGAAGATTTCAAACCCATCATCTGTTACGGCCAATGAATGTTCGAACTGGGCAGAAAGCGACCGGTCGCGCGTCACGGCCGTCCAGCCGTCTGACAAGATTTTTGTTTCGTAACGGCCTGTGTTGATCATAGGTTCGATCGTCAGGAACATACCAGCCTCAAGTACAGTGCCCTCACCGGGGCGACCATAGTGCATCACAGATGGCGGGCAGTGGAACTTGCGCCCAAGGCCATGACCACAAAAATCACGCACGACAGAAAAACGCTCTTTCTCGGCCATGGTTTGAATAGCATGGCCAACATCACCCAGCGTTGCGCCAGGCTTTACCACATCAATGCCTGCCATCAGGCAATCATACGTGACATCGACCAAGCGGCGCGCCATCACTGACACTTTATCACCAACAATGTACATGCGGCTGGTATCGCCGTGCCATCCATCAAGGATACAGGTCACATCAATATTCACGATGTCACCTTCTTTTAGTTTTTTCTCGCCGGGGATGCCATGACACACGACATGGTTAATCGATGTACAGATAGATTTGGGAAACCCCTTGTAATTCAGCGGCGCAGGAATTGCGCCATGCTTTTCAATGAAATGACGACACAGAACATCCAGCTCTTCGGTGGTCACACCCGGCACAACATGATCCGTAATCATATCCAGCGTCGCGGCGGCAAGTTGCCCTGCCTTGCGCATGCCTTCAAAATCATCTTGGTTGGTGTGGAGTTCAATTCCCTCTGCAGTGAATGTCATGTTCTGGCCTTTTCTTTTTACTGATATGTTCTATAGCAAGGATATAGAATGAATAAAACCTCAAACGACCACTTATTTCTATTGACATAATAACCTTGCGCTCTTTATACACCTAGGCATGACAAAAGCAAACGCAGAACTATATCAAATTTTCGCAAAAAAAGTCGCTGAAGGCGCCACATTTTCTCAACTACAGCAAGACTTTACTGTAAAATCTCTGAGAAAAATCTTCGCATATGCAGCTGAAAAAACACCTCAACTTTTTGTGGACCTCTTTGGAGATCCACCAACGCAAAGTAATATTTTACTTGATGAGAATTTAAGCTTCGACCTGATCCCCTATATTTTTCAAAACATAGGCCCTATTACAACTGTACAACACCAATACGGCAAAGGAATACAAGATACACAACTTTTTGACAGAGCAGCAAGAGATGGCATTCAGGCCATTGTTACCGGCGACCACAAATGCCGTGGAACAAAAGACCTGTGCGGCATTGCCGAGCGTGCATACGCCGACCCAAAGGATTTACGTGACATTGCCATCATTGGTGTCTCTCAGAACGTTGAAACAGCCATATTACAATTACAAAGAAATGCAAAAGAAATCCAATCTTACATTACCCAACCCTCACACGATACGATTCTAATTCTTGACTAACCTCTTTTTGTTGCATTGTATAAAGAAAAAACGGCTACCTAAAGAGAGGAAAAGCAATGAGCACAGGAAAAACGATTCGCGCCGGTTTGATTATCATTGGCAATGAAATCCTGTCTGGGCGTACGCTGGATAAGAATACGCAGTATATCGCAAGTAAGCTGGGCGAGCATGGAATCACCCTTGCAGAGGTACGCATTATCCCTGATATTCAAGACAAAATTGTTACAACTATCCACGCATTGCAAGATGAGATGGACTATATCCTGACAACTGGCGGCCTTGGTCCAACCCATGATGACATTACAGTGGACTGCATTGCGGCGGCATTTGACGTTCCTGTTGAGGTCAATCCCGAGGCCTTTGAACGCCTATTAAAACATTATGGCAGTGAAGAAGAGTTTACTCCTGCCCGTCAGCGCATGGCACGCATCCCACAAGGCGCCGCGCTGATCGACAATCCCGTTTCAACCGCGCCTGGCTTTCATGTAGGCAAAGTCTTTGCCATGGCGGGTGTCCCGCGCATTATGCAGGCCATGTTAGATAATGTCTTAACCATGGTTGAGGGCGGCGACATCAAAGAAAGCCGCACAGTTGGATGCGCCCTGCCCGAAAGCCAGATTGCAGAGACGCTGGGTGATTTGCAAAACGCATATAGCGATATCGATATTGGCAGTTATCCGTTCTTTCACGCGGGCAATGTCGGGGTCAGCGTCGTTTTACGCTCGACAAACATACCGGCCTTAGACGAGGCCACAGCCAAACTTATCACGGCGCTTGAAACGCTGGGCGCGCAGCCACAGCAAATAGATTAAACACGTGAAAAGTCATTTTTAGGGCTTTGCAACCGCGTTTAAATTCTTTATGGTCTTGCTCGAAACAGGTAAAGGCACATGGTGCTTGCTTTTACGGCTGGTATTTAGAGGGAGCGCAATATTAAGCAATCCACATTATCGGCGGGCGTGGCGGAATGGTAGACGCTGCAGACTTAAAATCTGTTGTCCGTATGGACGTGGGGGTTCAAGTCCCCCCGCCCGCACCAATAAATACCCAGAAGATATTGAATTAACAAAGGAAAGACACTTCGATGGCAGTTAAAATTGGTATTAATGGATTTGGACGTATTGGACGCCTTGTTGCGCGCGCAATTTTCGAACTTGACCGCAAAGATGTCGAGTTGGTTGCGATCAACGATCCAGGCGGTAACTTCTTTCCGTTGCTAAAATACGATTCTATCCATGGCCGCGCGCCATTTGACGTTGTCCGCGAAAGTGACGATTGGATTATCATTGGCGGCAAACGCATTCGCCGCTTCCGTACACGTGACATCAGTGAAATTAACTGGGACGAAGAAGGCGTTGATATCGTCATGGAATGTACTGGTCGTTTCCGTGATGCAGAAAGTGCAGGCGCGCACATCAAATCTGGCGCGAAGAAAGTTTTGATTTCTGCACCAGGCGAAGGTGACATCCCTACAATTGTTTACGGTGTAAACCACGAAAACCTGAAAAAAGAAGACACAATCGTTTCAAACGCATCATGCACAACAAACTGCCTTGCGCCTGTTGCCTATGCGATCAACGAAGAGATTGGCATCGAAACAGGCTTTATGACGACAATTCACGCCTATACTGGTGACCAGAATATCGTTGATTCATCGCATAAAGATCCACTGCGCGCACGCGCTGCGGCGATGAACATGATCCCGACATCAACTGGCGCGGCCAAAGCCGTTGGCCTTGTTTTGCCTGAATTGAAAGGCAAGCTGGACGGCGTTGCGATCCGCGTTCCGACACCTAATGTTTCTTTGGTTGATTTGAAGTTTGTTCCATCAAAATCAGTCAGCGTCCAAGACGTTAACGACGCCGTGCAAAAATACGCACATGGTTCGCTGATGGGTATTTTGGGCGTTTATGATGATCCATGCGTGTCTGGTGACTTCAACCACGACCCACACTCATCCATGTTTAACCTGAACGGCACCAAAGTCATGGAAGGCGGCAATTTCGTTCGCGTCATGAGCTGGTACGACAACGAATGGGGCTTTTCTATTCGTATGTTGGATAACGCCGTTAAGATGCATTCTTTGGGTTACTAAAAAAATATAGCTTTTAATAAAAATTATATTGACAGAGCCAGAAGAATCATGACATAAAGATCTTCTAAACCGTTCTCCGTGGCAAAGCTGGTCTGTTCTTCTTTGAAGTCAGGCCAGCTTTTTTTTGTATCAACCGCGCGCCTCCCCTTGTTATTCAGCCCTCATGATTCTAAGATGCCCGGATACATAACCATGTTATTTTAAGGATAAGAGGCTTTTTCATGAGTACATTAAAACCCGGCGTCGTTTATGGTGACGATTACAAAACACTTCTTCAGGCATGCAAAGACGGCAACTATGCCCTGCCCGCAGTGAATGTTGTTGGTACAAATTCAATTAATGCTGTGATGGAAGCAGCCTCAAAAAACAAAACAGACATCATTATTCAGCTTTCTAATGGCGGCGCGCAGTTTTATGCGGGCAAAGGATGTCCTAATGATTTCGAAGCAAAAGTTTTAGGCGCCGTTTCTGCCGCGCAGCATGTTCATATGCTGGCAGAGCATTACGGCATTTGCGTCGTTTTGCACACTGACCACGCGCACAAGCCTTTGATCTCATGGGTTGATGCGATGATTGAGCACTCTGCTCGCAACTTTGATAAAACAGGCAAACCGCTTTACAGCTCTCACATGCTTGACCTTTCGGCTGAAGACATCAACTTTAACCTTGATGAAAGCGCCAAGATGCTTGAGAAAATGGTGCCACTGGGCATGAGCATTGAAATCGAGCTTGGCGTCACAGGCGGCGAAGAAGACGGCGTTGGATCTGACGATGATATCGGCGCGGATAACCCGAAACTGTATACGCAGCCAGAAGATTGCTTACAGGCCTATGACATCCTGTCAAAAATTGGCCACTTCTCGCTTGCGGCATCATTTGGTAATGTTCACGGCGTTTACAAGCCTGGCAACGTTAAATTGCGCCCTGAAATCTTGAAAAATTCACAGGCCTTGATCCAAGAAAAACGCGGCACTGGCCCGAACCCACTTGATCTTGTTTTCCATGGCGGATCTGGATCAGAAAAAGCCAAGATCACAGAATCTTTGGGATACGGCGTTTTCAAAATGAATATCGACACTGACACACAGTTCGCCTATGCCGAGCGTGTTGGCCAGTACGTCAACGAAAACCCTAAGGCGTTCTTGAACCAGATCGACCCTGAAGACGGCACGCCTTACAAGAAATTCTATGACCCACGTAAATTCTTGCGCGCAGGCGAAGAAGGCATTATCGCGCGCCTAGAGGAATCTTTTGATGATTTAGGTTGCCGCGGCAAATCACTTGCACACAATGACGTGAAGGTTAAGGCCGCATAACGCGCCCTTTGCTACTCCATAAAAAACAGACAATAAAAAAGCGGAGCCACCAAGCTCCGCTTTTCTTTATGCTTATTTACCTATGCTAGGGCTGCATTATTCTGCAGCATCCTCTGCAGGTGTTTCTGCTTCGGCAGGCGCTTCTTCTGTCTTTGTTTCCAGATCAGCCGCAACAACCATGCGTGCGATTTTGTCTGGGCTGGCAGGTGGCTCGCCGCGTGCTACGCCATCAACAAATTCCATACCATCAGTCACTTCGCCCCAGATTGTGTACTGACCGTTTAGGAAGCTACAATCGTCAAAGCAAATAAAGAACTGAGAGTTTGCACTGTTTGGATCTGCTGCGCGCGCCATACCGACAACGCCGCGACCAAAGTTTGCAGATGAAAATTCAGCTTCAATATCTGGATAGTCAGAACCGCCCATGCCTGTGCCTGTTGGGTCACCTGTTTGCGCCATAAAGCCTTCGATCACGCGGTGAAAAACAATCCCGCTAAAGAAATCTTCGCGCGTTAGTTTTTTCATGCGCTCAACATGTTTTGGCGCAAGGTCAGGACGCAATTCAATTGTGACAGTGCCGCTGCCTTCGATTTGCATGTAAAGCGTGTTTTCAGGATCTTTAATTCCGGCCTTTGCTGGCTGTGTCATCAGTAGGATACCCCCTAATAGTAGTGTAAAAAAGTGTTTCAACATTCGTAATCCCCTTATCAAGATTGCACGATAGTTAGACCATGATGACACAGCAGAGTCTAGCCCTTGCCCGCAATATGATCACAGTTGTAGACAAGCAATCGAACGATCACACTGTGTAAAACAGACACTAAGGAACGCGCACAATAGCGATTTCGTTGGCCTTCAACGACTTTGCAATATCCTTAAAACACGCCTTGCACTGACCATCCGCACCGCCAGAGCACATATTATAAAATTCTTTAAAATCGACCTGATCACGGCCAGCACTTTTTAGCGCATCAATATTGTCGTCGATCGTTTGGGAGTTAAAATTGTTACACAGACAGACATGCATCAGACTTTAGCCACTGACCACCGTGCCATTATGGGTTTTTACCATGTCTTTAAGCGTTTCAAGACACTGACAGCAATTAGGGCTCTGACCGCCCGAACATGCGCTATAAACTTCGGAGACGCTGCAACGGCCGCCCTTTTCTTGCATATGCGCTTTGGCTTTTTTATCACTGAATGCGTTACAAACACAAAGTATCATCGCTTTGCCCTATCATTTATTGCGGGACGCCCCTAAATGCGTTTGATAATAATTATCATTTAGACATTTTAATTGCAAGCGATTCTTAATTGCAAGAAAAAACGCACAAAAAAGCCCTGAACATATATGATGTCAGGGCGCTTTAAGATGACTATTGCGATAATGCTATTTTAAGGTAAATAGTTTTCTTCTACATACTGAACACGCATATCCATCACTTTTTCTTGCAAAATACCATCCTCATTTTCCCAGTTCACAGTGCCAATGGCTAAGCCTGTTGCCATTGCAGCGGCCATAAAGGTAGATGTTGAACGTCCAACAACGCCACTAGCGCGGCTAAGCGGTTCAGCCACGTTATCACGGCGAACATCACGCGCACCATGTGTAAAGGCACGTTTTAGCGTCGCAACGCCCGAAGCCACCGTAACAACACCACCAGCAACAAGCGCGAGTTCGCCCATTTCTGCGCCCTCGCTGTGCGTTAACGCACTCGACACGATCGCACCTGTTAGCGTTCCGCCTACAGCAAGACCGCCATAGTGATAGGCGCGCTCACCCCAGTCATATGCATTATCAACGACTTTATCAGTAACTTTATCAACGAGCTGCTTTGTTTTAGCTCTTGCATTTTTTAGCATGTTACAACCTCTTTCTACCGTGAAACGGTACAAGACTTACAATTCTAAAAACAATATGTCAATAAAAACCCCTGCCCGTTTCCAGGCAAGGGGTTTAATTACTATTGAGAAAAGCGGTTAGCTTATTCTTCTGCATCTAACGGGCTTTCAGAATTTAACTGAATATAGTTTTCAACGCCCATTTGCTCGATCATTTGAAGTTGTGTTTCAAGGTAATCTTCGTGACCTTCTTCTTCTTTCAAGATCTGAATGAACAAGTCACGTGTGACATAGTCATTGACTTGCTCGCAATATGCGATGGCTTCGCGGTAATGCTCAACGCCGCCAATCTCAAGTTTCAGGTCACATTCAAGAATTTCTTTTACATCTTCACCGATCAAAAGCTTTTCCAAGTCTTGCAAGTTTGGCAAGCCGCCCAAGAACAAGATACGCTTGATCAAAAGGTCAGCGTGCTGCATTTCCTCGATTGATTCTTGGTATTCATGTTTTGCAAGTTTTGTGATGCCCCAGTCTTCCAAAATGCGTGAGTGCAAGAAGTATTGGTTAATGGCGGTGAGTTCTTTTTTCAGAGCAATGTTGAGATGCTCGATAATTTGTTTGTCGCCTTTCATGATAGGTGCTCCAATCTGATATTAGTCGTTAAAAATTCTGCCGAAAATCGTATCGATATGTTTCGTGTAGTTCTTGTAATCAAACATAGCGTCAAACGCATCTTTGTCAAGTTTTTCAGTTACTTGTGAATCATTCTCAAGCTCATTACGCAATGTATTTTTGCCCTTTTTCTCCCACACTTTCATCGCGTTGCGTTGAACAATGCGGTATGCGTCTTCGCGGCTGATGCCGGCTTGGGTCAATGCCAGAAGGACGCGCTGAGAGAAGACAAGACCGCCCATTTTCTCAAGGTTCTCGATCATTGTGTCTGGATACACCAACAATTTATCAATAAGGCCTGCCATACGGTTAAGCGCATAGTTTGCGCTGATTAAGGCATCAGGCAAAATTGTACGCTCAACAGCAGAGTGAGAGATATCGCGCTCGTGCCATAGGGCCACGTTTTCCAGGGCTGGCACAACGCCTGCGCGGATAATGCGCGCTTGGCCTGTCATGTTTTCACTGGCGATTGGGTTACGCTTATGCGGCATCGCAGATGAGCCCTTTTGGCCTTTGTCGAAATATTCTTCCGCTTCGCGCACTTCGGTGCGTTGCAAGTGACGAATTTCAACAGACAGGTTCTCTATCGAGCTTGCCACCACACCAAGCGTCGCAAAGAACATTGCATGACGATCACGCGGAATAACCTGCGTTGCGACTGTTTCTACGCGCAGGCCAAGCTTTTCTGCAACGTGCGCTTCAACTTCAGGCGGAAGAACGGCGTATGTACCAACAGCGCCTGAAATCGTAATCGTAGATACCTCTTCCTTGGCGCGCACCATACGCTCGCGCGCACGTTTAAATGCGGCGTAGTGGCCAGCTAGCTTCAATCCAAATGTTGTAGGCTCGCCATGGATACCGTGTGAGCGACCAATGCATAGCGTATCTTTATGTTCGCGCGCACGTTTTTCCAGCGCCGCAAGCAATTTATCCAAATCAGCGATAATGATATCCGCCGCCTGTGTCAGCATCACGGCAAAGCTTGTATCCACAACGTCAGAGCTTGTCATTCCTTGGTGGACATAGCGGCTGTCAGGGCCGACATATTCGGCAACGCTTGTCAAAAATGCGATGACATCATGCTTTACTTCGACTTCGATCTCGTCGATGCGCGCGATATCGAAATTCCCTTTTTCGCGCAATGCCTTGGCTGCACTTTCAGGCACGATACCCATGTCAGCCATTTTTTCTAGCGCAAGCGTTTCAACCTCAAGCCAAATTTTAAACTTGTTTTCAGGCTCGAAAATCGAAGCCATTTCAGGACGGGAATAACGAGGGATCATTGTGTGTATTTCTCTTTATCTATCAATGTGGTGTGAAAAGTATTTATAGGCCAAACTTATAATGCACAAAAATACAGATGAAAACCCCTGAGCGCCCTACTTTGGCAGATATTTTTGATCTGCTTCTTGCGTGCACGCCCCTTCGATCGTCACAGGCTTGTCGCCATAGACCATACGCGCCCATTCATCAGCGGACCAAAGTTCGCATCTGTCGCCAACACCGGCGCAGATCAAATTACGCGCTTTAACTGGTTCTTCATAAGGCCACACTGCGCTCCACATCTCTTTGGTGAGCGAGATCGTATCGCGGCCTTGCAACGGCAGGACATGCATACCATCATCCCAGCCCCATATATCTTCGCGTACATCCTGCGGAATTTTAGCGCCGCGCAGCGGATAGATTAACAGCGCCTTGTATTGCATATCAGGCACAAGAAGTACGTGCGAATGCGCCGCGTTAAAGCGCGCCGTCAACGCCGGCGGCAAGATTAAATCCTGCCTTTTCTTTTTCGGGGTATGCATTCCCCTTAACCTTAGTCCCTCTGCCATGGACGGCGTTATACGCCTTTCCCATAATTTTTGCAATTTTATATTACAATAATGTTTGACAAACGGCCGTGGATAGGCAATATTGCGCCAATTCTCAAGAAAAAGGCATGGGGCCTTTGTTGCAGGTTCGCCCTCAACCCCACTGGGATATTGGGACATTAATATACAAAGAAAGGTATGAAAGCCATGAGTGGTAAGCGTATTAGCGCCAAACATAAAATCGATCGCCGTCTAGGTTGTAACCTATGGGGCAGCCCTAAATCTCCGTACAACACACGTCAAACAGGCCCAGGTATGCACGGCGCACAGCGCGGCAAGCCTACTGACTACGGTACGCAGCTTTTTGCAAAACAGAAATTAAAAGGTTACTACGGTAACATCGGCGAAAAACAATTCCGCCGTTACTACAAAGAAGCATCTCGTTTGCGCGGTGATACTGGTCAAAACCTTGTGGGCCTACTTGAGCGCCGCTTGGATGCGTTCCTATACCGCGCTGGTTTCGTACCAACAGTTTTCTCTTCACGTCAATTCATCAACCACAAACACGTTTTGGTGAACGGCAAAATCGTAAACATCGCGTCTTACATGATCAAAGATGGCGACACGATTGAGCTTCGTGAAAAAGCACGCACTATCCCATGTGTATTGCAGGCACAGACAAACCCATTGTTTGACACACCTGAATACATCAGCGTTGATGCAAAAGCATTCAAAGCAACATTCTTGCGCACACCTCAGCTCGACGACATTCCATACGCGACTGAGATGGAACCACAACTGGTTGTCGAATTTTATTCTCGTTAATCATTGGGTTAGCCAATATATGTTTTCAAAAGCCGCTGCAAAGCGGCTTTTTTTATTGTGCAACGCTCCACAAAAAACCATTTTCTTTTACATATATTACCTTGCATTTTATCTTTAGCGGGTCTATAGTCCGCCACATACCAGTTGATTTAAATAATGCGCTGAAAACAGCCAAGAACAGATGGACGACAACAATGAAATATTCAGAAATCACACAAGAAAGCTATAGTGACCAGATTGGTACAGTCAACGTTATGGGGCAAAGCGTTCAACTTTGCGATCACGTTGAAAACATTGACGGACAATATTACGCGACAAGCTTTGTTTTGAGCGCAAATGACCGCAAGATGCTTAAAGATCAGGGCGCGCAATTCGGCACGATCGGTCAAGAAGACCTTAGTGCTATTTACCTGACCGAAGATTTGCTAGAGATGGCGCAACCTGTTCGCGAAAACGACCAGATGACACAAGATATGATTGCACGCCTTATGGGTGCATTGCAGTCAATGAATGTTAAAACATACGCTCACAGCGCATAGTTTCTCCACATTCATCACTATCCTTTGATTACGGGCGCAATTTTGCGCCCTTTTCTTTTGCATTCATGACAAGCCTGCCCCATTAAAAAAGCCGCCCAAATCAAGGCGGCTTTTCTTATAACTGTATCGTTCTAAAACAAGAACAGGATTCTAGAATCCGTCACGTTCGCGACGTTTACGATCCATCTTGCGGGAACGACGCATGGATTCGGATTTTTCACGCAATTTCTTTTCAGAAGGCTTTTCATAGTGACGACGAAGTTTCATCTCACGGAAGACACCTTCGCGTTGCATTTTCTTTTTCAAAATGCGCAATGCTTTTTCAACATTGTTATCGCGTACTGATACTCCAACCACGGCTTTCACCTCTTTCTAATAAGGTTAAGTGTTAAAATAGTGCTTGTTTGATACATGGCATCACCATGTAATGCAAGCAAAAACGGGCTAATCTCTTATTTTACAGGGTTTTTATGCCGAAATGCAATTTATGCGGCAACTTTAAGGTTTAATGCCGCCGACAAAAGCGCCTTTGTATAAGGCTGCTTGGGCGCATCAAAAATTTCGCGCGCAGGGCCATTTTCAACAACACGGCCATCTTTCATCACGATAATGTCATGCGCCAGCGCCTTTACGACGCGCAGATCATGACTGATAAAGATGTAACTCAGATCATGGTCTTTTTGCAAATCACGCAGCAAATCCACAATCTCGGCCTGAACCGATACGTCCAAAGCGCTTGTAGGCTCATCCAAGACAATCAGCTTAGGGCGTAAAATCAGCGCGCGCGCGATTGAGATACGCTGACGCTGCCCGCCGGAAAATTCATGCGGGTAACGATGGCGCGTTTGCGGGTCCATCTGCACAAGAGCCAGCGCTTGAATCACCTGCACATCGCGTTGATCTTCGTTCAATTCAGGATGGTGAATTTTTAGTCCCTCGGCAATAATTTGCCCAACGCTCATCCGCGGGGACAATGCGCCAAACGGGTCTTGGAAGACGATTTGCATATCTGCGCGCAGGGCTTTGCGCTGCCCCTTCGGCAGATCTGCAATATCTTGCCCTGCGAACACAACGCGCCCCTGTGATTTCACCAAGCGTAATAGCGCCATACCTAGTGTTGATTTGCCTGATCCGCTTTCCCCCACGATGCCAAGCGTTTGACCGACCTTAATTTGTAAATCAATACCGTCTACCGCCTTTACCCAATGGGTCACGCGTCCGAAGAAGTCCTTATCCTTGGGGAAATACACTTTCATATCATGCGCCTCAAGCAACATCTGTGCATCAGGCGCCAACGTTACCCCCTCGCCTTTTGGCTGCGCACTGAGGAGCTTTTTCGTATAGGCATGCTGCGGCTTTTTGAAGATTTTCGCCGTGGCGTTTTGCTCGACAATCTCACCCTTTTCCATCACGCACACATGATCGGCCATTGATTCGACAATCGACAAATCATGGGTAATCAGCAAAAGCCCCATATTGAGCTTTTCCTTCAAGTCCTGCAGCAGGGCAAGAATTTGCGCCTGAACTGTGACATCCAGCGCGGTTGTCGGCTCATCCGCGATCAGTAAATCAGGTTCATTCGCCAGCGCCATTGCAATCATCACGCGTTGACGCTGCCCGCCAGAGAGCTCATGCGGGTATGCGCCCAAGCGCTCTTTTAGATTAGACAGCCCGACAAGGTCTAGCAGCTCAAGTACACGGGCGCGCGCTTGTTGTTTGTTCATTTTCTTATGAAGAAAAAGAGGCTCGGCAATTTGTTTTTCAATGACATGCAGCGGATTAAGCGCCGTTAAAGGCTCTTGAAAGATCATACCGATCTGACTGCCGCGCACGGTGCGCATAAAGGTTTCACCTTTGTGCATAAGCTCTTCGCCGCGCAGAAGGATCGAACTGGCGGGCGTATAGTTTGCATTGCTGCCTAGCAACTGCATCACTGACATCGCCGTCACAGACTTACCCGATCCGCTTTCCCCGACCAGAGCAACCGTTTGCCCTGCCTCGACCGAGAAGGTCACATCCCGCAAAATCTCGGGCGCATTTTCATGCGCAGAAAATTTTAGTCCTAAATTCTTGATCTGCAGTAATGTTTCAGCCATAACATCTACCATGACAGAGGATAAACCATCAGACAAGAGCGGCGCACCGCCATGCGGACTTTATATGCGGATAAACCACAATCCCGATATGGATGAGTGGACACCTGTTATTGGCGCGCTTTCGACCGCGATCAAACATCGGTCCGGATACAAGCGTAATATGCATGTTCTTGAGATCACCCTTGATGATGGGTTTAGCCGCGATGCCATGGAAAAGGCCGCAGCCTTTGTGCAAGTCGCGCAGATGAGCGGCCTTGTATCGATCCTTAAGACCACACCGCAGATTGTTAAAGACTTGGATGCAGACGGCGTTTTACTTGACGATGCCAGCGCTATTCCAGATGCGCGCGCTATACTCGGCGATGATGCGATTATTGGCCTTGCCTGCGCCGAGAGCATTGATATGGTCAATGATGCCGTCAAAAATGGCGCGGACTATGTCACGCTGGGCACTGGGGCGTCCTTGCCCGCGCCATCCTTGTTAGAGGGGGCACTGCGCGAGCAAAGCGATATGGTTGTTGCCGTTATTGGCGCGTTTACACCAGAAAGCGCCCCCTTCTATGCGCAGGGCGGCGCCAGCTTTGTCGATGGAACCTATTATATCGGAAGCTATGACAAGGGCCCTATGCAGGCGGCGGTTAACTTACTTCACGCGATCAAGCCCGTTGGATAGCACGCAACAAAGATAGATTACTTAGCATCTTTCAGCAGATGGATATGGTGCAACGTAAGCAGGACCTTCAGACTTAGCCAATTCGCGACGAACCTGCACGCCAAACACCTGAGGAAACACGCTCAATTGTGTAAATTCTTCGCCCCAATCTTTAAGCTTTTGGCTTTCAGCAGGCATCAGGGGCGCATCTAGTCCTTCATTATAAACAGCGCCAAACTCTTGAGCGATAGCCCCTTGCACATACAAATCAGCAGCCTCAAAAATTGCTGATGTATGGTTATCGTCTGGAACATCATCAAGAATTTTACCATACGCTTGTGCGATGGCATTTCTTACTTCGATACGAACAGATGAAATTGTAACCTCTGGTGTGCGCGTTGCGTCACCAAAATGACTTTGATTTTTACTCATTAAACACCCTTTTTATAACTTTTACGCATAATAAATACACATTAAGCTATAAAAAAGCAAGTTTAAATAAATATCTTCAATCTAAATGCCCATTATTACTTAACTGACAGCACGCGGAAGATGTCATCTGTGATGGCGTTATTGACGGCCTGCATATCTGACAGAGCAAGCTCATCCAGTTTGCATCCCTTATCCTCGGCCATCTTTACGATCGCGCCTGTCACATGATGCGCCTCGCGGAACGGCAAATTCAGTTCCATCACCAACCAGTCGGCGAGCGCCGTTGCGGTAGTAAAGCCAAGCTCTGCACTTTCCAGCATACGCGGCGCATTGAATTTTGCACTGTCCAGCATACCGTTCATGGCCTCAAGACACAGGCGCAGCGTATCAAAGGAATCAAATGTGCTTTCCTTATCTTCCTGCATGTCCTTGTTATAAGCCAATGGCAAACCTTTCATCACGGTCATCATTTGTACAAGGTTTCCATTCAGGCGGCCTGTTTTACCGCGGACAAGCTCGGCCGCGTCAGGGTTTTTCTTTTGCGGCATGATCGAGCTTCCCGTGCTCCACGCATCGCTTAGGTTAATGTATCCAAATTGCGGCGTTGCCCAGATAATAATTTCCTCTGCCAAGCGCGACAGGTGCAAACCGCACTGCGCACAGGCGAACAAAAATTCATTGGCAAAATCGCGCGCGCTGACCGCGTCCAGCGTACTTGGCATCGGACGATCAAAGCCCAGCTGCTTCGCGGTAAATTTACGGTCAATCGGGTATGGCGTTCCAGCAAGCGCCGCCGCGCCTAGCGGACATTCATTCACGCGCGCACGGCAATCTAAAATGCGCCCCTTATCACGTGACATCATTTCTTTATATGCAAGCAAATGCTTACCCAGCGTCACAGGCTGCGCGGCTTGTAAATGTGTAAAGCCCGGCATCACATCGTCAGCGTGCTTTTCAATCAAGCGGTCAAGCGTTGCGGTAAATGTATCAATCACACCTGCAAGATCGGTGCAGGCATCGCGCACCCACATACGAAAATCTGTTGCAACCTGATCATTGCGTGAGCGCCCTGTGTGCAGACGGCCTGCGGCCTCGCCAATGATTTCTTTCAGGCGGCTTTCCACGTTCATGTGAATGTCTTCAAGTGCGGCTGTGAATTCCAGTTCACCATTTTGGATTTCCTGTGCAACCTGATCAAGGCCTTCCTGGATCGCCTTTTCGTCTTCTTTGGTGATAATGCCTTGCTTGGCCAGCATCGCGGCATGCGCCTTTGATCCTGTAATGTCTTGACGCCACAAACGTTGATCAACGCCGATGGAGGCATTGATTTGCTCCATAATGTTTGACGGCTTTTCTTCAAAGCGTCCACCCCACATTTGGTTTGATTTTGCGTTGCTCATGTTCTGTCCTGACGTTCGCGTTAGTTGTCCTGCCCTTTATATATACAAGCCACGCACACGGATCAAGCACGGTAAATGTTTTTCAAATATTGCCTCCTGCAAGATTAAACCTATTGACATAAATATACACCTTCTATAGCGTCCTAATCATAAAAATAAAAATATACGGTAATAGACATTATGAGCCTCAATCACACTTTTGCCCGCACGCAGCCGGAGCAAGATGATATCTCGATTCACAATTTGGTTGTGGTCGACTTTAAAACCCTCTCAAAAGGGCGTGACGCACACATACAAAATCAAATCGATGCTTGGCGCGAGAACAATACGCCTCTCTATACGATGAGCTGCGCCCAGCAAATTTGGTATGGATCCGAGAGCGACTTCACCGACTTCCCTGACCTATCAAACGATCCTGCATCCCTTCAGTTAAAGGGCGCACAAGCCTATGCGCACCTCGCCTCTTTTGCGACGGGGTTTTACGGCAAATTTTGCGACACGCATAACCGCAAACAATTTACCGATGCGTGGAAAGATGTTTGCCGCACCATGCCAGAACGTGCAGCGCGCGCAGAAAAGCTCATGAAAAATTTGAATTATGACGCCAAAACAGTGATTAGCAAAATCACTGGTCAACTGCGCACGACCGACCGCATGAGCGTGGCCGCGGATCTATCCCAACAACAAAAAGGTGACCAAAGCCTGATTGTCACCAACCTCACAAAAAATGGGAGCCTAAGCGATAACTGCATTCGCATGATTGCTGCGATTGAGAAAATCAATAAAAGTACTTCATACCACAATAAATACATTCGCCTGACGACACCTAATCCAAATGACCTGCCGGCATTGCGGGACGCTGTTTTTCACACAAAAAAGCATGCATCGTCTTGCACGCATAATATACGCAGCACCATCTTATTCCCAGAACTGGATGATGCGCTTATGCACCTCGCTGATTTAGACCGTGTTTATATAGATACCGCAATGGATGAGCATCCTGCCGTTGACAGGATTATCCAGTATATGTGGAGCGAAGATCACAAAGGCAGCGCCACAATCACTCATCTTAAAGGAAAGCCATCTGAACGAGGTTTATCCGCACAAAGTTGGAGCGCCATTGACTTACCCAACTATTACAGCGTCGAAGATACCCTTAAAGAAGTTCAGGTTCGCAAACGAGCTATTGCTGCGGCGTACACTACATCACAAAATGCCTTTCAAACGATTGCACAATTACGCCTTGAAGGGATCACACCCAATCAAACCAACCTACGCAAACAAGACCCTGATGTTTTTAGCCTAGCGTTATAGCTCAGCTACAGCAGCTTGAAAGATAGCACCTTCACGCGCTGCGGGGCTTTTTTTGTGATATGTCACACCTGACATTAGGTACAAACCACCTGCGTCTAGAGGCTCGCATTGTTGTAACAAGCGCTCTTGCAGAACTTGCCCCTGTCGTGACGCCAGCACCTGCCTATGCGCCAACCCAAATGCATCACGCAGATCACCGCCAATCAAGCGATCTGCAGACTGCAAATTTTTTGTTAGAACCGCTGATCCCATTATATTTTGCTCGATCAGGTCAGAAAAAACGTCGCGCGTATGTTCATGCGACACGCACTGTGATGGCGTTTCATCACGAAAAAGATAAATGCGCGTATTCGGCAATCGGTAATCATCTACATGAAGGTGTCCATTTAAGCTCTCATTAACACCGCCCCTAAACGTCATACAAAGCCCTTCTGGCAACTGACCACCATACGCCTTTGTTTCAGCATCGATGACCGCATTTTTAAACGTAGAGAAAACAGAAGGAAGGTTATCGTATTCCCATGTGAGCTTAGCTTTATCTGACACAGACGCATTCGCACAATTCAGTCTGAAAAACTTACTGCGCCGCCCCGCAGTTTCAACCCAAAATTCTTCACGAAATTCCTCTAGCGCATCTGCGTCTAATTGCAGCACCTTCGCTGGCAAGTCTATATTGAAAATCGTTTCAATATTTTGCGCCTGCTGTAGCGCCTTGATAGCGCCTATAACTTTTTCATTAATATCCATATTCACTTTCCCTTATTTCCACTCACGCGCTCTCCCCCTTATCCTCTTGGGGTAAGGTTATAGACACAAAACACCAAAGCGTCAAATTATGAAAACTATTTGCGCTCTAAAATAATGTGCGCAAACTGCTTAACCTTGGCTGGCTTAATCTGTGATTTATGAATGGCCTTACTTTCAGTCAATTTTCTGGTGAAATCTGCTATAGCCTCATTAGAAACGCAATCGACGGGCACATTGCGCAAGCGATCTGCGATATCATCTAATTTAATGTGGCGGGAGCTAATGGCCTCAGGCGGCAAAGTCGCAATAAACTCTGCCAGATATTCATCGGGCAAATTTGCGTTTAAAAAATCTTGTGCAAGTTCTGGGAGGTCTTTTTTCTTCATAGAACGGACATTTAAAGGCTTGCCCGTTCCATGTCAATTATTTTATGAAAAACGGCAAGATTTACTAAGCTGCTTTTGATTTGCCAGCTGGCTTCACCATCGCGGCGCCACGGATAGACGTGTTGTTTTTCAAGCGCACTGAATTGATGCGAATAAATCCTTCTGCATCTTTCTGGTCGTAGCCGCCCTCTTCATCCATAGACGATTGAACCGGATCATACAGCGCCGTTGGTGATTTCCGTGCCACAGGATATGCGCTGCCTTTGTAAAGTTGAACAGTGACTGTTCCTGTTACATTATCTTGCGCTTTGTCCATTGTCGTCATCAACAGGTCAAATTCTGGCGCGAACCAAAAACCATTATAGATAAGCTCAGCCACCTTAAGTGAAAGCATATCGCGGATTTTCATGACTTCGCGGTCCATTGTCAAACCTTCTAGATCACGGTGAGCATTGTGCAAAATTGCGCCGCCTGGCGTTTCATATACGCCGCGTGATTTAATGCCAACAAAACGGTTTTCAACCATATCCAAACGGCCAATACCGTGTTTCGTTCCAAGTTCATTCAAATATTGGAACAACGCAAGCGCGCCCGTTTTTACTGTACCGTCTTGTGTATTTTTCACTTCAACAGGAATACCGTCTTTGAATGTCATTTCAATAAGCTCGGGCGTATCTGGCCACTGGTCTGGTGATGATGTACGTGAATACACATCCTCGGCGCAGATGGCATTTGGATCTTCCAAAACGCCTGCCTCGTGCGAGATGTGTAACAAGTTATCATCTTCAGAGTATGGCTTTTTGCGCGTTGCTGTTACTGGGATGCCATGCTGATCAGCATAGTTCAGCATATCGTTACGGCCTTCAAAACGGTTAAGGAAGCTGTCCATCTTCCAAGGTGCAAGCACTTTGATGTCTGGGTTTAGCGCGTAATAAGACAATTCAAAACGCACCTGATCGTTCCCTTTACCCGTTGCACCGTGTGATACGTACTGCGCTTGTTCGGCTTCGGCGATTTCAATTTGACGTTTTGCAATGATTGGGCGCGCCACTGATGTACCTAGCAAATAACGGCCTTCGTAAACGGCCTGTGATTTGAAGGCTGGGAAGATGTAATCTGCCACGAATTCTTCTTTGAGGTCTTCAACGTAAACCTTAGATGCGCCAACCTTAAGCGCCTTTTCGCGCGCCGCCTCGAAGTCCTCTTCCTGGCCGACATCTGCGATATAGGCGATAACTTCGTAGCCTTCTTCGATCAACCATTTCAAAATAACGGAAGTATCCAGACCTCCTGAATAGGCGAGAACAACTTTTTCTTTACTCATGGCGCTTTATCCTTTCTTATTGTACCGCTTGCTGTTAAAGCATAGTGCGCTGCGGCAGACAATGTTTTTCTAGGTTTTTCTAAAGATTTGAGCATGAAATTACAAATCATTTTCTTCACTATTGGTATTTTAATGCTAACGCTGGGATTGGCGCTGCTCTGTCCGTTTTTGCTGGATCTCGTAGACGGCCATGCAAATGCAGGCGCATTTGGGTGGAGTTCGGCTCTGGCTATTTTTGTTGGCACGTCGTTATGTTTTGCCAATTATGGGTTCACGCCTAGCCTTTCACTCAGGCACGCTTTTATCCTGACAACGATTAGCTGGCTGGCGCTGAGCTTTATTTCCGCCGTACCATTGTTTATTAGCGACCTAAATATTTCCGTGACTGACGCGGTGTTCGAAGCTGTATCAGGCGTTACCACAACTGGGTCAACCGTCCTGAGTGGTCTTGACGAAATGTCGCGCGGTATTTTGCTGTGGCGCGCGATCATTCAATGGATTGGGGGCATTGGGATTATTGCCTTCGCGATGATTATGCTGCCGTTTTTGAAAATTGGCGGGATGCAGCTTTTTAAATCAGAATCCTCAGATCAATCCGAGAAAATTATGCCTAAAACCAATGATGTGGTTTGGTCGATTATTTATGTTTATGTCATTTTAACGGCGGCCTGCTTTGTAACATATTACATCTTGGGCATGCCGCGCTTTGACGCGCTGATCCATGCGCTGACGACAATGCCCACCGCTGGTTTCTCTAGTCACGATGCATCCTTTGGCCATTACAGTAGTGGCGCTCTACATTACGCCGCTGCTTTGTTTATGTTTTTAGGCGGCATTCCCTTTATTTTATACGTGAAATACACATTCAAAGGCACATTTGATTTCTTTCGTGATTCACAGGTTCGCGCTTACTGTTTCATTACGGCGATCACCATTATCGCGCTCAGCCTTTATCTATGGATTAACGGCACATATCCGCTGATGACTAGCTTGCAGTTCACAACATTTAATGTCATTTCCGTCATTACAACCACCGGCTATGCAACGGCGGATTACAGTTTATGGGGGCCGTTTCCTGTGGCGCTCTTTTTCTTTCTAACGTATGTTGGCGGCTGCGCGGGATCGACCGCAGGCGGCATTAAGATGCTGAGGATTAACATTGCGTTTCAGGCGCTTTTGCGTCACTTGAAAATGCTGATCTATCCTAACGGTGTCTTTACGGCGACATATCAGGGCAAGCCTCTGACCAACGACATTGTCCATGCGGTTATGGGTTTCCTTTTTGTCTTTATTGTTGCGAATGCCCTTCTCACGTTAGCCTTAGCGCTATCTGGCCTAGACTTCATCACGGCAACAACCGCGGCAGCGACTGCGCTGGCCAATGTTGGTCCAGGTTTAGGCGAGATTGTTGGCCCTGCAGGGAACTTTTCATCGCTCTCGGATATGTCCAAGTGGCTTTTATGTTTTGGCATGTTGCTAGGGCGTCTTGAGATCATGACAATCCTTGTTCTGTTCGTCCCAGCCTTCTGGCGCGATTAGAGGCTTGCATTTTCGCCCGCGCAGCTTTATTCCCTTGTAGATAAGAATATATTTAAGGATTTCGACATATGAGCATTAAAACACGTTTTGCCCCATCACCGACTGGTATGATGCATATCGGTAACGCGAGAACAGCGCTGATAACGTGGTTATTTGCACGCGCAAATAATGGTCATTTCCTATTGCGCATTGATGATACAGATCAAGAGCGCTCAAAGGTTGAATACGAAAATGCGATTGAAGAAAGCCTTAAATGGCTAGGTTTGGATTGGGACAGTAAGTTCAACCAAAAAGACCGCATGGATATTTACACGGCAAAGATTGATGCGCTTAAGGCCAGCGGTGACCTGTACCCTTGTTACGAGACATCAGACGAGCTTGCCCTTAAGCGTAAATCACAACTGGCGCGCGGCAAGCCGCCTATTTACGACCGTGCGGCGCTAAACCTCACTTCAGATGAAATCAGCAAGTATGAAGCCGAAGGCCGCAGCCCACATTGGCGCTTTAAAATGCGTCACCAGCCAATTATCTGGCAGGATCTTATTCGCGGCGAAGTGAGCTTTAAGGGTGAAGATATGTCCGACCCTGTTGTCATCCGCGAAGATGGCAGCCCCCTTTATCACTTATGCTCGATCATTGATGACATTGATAGCGGCGTAACGCACACCATTCGCGGTGAAGACCATGTTGCCAACACCGCGTGTCACATCCAAATGTTCGAGGCCCTTGGCGCAACGCCGCCAACCTTTGCCCACCTGCCCCTGATTTCAGCCACCGACGGCAGTAAGCTTTCGAAACGATTCGGCTCGCTTAGTATTTTTGATGTGCGCGATGAAGATGGGCTGGAGCCAATGGCGGTGACAAGTTTGCTGGCGCGCCTTGGGACCTCTGACCCTATCGAAGCCTTTAGCGACATCAAGCCTTTGGTTGAAAGCTTTGATTTTAATAAATTTTCACGCTCTACGCCTAAGTTCGATAATGACGAGCTTTTGCGTCTTAACAGTAAAATTTTGCACGAGACGTCTTTTGCAGACATCAAGGGCCGCCTGTCTGATATTGGTTTAAGCGATGCCGATGAAGGTTTTTGGCTGACCGTGCGTCCCAACCTGACCCGCCTGAAAGATGCGGCAGAATGGTGGCGCGTAGCGAATGGTCCTGTTGAGCCTGTGATCGAAGACCCTGAGTTTATTGAGCAAGCGCTTGCACTGCTTCCGGCGCAGCCATGGGATCAAAGCACATGGAAATCGTGGGTGAATAACGTCAAAGACAAAACAGGCCGCAAGGGCAAGCAACTCTTTATGCCTCTTCGCTTGGCGCTAACGGGCATGCAACATGGACCAGAGCTGGACACGCTTTTGCTGTTGATCGGGCCAGAGCGCACAGTCAACCGCCTAAGCACAAAAAAAGCCGCCTGATCCCAGACGGCTTAACCTGTCAAAATATATAAGCAGCCCGCTTTTTAGTGGGCTGTTTTGCGTAGAAGGTGCAAGAATTTCTCAAGCTTTTTAATGTCTGCCGATTGCGCCTGTGGCCATAGAACCTTCACAGTTTTTTCATAGACTGCGCGCCCTTCGACAAAAAGGTGATCACACACCAACATTTTGCGCGCGCCTGTCAAAGACGAGAATTCCTCAATGATATTAAACTGCTGTTTCCCCTGATTAGCAGGTGAATTTGTAAAGTTAAGCAACATGCTTGCTTCCCCATTCCTTGATAATGTTTTTGCTTGATCCGGATACTACAAAAAAAATATCATGCTGTAAAGAAGCCTTGCAAATCACTCTATTTTTCAATAGGTTAACATAACTAAAAGATATAGACTTATGTATAACATCACCTTCATTTTAACGAATCCCCAAATGGGAGAGAATATCGGCGCAGCAGCGCGTGCCATGGCAAATTTCGGCCTAAAAGAGCTTCGCCTTGTAGCGCCGCGCGATGGCTGGCCTAGCGAATCAGCACAGGCGATGAGCTCGGGCGCGTTCACACATATGCATGATGTACAGGTCTTCCCTACGCTTGCCGATGCTTTGCACGATATTACATTTGCCTATGCGACAACGGCGCGGCCGCGTGACATGGTCAAAGATGTTTTTACCCCCAGGCAAGCGGCCAGACAGACGCTGTCCCGAACAGATACTGGAAAAACGGCCTTCGTTTTCGGCGGAGAGCGCGCAGGCCTTGGCAATGATGACGTCGCACGGTGCAATGCAATCATCACCGCGCCAACAAATCCTGATTTTTCGTCCCTGAATTTAGGACAAGGGGTTTTAATGGTTGCGTATGAACTGTTTATGACCGCGCAGGAAGAAAACATCCCCCCCGCCGAAGGTACACAGCACACCCCAGCGCCGATTAAAAATTTCGACAATCTTTTTGGACGCTTGGAAGAGAAGTTAGATGAAGGCGGCTTTTTCCGTGACGAAGGGCTGCGCCCTAAAATTACGCGTAATTTGCGCAATACGCTGATGCGGGCACAATTAACCGAGCAAGAAATCAATACATTTCACGGGGTTATCCGCGCGCTTAGCGCGCCACGATCTTAGCCAAACTGCCTTACAAGAACATTATCTGCAGGCATTGCTTCATCTTTATTGACGCGCGGCGCTGTTTGGCTTGTTTTTTCTGGATCGTTAAACAGTCCACCTGCATAGCCCGTACGTTCTGCTGCCTCGACTAAAGCCTGAGCATTATCTTCAGGATTAAACGTTTCTCTTAAGCGTGCGCCATAAGACCCGCCCTGAATAATTGTCTTTGATGTCATATCACCCTCTTTGAGCATCACATATTAACATCAGCCACCATTTACGTAACAATGAATGTTTTGTCAAGTTTTTTGTATTTTTATTAAAATATTATTTCACAAGGTCTTGCGTATTATGCTGCAACCAGACCAAGTCATCACCGCTAAGCAATGGACTTAATGTATCAAACACCGCCTGATGATAGGCATTTAGCCATGTAATTTCAGGCTCGCTCAACAGCGTCACATCAACAAGGCGCAGATCAATGGGCGCCAAGGTTATCGTTTCAAAACATAAATCGTTTTCAAAACCATGGCGAGCTTCGCAGACAAAAATAAGATTTTCTGTGCGAATGCCATATTCGCCCGTTTCATAATACCCAGGTTCGTTCGATAGCAGCATCCCGACCTCAAGCGCCGCCTTTCCGCGCGGCGAGATATGCGCAGCCTCTTCGTGCACATCACCGAAACACCCAACGCCATGCCCCGTACCATGTGCATAATCTTGCCCTGCGCTTTGTAAGGCGCCGCGTGCATAGACATCCAAATCCGCGCCTGTTGCGCCCGCCTTAAACTGCGCGCTGGCCAGTGCGATATGCCCTTGCAGGACGCGGGTAAAGCTTTGCTTGGCGGCATGATCAATTTTATCTGGGTTACCTATGGCAACTGTGCGCGTGATATCGGTTGTGCCAGCGCAATGCTGATCAACGTCATAGTACTGCCCGCCACTATCAATCAAAAGCAGCGTATCCCCTGTCAGCGCCCTATTCGTTGATGGTGTGGCGCGGTAATGCACGATTGCACCATTACTGCCCGCACCTGTAATGGCGGGGAAACTTTCCCCTTTATAGGCGGGGTTTTCACTACGATAGCTATGTAATTTTTCGGCAACGTCCATTTCGCTTTGCTTGGTTAAATCGCCTGATGCATTAAGGCGATCAATCCACGCCAATGTTTTCACGATCGCCGCGCCGTCCAGAACATGAGCCTTTTTAATTGCGGCTTGCTCCAGCGCGTTTTTCCGTGCCTTGGCTTCAATACACGGATCTTTCGCATCCACCATGGCGATTTGATGTGCGCGCAACAAGGCCGCGTAATAATACGGCGTATTGCAAGGATCAACCGAGAAATCAGCCGCACCCATTAAGGCAATCACGCTTTCAAGGCTCTCTGGCGTGTGTATTTTTACATGCGGGGATAGCGCCGTTCGCACATCTTCGGGCACTTTGGCGTAATCCACAAACCAGTGCGCTATGCCCTGATCTGCGTCTACAATAACCACTGATAAGACCACAGGCATATAATCAAGATCACTGCCGCGCACATTCAAAAGCCATGCTATTGAATCGGGCTTTGTAATAAAGGCCGCCTGCACCCCAGACTCTTTTATCTCTGCGCAGATTTGCGTCAATTTATCGTGGCGGGTTTGACCGCTCATCCCTTCGTGGAACAGGTAACATGCATTTTGCGGCGGCGCGGGCTGATCATCCCATATGGCGTCGATTAAGTTTTCCTCGACCGCGCGCAGGGTAATATCCTTGGCTGCGAGGCGTATCTCTATATCGCGAACGGCTTGCACAGAATATAGGCGCGGGTCATAGCCAACAACCTGACCAGAGGCCACATTATCATGCAGCCAATCTTTCAAAGGTTCGCTTACACTGTTACCCGCAACGAACAGATTTGGGTCTAATTGATCTTGCAGTTGAATTGTATAGCGCCCATCACTTTGCACGATGGCACGATCTGATAAAATAATGGCCTGCCCGGCCGAGCCCGTAAAGCCAGATATATAAGATAAACGCTCGGCATAGGCGGCTACGAATTCGCCTAAATACTCGTCTGCGCGCGGAACCAGATAGACATCCACATTATTCTTAGCCATGAGCTGGCGCAGTTTTCCGAGCTTTTCTTGGTATGTTTTACTCATGCCGTCATAGTGCCCCTTGTCAAAGCGGCGTGCAAGTGTTTAGGATCAAACGCTATAGGAAATATGTTTAAACAACCCCATTAGGAGAAACATGACCCAAAATCAGATCAAGCCGATCCGTAAAGCCGTTTTCCCAGTTGCCGGCCTTGGCACACGCTTTTTGCCTGCGACAAAGGCAATGCCAAAAGAAATGCTGACCATCAATGACCGTCCGTTGATCCAGCACGTTTTTGATGAAGCGCGCGAGGCAGGCATCGAAGAATTTATCTTCGTTACAGGCCGCCACAAAGAATTACTGGAAGAGCATTTTGATTACCAGCCAGAGCTTGAGTACACACTGCGCAAGCGTGGCAAGGATGATATGCTAACGAAAGTTCAAGAGTCTGAAATCCCTGCGGGGTCCCTCTTCTTAACGCGCCAACCAAAACCACTTGGCCTTGGTCATGCTATTTGGTGCGCCCAAAAACTTGTCGGGGACGAGCCCTTTGCGATCCTTTTGCCAGACGTTTTGATGCGCGGCGAAACAGGCTGCCTCAAGCAAATGGTTGATACGTATAACGAGATTGGCGGCAATATTATCGCCGTGGAAGATGTGCCGCGTGAAGAAACCGAAAAATACGGGATCGTTGATACAGGTGGCAGTAACGATGACATTGCGCCGGTTAAGGCCTTGGTTGAAAAACCATCCCCGCCAGAAGCACCATCAACAATGTCTGTTGTTGGCCGTTATATCCTTCAGCCTGAAATCTTTGATCATCTTTCTGCCTTTGAAACAGGCGCAGGCGGTGAAATTCAGTTAACGGATGCGATGAGCAAGCTTATCGGGAACCAACCGTTCAACACAATGCGTTTTGATGGAAAAAGTTATGATTGCGGATCACGTTTAGGCTTTATCGAGGCAAACCTCGTCTACGGCATGAACGATGACAAAATCGGTGCTGGCGTGCGCGCTTTGTTGAAAGAGCACGCAAAAGACCTTTAATTTTTGACATACACCACATAAGGGAGGCTTGCGCAATGCAAAGTCAAACGGCAACACAGGCACATGACGCCTATCAATTTAATCCTGTTATCCTGCGCGAATATGACATTCGCGGTCAGGTCGGCAAAAACCTTTCTACCGATGACGCATATGCCTTGGGCAAAGCCTTTGGCAGTTTCGTTCGCCGCAAAGGCGGATCAAAAGTCGCGGTTGGATATGATGGCCGCACAACCTCGCCCGATATGGCAAAGCACCTTAGTGATGGCTTGTTGGCTGTTGGCATTGATGTGGACTTTGTTGGCCTCGGCCCGACGCCGATGCTGTATTTCGCGGTCAAGAGCCGCGGCGCCGATGGTGGCATTATGGTCACTGGATCGCACAATCCGCCTGATTACAATGGCTTTAAAATGATGCTGCAAAAAGAACCTGTCTTTGGCGAGATGATCCAAGACATTGGACGCGTTGCAGCAGACGGCGCTTATGAAACGGGTCAAGGCACACGCACAGACAGTGACATTCGCGCAGATTATATTGCCCGCCTGTTGCAGGATTTAACTGGCAAGCGTCCGCTTAAAATCGCATGGGACAACGGCAATGGCGCGGCAGGCGAAGTGCTCAGAATGCTGACCGACAAATTACCTGGCGAGCATGTATTACTGTTTGACGAGATTGACGGCCAGTTCCCGAACCATCACCCTGACCCAACAGTTGATGCCAATCTGGTTGACCTTCAACGCGTCGTACGCGATCAAAAATGCGATCTGGGCATTGCCTTTGACGGGGACGCAGACCGCATTGGCGTTGTCGATGAAAATGGCACTGTGTTGCGCTGTGACATTTTGATGACCATTTACGCACGCGACGTTTTGGAATCCCATCCGGGCGGCGCAATTATTGGTGATGTTAAATGTTCGCAAGTCATGTTTGACGAGATTTCACGCCTTGGCGGCAATGCCGTTATGTGGAAGACTGGTCACTCCTTGATCAAAGATAAAATGCGCGAGCTTGACGCGCCCCTAGCAGGAGAGCTTAGCGGTCATATTTTCTTTGCCGATAAATATTACGGCTATGACGATGCGCTTTATTGCGCGGTGCGCCTGATTAACGCGCTGAGTGATGCGCAAGGCGGTCTTTCAACACTTACACAAGACCTTCCAACGCTTTACAGCACTGCAGAGGTGCGTTTTGATGTGGATGAAGAAGGGAAATTTGACATTGTTCCGCGCATCTTCGCAAACATGAAGCAAAACCCTATCGCAGGCACAGAGCTTGATGACATTGACGGCATTCGCGTATCGAACGAAGATGGATGGTGGTTGTGCCGCCCATCGAACACACAAAGTGTTCTTGTCGCGCGCGCCGAAGCGAATAGCCCAGAAGGCCTTGAGCGCCTTAAAAACATGGCAATCGCACAAGTCAAAGCCGTTGGTTATTCATTAGATTTCGATTCAACAGGTCACTAGGAGTCCCTCGCCCATGAGCAAAACAAGCCTTACACCCGATGTTCTTCAGTTAATGGCCTCTAAGATTTGTCACGACTTAATCAGCCCTATCGGCGCGATTAACAACGGCATCGAATTTATGGAAGATATGGGCCCAGATGCGTTTGAAGATGCAACCTCTTTAATCGGCCACAGCGCCGCGCAAGCGTCAGGTAAGCTGCAAGCATACCGCATTGCCTATGGCGCAGGTGGCGCAGACGGGCATATCAAGCCTGAAGACGTCAAAAACGCTATTGATGGCATGCTGGTTGGTGATGGTAAAATTACACAAGACTGGGACGCCAAGGCGCCTATGGGCGTCGCCGATAACGGCGTGGAGCGCCTTCCGGCCTTTTCAAAGATGCTTATTTGCTCGATCCTTTTGGTGTTGGATACCTTGCCAAAGGGCGGAATCATCAACGTCCAAGCCGATGGCAGCACAACAACCATCACGGCAACAGGTGAAAATGCAGCCTTCCGCGAAGGCATTGTTGAAGGCCTGACGTTATCACTGGATAACGATGCGCTGGAGCCTAAGCACGCCCATGCAATTTTGACAGGCTTGCTTGCCGATCACTTTTCTTACACATTTTCCACAAACACCTCGGACGGGGCAGTATCGCTTGCCTTCACGTATCAAGGTTAACCCCAAAAATCTACACACCTACGTAGGCATAGGTATATAAATAAGCCTTTTTTAACGAAGTTGCGATATCCTCATTTTGTTTAGCGCAATTTTGTTATATACTTGTATAAGGTTGTTTGTGTGGACATCTAACCTGCCTAACGCGGCTCTCGACAGCCATTCTGTGCGACACTACTTTTATTAAGGGGTTATTTATGGACGATCTCATTGCTGAATTTCTAACGGAAACCAATGAAGGCTTGGAAGAACTGGATATGGATCTGGTCAACCTTGAGCAAAATCCTAATGATACGGAGCTTTTAGGCAAAATCTTTCGCCTGATGCATACAATCAAAGGGACGTGTGGATTTTTGGGCTTGCCGCGCCTTGAGAAAGTCGCTCACCACGCAGAAAATGTTTTGGGCCGTTTTCGCGATGGCGACCTTGAGGTTATCCCTGAGTATGTCACGCTTATTTTTGAATCGCTTGACCGCATTAAAGAAATTGTTGCCTCAATCGAGGAAACTGGCGCAGAGGCATCGGGCGACGACACGGCCCTCATTGCGAAGCTCGACGCCGTTTATGAAGGAAAGACTGTCGCAGAAGATGCGCCCGCCCCTGCAGAAGAACCCACGCAAGCAGAACCAGAAACCGTTGAGCCCGCTCCTGATGAGCCTAAAAGCGCATCTGGCGTTGAAACATCAGGCCTTACAGAAGGCACAGCGGGCATTGTTTCCCTTGAAGAATTAGAGGCCGCGTTCCAAGCCGCCGAAGTTTTACCTGTTGAAGAAATCCGCAAGGAATTGGAAGAAACACAACCAGACAGCCCTGCAATTAAAGGCAAGGAAGAAGCTAAGACACCTGACGCACCTACTGCTAACAAGCCAGGCAAACCTGTTTCTGCACAAACACTGCGCGTTGGCGTTGATGTTTTGGAAGACCTTATGACGATGGTCAGCGAACTTGTCTTAACCCGAAATCAGCTTTTGCAAATTTTGCGCGCACAAAATGACAGTGATTTTGCTACGCCTTTACAGCGCCTTAATCAAATCGTTTCTGAGCTTCAAGAAGGTGTCATGAAGACCCGCATGCAACCTATTGGCAATGCATGGGCGAAATTGCCGCGTATTATTCGCGACCTCAGCATTGAACTTGGCAAAAAGATTGAACTTGAAATGATTGGTCAAGACACAGAACTTGATCGTCAGGTTCTTGAGCTTATCAAAGACCCTTTGACACATATGGTTCGAAATTCTGCAGATCACGGCATTGAAATGCCCGAAGATCGCCAAATGGCGCAAAAGCCAGAAACCGGCAAAATCGTTCTTAACGCGTTTCATGAAGGCGGCCACATTATCATTGAAATCACTGATGATGGGCGCGGCCTGCCGGTCAACAAGATCAAGAGCAAAATCATTGCCAATGGCCTTGCCACAGAGGAAGAGCTGAGTGGCATGACGGATCAACAGATCCAAAAGTTTATCTTTAAGCCTGGTTTTTCAACCGCTGCAGAAGTCACTGCGGTTTCTGGGCGCGGCGTTGGCATGGACGTTGTGCGTACCAACATTGAAAAAATTGGCGGCACGATTGATTTGGTGTCAACAGAAGGCAAAGGATCAGTCTTCACGATCAAAATCCCACTTACACTCGCAATCGTTTCTGCGCTTATTGTTGAATCTGTTGGCGAACGCTTTGCTATTCCGCAACTTACGGTGCGCGAGCTTGTGATGACCTCCGCTCACGGCGAGAGCCAAATTGAAACAATTAATGGATCTCCTGTTTTCCGTTTGCGTGATCGCTTGTTGCCTCTAGTCTATCTAGACAAGGTTTTAGGCATGCAGGGCCTAACTGAAGCACCAAGTAATGACAGTGACGACAGTCAACCTGACCAAGCCAGACAGCAATATATTGTTGTTTCTCAGATCGGCAGCTATCAATTCGGCATTATTGTTGACCGCGTATTCGACACCGAAGAAATCGTTGTTAAGCCTGTGTCTAAAATTTTACGTGACATTGAAATCTTTTCAGGCAACACAATCCTTGGTGACGGTAGCGTTGTCATGATTTTGGATTCTGCCGGCATCGCACGTATTAGCGGTGAAACCGACAACACCGACACCCTTGCAACAACAGACAGCGAACAAACAAGCACTTTGGACAAAGAAATTCCATTACTTTTGTTTACGGTAGGCGACAACGCACCAAAGGCAGTGCCACTTTCATTGGTTTCTCGCCTTGAAAACATTGATGGCAGTGCCGTTGAAAAGGCCTCTGGGCAAATGGTTGTTCAATATCGCGACCAACTCATGTCACTTGTGCCTTTTGATCCAAGTTATGCGATCGACACAAGCAAGGAGCTTTCTGTGCTTGTGTTCTCTGACAAGTCACGCACGCTTGGCATCGTTGTTGATAAAATCCTCGATATTACTGAGGCTGCGATTAACATTCAGCACGAAGCAAACAAACCAAACCTTATGGGCAGCGCCGTCATTCAAGGCAAAACAACCGATGTTGTCGATGTGGGCTATTACCTATCAAACAACAATAAAAACTGGTTTGCCGACCACCCCACTGACGTTCCGTTTGGCGACGATGATACCGACGCCCCTTCTTCACAAAAAACATACAACGGGCGACGCAAGGTTCTTCTGGTCGATGACAGTCCATTTTTCCGTAACATGCTGACGCCTTTGCTCAATATTGCAGGTTATGATGTGACGCCACTGGAAAGCGCAGAAGATGCTCTTGAGATGTGCGATCATGGTCACCACTTTGATATCATAATCAGTGACATTGAAATGCCTGATATGAATGGTTTTGAATTTGCCGAAAAAGTTCGTTCAAATCCATCCCTGCAAAACACGCCGATGCTTGCCCTGTCCTCTCATGCAACAGAGCAAGACATAGCGCGCGGCAAACAAGTCGGTTTCAATGATTATGTCGCAAAATTTGACCGCGATACATTGTTAAACACAATTTCACAAACCTTGACCTCAGATCAGAGCATGAAGGAGGACATCTAAGCATGACAGCTGATGCAACCATCTCCCCTATTGATGATACGCAAGAAGAACTTCTTACTGTTTTTATTGCAGGACAGCAGTTTGGTATTTCCATTTTACAAATTCAGGATGTTTTAAGGACTCAGCGCATCACGCCTGTTCCCCTATCCAGTCCAGAGATTGAAGGCGCGCTCAACCTGCGCGGACGCATTGTAACGGCGATTGATGTGCGCAAGCGCCTTCGACTACCTAAAAATGACAATGCGCACGAGCGCATGAATGTTGTTGTTGAACATGATGGCGAGCTTTTCAGCCTGCTCATCGACAAAGTTGGCGACGTTTTACGTCTGGACAAAGCCCTTTTCGATAAAGTGCCGCAAACCTTAGATGCCGTTTGGCGCGAAGTTGCGTTGGGCATCTACAGACTGGACGGTAACCTACTGATCGTTTTGGACGTGTCCAAGCTTTTAAATTTTGATGAAGAATAATAAAAACAGAAACAAAGGGGATAGAACAATATGACAACCTGTTTGATCGTTGATGATAGCCGCGTTGTAAGAAAGGTTGCTAGGCGCATTTTAGAAGATTTAAACTTCGCCTGCCGTGAGGCCGAAGATGGTGTCTTCGCATGCAAAGCATGTGAAGAAGAAATGCCAGATATGATTTTACTGGATTGGAACATGCCCAACATGAGCGGCATTGAATTTCTTGAAGCACTGCGAAAAATGCCAGGCGGTGATACGCCAAAGGTTGTTTTCTGCACGACAGAAAATGACATGAATTATATTCAGCGCGCCATTCAGGCCGGTGCAAATGAATACATCATGAAACCTTTTGACAATGAAATTATTGTTTCAAAGCTTACACAAATTGGACTTATCGACTACTAGTCGACCATTATTTTTTGACTGCTTACATTATAAAAGGACCATTTTATGGGCGACAAAATAACTGTAATGCTTGTTGATGACTCATCCGTCATTCGCAGGGCGTTATCAAACACTCTAGAAAAAGAACCTGATATTGAAATCGTAGCTTCAGCAGCCAATGGGCAAGTCGGCGTTGATATGGCACGCCTCAAAAAACCTGATATCGTCATCTTAGACGTTGAAATGCCTATCATGGACGGTTTGACAGCGTTACCTTTAATTTTAAAAGAGTCGCCCTCTTCCAAAGTTGTTATGTTCTCAACATTAACAGCAAAAGGCGCCGACACTACCTTAAAAGCAATGGCACTTGGGGCGATTGAATGTGTCGTTAAACCTTCCGCACAATCGGCAAACAATGAAAGCAATTTCCAAGATTACATCATAAATCTAATTAAAACTCTATATAAGCATAAGCTTTCAAAGGCAGCCGCAGCCGCGTCAACGGATGCACTCTCTACAGCTCCCGCCTCGAAAGATTTTTCATTACTAAAAGACCCTATGGCCTTCAAAGATAGCCCCAGCTTACTTGCTATCGGAAGCTCTACAGGTGGCCCAAATGCCTTGTTTGAAGTTTGCTCACACTTAAAAAACCTCCCCGCCCCAGTGGTCATCACCCAACATATGCCGCCAACCTTCACGAAGGTCCTTGCACAGCATATTTCAGAGAAAACAGGCGTTCCTACAGCAGAAGGCGAAGATGGTATGCCCCTAAAAGCAGGACACATTTACGTTGCTCCAGGCGGTTTTCATATGCTGTTTGAAAAGAGCGACAACGGTCCAATCATACGCCTAGACGACAGTGCGCCCGTTAATTTTTGTAAGCCTGCCGTTGACCCTATGCTTAGTAGCGCCCTTGACGTATTTGGCCATAAAATCCTGACTGCCATCCTCACTGGCATGGGCAGTGACGGACTTGGTGGCTGCAAAGCCGTTGCACAGCAACATGGACGCGTTATCGCTCAGGACGAGCAAACTTGTACGGTTTGGGGTATGCCTCGCGCTGTAACACTAGAGGGAATCTGCGAAGAAGTACTCCCCCTACAATCGATCGGCCCTTGGCTGAAAAAACAATTTATTTAAGGACGTTATTTATTATGCGCTTACCTGTTTTTGATATTTATGCCGAGATTTTAAAAAACAAATCAGGGCTTTCGATTACATCGGATAAATCCTACCTTCTGGAATCCCGCCTAGCGCCAATTGCGAAGGCATGGGACTTTGCCTCAGTCGAAGCCATGGGAACAGACCTACAATTTTCTTCTAATCATAAGCTCATCGAAGAAATCGTTGATGCCATGACAACGAATGAAACCTTCTTTTTCCGCGACACGAAGCCCTTTGATATTTTTAAAAATGTGGTGATGCCCTATATGGCACAAGCCCGTGAAGCACAAAGACAGCTAAAAATCTGGTCTGCGGCGGCGTCTAGCGGTCAGGAGCCTTACTCTTTGGCTATGATTTTAAAAGATGCTGGTACGCCATGGTCTGGGTGGAACCTCGATTTTCTTGCGACAGATATCTCTGCCTCTATTTTAGAGCAAGCCAAATTAGGGCGCTATTCCCAGTTTGAGGTTCAGCGCGGATTACCTATTCAGATGCTGATGAACCATTTCAAACAAGATGGTGATCGCTGGAATTTGAATGACGATATTAAGAATATGATCAGGTTCGACGCCTTTAATCTGCTAGATAACCCTTCTAAATTTGGCGTATTTGATGTGATCTTCTGCCGTAACGTTCTTATTTACTTTGACGCAGAAACAAAAACACAGGTTTTCAAAAAACTGGCTAATCAACTCGCGCCAGATGGTTTTTTATTCTTGGGCGGCGCCGAGACTGTTTTAGGGTTAACTGATGAATTTAAACCCTATCCGAACCAACGTGGTTTATATGTTCGCGCCGACAGTGTGCACCTGAAAAACGCGTAATTGCGCCCTTTTTCCTTGTGCTGGTATATATTTTATGGTTAAAACGCCATCATAATTTCATGTGCACATCAAGAAAGGTCTTTTGCCATGTCCAGCGCCAGCCTCCATGCTCCCTCTTCCGTTCACAACACTGATGCAGTGACTATTCGCCGTGCGGTCTTATCTGTTTCTGATAAAGACGGCGTTTTAGATTTTGCCAAAGGCCTTGCTGAATATGGGGTTGAGCTTTTATCGACGGGCGGCACGGCTAAGATGTTAAAGGACAGTGGCCTTAACATCAAAGACGTTTCCGAACATACTGGCTTTCCAGAAATCATGGATGGCCGCGTTAAAACATTGCACCCGAAAATTCATGGCGGATTGCTTGCACTTCGCAACAATGACGAGCACCAAAAAGCGATGGCAGACAATGCGATTGAGCCTATTGATTTGCTTGTGGTGAATTTATATCCGTTTGTAAACACAATGCAAAGTGGTGCAAACTTTGAAACATGCATTGAAAACATTGATATTGGCGGCCCTGCAATGATCCGCGCGGCGGCGAAGAACTTTGAAAATGTGGTTGTCATTACAAACCCATCTGACTATGCCCGCGTGATTGAGGATATGAAGGCCAATAACGGCGCGGTTTCATATACCCTGCGCAAGGCACTGGCGGCAGAGGCCTTTTCCTTGACGGCGCGTTATGACAGTACCATTTCGACATGGCTGACTGGTGAAGTGGACGATGCGCCTGCATATCCTAACCACATTAGCTTTGCTGGATCATGCAAAGAAGTTTTACGCTATGGCGAGAACCCGCACCAAAGCGCGGCACTTTACGTGACGGACAGTAAAACAACCCGCCCTGGCGTTACAAACGCCGTTCAGCATCAAGGCAAGGCCCTATCATACAACAACCTCAACGACACAAACGCAGCCTTTGAGCTCGTCAGCGAATTTGACGCGCCAAGCGTTGCCATCATCAAACACGCCAACCCATGCGGCGTTGCCTCTGGTGATGACATGGTCGAAGCCTTTAAAATGGCATTGCGCTGCGACCCGGTTAGCGCCTTTGGCGGCATTATTGCCCTGAACCGTCCGTTGACGGCGGCTCTTGTCGAAGAATTTGGCAGCCTTTTCCTTGAGGTTGTGATTGCACCATCCATTGATAATGATGCACTTGAAATTTTGGCGAAGAAGAAAAACTTACGCGTTCTTAGCACAGGCACAATGCCTGACCCGACTGAGCCACGCCGTCTTATCAAGCCTGTTGCAGGTGGTTTCTTGGTGCAAGATGCCGATACAGCGCATGTAACGGCTGCTGACCTTAAAGTCGTAACAAAGCGCCAACCGACAGAACAAGAATTGCAAGATATGCTGTTTGCATTCCGCGTTGCCAAGCACGTGAAATCAAACGCCATTATCTACGCAAAAGATGGATCAACTGTTGGCATTGGCGCCGGCCAGATGAGCCGCGTCGACTCCTCACGCATTGCCGCATGGAAAGCTGGCGAAGCAGCAAAAGCCGCTGGCCTCGACACAAGCCTTGCACAAGGATCAGTTGTGGCATCTGATGCGTTCTTCCCATTTGCAGATGGCTTAATCTCTGCGGCAGAAGCAGGCGTTACCGCCGTTATTCAGCCTGGCGGATCAATTCGTGATGAAGAAGTTATCGCCGCCGCAGACGAGCGCGGCCTTGCCATGGTCTTTACAGGCATTCGTCACTTTAACCACTAGACTTGGTTTTCAATAGATATCAGCATCAGGGCGCTTTTTCAGGCGCCCTTTTCTTTTGCGCGCCGCTTACCTGTAAAAAAAAGCTGACCATTACAGCCAGCTTTCTAAAGTCTTTATGCTTATGTTATCGCGCGGCGCCTATGCACGGCGGGCAAGAACATATTCTGCAAGTTCTTTCATAATGTCAGCGCGACTGCCAAACACATTGAGATGCGCCATTGCCTGACGAACAACCATTTCGGCGCGTTCGCGGGCTTCTTCTTTACCCATGGCCGATACGAATGTTGACTTGCCTGCGGCTTCGTCTTTGCCGTGCTCTTTGCCTGTGTCTTGCGGGTCAGCCTCAACATCCAAAATATCATCGGTGACTTGGAAGGCTAGGCCTAGATCATACGCATAGTTTCTTAGCGCGCGACGGTGTGCATCACTTGCCTTACCAAGGATAGCCCCTGCTTCGCACGCGAAAGCCATCAGACGGCCTGTTTTCATGCGCTGCAGTCGAGAAATTGTTCCCAGATCAAATTCCTCATCTTCACCGATCAGGTCAAGCATTTGACCTCCAACCATGCCGTGCGCGCCGCTGGCCTTGGCAAGCTCGGTAATCAATTCGCAGCGCACGCGTGGATCTTCGTGTGTTTCAGGATCAGCCAAAACTTCGAAGGCCAAGGTCAAAAGCGCATCGCCCGCCAAAACGGCGGTTGCTTCGCTGTATTGCTTATGCACAGTTGGTTGACCACGGCGAAGCGAGGCATCATCCATTGATGGCAAATCATCATGGATCAGCGAATAACAGTGTACCAGTTCAATCGCCGCGGCCAAACGACGAGCGCGCGATGAATCAACATTAAACAAGAACGCAGCCTGCACCGCCAAAAACGGGCGAAGGCGCTTACCGCCGCCCAAAACGCCATAGCGCATCGCATCATAAAGAACGGATTCAGCCAAATCTGTTTCAGGCAATAAACGTGATAGCGTGCGATCAACCGCATCTGCGATTTCATCCATTGCGTCTTGCAGTTTGGGACTTGCTTCTCTAGGGGATGGTGCCATGTTCTGTTGTTTCCGTTTCTTTTGTTAGGGCTGTGTAATCAGGATTAAATTATTCCGCGTCCAAGGGCTCGGCCTTGATGGCGCCGTTTGGATCAATCGTAATTTTTTCAATTTTTTCGCGGGCTTCGCGCAGTTTTTCTTCGCACTGTTTACGCAAGGCCACGCCGCGTTCGTACGAGGAAATAGATTCTTCTAATGGGGCCTGCCCTGTTTCCAAAGCGCGCACGATCGTTTCAAGCTCACCCAAGGCGGCTTCAAAGGTCATGTCTTCGATTGGTTTTGGCGCAGATGTCATGTGCGTATCCCCCTGTTTTCAGTCATTGAGTGTACGCGAGAGACACGCGATTCTCAAGCCTGTAATCCCTTTATGCGCTGATCAGGCCAAGCTTTTGCTCAAGCCCGCCGCAAAGCATATGCCCTAATATGATGTGCATTTCTTGAATGCGCGCTGTTGTTGTTGACGGCACGCGCAACATAATGTCACTCAGCTCATTTAATTTGCCGCCTGTTTCGCCCGTAAAAGCGACTGTCTTCATCCCGCCTGCGCGGGCGACTTTAAAGGCCTCGATCACGTTGGCGCTGTTGCCAGAGGTGCTAATCCCGATCACGAGATCCCCTGCTTTACCAAGCGCGGCGAGTTGGCGTGCAAAAATTTGCTCGAACCCCATATCATTAGCGCCTGCTGTGAGGGCTGAGCTATCTGTGGTGAGCGCCAGT
Organism: Micavibrio sp. UBA6929; assembly: GCA_002448815.1. Lineage (GTDB taxonomy): Bacteria > Pseudomonadota > Alphaproteobacteria > Micavibrionales > Micavibrionaceae > UBA6929. The sequence continues at coordinate 62,708 of DKAJ01000002.1, forward strand.
CCTGCAATCGGCGCGCGATCAGTCTTGTAACGCACAGTTAGCTCGGTCGCCAAATGCTGCGCATCAGCGGCGCTGCCGCCATTGCCGAAAAAAATAACTTTACCGCCGCCCTGTATTGTTTCAAAGGCCGCGTCCAATAACGCCGCAAAATCGTTTTGCAATGTTGCAAAGGTCTTTTCTGTTACGGCCTTATGTTCTTGCGCTTCACTTTCCCAGAGATGATCCAGATTAAAGTCAGTCATATCAATGTATCCTTAAAAATTATCGGTCTGCAGGGACAAGCGTTGAAGGCTGCTGATGCGTTAATGCTTCTGCGGACACGTCAGGCTTGCGCGCAGGCACGCCTTGCGCTTGCGCTTCACCGGTCACGGCAGGATCTTGCGCATGTAAGGCGCGCTTGGCCTTTAACATCGCACGGTTTTCTTCCAATTGACTTTCGGAAAGCTGAAAGCCAGCAACAACGCCATAATCCTTCCCTTTATCCTTGGATGGAACAGGAATAATCTGGCGAATAGTTTCCACGTAGCGCCCCGTATCTGCGCCTGATGGGTAATGCATTGTCGCCGCAAAGATTTGTTTTGCCATGATCTTGCCGCTGCGGTCTGTGATCGCGACAAAGAACGGATACGAATATAGCGGATCATCATCGGCTCGCAGACGGGCGCGTTTGCCAATCTGGCCTGTAAATTCAAGGGTAAGATCAACGCTTACGGCTTGATCTTCGTAGATACATGTAGTGGTTTCTTTGGCCATATAGACACGTGATTTCAGGACATTTTGCTTGCCTGCTACATATTCGCTAAGATATGCGAGGTCTTCGACAACAAAAGTGTCAGGGCAGCTTTCATAACTGAGCAGTGTTTTCGGAGGGTCAGACAGAGATCTCGCCGATTTTTGCGCCGAGTGATATGCATCATTTGCAGTAGCGCACGCGCCTAGAAGAATGGGTAGTAAATAGATTAAGTATTTCATTGCATATGCCGTAGTGATAAGCGATAAAGCACATTATTAGGATAAAGAGACAAAGTAAAGATGCAAGAACGCAAGAAAAGACCCCTGACTGTTTATCTGGCCGCGCCCCGCGGGTTTTGCGCTGGCGTTGATCGTGCCATTCAGATTGTTGAGCTTGCCTTACAGAAATATGGTGCGCCCGTTTATGTCCGCCACGAGATTGTGCATAATAAATATGTGGTTGATAATTTGCGCGCCCAGGGCGCTATCTTTGTCGAGGAATTAGACGAAATCCCTGATGATGGGCAGCCCGTTATCTTTTCGGCGCATGGCGTGCCAAAATCAGTTCCCGAAACGGCCGAGGGTCGCAATATGTTTTATATTGATGCGACATGCCCGTTGGTGAGCAAAGTTCACCGCGAGGCCGAGCGCTATTACCACCGTCAGGGTTTGCAAATCATTATGATCGGCCATGCAGGCCACCCAGAGGTCATTGGCACCATGGGGCAATTACCAGACGGCGCGGTCATTTTAATTGAAACGGTTGATGACGTCGCCACCGTTCATGTCGATGACCCGCAGAAGCTTGCCTACTGTACGCAAACAACCCTATCGGTTGATGATACATCTGATATTGTGGCGGCGCTGCAGGCGCGCTTCCCTTCTATCCAAGGGCCACATAAAGAAGATATCTGTTATGCCACAACCAACCGCCAAGAAGCCGTCAAAGCCATCGCGCCCAAAAGCGATATGGTTCTTGTGATTGGCGCGCCCAATTCATCCAATTCAAATCGTTTGGTTGAGGTTGCCAAACATTATGGATCACCGGCGGCGATGTTGGTACAACGCGCAAAAGATTTAAACCTTGATGATTTAGGCGCTGTGCAAAGCCTTGGCCTGTCAGCAGGAGCCTCTGCGCCTGAAATTCTGGTGGATGAGGTCATTGATAAGCTGCGCGATGCGTTTGACATCACGGTCGAGGAAATCGCAATCACTCAAGAAAATGTGGAATTTAAAACCCCAAGGGTCCTGCGTTCATAAAATTTTATTGCGCCCACCACAGTTTATTGTTATGACAATACAAAACACAATAAAGGACAGGGTATTATGCATCACTACCTCGACAGGCGCACTGCGTTCAAAATCGCCGACACTATCCATGAACACGAAAACATAGCCGATATCCTTGACTATAATGCGAATGTCATAAGCAGCGCCATTAAAACTGTTAATTTAAACGACCCTGAATTCCTCAAACAATTTACGCGCGCAGCGCAGGCTCCCGTTTTACTCAACAGTCGCCCCAAAAGCTCATTGCCCGATATTTTAGACAAGTCGGTCGCGTTTTGGAAACTTCTACAATCACAATCACGCAACCCAGACATCGGAGATACAGAATTCTTAGACCAGATAAACCAAAAATTGCCGGCAGTTTTAATCACAAACCTCATTGCATCACGTTTATACTCTGACTCTCAGAGTTCTCCTGAAATTCAAGAGATTGACCACATCATGCCTTTGCTTGGCTGGCAAGATACGTGGCCACCACTGTCATGCATTGCGACTGACCCTGATATTCCAAACGCAGAGATTAATGCTATTTATACGCAGTTATCCTGCTTTGAGGAGCGCATGGCGCATCCTTACATGAATTCCACAATTGTGCACACTCCCCTTGCCGGCCAGACGACGCCCCCAAAGCCGCCGCAATTTTTGCAATAAAAGCGCCCTTCCGTTTCACGGATAAATCTTTTATAACCTTCGCATGGCTGTTTACACGCACATTACCGAAGATGAGCTTCGCGCCTTTATGGCAGACTATGATTTAGGTGACTTGCAATCCTTTGAGGGGATCGCCCAAGGGGTCAGCAACACCAATTATCATGTCTTCACTGATAAGGGGCGCTATATCCTGACAATTTTCGAAGACCATCGCACGCGCCGTGATGACTTGCCGTATTTGCTTGCCTATGCGGGGCATTTGGCCGCGCATGGCGTTGCATGCCCGCAGGCGTATCTAACTAAAAGCGGTCAGGCCGTGGGCACCATTCAGGGTAAAGCGGCGGCGCTGGTGAAGTTTCTGAACGGCCATCATATTCCGCGCGGTCATACCAAAACCAAATATTGTGCCGAAATGGGCACATTCCTTGCGCGCATGCATGACGCCGCGCAGGACTTCACAATGCACCGTGACAATGATTGGGGGCACGCACATTGGCGCCGCAAGGTCGAGGATATGGGCGCAGACATTGCCAAATTCGACAGCAGCCTTGCCAACACAATCAAGGCAGAATTAGATCATCTTGATACGCACTGGCCACAAGGCAAGCCCACATATGCGATGCATTTAGATCTATTCCCTGACAATATCTTTTTCAATGATAAGGAAAAGATTGTGGCGATGATTGATATGTACTTTGCCGCCGATGATTTGCCCGTCTTTGATTTGGCCATTGTTGCCAATGCGTGGTGCTTTACCGATCAATTTTACTGGCGCCGCCCTGCCTTCCGCCGGATGATCCAAAATTATGAAGCCACGCGGCCATTGGCTGAGTGGGAGGTTTCATCCTTCCAAACGCTATGCCGCGGTGGATGTATGCGCTTTTTACTGTCCCGCCTAGAGGAATGGTTTGCGCATGACCCATCAAAAACCACGATGCAACCACATGACCCGCGGGAATATATGGTTAAGCTCTCGTTCCACCAAGACAATGATGTGATGGCATGGCTGAAGTCGTAGAAATTTATACTGACGGCGCGTGTAGCGGCAACCCTGGCCCTGGTGGTTGGGGCGTTTTGTTGCGTTATGGCGCGCACGAAAAAGAGCTGTGCGGCGGCGAGCCTGAAACCACAAATAACCGCATGGAAATGATGGCGGTGATACAGGCGCTTTCGGCGCTGAAGAAACGCTCGACCGTGCATTTATATACTGACAGTAAATATGTTATGGACGGCATCAACCAATGGATGGACGGATGGAAAGCGCGCGGATGGAAAACCGCCAGCAAGAAACCCGTGAAGAATCAGGACCTGTGGCAAGAGATCGATTCGCGCCTGCAAGACCATCACGTGACCTTTTTCTGGGTTAAGGGGCATGCAGGACACCCTGAAAACGAGCGCGCAGACGAGCTTGCACGCGCAGGAATACCGCAGTAGTCAGTCATTTTGGCTTTTTTATCCACAAACAGATTATACTGACGCATAGTCTTAAGACCTTGTTAACCATATTCGACGATTCTGGAAGTGTAAGTTCATTTCATATCCAGACAAGGGAGCCTGCCATGCCAACACCATTATCCGTTTTTGACAATAGTTCTGTGATATTGCCGCAGCGCGTGGCATTTGAAGGCTCCTCAAGCGAAGGCGATATTTGCATTCGCTTCCTGCGCCATCTGAGCGCGGTTCCCAATAACCGTTTAGAAATTAAGGTGCTCTCCGCCATTCAGTTTGTTGCGGATATGATGGATTGCAGTGATGCACATATTGCAAAAACGCTGGTGGATGTGGGATTACGCGCACCGCGTGGTGCCTTCCCTGCCAGTTATCTGGCGCATGCAGACGGGTCACTGGCCTGTGATGGGTGGGATATTGGCGCGCCCAATCAGGGCTTAAGCGCACTTGCCCGTCACTGGCAAAGCCTCGGCCAAGATACAGGCCATACACGCAGCAACGCATACAACAACGGCCCCCGTGAGGAGGCCGCCATCTAAGTCAATTTATCGCCTAAGGACACGGCCTTAGTTATTCATGATTTTCCAGCTACCATCTGGCTGACGGCATGCTTGACCATAAGCGGTTTCTTCTTGGCCGCCGACGATGATTGTTTGCTGATATTCACGGCAGTAATCACCTTCATCTGTGTAACCATCGCGTACAGGTGTTACGCTGCCCGAGTTACCGCTTTCAGGGTTATTCCATGTGATTTTCTTGCCCATTGGCGCGCTATAGGCTTGCTGGTTGGCTTGGTTTGCGTATGCAAGGTCAGCCTTATCCAGTGAACGGCCGATGCTGCTGCCCATAAGGGCGCCGACAAGAACCCCTGCCCCAGTCGCCCAAAGCTGTCCGTTGCCTTTACCAACCTTTGATCCAAGAATGCCACCAAGAACCGCGCCAGAGCCTGCGCCGATCATTTCTTTATTGCCGGCGCCTTGCATCGATTCACACGCGCCCAGCGCGATAACAGAAACCATTGTGAGTACGAGGGCTGTTTTCTTCATTTTGTCTTGCCTTTCTAGTGCTAGAAACTAATATTTTCTTACCTCTTTATATAGAACGTTTTTAAACAGAAAAACAGTTACAAAAAATGAGCAACGACATTTTTAACCAATATGGCAACGATCCGATTACCTTGTTTCAGACATGGTATGACGAAGCCGCCGCGCAAGAGCCCAATGACCCCGAGGCCATTTGCCTTGCCACGGCCGATAAAAATGGACGTCCCTCGGCGCGCATGGTGTTACTGAAAGAATGTTCGCCGCGCGGCTTTAAATTCCATAGCAACGCCCACAGTCACAAAGGCCAAGATATTCTTGATAATCCGCAGGTCTCGTTTTGTCTGTACTGGAAATCAACGCGCAAACAAATCCGCGTCAGTGGCACCGTTCAAAGCGTCAGCTCAGACGAGTCCGATGCCTATTTCGCCACACGCCCGCGCGCACGCGCCATTGGGGCATGGGCATCACAACAATCACAAGGCTTTGACCATGAAGACGACCTTGCCAAGGCCGTTGCATTTTATGAAGATAAATTCAAAGACGTAGACGTTATTCCGCGCCCTGATTACTGGCAGGGTTTTTTGATTGTTCCTGATAGCATTGAATTTTGGATCGGCAATAAAGATCGTCTGCATACGCGCTTTATCTATCACCGTGAAAACACTGATATCGCTGCGGAAGATTGCTGGCAGGCACGCTGGCTTTATCCATAGCCCCTTTTTTCTTTCAACAATAAAATATAGAGGACCTCAACCAAATGACAGCAAATGCAAAACAGAAAGACACTGATCAAACCATGAATTTCTCGGCCGATGTGGCGCGCTTGCTTGATATTGTGGCCAATGCGCTTTACTCGAACCGTGATGTTTTCCTGCGCGAGCTTATCTCGAACGCGGCAGATGCGTGTGATCGCTTGCGTTATGATGCGATTGAAACGCCTGACCTGACAAAGGATAACCCCAATTTCCGCATTCACATCTACAAGGATACTGATGCGCGCACCCTGACCATTGTTGATAACGGCATTGGCATGAACCGTGATGAGCTGATCGATCATCTGGGCACGATTGCCAAATCTGGCACGGGTGCTTTGATGGAGCAAATGAAGGCCGCAAAACAGGATGGCGCCGATCCACTTAAGCTTATCGGGCAGTTTGGCGTGGGCTTTTACGCATGCTTTATGGTCGCAAGCAGCGTAAGCGTGACCTCGCGCAAAGCTGGCGATACGGCCGCGCATACTTGGGTTTCAGATGGCCGCACAGGTTTTACCGTTGAAGAGGCCAGCGCAGATGATCTTGCCAAGCTGGACGGCGTGCGCGGCACGGCCATCACGCTTAACCTAAAAGACGATGAAGGTGCAGACTTCTTGGTGGACGAGAAGCTTAAACAAACGATTGCCCAATATTCGGATCATATCGATGTAAAAATCTTCCTGAACACGCCTGCACAAACGGAAAGCGGCGAAGGCCAGCCTGCCAACAGCGCCAGCGCCATTTGGAAACGCCCGAAAAGCGACGTCACCGAAGAACAATATACCGAATTTTATCGCCATATTACGCATGGCTTTGACACTCCGGTTCTGACAAGTCACTGGCAAGCAGAAGGCACGATTGAATATTCGGCGCTTTTGTTTATTCCGATGATGCGCCCATGGGATTTGTACGATCCATCGCGCAAGGGCAGCGTTAAGCTTTATGTCCGCAGGGTCTTTATCTCGGACAATATGCCCGATTTGATGTATCCATGGATGCGCTTTGTTCGCGGCGTCATTGATAGCGAAGATTTACCCCTGAATATCAGCCGCGAGAATTTGCAGCATAATCCAATTTTGCACAAAATCCGCAGCAGCGTCACAACGCGCGTGCTCAAAGACTTGGCCAAGCTGGCGAAGAAGGACGAGCCTGCGTTCCTGACATTTTGGGGGCAATTTGGCGCAGCGCTGAAAGAAGGGCTGTATGATGCGCACGCACACCGCGAAGATATCTTTAAAATCTGCCGCTTTTTCTCAAGCCATGACGGCGGCGAGAGCCTTATGTCGTTAGAAGATTATATTGGCCGCATGAAAGATGGGCAAAAGGACATTTACTATATCAGCGGCGAAAATGTTGAGAACCTAAAGAACTCTCCGCAAATCGAAGGCTTTAAGGCGCGCGGTTATGAGGTTCTTTTCTTCACCGATACGGTTGATGAGTTTTGGTTGCAACAAGTTGGCGACTATCAGGGTAAGACCTTTAAATCCGTCACGCACGGCGATATTGATCTTGGCGATGATGACAGCAGCAGCGCAGAAGATGACGTCAAAGACAGTGCAAAGAAAGACAGCGATGATCAGGCGTTAGAAGCCCTGCTCTCGAAATTTAAAGATATTTTGCAAGACGAAGTGGCTGATGTGCGCCCATCAAAACGCCTGACAGATTCACCTGTATGCCTGATTGCCGCGGCTGACGCGCCTGATATGCACATGGAGCGCGTATTGAAGGTTCAGCAAAATTATGCAGGCATGCACAAGCCCATCCTTGAGGTTAATCCGAAACATGCGCTGGTTAAGAAGCTGATCTCCGCAGGTGATGAGCAAGTCGCAGATGCGGCAATGTTGCTGATGGATCAGGCGCTTATCATTCAAGGGGAGCCATTGAAGAACCCATCTGAATTTGCACGCCGCATGAGCGAAATTATGACCAAGGGGCTATAGGCGACGTCCCTATCTCCATACATATAAACAAGGGCGCTTCACGGCGCCCTTTTCTTCTTCTCGTCAATGAATGTGATCGTTATAAACTGCTCACACAAGAACTGCCATCAAATGTACAACCTGGGGCCAGACAGTAGCCTGCCGTTTTGGTTATATCATTGCTTTGAACTTCCGAACCAGCAAAACCAACTTCTTTATAGCTATACTCTATACCCGTATTAAACACATAAGTATCGCCGCAATTACCGCCTTCTAATTTATCTGTATCGGCAACAACAGGATCAATACCGGCGGCATCAATAGCGCGCGGCAATTGCGCGAATACAATGTCATTGGCGGCGCTCCAATTATTATCGCGCGTACTATCAGAGCATGAGGGGCGTATATCGCCGTCCATCAGATCTGTTAATGACGGCAGAATTTTGGCTTTATCCGCATCGGTGCAGCGCATTGTTTCGGTAATATCCGCCATAGTCTTACATGATACACTCATGGCGCTCAGAACTGAATCAACATGGCCAGACAGGTCTTCTTGAAAAATGTTAATGCCTTTGGCTTCATTACTCAGATCAGAAAAGCAGGAATAATCTAAAACGCTGTCCGGCTTAAGGATAAGTGTTTCTGCGACTTCGACCTCACGCTGAGCTTCCATCCAAGCGCGGCTGCGCATAAGGTCATGCATGCTTGCCTCACACGTAGCAGGCAATGGCTCTGACTGCGCGAAAACAGCACAAGGCATTAAAGACAAAGCAACGCACGCGACGCGCAAAAGGTTCACACTCTTCATGATTAATATTATATCACAATCAAAACATATCCGACCAGTTAAGAAATTCGCCTTATAGAGCGCAATCTTAAAGATTTATTACCGATTTTCTTGTATATTTGTGTGTGAATACACATATGAGCATAAACAAAGAATATTTAAAAAATGATCACACGTCCTAATACACAACATAACGCTGGCTTTTCCTTAGTAGAGCTCGCCATGTCAATTACCATTATCGGCATTTTAATCGGCGGTGTTTTAAAGGGACAAGACGTTCTTGACGCCGCCCATGTTTCACGCCTTGCGTCCGAAGTTCATTACTACGAGTCTGCATTTAACACTTTCACCAGCGCCTACGGAGGTTACCCTGGCGACATTAGTGACGCGACGACAGCAGTGCCAGGATGTACTACAGCAAACAATTGCATAGATGGGAACGGTGATGGTTATATCGGCGACCCTGCGAACACGAGCATACATGTTGATCAAACAGGTAGTGATGGCGAAGACGGAGAGCCCGAAACTACACAATTTTGGAAACATTTGGCTTTGACAGACCTCATTGATTCCGTTGACCGTACATCTGACCCTGCTTCACCAGAATGGGGAGTCACCCATCCAAAATCTGCCGTTGCAGGCGGATATCATGTTGGCCGCGGCAACCATGTTGCGGTCGTCGATGCAACATGGATTGTGTTGCGCCGTCCTATTACCGGGGCAGGAACTCCTATTGAAGGACAAGCGCCGATATCCCCGCTTGTAGCACGCGCGCTTGATCGCAAAATTGATGATGGGTGGCCAGACCTTGGACGCATGCAAAACCATGACGGAGGCATTTGCGACAGCACTTTGGAAGATGATGGCGAGCGGGTATACAACTTAACACGCAGCAAAAACTGCGCGCCTATGTTTAGACTGCCAATGTAACTTACAACAAACGCTGGTAATGACGGCCGATCATATCGGATATATCTTGGTCGTGAAATTCATGCACGCGCCCAAGTTCTTCGATCATAACCTGACGGATAAGACCAAACAAATCATCGCAACTTTCACACCACATATCCAAAATAGGCCTACGGAAAAGGATTAAGATATCTTCTTCATTGGAATGTTTACGTTCTACGCCGGGATAGAGCTCCTTCCCGTTTTTAAAGAGCAATAACATCTCAAATGGATCTTCGATGTTATGCTCTTGCTCGGTCGCCTCATCAGGAAATTCTTCGATCTCAAGAACAAGCTTATCGGTATATTCCAACAATTCATCAGGAAGGGTTTCGATGATCTCATGCGCGATCACTTGCAAGTCCTCGATCGAGGGCGGCGTTGCAAAATTCATCACAATATGCTGTGCCGTCATTGCCTAGCCTTTACATTCACAGTTGATTCGCATTGTTTAATGATACGAATCTTCGTATAAATAGACAATAAAAGACGCAACAATAATACACAGCTTTCATAACACTTTTTAATCTCCTTGATGCCTTATGCCCTATGATTTCAAAAATGCCTCTATTCTAATTGTCGAAGACATGCCCCCTATTGTCGAGCTCTTGCGTCAAATCCTGCATACTTTTGGCTTTGCAGAGGTCTTTATCGCAAAAGATACTGAGCACGCCTTTGATATTATTTGCCAGCACGAACCCGACTTGATCTTAACAGATTGGGTTTTACCTGGAGGAAATGGCTTAGAACTCACAAAAAAAATCCGCACGGACAGTCAATCGCCAACACCTTTTGTTCCCATCATCATGATCACAGGATTTTGTTCTAAGAAGCATGTTGAATTGGCGCGGGATGCGGGCGTCAACGAATTCCTGACCAAACCTTTTACCAGCCAAGACCTGTACTCTCGGATCAGTCAAGTCATTGAAAACCCAAGAGATTTCGTCAAGACAAGGCATTTCTTCGGCCCAGATCGGCGGCGGCACATGTCTATTAATTATAATGGCGACAAAAAACGCGACCAAGACGATAGTGACGATGTTTTTGAAATCGATTTTGCGGATGATGCTACAGATTTTTACGGCGGATCAGAGCCACAAGACATTCTCTCGCGCTTACGCCAAGAAACAAAAGACCTGCTGCCCGAAAGTTAATCACCGTGAAAAAAACACCCAAAGATAAAGCAAAGATTATCAAACCTAGCAACCGTCTTTCACTCAAAGTTGGTAAAGGCGGCCTGCCTAAAAAGATCCTAAATCAGGCCGAAAAAATTCAAAATGATTTTTCTTTTGATTTTATGCCTATGGCCTATAGCGAACTTGTGACCTTCAAAACCCAACTGAAAGAGCTCTCATCACGCGAAGACAGCTCATTAAGCGACGCTGCTAAAGATGCCTTAATGACACCTATTATGATGATCAAGGCCAATGCCGGCATGTTTCATTATGACCTCCTGCGCGAAGTTGCCGAAGATATTCTCTATACGCTGGATTATATTGACAGCCTGAATACAGATGCACTCGACCTAATTGACTTACAAGTTCGCATTTTAAATCACATCATAGACCATGCACGCCCTGGCAAAATAACGCCTAATGGTTTGGAATTAATCAAAGAAATCGACGCCGCGATTGATAGATACCGCAAAAAACATCCACAAAGCACCCCTGACGCGCCGTAGATACCATAATTTTTTTTACATCCTGCGCACGGTGCGTTATAATAAGAAGATAAGGAGATTTTTATGGACGTCCCTGCAACGATTGCTGCTGAAACTGCTATTGCGCGACAAAATGTCGCACTATCAACGATTAAGCATAACGCTGATCAGGCACAGCTCTTTGCCGAAACGATTGAGAAAACTGTACAAAGCGCACCTGTCAGTGAAACGCTGGGCAGTAATGTCGACTTGTTTGCATAGCCGCCATTACCCTCTTTAAGATAAAAGCAAAGCGCCAAATGGCGCTTTTTTATTGCTGGAAAAACGGTGATGAATGGTGCAGCAAAATGCCTTCTTTACCACTATCACACAATCGGCAAACAAATGTGCCATTGGCTTCTAATGCACCAGGCTCGCCTGTTTTCGGGTCAGTCCAGTGGAAGGTGTAATCCACCAGATAAATCCCGTAATCAATCACGTCTACAGCTTGGTAGCTAACATGGACGTCTTCTTTGCCCGTATACAAGGCCTTGAAATATCCGTCGATGCTGCCGCCTGTAGGCTTAACGCCTGCGTGACCGACCCATTCATTCCAGATGGTTCCTTTTAGGCGCGCATTTGGCAAGTAGTGCGACACAATCGCGTCGATATCACCGCTGGCAACGGCATCTGTCCATTTTTTCAGGATTTCAGGTAGTTCTTTATAATGAGGCATGTTACATGCTCCTTTCCTCTTATTAATACCTGAGCGGCGATAATAAAGGACAGGATCAGTCCTATCAAGCGGCAATTGCTTGGAGTGCATGATTTGTCCGCCACATTTCTTCAAGTGCATCTACGAGCATACGAATATCATCGTGGCTGTGCGCCGCGGTTGCCGTAAGGCGCATGCGCTCGGTCCCGCGTGGCACTGTCGGATAATTGATCGGCTGAACATAGATATTATAATCATCCATCAAAATATCTGTGACCATGCGGCAGCAATTAGGCTCGCCCACGATCAACGGCACGATGTGCGAATCGCCGTCAAGGAATGTTAGGCCAATATCGCGGAGCATGCCTTTGAACATGACCGCGTTATCGCGCACGATATCACGCTCAACTGATGATGTTTTTAGATATTCTACTGCTGCGTGCGCTGCGGCTAAAACGGCAGGAGGCAAGCTGGTTGTGAAGATAAAGCCACCTGCAAATGAACGCACAGCGTCAATAACTGCGCGATCGCCTGTGATAAAGCCGCCCATCGCGCCATAGCCTTTACCGAATGTTCCTTCGATAATGTCGATACGGTGCATGAGACCTTCTTGTTCGGCAACGCCGCCGCCGCGCGGGCCATAAACGCCTACTGCGTGGACTTCGTCCAGATATGTCATCGCGTTATATTTGTCTGCTAGATCACAAATTTCTTTGATCGGGGCAAAATCACCATCCATCGAATACAGCGATTCGAATGCAATGATTTTAGGACGGTCGATATCAACGCTTTTCAGCATTGTTTCCAAATGCTCGAGATCATTGTGACGGAAGATAAATTTTTCAGAGCTTGCACCGCGAATCCCGTGGATCATCGATGCATGGTTCAGCGCATCCGAGAAAATAGCGCAGTTTGGCATAAGCTTGCCAAGGGTGCTGAGCGCGCCCTCATTCGCGACATACCCAGAAGACATGACAAGACCAGCCTCTTTACCGTGCAGGTCTGCAACGCTTTCTTCCAATTCTACGTGATAGCGCATCGTGCCTGAGATATTACGCGTACCGCCTGCACCAGCGCCTGAGCGCTCAAGCGCTTCGCGTGCGGCCTTAATGACGACTGGATGCTGGCCCATGCCAAGGTAATCGTTACTGCACCAGACAGATACTTCGCGCGCCTCGGCGCCAGGCGGATGATACAGTGCCTTTGGGAAGCGACCAACGATGCGTTCCATCGTGGCGAATGTTCGGTAACGGCCCTCTGCCTTAATATCGTTGATACAACCTTGGAAATGTTGCGTGTAATCCATCTTCATGGTGGGCGCTCCACTCTTCTTATTTTTCGTATGGCAGTATCTAGCACCTTTTGCGCCGATACTGCAAGAAGATTAGACCTTTTTCCGCATCAAGAAAAGCCTTTATTTATCAACGACTTGAGAACCATTCTCAACTAGAGGGCACGCAACCTAGTCTTTCGTCCATATGTCTTTCCACCAAGGTGTTGGCGGTGGGACGTCGCCTTTATCCATTAAACGCCCGTTATCTTTCATTTTCTGGCGAATATCATTGATATCCCATCCGGTTAGCTGCGCAAGATTTTGCGCCTCTTTTTCATGGCGCTGCGGCAGGCTGGCGAGATATTCTTGCCCTGCTTTGCACGACAAGTTGCCTTCAAATGTATGATTCAGCACATAACGGCCTTGGAAGTTACTGTTATCAACGGTTTCCTGCAAGATCAGGTCTTCTGGGAACGTTTCTGCATTGTAGCGCACATGCAAGCGTGTCACATAAGCATTAGCTGGCGCCTGTGGCGGCATTGGCATGATGCGTTGCTGCGCACCGGGGAGCGGTTTAGGCGCGGTTAATTCTTTGGGCGCCTCAATCCACCATGCGCCCAGCGTCCGCAGGTCTTTGTTCGGCAACGGGTCGGCCGCGCATGGGTCACACCAGCTCATGTTCCATGCATATTCAAGGAAAGTGACTTTCTTTTGCTCTTTTTCAGCGGCGGTATCAAACATCGCCTTATAAAATTCGCCAAACTCATCCTTCACATAGACAGGGATATTTGTATCTGACGGGATTTTCACCGTGCGGTAATTTGTTGTTTCAACGCGGCCTTGGCGGGTGAGCGTATATAAAATCAAATCTTGGTCGCCCTTGGCGTTTAGCGTTCCTAAACGAATGGGCAGCATGAATTTTTCGCTTTCAAAGGCCACTTGCAATGGGCGCAGGTAGGTATAGCCTGATTTTGCCTGTTCTTCCAAATTCACCTTCGCAAGGAAGAATTTCATATCTTGCTTGATGTATGAGCCAAGCGTTTTTTCCGCCCCTTTGGGGAGCTTATATCCCTCTTGGTTTAAATAGCCCAGCAAGCCGTCGCTTTCTTCTGCTGACAGGATGACGATATCATATTCGCCAACAGTGTATTCAGCCTCGATCGTTACGCCGTAATCCTCAGCCTGCATCGGCGCAGAAGACATCATTTCCATCGCCATCATCTGAGGGCCACCGCGCAGCGCCTTGAGCTGATACAAGCGGTCTGTACATGGATCAGGATCAAAATACTCGACCAAGCGCGGCGCTGTATAGGCGTCGATATGCTCAACCAAGCGGTTTTCCGTCACGTTCACCTGCCCTTCTTCAAGAACTTCCGGAACAGGAATAACAATCGCAAATTCTTTCAAATCGCCTTGAAAATCATTGGCCATAGTAATTACGGTGCGGTCATCTGCGCGCGCCATCACAACCTTAGAGGCCTGATTAAACAAATCCGCCCCTGCCTTGGAGACAAAGAAACCACAAAAGGCCTGCGCCTGCCCGTGTGCAAAAATGCCAAGCGCGCCGAGCGCCAATGCCGTTAATTTCTTCATGATAATTTCTCCTTTTGTGGCCAATTATAAGGGGTTGCGCGCCATATCATATCAAAGAGCGGCCGCATCAAACACAGCGCAGCCAGCGCGTAAAACAGGGCTTCGCGCACCTGAAAAACATGTGTAAGGGTAAAGGCAAAGAGCGCCACCGACAAGGCAAAAACAATGCGCCCATGAAAGTGTGCAGGAATTGTTTTCGGGTCTGAGATCATGAAAAAGGCAAAGATCAATAGCGCGCCATTTTGTAATTGATGCGCGGGTATATCCATCGGATCACCCAGCCACAGTGCGCGAATGAAGGCAAGTGCGCTCCATATCCCAAGAAACAGAAAACCCATATCAAAGCGCCCTTTAACATGCGTCAGAACGCTCAGGCCAAAGCCAATAATCATCAGCGCCGTTAACATGGTCGCCCCCCACTGCCCCGGCGCAACCCAGACATAATCTGACAACGCAAGCAGCAACGCCACAATCGCAAAGTTTGCAGGGTTAAAAATATGGCTACTGCCCGAGCGCAGGGTAAATTTACTCGTAATAGCCAAAATCGCCGCCAGCGGATAAACCCACAGCGCCGATGCCTTGAGCAAAATTGTCAGTGACAGTGATGTAATCAAGGGCGAGCGATAATCAAACCCCGCCCCCACAATGCGGCAAGCGATCCACTGCGTCACCAGCGCCGCAGCCATATTCAAGGCAAGAACGGCCAGTTCGGGCGCAAAATCAAACCATATCATTTGCGCGGCGACAAAGGCCGAAAGCGATATAATTTGAAAGTAACGTGGGTCGTTTGGGGGTGATATCATTTTTTATTGCATGAGCCCACTTGTTATGTTAAATACTGTCTTAAAAATTAGAAGGTAATCTTGGCATGTGGCTCCATCAATTAAAACAAAATTTTCTAAATATGAGCAAGGGACATAAAACAGCATTAGTCGCACCGTGGATTGCTCTTGCTGTGATGAATAATACCGACACCATACAAAATGCAGGGCAGACCCTAGCGGCCTTCAGTCCTACAACTGAAAAAATTGATGATTTACGCACATATTGGGATAGCAGTTTAGAACAACTTCCCCACTCCGCACAGGCTGTTTCATATGAAGATTTCATACAGATGACTCTGAATGGTGATTTTTCATCTGCCCAAATTAAACGCAATTTAATAGGTGATGACTTTACGGTGACTGGGGTTACTCGGGAGGCTGACAAAGAATATTACGCTTACTTTGATAAAGATTTCGACATCTCACAATTCTTGGCTAATAGTCCTGTAAAGGCCTCGTACGAGCCTGCCATCAGCAAAGATGATCAGACAAAATTCCTTGCAATGCTTCTTCTTCTTACCATGTATTACCGCCATGGCTACCAGCCAATCGCACGTTTAATGAACGATCGTCTATTTCAAACAACCGAAGGTGAAGTATGCCCAGAAGAAGAATATTCCACAGCCGTGCATGAAGCCGGACACGCTATTCTCATGCTAGAGCTTGAAAACGAGCTACCCTATACAATGGGCAAAATCAGCATCGTTAAAGATGGACACTCCCTTGGACGCGTCCACCATACCCCAAAGCCAGGGCATATCCTAAAAACGCTGACCAACTATAAGGCGGACATCGCCGTTGGCTACGGCGGATATCTTGCAGAAAAATTGTTCTTATCCCCCGGATCGCAATCAGAAGGCGCTGTAGGTGATCTGCAAATGATTTCAGGCATGGTCAATAAAATAGTCAAAGCAAACGGTCTTGCAACAAATGTATTTCCCGCCAATTATTATATGCTGCAAGAAAACACACCATCACAATTGCTTAATGAATCTCTCAATGCAGAAGCATTAGCCATCTTGAATGAATGCTTTCAGCGTGCGGAAAACATTCTTCAGCAAAATCACACCAAACTTTTGAAACTCGCTGATGAACTTGTTCAGCGCAAAACTATGGACCCTCAGGAGGTTCATAGTTTTCTAGCCACCACTGCGCAGCCTTCTCCGCAAATGGACATTAATTTTAACTAAACCCCAAGCTGCGCCTGTTCAAGTTGATGAATTTCATCACGCAGACGCGCCGCCGTTTCAAATTCAAGATCAGCCGCAGCGGCTAGCATATCTTTGCGCATTTTTTCGATCTGCTTTTTCAAGGCCTTTGGATCGGCAAGTAATTCTGCCGTATCCACATCAACGCCTTTACGCCCCTTGCCTTGCGGCATTGCGGCGCGTTTATCGCCTTTATCCTCGAAGACCTTATCTAAAATACTGTCGAGGTTTTTCTTAACCGTCTGCGGCGTGATGCCGTGCTTTTCATTATAGGCCATTTGCTTTTCACGGCGGCGATTAGTTTCATCAATCGCGTATTGCATACTGTCGGTTATGCGATCAGCGTACAGGATGGCTTTGCCCTCGACATTACGGGCGGCGCGGCCAATGGTTTGGATCAACGACGTTTTAGAGCGCAAAAATCCTTCTTTGTCTGCATCCAAAATCATCACGCGCATACATTCAGGAATGTCCAACCCCTCGCGCAGCAAGTTAATCCCGACCAGCACATCAAACGCGCCTTTACGCAGGTCTTGCATGATCTCAATGCGCTCAAGCGTATCCACGTCCGAGTGAATATAGCGCACGGCGATGCCTGCCTCGTTGAGGTACTCCGTTAAGGCCTCGGCCATTTTCTTGGTCAGTGTGGTCACAAGCAAACGCCCGCCGCGTTCAATAATTTCGCGCGCCTCATGCATCAAATCATCGACTTGATTTTCGGTGGGACGAATTTCAACCTCAGGATCGATCAGGCCTGTTGGGCGCACGACTTGCTCGGCAAACTCGCCGTCTGTTTGCTCCATCTCCCACGGGCCGGGGGTAGCTGACACGAATACAGTTTGCCCGCGCAGATTATTCCACTCGTCAAACTGCAAGGGACGGTTATCAATAGCGGCGGGAATGCGGAAACCATGATCGACCAGTGTCATTTTGCGTTGACGGTCGCCGTTATACATTGCGCGCAATTGCGGCAGCATAACGTGGCTTTCATCTAAGAACATCAATGCATCATCAGGCAGATATTCAATTAATGTTGGCGGCGCGGCGCCAGGTGGCCTGCCGGTCAAATACCGTGAATAGTTTTCAATGCCTTTGCATGACCCTGTCGCGGTAAGCATTTCCAAATCAAATTCTGTGCGCTGTTGCAGGCGCTGAGCCTCCAGCAATTTTCCATTGGCCTCGTAATATGCAAGGCGGTCTTTTAGATCCGTTTTAATGGCTTCGATGGCTTGGCGCATAGTCGGACCGGGCGTGATGTAATGCGAGTTCGCAAACACGCGCACGCCCTCTAGGCGCTCAAACTTTTCACCCGTTAATGGATCAAATTCAGTGATGGTTTCAATTTCATCGCCAAACATCGAAAAGCGCCATGCACGGTCTTCAAAGTGGGCGGGGAATAGCTCGACCACGTCGCCGCGCACGCGAAATGTGCCGCGCTCGAACGCGATGTCATTACGGATATATTGCAGTTCAACCAGCTTGGCGATTAAATCCTGACGGTCAATGCGCTGCCCCGCGGTCAGGGCAAAGGCCATCGCCATGTAATCCTCTTTCGAGCCAATACCGTAAATGCACGAAACTGAGGCCACGATAATACAGTCGCGCCGTTCAAACAGCGCGCGCGTTGCAGCGTGGCGCATACGGTCAATTTGTTCGTTAATCGATGAATCTTTTTCAATAAAGGTATCGGTTTTAGGGACATATGCCTCGGGCTGGTAGTAGTCATAGTAACTGACAAAATATTCAACCGCGTTATCAGGGAAGAAGGTTTTAAATTCGCCGTATAACTGCGCGGCGAGTGTTTTATTCGGCGCAAGGATAAGCGCAGGACGCTGCGTTTCCTGAATAATGTGTGCCATGGTAAAGGTTTTACCCGTGCCCGTCGCCCCCAAGAGCACCTGATCGGTCAGCCCCTCTTTAATGCCGCCGACAAGATGCTTAATCGCCTCGGGCTGGTCGCCGGAGGGCGTGAACTCCGATTCGATTCGAAACGGTTTCGAACGGTCAAAGGCGTCGCTTTGGTCGTCGCGCTGAAAATCAATACCGACAAGATCTTGCATGTCATTAGATATAGAGCAAAGCTGCGCACAAATAAAGGCGCTGAAATGACAAAGAAGGGAGAAAAACAGATCCCTGTCTTTGCTCCCTTCTCTTTATCAGCACTCATAGTAATGAGCGGTCTTTTACTGATCGTTTTTGCCCGATCAGCAGGCATTCGCAGCCTTGCCCGGCAAACCGCTGACGACGTCCTGAATTTCGTCTTTCACAAGCAGTTTGCGGCGCTTTAATTGTTTCAGGTAATAATCCACCGTACCAGCATTTCTTTGCTCATACGCGATTTTACGATCAAGGCTTTGGTGTTGTTTTTTCAGGCTTTCTAGGCGTGCGTAAAGCAGTGGTTGAGGTGGCTGGTCTTTCATAAGAACCTCCCTGTTTTGGTTAGCGCGTTTGTGTATTTTGGATAAGTTCACTATGCATAAAAACAGGACTTAATGCAAGAAAATTTCACTTAAAATTACTTTAATGGAATAATATTTCCTTCTTTTTAAAGAGCTTAGCCGCCTTTGTTTGAGTGCATATTCTAGCGCAGTTTTCATTCATGGTGCAAAGAATACCGATTCGAATCGGTTCGAAAACACATGGATATGCAGGTGCTAAAGCTTGCTGGGGCTGGTGATTGTTTTTAGATACGCCAGTTCTTCTTTGGTGCTGGGACGGCGCAGGATTGCGTTGCGCTCGGGGAAGCGGCCAAAACGCGCAAAGGTGTCATAGCGCTGGCGTGCGACATGCGCCGCGCGCGGATTATGATCGGCAATCCCCTCGAACAGTTCCAGGCTGCGTTTTTGATCAGCTGGTTTTTCACTATGCTCGAATGGCAGATACAGGAAGAAACGCTGCTCGTGCGGCAGGCCTTGATCGAAACCACGTTTAATGGCGTATTTTGCAACGGCTAAGGCCTCGGTATCGGTGGCGAACATGCGCGGCGTCCCGTGAAAGATATGGCGCGGGATTTGATCAAATAACAGGCATAAAGCCAGCGCACCGTCTGCGCTTTGGCTCCACGCATCGCCTAGTCCCTCGCACGCCATTGTGTAGGTCAACGTAAAGCGCTCGGCGATTTCATCGTCATAGGTTGGATCGTAAGTAAACCACTGGTCGGGGCTGCTTTCGACGAACCAAAAATTTAAAATGTCCTGCTTAGAATCTCTCATTATTTCTTTCTCATAAAGAAAAACATCGCCTGCGGTGGGCAGGCAATGTTTCAAATCTTACGGCGCGGCTTTTGGCGCGGTATGTCTAGTGTTGATCTGCCCAGATTTTCTTTTTATAGGCAAACATCACACCAGCAAAGGCAAGCAAGAACAAGATCACCTTGATACCTGTGCGCTTGCGCTCTTCCATATATGGGTCAGCAGCCCATGTCAGGAAGTTCACGATGTCATATGCATATTGCTCAAGCGTTTCAGGTGAGCCGTCCTCATACGACACCTGACCATCCATCAATGGTGGCGCCATTGAAATCACGTGGCCAGCAAAGTATTTGTTGTAATACTTGCCTTCAGGCACTTCTACGCCGTGCTCTGCCGGGCCGTAGCCAGTCAACAACGCGTAAACATAGTCAGGGCCGTGATGGCGCGCTTTTGTTATCAATGACAAATCAGGCGGGAATGCACCATTGGCAGCGACTGCAGCCTTTTTGTTCGCATATGGTGATGGGAAGCGATCACTTGGGCGCGCAGGACGCTCAAACATTTCGCCGTCATCATCAGGGCCGTCAATCACGGTATATTCAGCCGCAATGTTTTTCACCTGTGCCTCATCATAACCAAGAGCCTCAAAGTTACGGAAGCTCACCAAATCAAGGCTATGGCATGCCGAGCATACTTCGCGGTAGACCTTTAAACCACGCTGCATAGCGGCCTGATCATATGTCCCCTTATAGCCAGAGAAATGCCAGTGTTGGTGCGGCAATGGCGCAGCATCACCAGCGGCGAATGCGCCCCCAGATAATACAGCCAATGCCAAAGTTAGGATTGTAATTTTTTTCATGATTATGCAGCCTCCGGCGCTTTTGATTTTTGTTGTGCTTCAAGAACAGATTCATGAATGCTTGGTGGCAATTCACGGCCCTCTTCGTATTTATTCAACAAAGGAATAAGAACAATAAAGAAACCATAATAAACAGCCGTAGCAGCCAAACCAAAGATGCTCAGCGGCAAACCAAACAATGTTGCATCAGCACTTTGTGAACCGACATATCCAAGGAAGATAAAGTTCAACAAGAACAGAATAATCGCTGGACGGAATAGCGGACGGTAGCGTGCACTGCGGATTGGATGCTTATCCAAGAATGGCAAAGCAAACAACAATGCAATCGATCCAAACATCACCAAAACACCACCTAGTTTCGCTTCGATAAAGACGATGTCCGTAAATGGAATGCCCACAGGGAACGTAATCGCACGCAGCATTGCATAAAATGGCAAGAAGTACCACTCAGGCACGATGTGTGCAGGTGTTACCAATGGATCCGCAGGGATGTAGTTATCTGGGTGACCCAGGCTATCTGGCGCAAAGAAAACAAAGGCAGAATATAGCGCCAAGAACAACAGCACGCCAAAGCTATCTTTGATCGTGTAGTATGGGTGGAATGGCAACGTATCTTTTTTCGTTTTTGGTTCAACGCCTGTTGGGTTGTTTGACCCAGTCACGTGCAATGCCCAAACATGCAAGAAGACCACTGCAAAGATCACAAACGGCATCAAGTAGTGCAGCGCAAAGAAGCGGTTCAATGTTGGGTTATCAACCGAGAAACCACCCCATAGCAATGTCACAATCGCGTCACCAACAACAGGCACAGCCGAGAACAAGTTTGTAATAACTGTCGCGCCCCAGTAGCTCATCTGCCCCCAAGGAAGGACGTACCCCATAAACGCAGTTGCCATCATGAGCAAGAAGATCACAACGCCCAAAATCCATAGGATTTCACGCGGCTGTTTATATGATCCATAGTACATACCTCGGAAGATATGAATATAAACCGCAATAAAGAAGAATGACGCGCCATTAGCGTGCATATAACGCAAAAGCCAACCACCGTTCACATCACGCATAATGCGCTCAACGCTTTCAAATGCGCCTGCTGTGCTTGGGTTATAGCTCATCGCGAGGAAGATGCCGGTCAAGATCATCGTGATCAACATGACCATGGCAATCGCGCCAAAGTTCCAAAAATAGTTAAAGTTTTTCGGTGTTGGGAATACGCCGTATTCCGCCTTTAACAACGTAAAGACCGGCAGACGTGAATCAACCCACTCAACAACCGGGTTATCAAATTTTTCTCGGTTTCCTGATCCCATAATTATACTCTTTCTATCCGATTTTTAATGTTGTGTTATCGTTCAAGAACTCATAGCTAGGCACAGCTAAGTTCTTTGGCGCAGGGCCTTTGCGGATACGTCCTGATGTATCATAGTGCGAACCGTGACATGGGCAGAACCATCCATCATATTCACCGCGCGACTCGCCGACTTTTTGACCGCTTGGGACGCAGCCAAGGTGCGTACAAACGCCGACTAGGACAAGCCATTCTGGATTTTGCACGCGCTCTTCATCGCTTTGTGGGTCGATCAATTTTGATGTATCAACGTCGCGCGCTTCGGCGATTTCTTTTTCTGTGCGGCGGCGAATAAAGACAGGCTTACCGCGCCACATAACTGTAATCGATTGACCAACTTGAATTGGTGTTAAGTTAACCTCGGTCGTTGAAAGCGCAAGCGTATCTTTCGCAGGGTTCATTGAGTTAATAAACGGCCACGCCACCGAGCCTGCACCCACGGCGCCAAAAGAGGCTGCGGTCAGGGCAAGAAAGTCGCGGCGAGAATCACTTTTAGCGGATTTTGTTGTTTTTTTGGTTGCCATGTCTTTTATCTTACTTTGATTTTAAATGTATGATTTGAGTCCTAAAAAATTAAGTAGTCTCCAGATGTTAACTACCCTTTTCTTTATAGCGGATCAAGTCTAAGCTAGCCACTGATAACATTTTTTTTGAACCGTTTATAAAGATCTATTCCTATGAGTGACCTGAACATTGCCCTTTTCCAACCTGATATCGCGCAAAATGTTGGCACGATCATGCGCATGTGTGCCTGCCTTGATATCACCTTACACGTGATCGAGCCTTGCGGCTTCCCTTGGGATCGTAAGAAAATCCGTCAATCAGGCATGGATTACATCGATCATGTTCAATTAGTGCGTCACGATAGTTGGGATCATTTTTTAGCGCACAGTGATGGCGCGCGCCTTATATTAATGACAACAAAGGGAGCGCAACCTTATACAGATTTCACATACAAATCCGGCGATTACCTTGTCGCGGGCAGCGAAAGCACTGGCGCGCCTGATTATGTTCACGACCGCGCCGATGGCCGCGTCTTAATCGAAATGTCGCCGCAAATGCGCTCGCTTAACGTGGCGTGCGCCACCGCAATGATCACAGGTGAGGCCTTGCGCCAAATCAAATAAAGAATTAGGGTCTTGCGCCATGACAGATGACAATAAAAAGCAACACGCATTTAACTGGTTTACGGCGCTACGCGATAGCATTTGCGCGGAATTTGAATCCCTCGAAGACGCGTTAAGCGGCGGCAATAAGGCTGATTTGCCCGCAGGACGCTTTGAGATCTCTCCTTGGGAGCGTGAGAATAGCGGCCAGCCCAACGCTAGTGGCTCTGTCTTACATGGCGGCGGAGAGATGGGCATTATGCGCGGGCGCGTCTTTGAAAAGGTTGGCGTGAATATCTCACGCGTGCATGGCATGTTCGCGCCAGATTTTGCCAAAAACATCCCTGGCGCCGAGGATAATAACGGTGAATTTTGGGCGGCGGGTATTTCTTTGGTTGCTCATATGCAATCGCCGCTTGTTCCTGCCGTTCATATGAACACGCGCATGATCAGCACATCAAAAAGTTGGTTTGGCGGCGGAGCAGACCTCACGCCGATGACCGAAGACCCTGCCGACACGCAAAGCTTTCACGCGGCCTTTGAGGCCTGCGGCAACCGCCATGATCCGTCTTATTACCCCGAGCATAAAGCATGGTGCGACCGTTATTTTTATCTGCCTCACCGCGATGAGCCGCGCGGCGTTGGCGGCATTTTCTATGACTATCTTGATAGCGGTGATTGGGATGCAGACTTTGCCTATACACGCGATGTGGGCGAAACCTTCCTTGCGGCCTATAGCGCCATCGTCAAACGTCACATGAATAAAGACTGGACGGACGAGCAGCGCGAACATCAACTTGTTCGCCGTGGCCGTTATGTGGAGTTTAATTTGCTCTATGATCGCGGGACAACATTTGGCCTGAAGACTGGCGGCAATACCGAGGCGATCTTAATGTCGATGCCGCCTGAGGTTAAGTGGCCTTAATTATTGAAAGCCGTTTTTGATCCATTGCGCTTCGCGCGCCTTGAGCTCCTGCCCTAGCGCTTTGCCTTGCGTAAAACCTTCCTTCATCAGGTCTGCCCCTGTGAGAGGAAAACGCGGAATATCCCATGTTTGCATCATATCAATGTCAGTTGGCTGAACTTGGGCGGCTTGCATCAAATACACTTGCAGCGCCGCGTCACGGCCATGATGATACATGGCCTCTTTAATCTCTTGGCTATCTTGTAAGGTCATCTCCTTTACTTTGGCGAAGGCAGTTAATCTCTGCTTTTGCTTATTCGACAGCGCGAGCCAGCGATCCAATGCTTCTTCCTTCGCGCCTAGCGTATAAAGCCGCGCCATGACGTCTTCCGCCCCCTGATTGATTTGCCGCGCAACCACTTTTTCCAAATCATCCCAATGCGTTAATGGCATTAACGGATTCAAAATCTGACAACCGCGCATAAGGCGCAAGATCGCCGCCGCATTTGGGGCCGCCAGAATTTTCAGAAATTCTTGGGTAATGCGCTCCCGCGATAGACCATCCACCATATCACTCAGGTCTGCACAGGCCTTTAGCGCGCCTTGATCTGCCTCCCCTGCCCCGTAATAGGCATAAAAACGAAAGAAGCGCAAAATACGCAGCGCATCTTCCCGGATACGCTCGGGCGGGTTACCGACGAAACGCACGCGCCGTGCTTGCAGATCATCAAGACCGCAGCCAAGCGGATCATAGATGTTGCCCTCACCATCCGCCAGTAAGGTATTCATCGTAAAGTCGCGGCGACGGGCATCATCTAACCAATTGTTTGTAAAGGTAACATCGGCGTGACGCCCATCTTCATTACTATCAATCCGAAGCGTTGTGATTTCTATATTTTCACCCTCAATAACGGCGGTGATTGTGCCGTGCTCGATGCCTGTAGGCACTGTTTTTATGCCGTGGGCGCTCAAAATTTCAACACCCTCATCTGGCGTATAAACTGTTGCCATATCATGGTCAGTCACTGGCAGGTCAAGCAGTGCATTACGCACGCATCCCCCAACAAGGCGAATGGCATTACTGCCGCCAAGAAGGCGCATAACCTGCTGCGCAGCAGGTGAAATAACATGTTTGATATTATACGCTGTCATATGAAATTAAGCGCCCATCGCTCCGCTTACCATGGATGTTTTCTGATCATCATCAACCACCCCGCCTAAGGCTTCATATATTTTATTCTTCATATCCTCTTTGCCAACGGGCTTGCGCAACACGGCCTTGATAGAAGGGTAATCATGCATGCATTGCTGAAGCTTTTCCCTGCTATAGCCGCTGGCAATGATAAAGGGCAAATCAGGGAAGAGCGAGCTACATTCTTGCGCGAGTTCGAGCCCAGTCATATGCGGCATCACATGATCTGTGATAATTAAGTCAAATGGACGTGTTTCCTGATACGTTCTCAAGACCTCTAAAGCGCGTGCGCCATTTGGCACTGAAATGACATTGAGATCCATACGTTGCAACATCTTTTCCATCATATCGCGCACGGTGTCCTGATCTTCGACCAGCAAGACGCGCGTATCATCAAACTGTATGTATTCTTGCGTAGAAACCTCCGCGGCTGTTTCTTCGACAATATTCTTGGCAATCGGAAAGAATAAATTAAACCGCGTCCCCAGCCCTACTATACTATCAATGACCATTGCCCCGCGATGTTGAACGACAACGCCTTGCACTGTTGATAGCCCTAAGCCGGTCCCTTTATCGATAGCTTTGGTTGTAAAAAATGGCTCAAACACGTTTTCCATGACTTCGCGCGTTATACCACTTCCGGTGTCTGCGATACTCAAGCATACATAAGGCTGACCTTGCTCGACGCTTCCCAACATCAGTAAGGTCTGGCCAGATTGTTTACCGTCTTCGATGCGCACAATTGGCGAGTATTCTTGCGGCAAGCCCCCTGCCTCGATCATACCAAGCTTTCGCAAATATGATGGATCGAAGGACTTCACTTCAACCTTCAAAACGCCGTGCTTATCTTCCATTGCATCGAGCGCGTTCACACATAAGTTCATTATCGCCTGAGATACCTGCGTCGCATTACCCTGCACATATGCGCTGTCTAAAGAGCGTTTCTCTTGAATATCAATACTCGACATGCTGCTTGCCTGTATCATGGATATATTTTCATGCAAAACATCCACGACATCGACGATTTGTTCCGCGGTATCATTACGGCGAGAGAAGGTCAGAATTTGGTCAACCAGCTTTTTAGCCTGTTGTGTAGCAGCCATGATCTTTTGGGCAAATTTTTGCTCATCAGGCCGATCATCGAGGTCTTCGATTAAAAAGCCGGTATAGCCATTAATCGCGGCCAGAATATTGTTAAAATCATGTGCAACCCCGCCGGCAAGACGCCCAATCGCCTCCATTTTTTGGGCTTGGTAGAATTGGTTTTGCAGGGCCTGACGTTCATTTTCATGGTGTTTACGATCTGTCACATCACGGTTTGTCCCAACAAACCCACCATCAGGCAACCGTGTAAGAGATAACTCTATGATGCGCGTTTTGTCATTTGTATGCAGCGCATACTCACCAACCCAAGTCCCTTTGCCATCTAATGCTTCGAGTGCATTGTCCTGCAAAAACAAAAAGACGTCCTCAGGGAACAAACCGTCCCAAGGCAAATCAATATATTTCCACTGGTCTTCTGCCCTGATCTGCAATAGCTCCATCAGGCATTTATTCATATAACGCAAGATGCCGTCTTTATCGACGGTTAGAATGCCATCAAGGCTGAGTTCCATTGCGGCAAGGCGGTTTTCCAGCACATTATTTAGACGGCTTAATTCCGCCGCATGTCGTGCGTTATTATGAGCATTGCGCGCATTCGTAACGACCAGAACTAAACTCACGAAGCCAACAGTTATAATGGATAGATAAAGGACATAGGCCTCTGTTGTGACATGCTTTACATTCTCGGTTAAAGGGATACCCTCATCATGCAATATAGATGCATAGTCGCCGATTACGTCCACGCACAACAATAGTGCGCCAGCGCAAACGATACTCACGATCAGCGCTGGCAGAACATATAAAATCAGCTTCACACGATGCTTTTGAATGGCCACAAATCCTCTTTAGCTCTCTTTGAACCCAAGCTCTCTTGCTTTCAATGCGGCCTGCGTTCTGTTTTTAACGCCCAATTTTTGACAAATATTCGACACATGCATTTTAATTGTGACTTCTTGTAAATTGAAATCATTGGCAATTTCTTTATTTGCCAACCCCTTCAGCAGTGCTGATAAAATTTGAGCCTCTCGTGGTGAAATTTTGACATCAACTTGTGTGATAAAATATTTCGATGATGTAGGCGTCTGAACCCCCTCTGGGTCATATGCCTTTAAGATTTCACCGCTTTCAGGACATACCGGGATAAAAATCTCTCCGCTTAGCATAGCTTCTATGCCGGCGATAAAATCATTGCCCGATAACGTTTTAGGGAAATACCCTTCTGCCCCAAGTGATAAGGCATGGCGAATTTGCTCTTGTTCGGCCACGCCAGACATAATGGCGATCCTTGCGGATGGCGATGCCGTTTTAATATCTGTCACGCCAGCGCCATTGTTCATGCCGCCCATATTATAATCTAAAATAATAAGATCAGCTGTGCCCTGCGAGGTCAAAGCCTGCTTGACAGCAAAACAATCACCGACCACAGTGAGGTCTACTGATGGCAAATTACGTTTAATATATTCTTCTAACGTTTCACGAAATAAAACGTGGTCATCCGCAATAATGATCTTCATAAGAAAAACCCTTTTCTTTTTATTGTAACAATTTTACAGGCATTTCTGTGATTTTTTTATCTTTTCGGGCAAAAGTTTTTTTATGCATGCAACTGTGTTGCATCAAAAACCTTTACTGCGATGCGTTTTCTTTGAGCAACAACCGGTAAACGCGCAGGCCTTCCATGACGCGCTGAACGTAATTGCGCGTTTCATAAATCGGCATAAGCTCTATCAAGTCCATATGCGAAATCTCACTTGTTCTTGGATCGCCAAATGTTTTAAGCCATCTATTCACGCGCCCTGGCCCTGCATTATACGCGGCAATCGCCAGCACATAGTCACCATCATATCGCTTGAGCAAATCCCCGATATACGCAGATCCAAGGCGAATATTGTGCGCAGGACGTTCGGTCAGCCACGCCGTTTTATGCTTTACGCCAATCTGCCGCGCGACAAGGCGCGCCGTTGCGGGCATTAACTGCATCAACCCAAGCGCCCCAACAGGACTTTGCGCTTTGGTGTTAAACTGACTTTCCTGACGCATTAGCGCATGAACAAGCGCAGGATCAACATGCGCGGGCACATATTTCATATCCGCGGTGCGCAAGGGATATGATTGCTTGGTAATAAATAGCCCCTTACGCGTGGCATATTTTGCAATGGCGACAACATCCTTGTAATACCCAATATCCGCCGCGGTTAAAATAGCGTACATATAGGCCTCGGCGCTGCCTTCTTTCACGACGAACGCCCATAGAAAATCACTGGCGACGTCATCCATGTCGGCCTGATGGTACAAATGCGCCGCGCGGATCAGATCATCACGCGAGAAGCGCTGTTTTTCGCCTTGTGTAAGGTTAGGCGATGACATAGACGACAGCAAAGATTTATCGCGCACGTGAAGCGCGGCCTTTTGTCCATAGAATACTGTTTGATATTGCGCTGCGCGGGAAAACCAGCTTTGTGCGAGCTCTTTATTATCCAGCATTTGCGCTGCGCGTCCTGCCCAATATTGCGCGCGCGCAAGGCTGACAGGTGTTGATACCTTGGTTTCAAGCTCCTGAAAACGGGCAAAAGCCTCAGCCGGTTTATCCATATATGTCATCGCGAGCCAACCCGCGATCCACTGCGCCTGCGCATAGGCAAAGCCTTCGCGCTGAATGTGGCTGGAAGCTACCTGATAGGCCTTTTTAAAATCACCGCGCTCCATCAAGCGGCGCACGATGATATGACGCTCGCGCCACCAATCATTTGGGTTTGTGATTTTCTCATAAGGCGGCGGATTATCCAGAATTTCAATCGCGCGGGTATCCATTCCCTTTTTACGGCGCCATTTCAGACGCTCGTACATCAGGCCAGGATCATTTTGCAGCGCCTGTGGCACAGCCTGAATGCGCGCATCAACGCCGTTCTTATTCGCCGCGAGCGCGATGCGTGCCTCGGTCAATGCGGGATAGCCGCCGCCCAACACCTGCGCCACGGCGCGCGCATTTGTGTATTGCTTGTTAAATAACAATTTATCAAAACGGCGCGTATGAGAATCTAATGTAATATGGTCGCCATAAAGGCGGTAGATATATTTTTGATCGGCGCGTTCCATTAATGTTGTCGCCCACCATTCATTGATCAAGGCCTTAAATTCATCGCGCTTGTTCACTCGCAATAATGCCTGCGCCTGCGCGATAAAGCCCTGCGGCGTGATTGGCGCATATTCCTCGAACCAGCGCAAAATGGCAGCCTGATTTTCGCGGCCGGTTAAACGCTCCTCAAGTTGGTAGCGCACAGACGACATTGATGGCCAATCAGGATTTTGCCTGACAAAGCGGCTGATCCCCGCGAAAGAGCCTTGATTATCATCGCTTTGAAAGCGCTGCCAATAGTAAATTTTCATCATCAAAGGATCATCAAGATCCTTGGCAAGCTTATAGGCCTGCGTCCATTTTTCATCTTCCATCGCACGCAATGCCTTGACCTGCGCATCACTAGCCAAGGCCCCGCCTTGCCCGAAGACCGCAAAAATAAAGGCCGCGATAATTAACCTTTGCTTGCAAACGCCAAAGCAGCGCGATAGATTACCGACCAAACGGCGCACGGCGCCCATATGCATAAAAAAGAAGGATTTAAAATCATGTTCAAAGGTTCTATCACCGCCCTGATTACGCCGTTCAAAGATGGCGCTATTGACTGGGATAGCTTTGATAAATTGGTGGAATGGCAAATTGAACAAGGGTCGCACGGCCTTGTACCATGTGGAACTACGGGTGAATCGCCTACTTTGTCTCATGACGATCATAAGGCCATTATTCGCCGCTGCGTGCAAGTGGTTAATAAACGTATCCCCGTTATTGCGGGGACAGGTTCAAACGCCACGCAAGAAGCCATTGAATTAACGCAAGATGCCAAAGATGCAGGCGTTGATGGATGCTTGTCTGTGGTACCTTATTACAACAAACCAACACAAGATGGCATGATTGCACATTTTTCTGCGATCCATGATGCGGTTGATCTGCCGATTATTTTATATGACATCCCTGGGCGCAGCGTTGTGCAAATGGACTTGGACACGATTGCGACCCTTGCAAAAATGGATCACATTGTCGGCATCAAAGACGCAACAAATGACCTGAGCCGCGTTTGCGCCTTGCGCGAAGTTGTGCCTGCGGATTTTGCATTGCTCTCAGGTGAAGATCCAACAGCCGCAGGCTTTTACGCCCTTGGCGGCAACGGATGCATTTCCGTTGTATCGAATATCGCGCCTAAGGCCTGCGCCGAGCTGTATAATAGCTGGACCGCGAAAGACATCGACACATTTGCCGCGCGCCGCGATGCGCTGGCGCCGCTGGGTCGTGATCTGTTTTGCGAAAGCTCACCTGCGCCAGTTAAATATGCAGCTCAGCTCCTTGGCCTTTGCACGGACGAGGTTCGCCTGCCTTTATTACCGGCAACACCTGCGGCGCAGGAAAAGGTTAAGGCTGCAATGAAACATGCAGGGTTGATCTAAGGACCTCTCAGCATAGATATTCAAGCATGGCCAAGAAAAACACATCTAAGAAAAGCGGTATGATCTCCGTCAACGAAACCGTTGCGGTGAACAAACGCGCGCGCTTTGATTATGAGCTTGGCGAAACCTTTGAGGCAGGCTTGCAACTGACCGGAACCGAGGTCAAATCCTTGCGCCTTGGTCAGGCATCTATTGCCGAAGCCTATGTTGGCCCTGGCCGTACAGATCAGTCAGGATATTTATTTTTGTTTAACGCCAATATCCCTGAATACCAACAAGCTGGCCAGCACTTACAGCACGAGCCAAAACGCATTCGCAGTCTTTTGCTGCACAAGCGTGAGATTGGCAAGCTTTTGGGCGCAGTACAAAAAGAAGGCTGCACTATTGTGCCCTTGCGCCTGTTCTTTAATGGCCGCGGCCTTGCGAAACTAGAGATCGCCCTTGGTAAAGGTAAGAAGCACCACGACAAGCGCGAAACCCAAAAGAAACGCGACTGGGGCCGCGAGAAACAGCGCCTTCTGCGCGAACGCGGCTAGTCCCGCCCGCCCTCAAGCGCGCAACAGATAGCTCGCTTTAATGATTTTTTTGTAATTTTCTGATAAACTAATCTTGTTAACACTGTAAACAGGAGGTTTTTACGTGGCAGAAATTACACAGCAGCTTTCCGATTATCGTCTAACAACGGCGCGCATTATCTATCACCTTCCGGATTTCCATGACATTTTGCAGGAATATATCTGGCAGGATTACGACCTTGCGCCACGCTATCCGAACCTGAAAAATTTTCTGACCTTTTGGACGAACGAGATCGAAGGCAAATTGCATTCGGTTTATGTCGCACGCAAACAAATTATCACGGCAGGTGATTATCGTTTTGCAGAGTGGCAAGGCACAGTGCAGTAATTAACACGGCGCAAGCGTGACGCGTAAACCGTCGAGTTCTTCGCACATAATAATCTGACATGACAGACGCGAGTTATCTTGCAAGTCAAACACTTCGTCGAGCATATCTTCTTCATCGTCGCTTTTGACCATATCAAGCTCTTCCAGCTTATCCAGCCATTCGCCTTCGACATAGACATGGCACGTCGCGCACGCGCACGAACCGCCGCACTCGGCCTTAATGGGCAGGCCATAATCACGGATAATCTCCATGACGCGCCACCCTTCGACGGCCTCCAATTCGTGCTCTTTTCCCTCAAAATCTGTGACAATAATTTTCATCCAAAGTCCCTTAGTTATTTCTTTTTATGTTTATAAACGACGTCCATCATATAGACACCAATGGCCACAGCTGTAATGGCAGAAACGCTAAGCTCCATAACGCTTTGCAACACTGCAGAGCCCAGCGTATAGATGGGCTGATCAATTGATAATGCGGGATCGGTAAACAGTTGATCCCACATGCCGTGGAACATGCCTAAAAAAACAAAAAACGGCATAAAGCAAAGCATCGATACAAAAATCATATGAAAGGATGCCTTAAAACCAAACGCGGCCTTTAAAAACGATTTAATCGACCGGCCCAGCGCGACTGGAACATACAAACAAAAATAACGGTACGCCCAAATGCTGCCCATCAAAAGCATCGTCGCACCAGCAAAGGCAATCACAGATACAATAAAGGGAATGTCTTCTGGCGCTGGCGCGCCTGCGGCTAGGCCTTCGGTGTTCGCTGCTGGATCGCCTGCATATTCAACAAACATAGCAACCGATAAAACACTAACAAGGCGTAATAACGTGTAAAGAATACCGCACGCCTGAATGGCCTTGCGTCTTTGCGCGATGCGCGCAGCGTCCTCTTTGGCGTCACCAGTAAGGAATGAAGGCCATGCCTCGTGATAAAAGACAAGGCGCAATGCCGCGGCGATAAACCACCCCTCGACAAAAAAGGACGGAATATACAGCAGCCCCTGACGCAGCAAATTTTCCTGAAGGCCTAAAATCACGACCACAGCCACAGTCAGGCATTTCACCATCATGGGGAACAAGGCCATTTGCGTCAAGGTTTTGCGGTGTTCCCACACCGACATATAACCGCGCGCGGCAATATCAATAATGTCTGTTCTTTTGGGGCGTTTTGCCATGTTATTTATATCTGGACTTTACTATATCTACGCTTTAGCTTTAGCCACTTGCAAAGGGCTTTTCAAGCCTACCACCTCAAAAAACGTAAAACTATCATGAGCAATAATTCATCTATCAAGCTTCCTTCCCCCTTGCCCGCACCGGCCCTAGGCTATTGGCTGATGGGATGTGCCAGTCTGGTCTTTGTTATGGTCTTGATTGGCGCCATTACGCGCCTGACCGAGTCAGGCCTTTCGATGGTTGAGTGGCGTCCCCTGATCGGCGCATTGCCGCCGATGTCAGAAACCGAATGGCAACGCGTTTTTGATTTGTATAAACAAACACCTGAGTTTCAAAAAGAAAACTTCTGGATGAGCCTTTCTGATTTCCAAACCATTTTCTTTTGGGAATGGGCACACAGACTTTTGGGACGCTTAATCGGCCTTGCTTATGGCTTACCGCTTTTCCTTTTTTGGGTATGCCGCAAAATTCCAAAGGGATTTGGATGGCCACTGATTGGGATGCTGTTTCTTGGCGGCGCGCAAGGATATATGGGCTGGTTCATGGTACAAAGCGGCCTTGTGAACGAACCCGCCGTTTCGCATTACCGCCTCGCCGCGCACTTATCACTGGCCTTTTTAATTATGGCATGCTTGGTGACAACGGCGCTTCGTTTGAACCCACACTGGGTTAAAAACATGCCGCGCCCACCCCTGATCACACATTTATGGGGCGTTTTAGGTTTTTATATCCTCACCGTTTTTTGGGGTGCGTATACTGCCGGATTAGATGCAGGCCTATTATATAACGACACCTTTCCGAAAATGGGCGATCACTGGATCCCTTACGAGATGCATTTATACAGCCCCCTTTTCGTTAATTTCTTTGAAAACCATGCCGTTGTGCAGTTCGCGCATCGTTGGCTGGCGATTTTGACATTTCTTATCGGGGTTAGCTTTACCGCCCGATGCATCAAGCAAGGCGCCCTTAGCCTGCCAAGCATCCTATTAGGCGCAGCCTTCTTGGCACAAGTTGCCCTTGGCATTACAACGCTGTTTACGCATGTTCATATTATCCCTGCTGTTGCGCACCAAGGTACGGCGCTTCTGATTTTGGTTTTGATTGTGATTAATTTCGTGAAGTACCGCACAGTCAAATAAGCCTGACAAGCACAAAAAAAGCGCCATGAAAAATGGCGCTCTTATTCATTCAGAAACACGTGGCGTCTTATTTAGACTGCGCCTTAATGAAGGCTTTTTCGATTTTGCTCTGCGGGCGCGTATTCAATGACTTCATTTGATGATTTTTAAACATCTCGTCTTTTGTCAGGCCGCTTGCAACCGCTTCCTGCTCTTCAACTTTTGGCATGTCATCAACAAGCTTTAGCTCTTTGGCTGGCATCATAATTTCACGCACATAAATCACGCCGACACCCGCAGTACGGCCATCGCCATAAGGGAACACATCTTTTGTGTAAACAACCTGCCATCCATCGCCACACGCACTAAGCGCCATAGGGATAAGAAGTGCAGAGATCTTTAATAGTTTTTTTGTAATGCGCACAGGATGCCTCGTCAGAAGTTTAGGCAGGATAGCCTATAACAGGAATAACACTGATGATTCTATGATGATTCTGTTATTTTTCAAACCCCTAATGCAATGATTGATGCAAAGGTGTGGAAAAACTTACTTTTCGGCTTTTAAACGGAACAGCGCATAGTCCTGCGCTTTGGACTTGCTACGCTTGGGCGCATAGTTGAATGATGCCTTTTTATCTTGCGTGAAGCCCATCTTTTCCAAAATATGCTTGGCGCGTTCGTGCTCGTCAACGCAGTAAGCCACAATCTGTTTAAGCTTTAAGGTTTCAAAGCCATATGTGATCAACGCTTGCGCAACTTCGCTGGCATAGGCCTTGCCCCAATAATCATAATCTAAACGCCATGCGAGTTCTACCGCAGGTGAGAACGGCATATCTGTCGGGACTTTGGCCAAACCAGAGAACCCCATAAAACGCCCATCTTCTTTGCTTTCTAATGCGAAAAAGCCATAACCGTTTTTATCTATATGTGATTGAAAATGCTTCACCAGATGCGCAGAAGCCTTATCGTCCAAACGATCAGGATAAAACTCCATAATTAGGGGGTCACGATTAATACGCGAAAAATCTTCTAGATCCGCGTCTGTCCAGTCCCGCAAAATCACACGATCCGTTTCAAGATATTTGTTCATTAAGGCGCCTCTATTATGTTCATGGAAAGTTACATATGATATAATGTAATTCGATGAAGCGCATTATACACTCTTTTTTAATCCTGTCTTGCAGTAATCTGGTTTTCTTTACGCCAGCATTAGCAAACGCGGCTGATGATCCGTTTGCTCTGCGCGTGATACGTGACACAGACATCGAGCTTAGCTGCCAGCAATTAGTTGACGAAGCCCTCTTGATGCGGGACATCATTCAAACAACTGAAACCATCAAAAACGATTCAGACTTCAGCGGACATGCCGTAACTGGCGCAGCGGCGATTGGCTCTTTCCTTGTCGGCACGGTTACAGGTGGATTGGGGCTGGCGGCGGCAGGTTATGTCGCGTCCCAAGGCGTTGAAGCCGACGGCGAAAAAGCAGACAGCATCCAAGACATTGCACGGCAACGGCGCGCCTTGATGATTGGCATTCATAAAACAAAAGGATGTCAAAATTCGATTACGGCGGCGATCACACCTGTTGAAAGCAAGACGCCGCTTCAAACTGGATCAGAGCGCCTGGCACGCATGGAACCTGCCTCAGGCAAAGAAGCGCGCTTACCAGCGCAAGAGCAGCCCCCCCACTACAACGATTAACAGCACCCATCCGGGTCTAAGTGTACATGTTCAGCCGCGTGCATTTTCTGCTTCGAAAAACGTGGATTACCGTGCCCCCCTTGCGGCGGATCATTCCAGTTATTAGTTACGCGCTCTGACGGCGGAATTAACGGCGAAACGCCTGCCTGCTTTAACGTTTGCAAGGCATCTTTATCTTTTGTCATCCATGATGCCTTTTTATCCAACACATGTAATTGCACGCGGTCCATAATGTCGTGTAACCCCACCAATTCATGCGACGTCGGCGTACATGAGGTAATCACTTGTGTTCCTTCCGGCACAACGATACCTGTGCGCCCCAAAATTGCTCGCAAGTGATCAAGAGGATAAAGCTTGGCTTGATATTTCTTACTCTCTTTACGCTGCTGATCTGGACTTAACGCAGCGAACTCAGGCGCACTCATCAACGATTTTAATTTATCCTCTTTATCCACTGTACTAAGGCTGGTCGCCAAAACAACCGTATAGCAGTCATCGCCATATTTCGGCGGTAAGACGAGAGCTGCCAGCGCGTTATCGCTATTTTCTTTGATATTTTTCGAGCGGTTACTTCTCAAGAATTTACGCATCTCATTTTTATATTCCTCCAAATTAAATTGGCTGGCCTTAATGCGGCTAAATCCAAAGCCCCCTTCGATATCTTCGTGGTCGTCACTGGCTTGATGTCGCCAATCTAACCTATCTAATATTTTACGCCCTGCGGCCTTGGCAAATTCATATTTGCGGTGCGCCTTGCTGATAATTGCGCTATTGCCTTTATCGGGGTGGTCATACACATCATCAATTTGATCGCCGTCAAAGCTATCCAGGAATTTAATATTTTTCGTTACTGGCGGCGGCGTTATCTTTTCATGTGTGGCGGTTTGGCTTTCTGGATCCAAGTGCGTCTTAAACACGTTAATCCCTGCATTGGCGGCAATTTGCATCGAAGTTTTATCAAAATGGAAGGCGCGGCGCGAATACCATTCGCTTCCACCATCTTCAGGTGCCTCGAAGGCCTTGGCATCAATATAAATATTCATGACGCCTGATGCGACGACTGCGTTCATACAGTTGGGGCACAGAGGGTCTGTAATAAATAGATCAGAAGAATCTGTTGCCAGCCCCTGTTGCGCGGCGAAGGCAATGGTTGCAGGCTCGGCATGTTTACTGGGGCTGGATGATCCAATTTTGGTTTTAATGTTGCGCTCGGGCGCGAGGTAATCCAGCCATTCATTCGCACCTTGAACGACCAGACCATTTGATAAACGAAAAACCGCGCCCACAGGCGTGCTTTTTTGCTTGCTTGTCTCTTGCGTTTGGCGCGCCAGCTCTATGAGCTCATAGGCTTCGCGCTCTTCTCCGTTATACTGCTTCATTACGTAATCCGTTATACCCGTTCATTTACTCACCCCTGTTTGCTTTTATTTTATTAGGGATTGCTATTATATAACATAAAGATTGAGAAGTTGCTAACACATTATGACAACCTATTTTCCCGCAAAGGGGCTTGTGTTTGCGGGCGCGCAGGCGTATAGATGGGCTGTTTATTTTATAAGACCCTACAACAAACGAGAGCATAATAATGAGCGATAAATTTGATGTCATCATCATCGGCGCAGGCCCAGGTGGATATGTATGTGCCATTCGCGCGGCGCAACTAGGTATGAAAGTTGCCTGCGTAGATAAACGTGAAACACTAGGCGGGACCTGTTTGAATGTTGGCTGTATCCCTTCAAAGGCTCTTTTGAGCGCATCTGAAAAATACGAAGATGCAGCGCATCACATGGCCGATATGGGCATTAAAATCCGCGGCGCAAGCGTTGATTGGTCTGGCATGCAAAAGCACAAAGACGGCGTTGTCGATAGCAACACCAAAGGCATCGAGTTTTTGTTCAAGAAGAACAAAATCACACGCATTACTGGCACAGCAAAAATCATTTCTGCCGGTAAGGTTGACGTTGATGGCACTGAATATGCGGCTGATAACATTATTATCGCGACAGGTTCTGACGTTGCGTCCCTGCCCGGCATTGAAATTGACGAAGAAAAAATCGTCTCTTCAACTGGCGCGCTGACACTGAAAGAAGCGCCACGCAGCATGGTTGTTATTGGCGGCGGCGTGATCGGGCTTGAGCTTGGTACAGTTTACCGCCGTCTGGGCAGTGAAGTAACCGTTGTTGAATTTCAGGACAATATCTTACCTGGTATGGACGGCGAAGTGCGCAAAGAAACACTGAAGATCCTGCAAAAGCAAGGCATGCAGTTCAAACTTTCAAGCAAAGTGACTGGCGCAACATCTAGCCGCTTTAGCGTTAATTTGGACGTTGAATCTGTTGATGGCTCATCAAGCGAAACACTGAAAGCCGACGTTGTGTTGATGGCGGTTGGCCGTAAACCTTATACAGATGGTCTTGGCCTTGAAGATGCAGGCGTTAAATTGGACGAGCGCGGCCGCGTTGAAGTGGACGAGTTTTTTGAAACATCTGTTGAAGGCATTTATGCGATTGGCGATGTTATTCGCGGCGCGATGCTGGCACACAAGGCGGAAGATGAAGGCGTTGTTTTGGCTGAGATGCTTGCAGGGCAAAGCGGCCATATCGATTATGATGCCA
Source organism: Micavibrio sp. UBA6929 (assembly GCA_002448815.1). Classification (GTDB taxonomy): domain Bacteria; phylum Pseudomonadota; class Alphaproteobacteria; order Micavibrionales; family Micavibrionaceae; genus UBA6929. The sequence continues at coordinate 101,254 of DKAJ01000002.1, forward strand.
TCCCTGGCGTTGTCTATACTTGGCCAGAAGTTGCCAGCGTTGGTAAAACTGAAGAGCAACTCAAAGACGAAGGCATTGCCTATAACGCAGGTAAATTCCCGTTCATGGCCAATGGCCGTGCCCGCGCGATGAATGCGATTGATGGTTTTGTTAAAATCCTTGCATGCGCTAAGACTGATAAAGTTTTGGGCGGCCATATTGTTGGCCCGAATGCAGGTGATTTGATCCAAGAAATCGTGACTGTGATGGAATTTGATGGCAGCGCCGAAGACATTGCCCGCACATGCCATGCGCACCCAACACTTAGCGAAGTTGTCAAAGAAGCTGCGCTTGCGGTTGATAAGCGCCCTCTTCACATCTAAGGGCTCAACGCTCTTACATAAGCACAACAAAAATGCGCCTCAATCGGGCGCATTTTTTATTGGGTCATCGGCGGCATAAAACGCGCTTATTTCTTGGTATACAAATCAGGTCTGCGATCACGGAAGAACCCCCAAATACTCCGGTTCTTTTGCAAGGCATCCAGATCAAAGCTTTGCAGCAATACGCCCTCTTCCTGCGCGCCGAATGATTGCACCAAATCGCCGCACTGATCGGCAATAAAGGAATGCCCGTAAAAGCTTTGCTCATCGCCGTAGCCTTTTTCTGTGCCTATGCGGTTTGCGGCAATGACTGGCACGGCGTTACTTACGGCGTGGCCTTGCATTGCGCGCCGCCACATGCGGGATGTATCAAGGTCTTCATCGTATGGTTCTGCCCCGATAGCAGTGGGATAGAATAAAAGCTCCGCCCCTTGCAGCATCATTTCACGTGCACATTCAGGAAACCATTGATCCCAGCAAATGCCCACGCCGACCTTACCAAAGGGCGTATTCCAGACCTTAAACCCTGTATCGCCAGGGCGAAAATAGTATTTCTCTTGATAGCCTGGACCATCAGGAATGTGACTTTTGCGGTAGATACCCATGACCTGACCATCTGTGCCGAGCATCGCCACGCTGTTATAGGTATGCGGGCCATCGCGTTCGAAAATCGAAACGGGAATAACAATGTTCAGCGCCTTTGCAACCGGCGCTAATTGTGTCACGCATGGGTGGTCATCAACGGCGTAGGCATGATCGAACCAGCGCTCATCTTGCGTTGTGCAGAAATATATATTTTGAAAAAGCTCAGACGGCAGGACAATATTCGCGCCCTGTTTTGCGGCGCCCTCGATAAAAGCGATCGTCTTGTCGATATTCGCCTGCATATCCGCGCCATAGGATGTCTGAATGGCGGCAACAGTTGTGATGCGTTGATTACTCTTCGTCATAGACAGGCTCCTGCTGGGTAATGCAGTGGAACGAACCACCGCCTGTTAACACCGCGCGCGAACTTACACTCACGACTTTACGATCAGGGAACAGCCCCTTTAACACCAACAGCGCCTCATCTTCACGCAGCGCACCATAGCTCGGCATGACGACTGCACCATTTGTAATAATGAAATTCATGTATGATGCAGGCATGACATTGCCATCTTCATCAGTGATCAGCCCAGGCGATGGCATTTCAACAACATCAAATCCCATTTCACGCAATGCCTGCGCGGTTTCTTCATAAAGGGCAGCATTAGGATCTTCGACATTACATGCCGTCTGACACAAAACCGTATTTTCACCAACAAAGCGCGCGAGATTATCAACATGACCATCGGTATGATCACCCCTTAGCCCTTGATCAAGCCAACAGATGCGCTGCGCGCCGAATGCGTCCTTTAAGGCCTGCGCGGCGGTTTCTTCATCCCAGCCATTGCGGTTTTCATTTAAGACACACTGACGCGTGGTTAAAATTGTGCCCTTGCCGTTATGATCTAACGCGCCGCCCTCAAGAATATAATCATATTTCACAGCGCCTTTGCCCGAGCGCTCGGCAATGATATCGCCAATTGTATCATCGTTATCATACAGATATTTACCGCCCCAACCGTTATGGCCGAAACGCAGCGCATACCCGTCACGCGTAAAGATAGGCCCCGTATCGCGCATCCATACATCGCCAAATTCGGCCACAACAATTTCCGCGACATCACCAACCATAACGCGCGCGGAGGCCACAGCTTCCTCAGTGCAGGCAAGAACCTTAACAGTTTCACCTTCGGACACGACTGAGATCATCGCGGCGATTTCCTGACGTGCGTTCAGTAATGTCACACCCGGCCAACGATCATCATCGTTATGCGAAGGCCACCCCACCCATAAACACGATTGCGGTTCCCATTCTGCAGGAATTTTAAATTTCACATCTGTTTTCGTCATTGTTTTTCCGTTCTTAAGCAAACGGTTATACTTGATTTTTTGCCTATTTCCAATATATATGTCATTTCATACATTAAGCGAGGAGATCACAATGAAAGTCCTAATTATTGGCGCCGGCGCGGCGGGCAGTGTTGTTGTTAAAAAATGCGCAATGAATAAGGATGTGTTTACCTCGGTTCACCTTGCCAGCCGCACAGTTTCCAAATGCGAAAAACTGCAAAAGCAGGTAAAGGAACAATTCGATTTTGATATCGGCGTATCAGCGCTTGATGCGGACAAGCCAGAGGAAACAATTGCCCTGATCAATCAGGTTAAACCTGATCTGGTGATCAATATGGCCCTGCCTTACCAAGATCTTGCCATCATGGATGCATGCCTTGCCACAAAAGTGAACTATATGGACACCGCAAATTACGAGCCTATTGACGAGGCCAAATTCGAATATCACTGGCAGTGGGCGTATCAAGAGCGCTTTAAGGAGGCTGGCATCACTGCGATTTTGGGATGTGGTTTTGACCCTGGCCAGACGAATATCTACTGTGCCTACGCGCAAAAGCACCTCTTTGACGAAATCAACTATATCGACATTGTCGATTGCAATGCGGGCGACCACGGTCAGGCCTTTGCAACGAACTTCAACCCAGAGATCAACCTGCGCGAAGTTACGCAGCGCGGCAAATACTGGGAGAACGGTCAGTGGATCGACACAGATCCTTTGGAATTTTACAAAGACATCGACTTTCCTGGCGTGGGCGAAAAGCGTGGTTATTTGCTCTACCACGAGGAACTTGAATCCCTCTGCCAAAACATCAAAGGCCTGAAACGCATTCGTTTTTGGATGACCTTTGGCGATGAGTACATTAAGCATATGGAAGTCTTGCAAAATATCGGCATGACACGCATCGACCCTGTGATGCATAACGGCGCTGAAATCGTGCCAATCCAATTCCTGAAAACATTACTGCCCGAGCCATCGTCACTGGCGGAAAATTACGAGGGTAAAACGTCTATTGGCTGCATCATGACGGGGATCAAAGATGGTAAGGAAAAAACCATCTTCATTTACAACATTTGCGACCACGCACAAACCCACGCCGAGGTTGGCGCACAGGCCGTGTCATACACAACCGGCGTTCCGCCTGTGACAGGTGCGCTGATGATTGCACGCGGCGAATGGGCACAAGAACCAGGCGTATTCAATGTCGAGCAAATGAACCCTACCCCGTTCATGGAAGAAGTCGCAAAACAAGGTCTGCCTTGGCATATTATTGAACTGCCTGCTGGACTAGGTGAGCTGACACAACGCCGCAAAGAAAAAGATGCCGCATAGCCTGATACAAAGCGCCGCTGCGGACATCAAAACGCCAGCTTACGTTGCTGACACCGCAAAGATATCGGCCAACATGGCGATTGCCGCCGATATTAAGGCGCGCGCGGGCGTGACGATGTTGCTGGCGACCAAGGCCTTTGCAATGCCCGCATGCTTTGCCTTTATGCGCGATCACTTGGATGGCACGACGGCCAGCGGCCTGTATGAAGCGCGCCTTGGGGCCGAGCATTTTGGCAAAGACGTGCATACATACTGCCCCGCCTATACCGAGGATACTTTACGCGATTGCCTGCGTTACAGCGATCATATCTATTTCAACTCGACCGCGCAGCTTAAACGTTTCGCGCCGATTGTGCGCGCAGAAAAAGGCGATGCCGCCCATATTGGTCTGCGCGTCAATCCGGGTCTATCCCTTGTGACGAACAGCGCGCTTTACGACCCCTCTTCACCGGGGTCGCGCTTTGGCGTGCAACCCAGCGAATTAACGCCAGATGTGCTGGCGATGATTAATACGCTGCACGTGCATAATTTGTGCGAGAATATGGCGCAGGATTCTGTGAAGCTGCTCGCTCATATATCGCACACATTGGGCGATGCCCTTACGCAGGTTCAGCGCGTTAACATTGGCGGCGGTCACTACATCACGCACCCTGACTATGACCGCGAAGCCCTGATTACGGCATTGATTGCCTTTCAAAAGCAACATGACGTTCAGGTTATTATGGAGCCAGGCGGCACAATGGTTTACGAGGCAGGCTATCTCGTCGGGACGGTTTTGGATATCTTTGAAAATTCTTGCAAGCAAGCCATCCTCGATGTTTCTGCAAGCACACACATGCCCGATGTTTTAGAAGTCCCTTACCGACCGCACATCATCGGCAGCGGCAATGAAGGCGAAAAACCTTATACATACAAGCTTGGCGGGAACACCTGCATGACCGGCGATATTATCGGCGATTACAGTTTTGATACTCCCCTTGAGATCGGGCAGAAATTAATCTTCACCGACATGATGCAATATAGTCTTGTGAAGAATAATACATTTAACGGCGTTCCTTTGCCTGATTTGGCGCTCCTCCACGCCGATGGGCGCTACGAAATCGTGCGCGAATTTGGTTATGACGACTTCGCAAAAAAGCTGTTTTAGTTTTTTTCTATCACTGCGCCGAAAAATCATATACAGTGCATTTTAATAACTACCTAGACTATCGGCTCTTACCTAAACTAACAGCCAGATTGAAAAGGCTGTTTAACACAACCAAGGCAGATTTTCTGCTATTTTAAAAGGAGAGCCATCATGGCAAACACAGGCACTGTAAAGTGGTTTAACACAACAAAAGGTTACGGTTTCATTCAACCTGAAGACGGCGGCGCAGACGTATTCGTTCACATCAGCGCAGTTGAGCAAGCAGGCTGGAAAAGCTTGGACGAAGGACAAAAAGTTGGTTACGAAATCCAAGAAAACCGCGGTAAGAAAGCTGCTGCTAACCTAACAGAAGCTGCTTAATTCTTTTACGCGCTTTACTAGAGATTAAAAAAGCCACCTGATTTTGGTGGCTTTTATTTTGGCTGAAACACTTCAGAATATTGCAAAGAAATGCTAACGCCGCCATCATCATCCACGCTAGCGTCACAAGCAATGCCTTGCAACGCGGCTGAATTAGCAGAAAGCTGAGCCTGATAGTCCATGACTTGTTGCCATTCAAGCCCTTCCCCCAAGACGACCGCTTGCGTTGCAAGATTAAACTTATGCTTTTTCATTTCGCGCTTAGCGGCATACATATTACGATCAACTGCTTCTAATATTCTTTGGCGCAACTGATCAAAGTCATCACCACACAAATCAGCAGCTTGTTTATCATGTTCTTGCAAATACTTATCCATCTCATTGACAATTGACAGCGATCCTATTGATGCCTGAAGACTGATTTCTTCGGCAGCTCCGTTTTCATATTTCACCTGATAAGATTTAAGAGCCAGAGCATCTTTAAAACGCTGCGATATATCATCTGTACTAATTTCATTCACTGGATATGGCACAATCACAGCAAATTCATCGCCAGCCCATCTCGACAAGAAATCGCGCCCCATCAAAGCCCTGTTCTCTATGTCATTCAAGCTGCGATGTTCAGATGAACTAAAAGCGTCATGATCGCTCATTTGGTTGCGCACAACACCTCTCCAGACCTCTGCCAAATGCTGAAGGACCATGTCGCCAGTAGCGTGACCGTGAATATCGTTAATCTCTTTAAAAGAATTCAAATCTGAGAACAAAATCGCTACATCGAGGCCGTCTTCCTTGTAAGCTTCAAAATTTTCACTGATATTCTTCATAACCTTGAGCATATACTGATCAAAGAATGGCTTATTAGGTAAGCGCGTAAGTGGGTCAATTTTGGCACCTATAATCCTGTCAATTGCACATGCCCTTATTGAAGAATCTTCTTGCGCCCCCTCAACCAGCATCACCTCTAGTTCTGAAAGCAACCCTTGCTGCAAAAGGTCTTCATAGCCCTGCTCAAGGTCTGCGAGCGCTTTATCACTGTACTCAGTTCGCGGCAATATGCGCTGCGCGTACCTGGAAAAGCTATTTGCTATTTTCTGCTGTTTTTTATTCTCATCGCTCATGGCAAGAACTTACCATAACAATAAACTGAAAGGCAATATATTTTTCATAACATATCCTTCAGTCTATCTTTCGCACTTGCACAGAAAAGAAGATTAGTCATTTTCGTCAAGCTCGCTGAAGCTAATTTGCGTATCTTTTTCAGCCGTTGTTTTGATACGAAAGATTTTCTGCGCTTTCATAGAAAATTTATCAAATAGGCCCTGGCCTTTTGGCGGTGGCTCGACGGGTGCAACTAATTCACCCATACCAATGGTACCGCGCGACGGGATTGGCTGAAACTCTGTCTGGTCTTCGATATTAATTTCAGGCCCCATAAATGATCTGTAAACACCGTAGAGTAACAACAAAGAAAACAGACTGCCCATGATAATAAAATATGGCTCTGTCCCGACTTTATCCAACGTCATCCCCAACACGACAGGCGCAAAACAGGCACTTAGACCGTTTACTAAAATCAATGATGCCGTTGCTGATGTCATTTGACTGGTTTTTATGCGGTCATTCATCATGGCGATAGAAACACTGTGGATTGACGCCATGATTCCGCCAATAAAGTAAACGGCAATCAATAAAAACGCATCGAATATGTGCGCCCCCGCGGATGCCAACACCCCTAGTCCGGTCAGTAAAATGATCACCTGCCGCCGGTCCCAACGATCCGAAAGCCACCCCATAAGAAGCGGAAGCGTGCCACTCCCTAAAACAAAGACCGCGATCATGGACGCCGTGCGCGCAGCGGAGTAGCCGATCGCCTCGGCATAAACAGGCCCCATCGCAAGCAACCCCGCGCCAACAAAGCCCGTCAAAATCACAGAAAACACAGATAATGGCGAACGCGATACAAGCTTTTTAAGCGGCAGATGTTCAGGCTCTTCATAGCCAGGTGATGGCTTATTCGCCAGCGTAATCGGCAACAGCGATAATGACAGCAAAATAGAGATCAAAATAAACAGGCTGATGTTTTCAATGGGCGCAAGGTTCAGCAGGAACTGACCAGCGAACAACCCGCCATTAATGACAAAGAAATAGGCACTAATCACCTGTCCGCGCAGTTTATTTGTCGAAATATTGTTAAGCCAACTTTCAGCAACAATAAAAAGACCTACAAAGCTAATCCCACTCAGCAAGCGAACACTGCCCCAAACCCAAGGGTCAATAAACAACCCTTGGAGCAAAATTGTCGTCGATGCCATGGATGCAAACCCTGCAAAAACGCGGATATGTCCGACGGTTTTGATCATGTGCGGCACAACAAACCAGCCAAACACATATCCGCAATAGTACAGCGACATCACCGCACCAATCAGCGATGGAGAAAATCCTTCAAATTTGCCGCGCAAAGAGAGCAATGTCCCCTGAAGGCCGTTACCAACCATAATCAAGAACATACTCGCCAGCAGCGGCCAAACCAGTGCAAGCGTCATGCGTATTTCACGTGTAGAAAGCTTCATGCCCCCACACTAACGCGGCGCACGCTAAACACAAGGTATTCCATACGGTTATGTGGGATTATCTTTGGATATGATCGTAGACACACACCGTGTCATACGCGCCAAAGCCATTAAAATCGCTGCGCAGGCATTGACTGTAGGCACCGACCTGATCGAACACAATCCAGTCCCCCATACCAATATCTGCGGGCAAGGCAAATGGCCCTTCCATCATATCCAGAGAATCACAAGTCGGCCCTGCAAGGCGGTATGCGCGGCGCGGCCCATCAAACGGACGATCACATGAGATCGCCGCAACGGGATAATGCGTTTCCACCCATTTCGCCGCATCAAACAAGCCACCATAAACGCCGTCATTGATATACAGCAGATCATCTTTGCGAAGTTCAACGCGGGTCACAAGTTTCGCTGCATTCGCAACCAGAACGCGGCCAGGCTCGGCCATGAGTTTCATGTGCGACAAGTTATGCTCGGCAAGGCGTCGATCAATCGCATCAAAGCAATCATTGATCGTGCAGACATTTGGCTGATCCACGTAATTCACCGGAAAGCCTCCGCCCACGTTAATAACATCGACACTGACGCCTGCAGCTTTCATCACGGCCGCACAGTAATCAATCGCCAGCCCATAACGTGATGGATCAACCGTTTGCGTACCCACATGGAAGCTGATCGCCAAAGAGCGTGATACAGGGCGACATTTCTGAAGCAAATCAACGGCATCTTCGAAATGCGCGCCAAATTTTGATGAGAAATCGATCAAGGCCGCACCATTTTTAGGCAGCGCAATGCGCACTGTCAGGTTGAGGTCCTGCGCAAGATCCGTTTCACGCATAATCTTAAATAGCTCATCTTCGTGATCCAGCACAAAGTGACGCACACCATAATCATGATACGCGGCGTGAATTTCTTCTGGCGCCTTGATTGTGTGCATGAAGTGCATTTCTGCATTGGCAAAGTTTTGCGCAACCAGTTTGATTTCCGCAAGTGATGCCACATCAAAAACCTTAATACCACCGCGTGCAACAGCATTAAGCGCAATCGCATCAGGGTTGGTTTTCACCGCATACATCGGCGTGCCACGAAACGCGCCAACAAAATTGCGCGCCGCATCGGTAATACGATCTGGATATATAATATACAAAGGCTTTGCAGGCTTGTGGTTACGCACAAGTGCAAGCAAATTGCTATCTTCGTATAGAGACTGGTGCAAGGCATTGCCTTGCTGCATATCTGTTTTCATTGTTTAGCGCCCCATTTTCAAACTAAAAGTCTGAAAAGAAGCGCTTAAAACACTGTAGAGACAAACGCGGCCTCTAAGCGCTGCAACATTACGTTTCATAACGCAAACCCTTTCAAAGCTCGGTGGTTTGGAGTCCATATACGATATAGGCCCGCCCCGGGATAAAAAAAGTTCACGCCGTTGCATAACCATGACTGAATTCTTTTTCAGAAGGGCCAGAGACACGTGCGTAGGAACACCAATTACGCTAGTTTTCTTAAAAAGAAAAGAAAAAAATAAGGGGTTTGTGTTTTTTTCTGCGCACGTTATAAAATGCCCTATGGCACGTATGACAAAAGCTGAAATTACTGAATTCTTTGCGCGCCTGCGCGGAGCTAATCCTACGCCCAAAAGTGATTTGGAATACACCAATGCCTACACCCTTTTAGTGGCCGTTGTCTTATCGGCGCAAGCCACGGATGAGGGCGTCAATCGCGCCACCAAAGACCTGTTCCAGATTATCGACACGCCTGAAGGCATGGTTGACCTTGGCCTTGAGGGATTAAAGCAGCATATCAAAACTATTGGCCTTTATAACACCAAGGCCCAAAACGTGATTAAGCTGTCCGAGATTTTAATCCGCGAACATAACAGCCAAGTCCCCGATACGCGCGATGCGCTGGTTGCCCTGCCCGGCGTGGGCCGCAAAACGGCCAATGTTGTGTTAAACATCATTTTTCAGCAGCCGACCATGGCCGTCGATACGCATATTTTTCGAATCAGCAACCGCACCGGCCTTGCACCTGGCAAGAATGTTGACGCGGTCGAGCAAAACTTGCTCAAACGCGTTCCCGATGAATTCATGATGTACGCGCATCATTGGCTGATTTTACAGGGGCGTTATATTTGCAAGGCGCGTAAACCCGTTTGCAGTGAATGTATCGTTTCCGACCTGTGCCATTTTAAAGACAAAACAGCTTAAACACCCTTACCTTCTTGTTGATTTTAAACAAGAAAAAAGCCCTCCCTTACGATACAAAGGGAAGGCTTTCTCAACATTAGAAAAGCTTACTGTAACTTTTAAAGTCGCTTATTCAGCGCTTTTTGTTTTCGCAGCAGCCTGTGCATTCAAAGGTGTGATGCGACCATCAACGATAGCACCGCTCTTGATTTCAAGCTCTTTGTAAGAGATTGAACCAGTGATCACGCCTGTTTCCTCAACAGTCAGACGACCGTTTACAACGATTTCACCTTCGAAACGACCTGCGATAACAGCATCTTCGATTTCTACTGTGCCGTAGAACACACCGCTTTCAGCGATGTTTAGGAATGTTGCACCTTTTAGCGCAGCTTCAACTGTACCTTCAACTTGAAGTTCGTCACAGCACTCGATCTCACCAGACATTGTAATGCCGCGGCCAATTGTAAGGCGGCGATCATTTGCTGCATTTTCTGCGGCTGATGTTGGCGCACTTACGCGTGCAGGTGTTGATGATGCCGGCGCAGAGTAACCTGCAGGGCGTGGGCTGTATGATGCTGGGCGTGAAGCAGGCTGCGCCGCTGGCTTAGCTGCTGATGGGCGCTGATACAGGTTTTGAGCAGGAGAAAAAGACTTTTCTTCAGATGCTGTTTCTTCAACAGTTTCTTCTGCTTCTTGTTCTGGCGCTTCGTCCATAATTAATTCTTGTTGTGACATTGTTGTCGATTTTTGAGCACGTTGCGCAGCCTGTGCAGCATCTTGCTGCGCGCTGTTGTCTTTTTGCTCGGTAGCTTCAACAGTCATGACTTCATCGTCTTTAACTGATGTTTCTGATTTAACACGGTGGAACATCGATTTAGAACCTTTCACAGTTTTCTTAAGTTACAATAAGCGCGATACAAGCCTTTGAGACACAAAGACCGAACCTTATAGATTCAATTTTTATGCCAGAGCCTAACCACTCAAAAATTCACTAATGTTATTTAGTATGTGCAGACCCTATCACGGGCTATTTTACCCCTCAAGACAAAGATTCAGCAACAGACCAAAATACACACCTAACCCATTGTAAAAAATAAACTTTTAATCTTTTTTATCTTGTGAATAAATTTTTTAACGAAACCTTGCGAACATGAATGGCGTATCGTAAGTCCTTTATTTTTCATGGAAATAATCGTAAATCGCCTGTGCAAGATTTGCCGAGATACCTTCCACTTTTTGCAGGTCATGCATGGATGCATTTTCTACCGCCTTGGCGGAACCAAAGTAACGGATAAGCGCCGCACGTTTTTTCGTACCGACACCTTCAATGTTATCTAAAGCATTATCTTTAATGGCTTTTTTGCGGCGCATTTGATGCGATGACACAGCGTAACGATGCGCTTCGTCGCGTAACCTTTGAAGGTAATACAGCACCGGATCATTTGGCGGCAAAGAAAATTCTGAACGCCCGTTCATAAAAAAGCGTTCACGCCCCGCGTTACGGTCTTCGCCCTTGGCAATTGCGACAACTGTCAGGTCAGGCAAGATACCAATATCTTCTAAGACCTGCGTCACTGCGCTTAATTGCCCTTTTCCTCCATCAATTAACAACAGATCAGGCCAGTCATCGGCGCCGGGTTGTAATTCGCCCTCTTGCGCCTTACGGAAGCGGCGCTGCATGACCTCGCGCATCATGCCGTAGTCATCGCTGGCGGTGGCTTCGCGGATGTTAAATTTACGATAAGATCCCTTTTCAAAGCCCTCCTCGCCAGAAACAACCATCGCACCAACCATATGCGACCCCGCAATGTGAGAGTTATCATAAACTTCAATGCGTTTTGGCGGCGCGTCCATATCAAACAAATCGGCAATGGCCTCCAGGCTGATATTTTCGCTTTGCCGTTTGGACACGTGACGCGCCAAAGCCTCGCGCGAGTTCATCATGGCAAAATCAACGGCGTCTTTTTTCTCGCCGCGCTGCGGGCATGTAATGGTGACTTTATGCTGGACAATTTCACTGAGGGATTGTGCGAGGTTATGACTGCCATCGGGGGCGATAGACACGAAAACATGTTTGGGTGCGGGTTTATTGACGTAGAACTGCGCGATAAAGGTTTCCATGAGAACGGATGGCTCAACGTCCCCTTCATAGCGGGGGAAATATGCGTGATTACCGTAATTTTGGCCTGCACGGAAGAAAAAGACCTGAATGCAGGTACGCCCTGCTTCTTCGGCCAAGGCGATGACATCCGCATCACCAATTGCATTAAAGTTAATCGTTTGACGCGCCTGCACCGCCATCAGCGCCTTTAACCTGTCGCGGTATTGCGCGGCCGTTTCATAATCCATGTCATCACTGGCGGCCTGCATTTTATTGCGAAAGCGCTCTTGCAGGGCGTCGCTTTTGCCCTCTAGGAAGGCTTTGGCCTCATCCACTTGCTCCGCATACTCGGCGCGCGACACATAATCCACGCAAGGCGCGGTGCAACGCTTGATATGATATTGCAGGCACGGGCGTGTGCGCGCAGCAAAGTTATGGTCAGTGCAGTTTCTTAGCATAAAAACACGCTGCAAGGCTTTAAGCACCCTATTCACGTCGCCTGCACTTGCGAACGGACCAAAATACTGGCCGTCCTTTTGTTTTTTACCGCGATATTTCACCACCATCGGATAATCATGGTCACGGCGCAGATGGATATAAGGGAAGCTTTTATCGTCACGCAGCAAAATATTAAAACGCGGTTTTAGCTTTTTAATTAAATTCGCCTCAAGCAATAGCGCCTCAGACTCGGTATGCGTGTGCACAAATTCCATCGATGCAGTCAGCGCGACCATGCGCTGCAATCGCACAGGAAGGCGCCCTATCTGCGTATAAGACAGCACCCTGCGTTTCAGCGCCTTGGCCTTTCCCACATACAAGACATCGCCCTGCGCGCTTAGCATACGGTAGACGCCAGGCGTTTGCGGCAAATCTTGCGTAGCCTCTTTGATCACGGAACGTCCATGATCTAGCGAGGATATTGGCGCGTTATTCTTACTCATGCGACTAATATGCCCATCTGGACGTAAAAAGAAAGCAGGCACACATAATTTTCCCTTGACTTTAGTTGCAATATATCAACTATTGGTAAAAAAATTAAATGGGGATACAACTATGAGTAACTTTTACACTATATCAAATACGCAAGGGGCTATCATCTTTCAGGGCCTCTATCCAAGCTTTGCCAGATGCGTTGAACATGCCGCGCAACAAGGCGTATGCCTGCGCCATGCAAATTTTCGCAATGCCTGTTTATCCAATGTGATGTTGGATAATGCCGATGTGCGCTATGCGGATTTTCGCGATGCTAACCTGACGGGGGCGAATATGTCAGAGATATGCGCCTATAAAGCCAACTTTTCAGGGGCTGATCTTTATAATTGCTGCTTTGCGCTGGCGGATTTACGTCACGCGACCTTTGACCATGCACAATTTGGCGGCACAGACTTTAACGGTGCAACCCTTTCCTACTGCCGCTTTGCAGGCTGGTCCTTTATGGATATTGATTTTACTGGCGCCGCCGAAATGAAGGCCTGCCTTTATAATGGTACACACCATTTTTCCGCACCGCCCTTGATTATCAAAGGCGCAGGACGCCCCCTTTTAATTGCCGACGATAAAACCCGCCTGCATATTTATCAACTGATCAAAGCGCCACAAAAAACAGCACTCCCGCAAAAGTTGACATAATGGCAACCTTTCAGATACAACACCGCCCACACACAAATAATTATTCAAAAAAGACACTGTGTGTAGGGATATTTACATTATGACATATTACTTATATTGCCCTGTCCTTGGGGCCATATTTATTGAATTTCGAAAAGCATTTGGATTTCCCGTACAATCCATGGTAGAAAATGAAAATGGGGAATTCATCGTTAATATACCGTATGGACAGATCATATTAACGCCCCTTTGCAAAATAAAAAAACAATATAAGCAAAGGCAAGATCATCATGACGCATTCATTGGCGCCCAAACGCGAGCAAACCTGCGTCACGATCTTAGAGCTCCTCAACACGCTGCGCGGGGTTCATAATGAATTTCCATTGCAATATGCCGTTTGCTTGATGGAGATTTATCTGGATCAAGGGTTATCGCCGTCCGATCTAGCACAGCGCACCGACCTTGCCCTATCAACGATCTCACGCATTCTTGGCGCGCTGTCGAACAAGCGTCAAAAAGGTGAGGCCTTTTATATGATTGATGTGCGCATTTCAGAAAAATCACGGCGCAGCAAAGAGATATATCTCACGCCGCGCGGTGAGGATTTATGCAATGATTTAATGCAGACTATCCGAAAACTGTCTTAAAGGCGTGATCAAGATCTGCGATCAGATCTTCTGGATGCTCTAGCCCGATTGATAAACGCACAAGACCATCTGTTACGCCGCTTGCATCACGGTCAGCCGCAGGAACGCCAGAATGCGTTGTTGAGGCCGGATGACAGACAAGCGATTCACTCCCGCCCAGCGACACGGCAGATTTGAAAATCTGAAGCGCATTGATCAAGGCAAACATTTCCTTACGGCTTGCATCCAAGACAAAGGCAAAGGTCGAACCAGCGCCCTTGCATTGGCGCTGAAATACGGCCTTGGTGTGTGCATCATCCATCAGTGATAGGTGCAAGACCTTCGCCTTTTTATACGGATTATCCGCCAGCCACCTTGCAACCTTTTCCGCGCTTTCGCCGCCGCGCTGCATACGGATGCTCAGCGTTTCAAGCGAGCGAGAGATCATCCAGCTTGTGTGAGGATCAAGGTTCAGACCCATTGCACCGCGAACACGGCGAATAGGCTCGACAACTTTGCGCGCGCCACAAATAGCGCCTGCAACAAGGTCGCTATGCCCGCCAATATACTTGGTCAGCGAGTAGAGCGCGATATCAATGCCGTGCGGAATGGCCTGTTGAAATACTGGCCCCATCATCGTGTTATCACATACGCTCAGCGGGCGGTGGCCTGTTTCGGCCTCGACCACGTCGATGGCTTTGATAACGGCCTCGAAATCAACAAGATCATTGGTTGGATTTGACGGCGTTTCAATAAACACCATGGCCAACTTGCCGTCTTTGGCGGCGGCGCACATTGCCGCAAGGATTTCATCATAAGAACTGGTTGCCTTGAAACTGCGCGGCACGATGCCAAAATCGGGCATCATTCCGCGGATCAAAGTTTCTGTTCCGCCATAAAGAGGCGTGGAATGCAAAATCACATCACCGGGGCGCAGCGTTTTAAACAGCACGGCGCTAATCGCGCCCATACCACTGGAAAAGGCAACGGCGGTTTCAGCTTCTTCAAGCAAGGCAAGGCGATCTTCAACGATTTCGACATTTGGGTGGTTAAAGCGGCTATAGATCAGTCCGCCGCGCTCCTGCCCTTCGGGACCGGGTTTACGGCCAGACATCACGTTAAAAAACTCTTCGCCGTCCTCAGCCTTTTCAAAGGTAAACGTCGATGTCAGAAACACTGGCGGCTTCACTGCACCTTGTGATAGACGCGGGTCATAGCCATAAGACATCATCAATGTTTCTGGCATTAAATCACGATCACCGATTTTTGTTTTTTTATAATCGCTCATGTACTTTCTAGCCTACTGTTACGCCTGAATTTTCAAGGCACCATGCAAGGATTGCCTTTTGCGCGTGTAATCTGTTTTCGGCCTCGTCGAAAATAACGCTGGCTGGTGATTTTGCGACCTCCTCGCTGACTTCTTCCCATTCATGGATTGGCAGACAGTGCATAAAGATTGCGCTATCTTTGGCTTTTGCCATCAAATCGGCGCTCACCTGATACGGCCAGAATTTTTCAATAGCCTTGCCCTCTTGCCCCATGGACACCCATGTATCGGTCACAAGAACATCTGCGCCGTGCGCCGCGGCGGCGGCATCAGCCGTGATATTCGCATCCTTTGGCGCGCGGCCGTGGATCTCTTCCGGCAGTGCCAAAACAAGTTCAAAATCAAATAGTTTCGATGCCTGAACAAACGTATTGGATACGTTGTTACTATCGCCGAACCATGCAATTTTCTTGCCCTTCACGTTGCCAAGCTTTTCTTCAATCGTCAGCAAATCTGCCATTATCTGGCACGGATGCGAGTCATCGGTCATACCATTAATCACAGGGATCGATGTGTATTTCGCAAGATCTTGCATCATCGCCTGATCGCTCATGCGCAGCATAATCCCGTCAACAAAGCGAGAAAGCACATTACCGGTGCTTTCGACGCTTTCCGATCCGCCAAGCTGCATTTCTTCCATATTCATCACTATGGTATGCCCGCCCAGTTGCTTCATCGCGATTTCAAAGCTCATCCGTGTGCGCGTCGAGCGTTTATCAAACACCATTGCAAGTGATAGGCCGCTGAAGATTTGTTCAGGGTTATATTTTTCTTTTTTCATGGCGTGGGCGTGCTCTAAAATACCTTTGAGCGTATCTGCGCCAACCGTGTCCAGATCAATAAAGTGGTTTACTTTGGTCATTTTAAAAGTCCTGCTTCAGGGTTGTTTCAATAATAGAAAGGGCTTCTTTGATTTCGTCCTCACCCGCAATGAGTGGCGGTGTTAGGCGCACAAGATCACTGCCAGCCTGCGTTGTCATCAGGCCATTTTTGCGCAAAGCGCCGATCATATCCTTAATGGGCACAGCGGTAGAAAAACCGACCATAAGGCCTTTGCCTGTGATGCGGTTGATTTTATTGCTGCTGCTTTGCAGGGCGCTTAGGCCGTCCATCAACTTTGATGACATAGCCTGCACATTGGCCAAGAAGCCTTGCGATTGTAGTTCATTAATCACGCAGGCCACGACCGCGCAAGCAAGCGGGTTGCCGCCGTAAGTTGTGCCGTGCGTGCCGGGCACCATGGCGCTGGCGAATTTTTTCTTGGCAAGCACCGCGCCAACAGGAAAGCCTGAGCCAATCCCTTTGGCAAGACACACAACATCAGGCTCGATCGGCTGACCGTTTTCGCCCTTAAAGCTTTGATACGCGTAAAGTGTGCCCATACGTCCAGCGCCGCACTGAATTTCATCAAAGATCAGTGGAATATCATGACGATCACACAATGCGCGCAGCCCTTGCAAGAAACCGTCTTCCGCAGGCGTCAAGCCGCCCTCGCCCTGCACAGGCTCGATCAAAATGCCGGCTGTCTTTTCCTTGGACACCAAGGCCTCGACACTGGCAAGGTCATTGAAATGTGCAAAATGCACACCTGGCAAGTACGGGTTAAAAAATGGCTGAGAATTGCGTTTTTCAGTAACACTTGCCGATCCGTATGTACGGCCGTGGAAGCTGTTATGGAAGGTAATTAGCTCGTTACATTCTGGGCCTTTATTATCGTAGGACCATTTGCGTGCAAGTTTTAAGGCAAGCTCGACCGACTCGGTGCCGCTGTTCGAGAAATAAACTTCATCAAAGCAGCCATTATCAACGAGCAATTTCGTTGCTTCATGTTTTGCGTCGGTCACATATGATCCTTGGCACGCCATGATTTTGGCGGCTTGATCACTGATTGTTTTAACCAATTTGGGATGCGCGTGCCCCAGTGATGCCACGGCGATGCCCGCCGCGAAGTCCAGACATTTTCCGCCCTGCGTATCATAGGCATAGCACCCTTCTCCGCGCTCCAGCATGACGGCTTGCGGGCTATAGAGTTTCATATTCATTTCAACGGTTTCGTCGATAATGCCTTGGATATCTTGTGTCATGATAATCTCCCTATCATAGATGTGCGGCAGGTTTTTTATTCACCCAACGCCTTTTTAATAACTTTATGCGTTTCAATTTCGTTCAGATATGCCTGACGGTTTTCCTCGGGCAGCAACATTGTTGCAGGGCCAATGGAATCATAAATCTCGCTGCGCAGCGCATTTGGACGGAACCCATCCAGTAAGTGAATACGCTTTACGCCAGATTGCAATGCATGCAGGCAGTTTTCCATTTTAACGCGCATACCGCCTGTCACGATTTCGTCTTCGATTAGCTTAGGAATTTCTGCATCCGTAATAAACGGCGCGGTTTCGCCGTCAATCAAGACACCGTCAACGTCGCTCAGGAAGATCAGTTTGCGTGCCTGCGCACCGATGGCAAGGGCAACAGCCACGTTATCGGCGTTAATATTAATGCCATCTTTGGTTGTTGCACTCAGGCACGGCGTCGCAATAAAGTTTACGCCATCAAAGGCCTTATGCACTTTATCCAGCGCCACATCATCAATTGTGCCATCATAGCCATAATCATCAGGGTTATCACGGGGGCGCGGCGTCACTTTAATCCAGCTTGGCGGTGTGCAGCCTAACGTCAAGCCATACAAGTCAAGCTCTGCCATCGTCGAAGCAACCTTAAAGCCCAAATCAGCAGCCATAACGCCTTTGATCAATTGCATCTCGCGCGAGCCTGTAATGCGGCGACCATTCACTTTACGTGGCTCGATATTTGCGCCTTCTAAGGCTTGGTCAATGGCATGACCACCGCCGTAAACAAGCAGGACTTTGATGCCATCATCCGTAAGCTCTTTGATATCAGAGAGCAATGACTTGCGTGAAGCCTCGTCAGCGATCATACGGCCGCCAGCCTTTACAACGAACAAGTTGTCGCGATATTTTGCCTGATAAAATTCCTTCATACTGTGCATGGCACTTTTCCTTTTTGCTCTACTACCGTTAATTTATGGCCATACTGGCGTTGCAAGATTTAATCCCGCCATTTCATCCAGACCAAACATAATATTCATATTTTGCACTGCTGTGCCTGCTGCGCCGCGCAGCAAGTTATCAATTGCGCCCTGAACAATAACTTCACCGTTATTGCCCTCTTGGACGCTGATGTCGCAGTAATTTGTACTGATCACGTTATTCAATTCAACCTTATCCAAGACGCGTGCAAATGGCGCGCCCTCGAAGGCAGAAAAATCAGGTTTGGCATCGCCCTGCACTTGCAAGAATGCCGTTGCAAAAATGCCGCGCAGGAATGGCCCTACGGTCGGGGTAAAGTTGAGCTGATCCTCCGTAATTTGCGCAGTGCGGATAATTTCTGGTGTGTGGCGGTGTTTATTCACCTGATAACTGCGCACGTTTCCGGCCAAAGCAGGATGATCAATCGGATCACGCGGCGAACGGCCGCCGCCTGTTGTGCCGGTAAATAGTGATACATTCGCGCGGTCAATTTTACCTGAAAACGGCATCAACATCATTTGCACAAGCAGCGCATTACAGCCCGGATTTGCCACGGCATCGGCGCCAACAAGGCGATCTTTATTAAGCTCGGGCAGGCCATAGATAAAACGGCCATTGAGAAGTTCTGGCTTCAGGTGCTGCGTCGCATAGTATTTTGCAAACATCGCAGGATCATCCAAACGGAAATCCGCAGACATATCAATCACGCGCGTTTTTCCAAGGAAATGGTCGATCATTTCTTGCGAGGCCACATGCGGCAAGCACAAGAAGACCACATCGCTTTCCTTGGCGAGCGTATCATAATCAGTATTGGTGACGTATAAATCCTTTACATGGGCAAGGCGCGGAAAGATCTCAGCCACTGGCGTTTTTTCATGCTGGCGCGATGTTAAATACGCGATTTCGACGGATGGGTGATGCAAGAACAAGCGCAGCAATTCACTGCCTGTATATCCAGTTGCACCGACGACTGAAACTTTGATTTTATTAGTCATTTTCTTTTCTATCCTTTTTTACAACTCACGCCACAGGTATGCACCATAGGCAGAAAAACACAGGGCTTCTTGCGCTGCAAGCTCTTACGTATGATTTTGTGTGAAAAAAGTAACAAAGAAACAGATGTAAACAGCCGCAGCGCAAAAATATTATGCGCAGCGACGTCGGAAGCGACGGCAAACTGGTGATAAAATGTGTTTGGTCTGTGTCATCATGGGCAGCAATAAACACCATCACTGCGCGCGGGTCAATATATTTTTACCGGCGGCGACTTTGGCGGTTCGTATACGCCAAAGAATACAGTGCCAGCATCGTGAAGAAACTGCCCATAGCGCCGAGAATTAATTCTTCTTCCCATGATGGCGGTATTTGCCCGTCTATGGCTTGCTGAATAACGGCAAAGACATCTTGCCTAACGGCATCTTGCCCATCCATAGGCAAGCCATTATACGCGGCGTAGACCATCGCCAATCCGATCAATAAAAATACGCTTGCTACGATAAAGCCTGACTTTGTATTTCGGCTAACTTCTTCCATTTGCTCGTGCGCGGTATCAATTAAGCGCCCATCTTCTTTGGGCTGCCACTGTTTAAAGTGTGGCGTTATCTTGATGGTATTTTTCAAAAACAGGCTCGCGATAAAGACGAGGGTAAAAACCAGTCCAATATCTTTATATTCTGCTTGCGCTTCGCTCACCAGAAAGCCCAGCATCACGGCGCCGATCAGAAAACAGCCAGATGCAAAGACCTTTAAAATGCGTGTCTTAACGGTTGCATCCAAAATCTCGCCCATATAATCCTCGCGAACAAAAACGGCTATATCATCGTAGAGGCGGTTATGCATTTCGCTTATGGATGCGCCTGCGATTTTATAAGTTTTTCCGTTCCACTGAAACTCAACTATGGGCCGGTAATAGCTTTGCCTGCGTGTTTGATTGTTGCTGCGATAGGTTGATGTATAATGCTCGATCCCGACAACTTTGCCTGTGACCTCCTTGGCATTTTTCCATACGCTCAGGTCGTACCACCAAAAGTGAATAGCCGCGACAAAGAGTATACATGACGGCACCACCATCATTAAGGTTGCGAAATCTAGCTCTAATACAGGCATATCATTTTCACCTTTTTGGTTATCCTTGCGCGGGCAAGCTACCCTCGACAACGCGCACCCAATATTCAATGCCTTGTGCGATGAGGTCATCATTAAAATCATAGCGCGGCGTATGCAGCCCCTGATTATACGGGCTGGCAGGATCATCAACGCCTTGCCCCATCATGATATAACATCCTGGCACCTTTTGCAGCATCGCGCCAAAATCCTCTGCCCCAGTGGTCGGCGTAAGATTGCCGTCTACATTGTCGTCGCCCACAATTGATTTGGCGATATCAAGGCAAAACTGCGTTGCGGCACCATCATTGACGGTTGGATCATATGCGCCATCTTCGAAAATGCATTCGCCCTGCCCGCCATAGCTTTGCGCGACGCTGGACGTCATTTGGATAATTTTATCAATAATGTCGGCGCGCACCTTGGTATCAAAGGTGCGTAAAGTGCCGCTTAGGACGGCATCATCGGGAATCACGTTAAATGCACCAGTGCCCGCATTAAAATTCGTGATGCTCAGCACGACAGGCTCCATCGGCGAGACATAACGGCTTGCAATGGTTTGCAGCGCCACCACCAGTTGCGATGCGATAACAATCGGATCGGTGCATAAATGCGGCTGCGCGGCATGACAGCCTGCGCCTTTGATTGTAATGTCAAAGCGATCCGCTGCTGCCATCACAGGCCCGGTGCAGGTTGCAATCGTGCCAAATTTCAAACGCGGCCAGTTATGCATCGCAAAGACGCGGTCGCACGGAAAGCGATCAAACAGCCCTTCGGCAATCATGCGGTGCGCGCCGCCTGCGCCTTCTTCAGCGGGTTGGAAAATCAAATGCACGCGCCCGTCAAAGTTTCTATTTTCTGATAAATATTTCGCCGCGCCCAGCAACATCGCAGTATGCCCATCATGGCCGCAACCATGCATTTTCCCCTCTGTTTTCGAGGCATGTGGCTTGCCGCGCGGGTCTTCTACAATGTCCAGCGCATCCATATCCGCGCGCAGGCCAATGGCTTTGCCTGATACATCAGACTGACCTGTGATGGTTGCAACGATGCCTGTTTCAGCGATTCCTGCCTCGAACGGCACGCCCCACTGCGTCAATTTTTCCTGCACAAGGTTACTGGCGAAGGTTTCTTCATATGCGGTTTGCGGGTTTTCGTGCAAAGTGCGGCGATATGCGGCAATTTCATCCGCCATAGCCTGAATAGAATTACGAATTGTCATACTTGAAAGTCCTTACTTCAGAAAAAATAGGCCGATTACACCTAAGGCATGCCATACAGGCATAGTTTAGGGCAATCGACCGAGGTCAGCAAGAATTAGTCTAAAAACGGAAGGATAGCGATGTTCATCAATTACAGCATACCTAGACTGTTGTTGTAGTCAGAGCGATCGCGGGCTTGCTCGGAAATATCGCGGAAATCATAATCTTTATCCAGCTTCTTAAACATTGGCCCCCACGTTTTCGCAGAATCATATGCTTTTTCGAAATCACGGCCCATTTCTTCATGTGTCAACGGATCATAACGCTGAATTTGCACTGGCGTTTGTCTTTGCGCGGCCTCTAGGCGCGGATCATCTGGATAGACAACTTCACCTTTTAAATCGACCGATTCATAATGACCACCACCAGTCGTTTTAATGGGATCATCTGTCGGCGTAAAGATCACCCATGCGCCAGTATCCATGCGCACCGCGATGCCATCTTGTGGATCAAATCCGCCGTCAATGCGTTGATCTAGGCCATCATGTCTGCGCATCGCATTAAAGATACGTCCCAAGCGCTCGGTACAAATTGCATCACCGGAAAATGGCATCTGTGTTAGGCGCGCCATATTATTGTTTACAAATTCTTCTGACAATTCATAGCTTTCATAGCGGCCTGATCTCTCGGAAAAGCGCGTTAGCATAAGCTCGCCATCCTCATCAAAGCTCAGCACGCCGTCTTTGGCCTGCGCCAGAGAAATATCCCCGTCATTTACACGGCGAATAAGATGGCCTTGTGCATTACAGTTACGCAATTTATCCAAGCCGGGCTCTTCACGTAGAGCAATCGTTTTCTCACCTTTAATATATTGATTGCGGTCATGTTCGTTTTGATCACCGAGGAACTCATAGATCTGCTTCATATTAGAACTAGCGATTGCTCCTGTAACTCTTCCTATGGCAGCATCAACGTATGTGGCGTCGCGATCTTCTGAAAATGCCGAGGCAAACAACTCTCTCTCTTTTGCAAAGTCTGGATCGCCCAAGTCAACAACCAAATCTTCCCATACGATACCATCCCACAGATGACCATCTTCCACATCTGGTTTCGCTGGCGTTTCGGTGCGATCTGCAACACGATCACGGCGGCTTGTGCGCTCTGGCTGCGATGGCACAACGGTTTCCACTTCCTGCACAATCTCCGCCGCGTCAGGCTGAACCTCAGCTTCCGCAGGTGTTGTAATCTCTGCACCTTCCGGCATGCGCGCTTCCAAGGCTGCTAAGGCTTGTTGCGCTTCACTTAACGTCGCTTGTGCCTCTTCTAATTCAGCTAGGGCAACAAGGCGCTCTTCACCTTGTAACGCAAGATCGGCATCCGTCGCCACAAGCTGTGCTTTAAGCGCTTCAAGATTGTTTTCAATATTTTCTTCACGGCGTTCGCGGTGTGCTTTTTGCGGGCCTGGCTTATTTGTTCCAGGTAAATCAACCTGAATATCTGCATCAGGGTCATTGCGCATCACCTCAATCAGCTCTTCTGCTGTAAGCTTTTCTCCGTCAACGCGCACGCTCATCGAACTGTGGTCGTCATACAGTGCAGAAATCGCGGCGATCGTATCTTGTTGCTGTGCTTCAAGTTCACTAATACGCGCATCAATCGTGTTAAGATTTTCTTGAGCGCGCTCAACACTTTCTTGTGCAACGCCCACAAGCAAGCGTGCTTCGGCCACGGCCTGCGGATCTACAGGATCTAATGCAGGTGTAACTTCAACACCTAATTTACTTGCATATTCTTCAATCGCAGCATTGATATCATCGCCAACCTCGATGCCATTTTGCGCGAGAAAGCGCTCGACATGGGGCTGATTTTGGGCATCACCTACCGCGCCTTGCATGCCTTGGATAATTGCATCTGCTAATGCAGGATTTGTTTTAATCTCATCTGGATTAAAGAACGTATTTTTCTGCATTTCAATTTGACCAACAGTTGCACCATTTGGCAAACCTTCGTGGCCTAATGCCTCCATACTGGCGCGTGTCTTTTTACCATACAGATTGTCAATCTGACTGACCTCTACACCGTTAAGTGCCGCATAACCACCATTTTGAGCCAGTGTAATTACCGTTTGGATATACGCTGCGGGGCCATCTAGATTACCTTTTGCAGTTGTAAAATCACTGACGCGCGTTTGTGTGCGCGTTCCACTTCCACCCTGCGGTGTATTTTCATCAACGCCTGCTGTTTGTCCGCCCTGCTGAGCACCTTGATCAGCGTCTACTGTTTGCTCGCCCTGTTGAGCATCTTGATCAGCGCCTGCAGCAGGATTATCCTGCTGCGCAGATGGATCGGCTTCTGCAGTTGCATCGGCAACAATACCGCGGTCAAGTTCATCTGATACTTCGCCGCCATAAACTGTACTAAGATATGCAAGACCTTCACCATTTTGGGTTAATTCTTGGATCTTGGCGTCTACAGCTGCCTCTGCA
The DNA here is from genome assembly GCA_002448815.1 of Micavibrio sp. UBA6929. Taxonomy (GTDB): domain Bacteria; phylum Pseudomonadota; class Alphaproteobacteria; order Micavibrionales; family Micavibrionaceae; genus UBA6929. Next base: position 125,647 of record DKAJ01000002.1, read on the forward strand.
ACGTCTTTTGCATTGCCTCGGCCTCTAGCGCCATTTGACGCATTCTCATATGCCTCAACAAGCGCGGCTAATTCCTGAATACCTTCTGGCGCGTCATCGCCTGCAAGGCCAGCGGTCTTTTTCAGTAATTCACCCTGCATTTCAGGACCAATAATCGTAAAGAGCGCGTTTGCGGCCTCTGGATCACGAAGAACTTTAGTAAGCTCGGCCAGATAAGCATCATCGGCTTTGCCTAGATCTTCTTTTGCATTTGCAATGCGCTCGGCCAATTCGTCTTGCGTCAATGGCTGGTGACGGCGTTGATAACGTGTGCGATGGCCAGCCCCTTCGAAACGACGCTGCGCGGCATCACGGGCATCCATGGCCGTTTTCAAATCGTTTAGTGCGGCCAAGCTTCCGCTGTAATTTTCAAGTGAGTCGCGTAATTCTTCACCGAATTCTGTGCGCAAAGATTGAACTTCTAGGTCACCCATAGCCAGAATATCAATTTGATCCTGGCTTAGGTTATGTTTTTGCGCGAATTCTTCGAAGCGATCTTGAATTTCCATTTCAAGCAACGGCGTTGTCAGCAAGAATGTTGGACCAACTGCGCCAATGTTTTCTGCCTGTACAAGTGCTTCTAATTCTTGGTTTAATTTAATATATTCATCACATACATCTTGGCTGATTTGGCCTGCATCACACAATGCTTGTGCGTATTCGCGCTGCTCGCCATATTGTTGAGAAATCAAATACGCCACGCCGCCTGCCGCCGCTACACCGAAGACAACGGTAAGCTTTGCGCCTTTACTACCCAAACGCCCGATACGTGCCGCGGACTTTAAATCTTTCAATTCATCTGCCGCCTGAGCAAGATCTCCAACCTTAGCAGCTTTACCTGCCCCATCCGGAGCATTGGCCTTTGCATCAGTCCCGTCTGGTGCATTTTCTGAAGCCGTTGGCTTATTCGTTTCTGGCGAGCTTGGTGTTTGCCCCCCTTGCGCTGAAAACGGATAGCGGTCAACATTTTGAACGCGATCAATTTGATCACCTTGAATGCGAATATCTGAACCACCGCTGATGTCACCACCCACAGTAAATTGAACGCCCATGCGGCCTAATGCGGCTTGCACTTCGTCTGCGTTATCAAGTGATGGAACGTCAATGCGTAAGGCCTGCTTGCCGCCGCCTAAGAAATCATTATCCATGCGCGCAGATGAACCTGAGATAGCTGTATTAATCGTTGCGATATCACGGAAATGTTGGATATCATCGCCTTTTAATAAAAGGTCATACGCAATATCTGCGTTACCGCGCGGCAAGCCTGAGCTCCAGACTTCTGGCTTCATACCGCGGCTTTCAAGGCCTGCGCGGAATGCTTCGCGCTGCGCCGCGTTCATGCCATCAAGGTTAACGGCAACCACATTGCCCTTGCCATGCATATTACGGGCTTCGGCAGGACGGTTAAAATCTTGTTGATTGACATCGGGGTGATCTGCAGGTGACTTTGTTTTTTCAGCTTCTGGCTGTACGGGCTTATCATCTACCTGAGGTTTCTCAGCCTCAGGCGTCTGTGATGCACGTACACTTGCAAAATTTCTAGCGCGTTGCGCGGCACGCTGGGCACGTCTTTTCATACCACCAAGAACCCTATTTTTTTTCGGCTGTTCTTGTGCCTCAGGTGTTGTTTCAACCTCTGCGCCTTCAACTGTATCAATTTCATCTGCCATCTTGCTATTCCTTGCTAACCCCTGTTTTCCTTATTGCTCACGTGGGGTGTCTTATTTTGTTACGACCATTAAACAGGAAAATAGTTAAGATTCGGTAAAGCTGTTATTTTCAATTAAAAACAACAGTTTAAATAAATTTATCAATGTACACGAATGGTAAGTATTAAAGGAAAAGCGTTTTTTTATCGCGCAAAATGGCGTCGGCGGCGAGGGTATATGCGCCATCCCCTTGATGCAGCGTTAAACCCGCATGCAACATCATTGGCGTTTTACGGTCTTTGCGCGCCCTGACGATGACGCGCCCAGCCTCTTTCCCCTCTTTAGGCCATAGGGGGATAACCTCGACCGCGCCAAAACGTTTACCCAGCGCCGATAATATTTCAGGCAATGCATCCGCGCGGTGAACAATCGTCAGCGAGCCTTGTGATTTCAGCGCGCGATGCGCGGCCTTAACCCAGTGCGTTAAGGTCACATCGGCATCAACGTGCCCCATTGCGCGCGCCTTGGCGGCATCCGGGGATTGCAAATGCGCACCGGCCGTTAAATAAGGTGGGTTACAAATGACATGATCAAACCGATCTGCCGCGTGCCAGTTTTGGATATCGGCCTGAATGATATTGGCCGGCATCTTATTAAGGTCTGCATTATGGCGGGCAAGTTCGGCCTCGCGCTCCAGTAATTCAACCCCTGTGAGGCGTGCATCAGGCACGCGTGCCAGAACGCATAATCCTGCCGCGCCTACGCCGCACCCTAAATCAAGTAGTGTCTCCCCGCCCTTCACAGGGCACGCAGCAGCCAACAACACCGCATCAATCGAGGTTTGGAAGCCTCCGCCGGGTTGTTGCAAGGCAATGGCCTTATTTAAAAGATGTATAACGCGGGTCATAGACGCTTATTAGAATCATTTGCGCCCAGCGGCAAGTCCATTTGCGTCATTAGGATTAAATCAAGCTGATTATAAAGAAGGCTATTTAAGGTCGGCGGCACGTCTTCACGCGCGTTAAACTGCGCCCGATTATTCATTTTCGCAATCACATTGGCGATATTATTTTGCGCCTGTGCGATCTGTTCATCTTGATTAGCAGGTGCAGCGGTCTGCTTTGCGACCTTAAAGACCTGAGCGCTCGATGTGACGACTTCGTCTGCATTCGCGCCTGTATCTGCTTCGGCGATTTGCACATCCTGCGCGTCACTTGGCATAAAATCTTTGCTGTCCATTTTAAACTTCCTGTCAAAAAAGGCGTAGACCTCGTCCAAGGATTTGGCGCGCCCTGTTGATTTATCGTAGAACACATTTTGATTGGCTGCAGCAGCCTTAGGAAACAAGACTGCGGCAGGATCAGACCCATTTTGATCTTTGGCATTCAAAAAGGCCGAAGCCTGCCCCGCGCCAAGAAAATGTGCAAAATATAACTCAGTCGCCCCGACATCACCGCCCCAATTGCGATCAAGATAGCGGGCATTTTCGCCTGCGAACTCGGCCGCCATTTGGGATGCGATTTGCGGGTCTTTACGCAGTTCAAGCAGGCTTTGCTTATCCTGCGCGGTATCAATGCCTAATTTCTCGCCGTATCGATCAACCATATTCATCCATGTGGATTCAATAAATTGGAACAGGCCAGTTGCGCTGCTGGTTTTGGCTTTAACATCGGCATCAAAGCTGCTTTCGGCGCGGGCTTGTTGCAAAAGGTAGGCAAAATCGACACCGCTGCCTTCGCTGGCGTCACGGATTGCCGCGACCACTTGACGCGGCGCAGCAACATTAAATGTATCTAAGACTTTGTTTTGTATATAATTTATTAAGTCTGTCATGCCATACTGAAACCAGAGTAAAAATAGTTTATACTTATCATCACGCTTAGCATTGCAACGTGCGTGCCAGTTTTCACTTTGAAGGAGATTTCATGTCTGATTATACGCCCCCGACCCAAGATATGCAGTTCACACTAGAAGACGTTCTTGGTTTCACGCATGAGGAGCTAGACAGCGAAACCATCACTGCCATTTTGGATGAGGCAAGTAAACTGGCCCGCGATGAGCTTGCACCGCTTAACGCCACAGGTGACCAGCATGGCGCGCGCATTGATACGCAAACAGGTGATGTCACAACCGCGCCTGGGTTTAAAGACGCCTATGCCAATTATCGTGACGGCGGGTGGAACGCCGTGCCGTTTGATCCTGATTATGGCGGGCAAGGCCTGCCGTGGGCGATTGCCTTTCCCGTGCAGGAAATGTGGCAAGGCGCGAATATGAGCTTTGGCTTATGCCCCCTACTCAACCAAGGCGCCGTCGAAGCGATCAGCGCCCATGGCTCACAGGATTTAAAAGACACCTATCTTGAAAACCTGATCAGCGGACAATGGACTGGCACAATGAACCTGACCGAGCCTCAGGCAGGATCAGATCTTGGGCTGTTATCCGCCAAGGCCGCACCCAACGATGACGGCACGTTTAAAATCTCGGGGCAGAAAATCTTTATCACCTATGGCGATCACGATATGGCCGACAACATTATTCACTTGGTTCTGGCGCGCCTGCCAGATGCGCCAGATGACGTTAAGGGGATATCTTTATTTGTCGTGCCCAAATTCCTGCCCGATAGTGGCGCGCGCAACGCGGTGAAGTGCATTGGGCTAGAGCATAAACTTGGCATTCATGCCTCGCCGACCTGCACGATGGACTTTGACGGTGCGACAGGCTTCATCGTGGGCGAGCCTCATATGGGCCTAAAATACATGTTCACAATGATGAACAATGCACGTTTAAGCGTTGGCCTGCAGGGCGTCGCCATTGCAGAGCGCGCCTATCAGCATGCCCTATCCTACGCGCAGGAACGCGTGCAAGGAAAATCCACCGACACGGGCGAGCGCGTTAGCATTGACCACCACCCTGATGTGAAACGTATGCTGCTAGAGATGCGCAGCTGCACCGAGGCGGGGCGAGCACTAACCTATCAGGCGGCACTTGCCCTCGACAGCGGGGATGAGCTTGTTCATTTACTGACGCCGCTGGTGAAAAGCTGGTGCACGGATATGTCGGTCAGTGTGGCCTCGCTTGGCATTCAGGTTCATGGCGGCATGGGCTTTATTGAAGAAACCGGCGCGGCGCAATATATGCGAGATTCCCGTATTTTACCCATTTACGAGGGCACAAACGGCATTCAGGCCGCAGATCTGGTCTTCCGCAAAATGCTGCGCGATCAAGGCACGCTTGCCTTGCGTTATATAGGGGAGCTTAAAGACAACATGTCACCCGACCATCAGGATGATATGCAGCCTTATCTGAATGATTTAACCGACCTGATTAAGGCAATCGGCGCGCATAAAGACATCAATGCCTTGTCCTTTGCCGCGAAACCTTGTTTAGATGCATTTGCTCTGATCGCGGGGGCGTGTTTGCTGTCCCGCAGCGCGATCGCCGTCCAATCGCACAGTGATCCAGACTTTGCCGCGCAGAAAATAGAGAGCATTACATTCTTTATTCAGCATATCTTGCCGCGCGCACATGGGCACCTGATCTCGGCGCGTCATAGCCTATAATAGCAATATGAATTTTTACTGCGCGCCTGGTCCGTAATTATCCTGCGCGTATGTGCCGCGTGCGCAATTGGAATGCGCTCCGGTTTGTGCGCGCACTGCATTTTTGGCGTTTGCTTCGTATTTTTTCAGTTCAAAAATTTTGGCGTATTCATTGCCAAAGCATGTGCAATATGTTTCTGCATCGACCTTTTTCGGCAATAACAGCGTATTAGACTTACACTGCGTATACTGATTAAAGGCCTCTTCACTGGCATCTATGCATTCACGGTCTATCTTTGCCATGATGCTTTTGCGGGTTGCCTGAATGCCGTTTGCAATGCGCTTATCAAGGAATTGTGCCGCTAAACACTCGCAATCATGGTGAGCGCGCAACGTATCACTATATTCACAATATTGATAAAATGTTTCCGCTTCTTGGATATAGGCATCAGGGATATCCGCATCATCCATTCCTGCCTCAGGCGGGGCAACGCTTTGCGGCGGCGTTTCTGATGGCTGCGTTTGGTTTTGTGGCGCGGGCTGCTGCGCTTGCTGCTCGGCTTCTTGCTGTAAGATTTCGGCCTCTAGCGTATCAAGGAAATCTTGCGCATATGCTGGCGCAAAGACGCCGCACACAGATAATGCCAACAGGAAAACAGAAAGAAACTTCATGATATAAATAATAGCATGCGGCACGCACAAAGCAAAAAGTTTTAGATATCCTTCTCAAGCGCACTGAGAAGGCGCAGCACCTGGGCAGAGCTTTCCTCAACCGCATCAATTTCCGCCAAAGCGCCAGACCTAACGCATAGATATAAAAAAACTCCGCAGATTATACGGAGTTTTTTATTAATTTTATAGGCTAAAACACAGGTTATACGTCAAGAACCATGCGCTGAGGATCTTCAACAAGCTGCTTGATACGAACAAGGAAGCTTACTGCCTCGCGGCCATCGATAATACGGTGATCGTATGAGTGTGCCAAATACATCATTGGGCGCGCTGCGATCTCGCCAGAGGGTAGAACTACTGGGCGTTGCTGGATTGAGTGCATGCCCATAATGCCCGATTGTGGTGTGTTCAAAATCGGCGTTGAAAGCAATGATCCAAATACACCACCATTTGTGATTGTAAATGTACCGCCCTGCATTTCGTCCATGCCCAGTTTACCATCGCGTGCACGCTTACCAAGATCAACGATTTTCGCTTCGATTTCAGCCATGCTCATTTGATCAGCATCACGCAATACAGGAACAACCAGACCTTGTGGTGTCGAAACAGCCACGCCAATGTTGTAGTAGTTTTTGTAAATGACGCTGTCGCCGCTGATTTCTGCGTTAACGGCTGGGAACTCTTTCAAGGCCTGAACCGCTGCTTTTACGAAGAACGACATAAAGCCAAGCTTAATACCATGCTTCTTCTCGAAAGCATCTTTGTATGACTTGCGCACATCCATGACAGGTTTCATGTCAACTTCGTTGAATGTTGTCAAAATCGCCGCAGTGTTTTGTGCTTCTTTCAAGCGTGATGCGATCACCTGACGCAATTTTGTCATTTTCACTTTTTCTTCGCGGTCGCCTGCGTCACGTGCTGGGCCAGCCTTCGCTGGTGCAGGTGCGCTTGCCGCAGGAGCCGCCTTTGGCGCAGATGCAGGCTTAGACGCCAAGAAGTTTTGAACATCTTCTTTTGTGATGCGGCCATCATCGCCACTTGCTGGGATAGATGATGCATCAAGATTATTATCTGCAATCATTTTACGCACTGCAGGTGATAGTTTTGGCTCGTCCACTGGCTCAGCTACTGGTGCAGGAGCCGCCGCTGGTGCAGGTTCTTCTTTTGGTGCAGGCGCGGCTTCTTCTTTTGCAGGTGCCGGCGCAGCAGCACCACCTTCGCTTAGCTCACCAAGCAATGCGCCAACTTCAACGTTTTCGCCTTCGCCAACTGAGATTTTAGAAATCACACCATCTGCAGGTGCGTTAACTTCTAATGTTACTTTATCTGTTTCCAGCTCAACGATAGGCTCATCCGCTTTAACAGCTTCACCTTCTTTTTTCAGCCATTGAGCAACTGTTGCCTCACTTACAGATTCACCAAGTGTTGGGACAATAATTTCAGTCATTTTATTCTTTCCGCCTTATGGATTTGTTTATCAATAAATCAAACGATCGAACATTTTACTTACGCCGATCAGCATGGAAACACAACCCCTAAAAATGTTGCCACCCTTGTTTTTTCGGCAGTTCTAGCTCCTCGCCCGCATCGCCAAGAAGGCTTATCTGACCGCGACCTTTTACAAAATGCCCAATGATGGCGGGATGCGCGCCAATTTCTTGTAATGCGCGCAGGCATTGTGCTGTTTTATCCCGTGGAACGCTTAGGGCGATATGATAGTCATCACCGCCGACAATGGCCTGCATGGGATCACAATCTGAGATAGGAATCGCGTCCAGATCAAGCGCCGCATCCATCAAGGAGGCCTGCGCCACGTGCCCAATATCGGCCAGCAATCCGTCAGAGATATCCACCGCCGCATTTGCATAGGCGCGCACAACGGCCGCCATATCCTTATGATGACGCGGCGGCGCAATGGTTTCGCCGCGCTGATATGCGCCATACCCCTCGCCCAGCGCGCCCGTCACTATAATCGCATCGCCATCTTGCGCGCCTGCCCGCGTTATGCCTTTGCCGCGCGGCTGCAGCCCGATCATTGTTATCGTAATCGATAGTCCCGCCTGCACCGAGGTTGTGTCGCCGCCACTGCAAAACAGGTCAAGTGCATCCTGATCTGTTTTCAACGCCGCCGTAAACGCCGAAAGCCATCCCGAATCTGGCGCAGACGAAAACGCCACGGCCAGTTGATAACACAGCGGATCTCCCCCGCCAGCG
>DKAJ01000002.1:134061-158343 GCA_002448815.1 Micavibrio sp. UBA6929
CCCCCGCCAGCCATAACATCGGACAGATTACTGCGCAGTGCCTTTTGCGCGATAATGACGGGGTTTGTATTTTTAAAGAAATGCACACCCTCATTGAGCGTATCTGTCGTCAGGACAATTTGCTGCCCATCTGGCACTGGCAAGGCCGCCGTATCACTTTGAAAGCCGCGCGCGGCCTCGTGCCCTTGCGCCAGCGGATAGAAATAGCGCTGTATCATATCAAATTCAGACATCGCGCCCTTCGATCGTTTGATAATTATGGCACAAAGGCCCATGACCGCCGCCAACATCCAGTATGCCAGCATGGTAAATAGCCTGCCACACATACGATTGCGCGCCTTGCACAGCCTCTGGCACAGATTGCCCTTGCGCCAGCATCGTCGCCAGCGCAGATGAAAGCGTACAGCCCGTTCCGTGCGTATTTTTACTATCTATTCGATCCGTTTCGAATAAATGTTTCTCACCCTTTAAAAACAGCCAATCTTCCACTTTGTCAGATTTTGCATGCCCACCTTTTAATAAAACGGGCGCGCCGCCAAAAATTTGCACCAAGTTTTCGCCTGCACGCTCAACATCCAAGACTGCGCCGCGCAAGAAGACCTCGGATTCAGGAATATTAGGCGTCACCAATGTCGCGATTGGCGCTAGGCGGTTTTGAATAACCTCGATAGCGGCCTGACTGGTCAGGCGATGTCCACTGGTTGACACAATCACGGGATCAAGCACAATAACCGGCGGGCGGTATTGCTCAAGCATATCGGCGACGCACTGCGCCGCGTATTCATCGCCCAACATCCCAATTTTTACCGCATCGACGCGCACATCAGTAAAGATGGCGTCTAATTGCGCCTTAATAAAGGATGCATCAACGACCTGCGCGCCCGTGACTCCCTGCGTATTTTGTGCGGTCAGCGCCGTCAGCGCCGCCATACCATACCCGCCCAGCGCGGCAATGGTTTTCAAATCGGCCTGAATGCCTGCGCCGCCCGATGGGTCGGACCCTGCAATGGAAAGGATATTTTTAATCTTTGTGCACGTCATCCCTATGGAATTAGCACACCTCAGAAATGAAGGCTAGCGTTTAACAGTTCGGCGATAAAGGGAAAATAAAAATGGTGCTGCTGAAGAGAATTGAACTCTCGACCTCACCCTTACCAAGGGTGCGCTCTACCACTGAGCTACAGCAGCGTTTTGGGGTATAAAGTGAAGTTTTCCCCAGACGGATGCTCTTGTACAATAAAAGGACTCGCATGTCACGCCCATTTTTGATTAGAAATAGAATATGTCCAATAAAAAGACGAAACAAGATATCAGGGCCGACAAACGTGCGGCAGCGCTGCGGGATAATCTTCGCAAGCGTAAGGCTGCGCAGGCTCAGAAAAAGGATACTCCTGAAACACCCCCTAACAAAAATGCCGAAGAAGGATAACGATGACTGCTTCTCTTCCAGATAATTCTGCTGATATGATGGCCGACCGCGCAACAATGCCGGGTATTTTACCAGACCACGAAATTCGCCGCCTTGCCCAAGAAGAAGGCATGATCGAGCCTTTTGTCGAGAAACAACAGCGCGATGGCGCGATTTCTTTCGGCCTGTCTTCTTATGGTTATGATGCGCGATGCGCCCCTGACTTTAAGATTTTCACCAATGTTGACAATGCCTTAGTAGACCCTAAAAACTTCTCGGCGCAAAGTTTTGTTGACAGAAACACTGATATTTGCGTAATACCTCCTAACAGTTTTGTGCTGACGCATACTGTAGAGTATTTCCGCATCCCCGAAGATGTCTTGGTGGTTTGCCTTGGTAAAAGCACCTATGCGCGGTGCGGATTGATTGTCAATGTGACACCGTTGGAGCCCGGTTGGGAAGGTCACGTGACCTTGGAAATTTCGAACACAACACCTTTGCCGGCGCGCGTTTACGCCAATGAAGGTGTCGCACAATTTTTATTTTTTAAAGGGAGCAGCCGCTGTGAAACAAGCTATGCAGACAGACAAGGCAAATACATGGGACAAAGAGGCGTCACCCTCCCCCGCCTCTAAATCAGCGGATATGCCTGCCGAGGCGCAAGCCAAGCCTGCCACAAGTGGCGGTTTGGATAAGCTTGTCATCCAAGGCGGACAAGAGCTTTACGGCGAGATTGCCATTAGCGGCGCAAAGAACTCTGCGCTGAAGTTGATGTGCGCGGCGCTGCTGAGCGAGGAAACGCTTCGCCTTGAAAATATGCCCAACAGCCTTCGCGATATTAATTCACAAATTGAATTGCTGGATCACTTGGGATGCACCATTGATTGCAAAGATGATTTGATGGCAATTAACGCAGGCACGGTTCACACCATTGATGCGCCTTATGACATTGTGCGTAAGATGCGCGGATCTATCCTTGTGCTTGGCCCGCTCCTAGCGCGCTTTGGCGAGGCACGCGTGTCATTGCCGGGTGGCTGCGCGATTGGGACACGCCCGATTGATTTGCATCTTGAGGGCCTCAAGCAAATGGGCGCAGAAATTATTCTGGATGACGGATATGTGATCGCCAAGGCTCCTGCTGGTGGCCGATTGATTGGCGGAAAGATCCTCTTCCCCAAAGTTTCTGTTGGCGCGACCGAGAACTTAATGATGGCCGCCACCCTTGCCAAGGGCACAACTATTTTGGCCAACGCCGCGTGCGAGCCTGAAATTTCAGATCTTGGCGAATGCCTCATTAAAATGGGCGCGAACATTTCAGGCCTTGGCACATCCACGATTACAATCGAAGGCGTTGATAGCCTGCACAGCGCGCAGCACAGCGTTGTTCCAGACCGCATTGAAACAGGCACTTATATGATGGCTGTTGCTATGACTGGCGGCGAGCTTCGCCTTAAGAAAGCAAAGCTTGCGCATCTTAGCGCGCTTATCCCGCCGCTGGAGCGTGCAGGCGTAAAAATCACCGAAGATAATGATGACATTATTATCTCGCGCGATAAATCAGTTCCCCTCAAAGGCACTGACATCATGACCGAACCTTATCCAGGCTTCCCCACTGATTTGCAGGCGCAATTCATGTCGATGATGACATTATGTGCAGGTGCCAGCATGGTGACTGAAACGATTTTCGAAAACCGCTTTATGCATGTACCGGAACTTGCGCGCATGGGCGCAGACATTACCGTTCAAGGCAATTCTGCGATTGTACGCGGCGCAAAGACATTGAAAGGCGCGCCTGTGATGGCCACAGATTTGCGCGCATCAGTTGCGCTGGTCCTGGCGGGGCTTGTTGCCGAGGGCGAAACCATTGTAAACCGCATCTATCACCTAGAGCGCGGATACGAAGACATCGTCGGTAAATTGTCAGCCTGCGGCGCGAACATTCAAAAAGTTCATTGACATAACGCCACCCTTTGTGGTTTATAGATGCAATAATTATAATATGCATGAACAGGGCATAAACATTGCGTAAAACAGAACCACCGACTTTAAAGTTGGCTACATTCAATGGTAGAAGAATAGCGGGCGATTATACACCTGCGCCTCTTCCACACGACTTTTCACAAAACGGTTACAAAAAACCGCTGCGCCCAACAGTGGACGACACACCTTATCAGGCATTCAGTCAACCTGAGGACAGCACTCCACCGTCTTTACACGAAGACATCCCCCTTACTGATCAAGATTTCGACTCTGCCGAAGCGCTTGAAAAAGATTGGAGCAACGCTCTTGCCAGAGCAAAAGAAGAGATAAAAACAGAAGATCAAGACATACCTCTTGCCCACTGGTTATCCCTCAGCATCAATGATATGCACGCATCCTCTGATTTTCAACACGATCTAAAGGCCGTTCTGAGCGCCAAAAGACATTGTAGTGATGTGGATATAGATAGCCGTAGCATTAAGAACAGTCAGGCTATTATCTTTCTCTCATATCATAGCGCAAGCATTCGCCGCACATTGAAAAGCGCTCTTATTCCAGATGACGTCATATTGAGCACACTGATTGACCAGGACACCATCGATAACGGCGCAGCATTACCGGCCGGAGCTCTTGACCTCGCGCAACGTTCTATCAATCTGATTGAAAGAAATTGTGAAGGCTATAGCGAAAGCAATCAGGAAACGCGCATAGCAACCTGCATCCGCTTGCTAGAGATGACAGAAGCCTTTTTACATGATTATATCGCTATGGCAGAATCCGAACCTGAAAACTACCTGTTGAACCAGGATGAGGATTATTCTGACGTACAGTACATGGTCGCCCAGCAACACATCACCAGAATTTGCGAACGCTTCGTCAACGACCAGAATCATTTAGCTGCTTTCTTTAATATCCACACAGCGCAAGAGGCTTATGGCCATTTAGGAAGAGCGTTACTGAAAGACTTAAACAAGCGAGGTTATATGTTCGCGGCGCGACCTTATCACCAAGAGATTTTAGTCGACACACTTTTATCTGACGTTCAGAAAAGCTTTGCTGGCGTGGGGGCAAGTGACGACACCTGCAACAGTAACAACGTTGCAAGTTTCCCTCTTATTACGCGCACAGAAAAAGGCAAAAACTTCTCTTCCGCGTGCATGCAAAATATACCTAACACCTCCCCTCTGGAGAGCGACCTACACGATCTGACTGCGTGCCTCAATAAATGCATCATTTCTTTTGCAACGAAGGTGCCCACAAACGAGACCGCCGCACAGATATATACGCTCTCTACCGAAGATATACGAGAAGCGCCAGAGCCAAATAGACCTTGAAACAGGAATCGTTAAACCATGGCAAATACACCAGCGAACCCGCACTTAAAAATCATTGCCTCAAATCCACACCTTGAGCGCACTCCACCTGCTTGCGGTACGCTGCGTGTCATTTTTCAAGACATATCACCACAAGCCAACGACGAGGAAGAACCCCTTTTCGATAAAAATGATGACATGCGTTACGGTTTTTCTGATGAGCCTTATGCATTTGACGATGAGGACGCAGAAGACATCCCAATTGAAAGACAGCTTAAACGCATCGAACGCGACGAAGAATGGGACACAGCCCAAGCCCAGCGCATTGCCAGTGACTACGCGGCGGGTTATGGATCTGAAATTATGGCGTATGTGAACCCGCACCTATCGCGGCACAAGCCTACGCCCTCGTTTAAGCAAGTCATTGAAACAGCCTTCACGAATAACCTGAAAACAAGTGAAAGCCTGAATGTCGTAGCAAACCATTTTCAGGCGGCATTTCCCGAATATATGCACGTTTCTTTCAAAGAGGCCCTTGAGCCCTTGAAAGAATATGCCCACTGCATGTTCAAAGACCGCATCGTCCCACATCATGTTATACATGCGACACTGCTCGCCGACGAGATTAACCTGAAACGCAACAATCTTCCGCGCAAGGCTTATCGCATCAGTAAAAAAGCAAATCAGGTTTTAGAAAATGATTGCCACGATTTAGATAAGGCATCAGTAAACGTAAAGGCCGTTGTTTACGCAAGCTTGATGAGCGAAATTAAAATGCGCACCGAAGATTGCCAACAGCGCCTTGCCGACGAGCTGCGCGAAAAAGAACTCGCCCAGAATGCAGAAACACATGAGTACACCGAAGAAGATTATGCACGCACAATGGCTATGCTTCGCTATATTGCTGAACAATTTATCGCGCAAAGCCCGCAGCAAACATCCTTTTATAACATAGAAGATACAGATGACCTGCTTGATGCGATGATTACGGCGATTGAAGGGTACGACCCATCATATCTGTTCGAGGCCAACGAAGAAGATGCAGGTTTTATTTTAGAGCTCACAACCGATTATCTTAATGCTACGCGCACAATTCCTGCTTATTCTCAAAACAACGCAGCCACCCCCGACAAGGTGACCGCCCTTTTACAGCGCTCTGACGGGTTAGATTCTCTTGCTGAATGCATGAACAACATCCCTTGCACGAACGCCTTTGAACAAGCACTTCATGAGCGTGCAGCCGAACTTCATCGCCTTTTACTGGCCGAAAAAGGCATCGAAATCAAAGAAGATCTCGCAAGCGTCACATCCATCAATGATGCGTTAGCGCGCCACAATGAGGCTCCCGCTCCGCTTCACGATCCCTCATAATTGTATATTCACGCCTTTACCTCTTGCGCTGTGAAGGCGTGCGGGTTATGAACATCTTCATGACTGACGATAAACTTATTTTTGCTATTCCCAAAGGGCGCATTTTAAAAGAGCTCCTCCCTCTACTTGAGGCCTGTGACATTGTGCCTGAGGATGATTTTTTCGATGATAAATCCCGCAAATTGCGTTTCGAAACGAACCAGCCTGATTTGGACATTATCCGCGTGCGTGCCTTTGATGTTGCAACGATGGTGGCCTATGGAGGCGCGCAATTAGGCGTGGTTGGATCTGATGTCCTTGAAGAATTTAACTATGATAATCTTTATGCGCCGCTGGATTTAAATATCGGGCATTGCCGCCTAAGCATCGCCGCACCTAACGAGATTGCCGATGAGGCGCTTGATAACCAAAGCCACATTCGCATTGCCACAAAATACCCGCACCTGACTGCGCGTTACTTCGCCGAGCGCGGCATTCAGGCCGAGTGCGTTAAATTAAACGGTGCGATGGAAATTGCTCCGGCGCTGGGCATGGTCAGCCATATTGTCGATTTGGTCTCCACTGGATCAACCCTGAAAGCCAACAATCTGCGCGAGGTCAGCACCTTGGTTGATATATCCTCCCGCCTTGTTGTGAACCGTCAGGCCATGAAAACACGTCAGGTGCGCATGCAGGGCTTTATTAACGCTCTACAGCAGAGTTTAGCCAATTCATAATCAAGCCTTGCTTTTTCAGGCGCTTTTGTATAATACCAACCAGTAATTTACGAAAACACTACTTTTATAAGGACATATATTAAAACCATGGCAAAAGAAGATCTCATTGAATTCAAAGGCGTTATTACTGAAATTTTGCCCAATGCCATGTTCCGCGTGACACTGGAAAACGAGCACGTGATCCTTGCGCATATGTCTGGAAAAATGCGTAAAAACCGCATTCGTGTCCTTCAGGGCGACACTGTCATTGTTGAGATGACACCTTACGACCTGACTAAGGGCCGCATTATCTTCCGCGAGAAATAAAATGACTTTGATCCTTGCATCTGCCTCGCCGCGGCGCATTGATCTGCTCAAGCAAATTAACATCACACCCGATGATGTCATTCCTGCTGACATTGATGAAACGCCGATAAAAGGCGAAACAGGCCGTGAACTGGCCGAACGTCTTGCCATCGGCAAGGCCAGCGCCATTACCGCGCAGCGCCCTGATGCGTTTATCCTTGGCGCAGATACCGTTGTTGCCGTTGGACGGCGCATCCTACCAAAAACAGAAACCCGCGACGATGCGGCGCAGTGCCTTGCCCTCCTCAGTGGCCGTTCGCACCGGCTTTATGGCGGCATCGCCCTTGCCTGCCCTGATGGCTCTATCGTTAGTCGCTGCGTTGAAACGCGTGTGACCTTCAAACGTCTGAGCACCGCAGAGATCACAGCCTACCTTGATAGCGGCGAGTGGAGCGGCATTGCAGGCGGTTATGCCATCCAAGGGCGCGCGGCAGCCTTTGTAAAAAGCATCCACGGATCATATTCCAATATTGTCGGCCTATCCCTTTATGATACAATGAATTTATTGCAGGGTAAAAACGCCCTTTAAGGGACAACAAACAGGCACGCAAACGTGGATATTCTTATCGAAGAATCAGAGGGCGCTCTTTGGGCGGCCGCCGTAAAAAACAACACTATCCAATCACTTGAGATCGACACCGTGATGGAGCATGTCCGCTGGGGCGATATCTATCAAGGGCGCGTTAAGACGTTGGACACCGCGCGTGATGCAGCCTTTATAGACCTTGGTGAAGGGCTAACAGGTTTGCTCTATAACAAAAATATCCGCATTCAAAACGCTGATGGAT
Source organism: Micavibrio sp. UBA6929 (assembly GCA_002448815.1). GTDB lineage: Bacteria > Pseudomonadota > Alphaproteobacteria > Micavibrionales > Micavibrionaceae > UBA6929. Next base: position 141,983 of record DKAJ01000002.1, read on the forward strand.
CGGTCACGCGGGGCGGCAGCGATTCGATTGGCAAGCTCCTCTCGCCCGGGGATTTGATTATTGTGCAGGCCAAAACGGCGTATATCGAATCAGATAATGATCGCTATACGATGGAAAATAAAATGCCCGAGGTCAGCATGGATATCTCCCTGCAAGGGCGGTATCTGATTTACTGCCCTATGATGCCGACCAACCGCATTTCGCAGCGCGTATATAACAAGAAACTGCGCGATCAAATGCGAGCGATGCTGGATCAGCTGGACGATATTCACGGATGCATTTTGCGCGCCTCAGCAGGTAATACGCAAACGGACTTGCTCCGCCGTGAGGCCGCGACGCTCAAAAAAGGGTGGGACAGTATTATCGGCACTATCCCAGATGATGAGCCACAAATCCTTGCCGCTGGCCTTGACGCCGTGCAGCGCATCCTCAGCGACATGGCAGGACAATCCATTAACAGCATCGAAGTCGTCACCATGGAGCATTACGAATATGCCGAGCAATGGTGCCATATTTTCGCGCCAGACCTTGCGCCAAAGATTCGCCCTGTCGAACTTGAAAACGCGACAGATGATCTTGCCCTGTTTCATGAGCGCGACATCATGGATCAGATTGATGCGCTGACAAAGTCCTATTTCACCCTGCCCCATGGCGGAAACCTTATCATTCAAAGCACTGCGGCGCTGACCGCGATTGATGTGAACAAAGGGCAAGATAATCGTGGCCACCTTGATACCAATATCGAGGCTGCCATCCATGCGATGCGCCAGATGCGCCTGCGCAATATTGGCGGCGTTATTTTGCTCGATGCGCTGAAAATGAAAAATAAAAAAGAAGCCGACCAGTTTCTAAGCGTTGCCCGCAACGAAGCAGCCAAGGATTCCTGCACTGTTCAGATCCATGGTATGACAGGATCAGGACTGCTGGAAATCACGCGAAACCGCCGCACACCCGAGCTTGCGCAGCGACTGCAACAATAATATCCCAAACTATCGTGGAATTTTTTCAAATGCCACTAGACACGGCGCTTTGTTTTGCCTATAAGCTTTCCAATTACACCACTTTGAGACCGCCCGGGTAGCTCAGTGGTAGAGCAGGGGATTGAAAATCCCCGTGTCGGTGGTTCGATCCCGCCCCCGGGCACCATTTCAAAGCAAGAAAGTGCATGCTGCGTACATGCAGCCCTTTCGTTGACGAACGAAAAGATTTAACAGCAACTTAAGGCTCTATTATGGTTTCAGCTGCCGAGCAACTGGCGAAAAACGCAAATTGGGGTGCTTTTGCCAAAGCAACCGATCTCAAAAAACGTATCATGTTTGTACTAGGCGCCCTGCTCGTCTACCGATTGGGTACATATATTCCTGTTCCAGGTATTGATCTGGCCGTTTGGAATGAAATTTTCACACAAAAAGGTGGCGGTATCCTCGACATGTTTAACATGTTCTCTGGTGGTGCCTTGTCACGTATGACTATTTTCTCGCTGAACATCATGCCGTATATTTCGGCGTCGATTGTGATGCAGCTTGCAAGCGCGATGTCGCCTAAACTGGAAGCCTTAAAAAAAGAAGGCGAATATGGCCGCATGCAAATCAACCAATATACGCGTTATTTGACGGTATTGTTGGCGACTATTCAGGGTTACACATTGGCTGTCGGCCTTGAAAGCATGCAAGGTGCAAGCGGTTCTGCCGTGATTGCCCCTGGTATGTTCTTCCGCATTTCAACTGTTATTACGATTGTTGGCGGCACAGTCTTCTTGATGTGGCTGGGCGAGCAGATCACATCACGCGGCATTGGTAACGGCATTTCATTGATTATCTTCGCAGGTATTGTTGCGGAATTGCCGCGCGCATTTGCTTCGACACTTGAACTTGGCCGTCAAGGCACGTTCAACCCAGTTGAGCTTTTGTTCCTAGCAGCCATGATCGTTGGCGTTATCGCATTTATCGTTTTCATGGAGCGCGCAAATCGCCGCATCATCGTTCAGTATCCAAAACGTCAAGTTGGCGCAAACCGCATGAGTGGCGGCGAAAGCAGCCACATTCCGCTTAAGCTGAACACATCAGGCGTTATTCCACCGATCTTTGCGTCATCGCTTTTGCTATTGCCTTTGACAATTGTTGGCTTTACCGGCGCAAGCGGCAGTGATTTTTCTGCGACAGTTTCACAGTTCCTTCAGCACGGCCAGCCACCATACATGATCGCCTATGGCGCGCTGATTTTGTTCTTCGCCTTTTTCTATACTGCGATTGTGTTCAACCCAGAGGAAAATGCAGAAATGCTACGCAAGTATGGCGGCTTTGTTCCGGGCATTCGCCCAGGCAAGCAAACTGCCGAGCACCTTGATTACGTCCTGACACGCATCACAGCCATTGGCGCGCTCTATTTGGTGTTTATTTGTTTGCTCCCTGAATTTTTGATTTCAAAATATAATATGCCTTTCTATTTTGGCGGAACCAGTTTATTAATTGTTGTCTCCGTGACGATGGATACGATTGCTCAAGTCCATTCTCACATGATTGCCCATCAATATGAGGGGCTGATGAAGAAGTCTAAATTACGAGGTAAAGGTAAACGCAAATGAACCTGATCATTTTTGGCCCACCAGGCGCCGGTAAAGGAACCCAAGCAGTCAGACTAGAAGACAAATACGGTCTAAAGCAACTCGCAACTGGTGATATGCTCCGCGCAGAAGTTGCAAGCGGCAGCGAACTTGGTCAAAAATTAAAAGACATCATGGATTCAGGGCAGCTCGTTTCCGATGACATTATTGTTGAAATCATTGCAGAGCGCATTTCCAAGGCCGACTGCGAAAATGGTTTCATTCTTGACGGTTTTCCCCGCACAGTTCCACAGGCCGAAGCCTTGGACGATATGCTAAAAAACATGAAGCGTGACCTTGATCACGTTATCGTTTTGGATGTTGATCAAGATATCCTGATTGACCGCATCATTCAGCGCAATAAAGAAACAGGTGGATCTCGCGCAGATGATACGCCTGAGACTTTAAAAAAACGCCTTGATGTTTACAACGAACAAACAGCGCCTGTTCTCCCCTACTTCGAGAGCAAAGGCTTGCTTCGTAACATTGACGGCATGGCATCAATCGACGATGTAACCGCCGCAATCGAAGCCATTTTAGACATCAAATAAATATTCCTGCAGATTGCAGGAAAATATCCATAAAAACGTTGACAGCGCCTGCAATATGCTTATATTGCGCCTATCTCTGTAGAAGTCTGCCGAGATGGCGCTGCGCGTTGTCTAACAACATTATAACGCACAGCATCAATTTGTTTACAAACCGGAGGGATCCTTGTGATTTGCGTACGGTTTGGCTTAAAATGAAAGGAAACGAAAACTATGGCACGTATTGCTGCTGTTAACGTACCGGATAAGAAGCGCATTCCTATTGCGTTGACTTACATCCACGGTATTGGTCGTACGACCGCTTTTAAAATCTGTGAAGCTTTGGGCATTGATACGCAACAGCGTATGGGCGATGCTTCTGAAGAAACGCTTAATGCTATTCGCGCAGAAATCGAAAAACCTGAATACATGATCGAAGGTGACTTGCGCCGTCAGACATCAATGAACATCAAACGTTTGATGGACATGAAATGCTACCGCGGCTTGCGCCACCGTTCTGGTCTTCCAGTGCGCGGCCAAAATACGCGTGTGAATGCTCGCACACGTAAGGGCCCTGCTAAGCCAATTGCTGGTAAGAAAAAATAAGGGAGGACTTTGAAACATGGCTAAACCACGTACGAAAAGAAAAGAGAAAAAGAACATCCCTATGGGTGATGTGATTGTTAATTCTACTTTCAACAACACACTTATTACATTCACAGACAAACAAGGTAACGTAATTTCTTGGTCGTCTGCTGGTATGATGGGCTTTAAAGGCTCACGTAAATCTACGCCTTATGCGGCGCAGGTTGCAGCAGAAGATGCTGGTAAGAAAGCACAAGAACACGGCCTTAAAGAAGTTGACGCCCGCGTTAAGGGCCCAGGTTCAGGTCGTGAATCAGCGTTGCGCGCGATTTCAGCGCTTGGTTTTGTTGTTAAATCTATTCAGGATGTAACACCAATTCCTCATAACGGTTGCCGCCCACCAAAGCGTCGCCGCGTATAATCGAATTTAAAAACGCCCGTGTCGCAGTGATGCGGGCGCTTTTAATGTTAACCCAAACTAGCAAGAGACCGGTTAAGAGCCGGGTGAAGTGAAAAGGAAAAAACTATGATCCAGAAGAACTGGCAAGAGCTTATTAAGCCAACTAAAATTGAAATTAACCCAACAAAAGCGCCAAACACAGGCGTTGTTGTTGCAGAACCACTCGAGCGTGGTTTCGGTCTGACACTTGGGAACGCATTGCGCCGTATCCTATTGTCTTCATTGCAAGGTGCTGCGGTAACAGCGGTACAAATCGAAGGCGTATTGCACGAGTTTTCTTCGATCGAAGGCGTACGTGAAGACGTAACAAACATTATCTTGAACATCAAAGCTTTGGCTGTGCGCATGCACGCAGAAGGCCCAAAGAAAATGCGTTTGGTTGCTGAAGGCCCATGCGTTGTTACTGCGGCCATGATCGAAGCTGGCGCTGACATCGAGATCATGAACCCTGAACTTGAGATCTGCACACTTGATAAAGGTGCAAAGCTTAACATGGAAATGACAGTGAACACTGGTAACGGCTACCGCGCGGCTTCTCAGAACCGTCCGGAAGAATGCCCAGTTGGCTTGATCCCTGTTGACAGTGTATTCTCTCCGATCCGTAAGGTTACTTATGAAATCGAAGATACACGCGTAGGTCAGATCACAAACTACGACAAATTGACAATGACTGTTCAAACAAACGGTGTGATCACACCTGAAGATGCTGTTGCTTACGCAGCGCGCATCATGCAAGACCAGTTGCAAGTCTTCATTAACTTTGATGAACCAGAAACAGCAAGCGAAGCTGAAGCTGAAGAAGAGCTGCCATTTAACCGTAACCTTCTTAAGAAAGTTGAAGAGCTTGAGCTTTCTGTACGTTCTGCAAACTGCTTGAAAAACGATAACATCGTTTACATCGGTGATTTGGTACAAAAGAGCGAAAGCGACATGCTTCGTACGCCTAACTTTGGCCGTAAATCATTGAACGAGATCAAAGAAGTTCTCAGCACAATGGGTCTATACCTAGGCATGCAAGTTGAAGGCTGGCCGCCAGAGAACATTGATGAGCTTGCTAAAAAGGTTGATGACCAGCAGTTCTAAGATTTTGCGTGAAGCGCTGCATAACGCGGCGCTTCTTGCTTAAACTGGGCAAGGTGCCCGCCCCGCTTTGAAACGCGCTTATGTGGTGCATTGCGGAAAGACCATGGCTTTCATACGTGAGGGCCGCAGACGAGCCTAATAAGGGGCTGAAAGGAAAAAGCGATGAAACATCGTATTAAACAAAAGAAACTTAACCGTACTACCAGCCACCGTAAGGCTATGCTTGCGAACATGGCGGCATCATTGGTTAAGCACGAGCAAATCGTGACAACATTGCCTAAAGCAAAAACACTACGTCCATTCGTTGAGAAATTGGTTACTCTTGGTAAACAAGCTGCAGCGAAGCCAGAATCAGCGCTTGCAAAGCGTCGTCAGGCGATTTCAATCATGCGTGACAAAGAACAAGTATCTAAGTTGTTCGACGTCCTAGCAGAGCGTTATGAAGACCGTCCAGGCGGTTACTTGCGCATTATGAAGGCAGGCTTCCGTTATGGTGATGCTGCGCCTATGGCTGTGATTGAATTTGTTGACCGCGACGAAAGCGCAAAAGGCAAAGACAGTGGCCCAACAACATTCCTTGACGAAGAAGTTGAGAGCGAGCACGAGCTTAGCGTTCCAGCTGGTCAAGCAAACACAGCTGCTTAATAAAAGCGTATAGCTTTGATAAGAATTCAAAAGGCGCCCTCCCCGGCGCCTTTTTTAATGCGTTGATTCTACGTTACTATTTGCACTGCTCGCAGGTGGATCTCCTCCCCCCACCTTTGCTAAAGATACTTCGGCTGTCCCAAGCCTAAAAACAACAATAGAAGCGCATACAACCATCCACACCGTCAACATCCATAATCATGCAAGGGATATAGCTTAACCGCCTTCAGCGTGCCTTTAAACGCAAAAAAGCCCCGCTGCGATAGCGAGGCTTTTAATTCTTAGAATTTAGCGATTAAATTACGCTTTTTTCGATGTCTTACCGTTTTTAATCGGAGCAACCTCTTTCACGATCAACTCAACAGAGCCACCCGCTTTTTCGATAGATGCTTGTGCGCCTTTAGTAACTTTAACCGCTTTCACAGTCAATTTTGCTTTGATTGCGTCGTTACCGATAACTTTAAGGCCATCTTTCACGCGGCTAATCACGCCAGCTTCTGCCAAGTATTCAGCAGTAATGTCTTTTTTAGCATCGATCTTCTTGCTTTCAATCGCTTCTGCAAGCTTACCAAGAGTCACTTCAGCATAATTCTTAGTGAATTTTGTGTTGTTAAAACCAAACTTAGGCAAGCGTTGGTACAAAGGCATTTGACCACCTTCGAAACCTTTAATCGCAACGCCAGAGCGTGATTTTTGACCTTTTTGACCAACGCCACAAGTTTTACCCTTGCCCGAGCCAATACCACGGCCAACGATCAATTTCTTTTTCTTTGATCCAGGAACTGGTTTAAGTTCATTCAGTTTCATTGTCTTATCCTTTTCGAGAATGACGTGCCTTAGGCTGCGTCTTCTACTTTTACCAGGTGTTTAACTTTTTCGATCATACCGCGCACTGCAGCAGTATCTTCTAGCTCACTCGTCTTGTGCATTTTGTTAAGGCCAAGACCAATCAAAGTTGCGCGCTGATACGCTTGGCGACCGATTGGGCTGCCTGTTTGTGTGATGCGCACAGTTTTCGCAGCTGCTTTTTTCTTTGCAGGTGCTTTTTTAGCTTTTGTTGTTTTCTTTTCTTCAGCCATAACTCTTATCCTTCACTCACAGCAGCATCACCACGTGATGTTGTACGGTTTGATACGATGTCTTTCACATTCTTGCCACGGCGTGCAGCAACCTGACGTGGGTTTTGCATGCTTTTCAAGGCTTCGAATGTTGCGTTAATCATGCTGTATGGGTTGTTAGAGCCGATTGCTTTTGCAACGATATCTTGTACACCCAAAACTTCGAATACGGCACGCATTGGACCACCGGCGATGATACCAGTACCCTGAGGAGCCGAACGAAGAAGAACGCGACCTGCACCATCACGACCTTTAACATCGTGGTGGATTGTACGGCCTTCGCGCAATGGAACGCGGATAACTTTGCGTTTTGCTTGCTCAGTCGCTTTGCGGATTGCATCAGGCACTTCCTTTGACTTCGCGTGGCCATAACCGAAACGACCTTTACCATCGCCAACAACGACCAATGCCGCGAAACCAAAACGACGACCACCTTTAACAACCTTGGCAACACGGTTAATACCGACAAGGCGTTCGATGAACTCAGGCTCTTCGCGCTCTTGGATTTGATCTGCTTGTGCCATATTTATAATCCTTTTTCTCTACCTAATTCTTTATATTAACCTTAGAACTGCAAGCCGCCTTCACGCGCGCCGTCAGCCAAGGCCTTGATACGTCCGTGGTACAAGAAACGACCACGATCAAAAACTACTTTTTCAACGCCAGCTTTTTTAGCGCGCTCTGCAAGTAATTGACCTACTGCTGTTGCGGCTTCGACGTTGTGACCATTTTTAAGCTTCTCTTTCATTTCAGCTTCGATTGTAGAGGCTGCTGCAAGAGTTTTACCCTGCAAATCACAGATGACTTGCGCATAAATTTGCTTACCTGTGCGGTGTACTGACAGGCGAGGACGTGTCTCACGGTTACCTACACGGTCAATGTTCACGCGACGTAGTTTGTTACGTGTACGGTATGTGCGGCGTTGTGCTGATGTTAGTGCTTTAGCCATTGCTGTACTTCCTTATATTATTTCTTCTTACCTTCTTTGATCAGAACGTATTCATCAACGTAACGAATACCCTTACCTTTGTAAGGTTCTGGCTTCTTGAAGCCACGGATCTTAGCAGCAACCTGACCAACAAGTTGTTTGTCGATACCGCTGACTTCGATCTTAGTTTGACCATCCATTTTAACGTCTACGCCTTCAGGGATGTCATAACGAACGTCATGAGAAAAGCCCAAAGCCATAACCAATGTTTTACCTTGAAGTTGAGCACGGTAACCAACACCTTTGATCTCAAGCTTCTTAGAGTAACCTTCAGAAACGCCTATAACGATGTTGTTAACAAGCGTACGCATTGTTGGCCAGATTTGCTTGGCAAAGCGTGTTTCTGATTTAGGTGCCAAAACAATTGTTTTCGCTGTTTTACCGTCATCATTTGCAACTTCAGCGATCTCTACAGACACTTCTTCGTGAATGTCCAAAGATAGCTCACCTAGCTTACCTTTTGCTTTAACTTCCTGACCGTTAACTTGAACGTCAACACCTTCAGGCAATTCAACAGGTTTATTTCCAATACGAGACATTGCTCTAGTTCCTTACTTTATCTTTTCAATCTTCTTAGAAGATCTGACACAAAATTTCACCACCAACGTTTTCAGCGCGTGCTTTATGGTCAGGCAATACACCTTTAGGTGTCGACACAACCAAAACGCCCAAGCCATTGTAGAAACGTGGCATATCTTTAACGCTTGTATAAGTACGGCGACCAGGCTTTGATACGCGGCCGATTTCACGGATAGCGCCTTCGCCATCTGTGTACTTTAGCTCAACGCGCAAAGTCTTTTTGTTGCCTTCAAGATCCACAACTGAATAGTCACGGATAAAGCCTTCTTCTTTCAACACTTCGCAGACGCTGACGTGCAATTTTGAATACAGCGCATCGATCACAGGCTTACGCGCCATTTGACCATTGCGAATTCGTGCAATCATATCGCCGAGAGGATCATTCATAGACATCTTTTAATTCCTCTTCTTTCTCTTACCAACTTGACTTTGTAACACCTGGCAACTCACCACGAGACGCCAGATCACGCAATGCAATACGTGACAAACTTAATTTACGGTAGTAACCGCGAGGACGACCAGTCAAAGAACAACGGTTACGTTGACGGTTTTTCGCGCTGTTACGTGGAAGCTCAGCCAATTTCAAAACGGCTTGGAAGCGCTCCTCAGGGGCGATATCCAAGTTTTTGATAATCGCTTTTAGCTCTGCACGTTTTGCTGCGTATTGTTTAGCAAGCTTGGCGCGCTTCTTGTCTCTTTCGATCATAGCAACTTTTGCCATTGTCTTATCGCCCTTCTCTTAATTCTTGAATGGAAACTTGAAACCACGTAGAAGCTCTTTTGCTTCTTCGTTTGTTTCAGCAGTTGTACAAATAACAATATCCATACCGCGGATCTTGTCGACCTTATCAAACTCGATTTCTGGGAAGATGATATGCTCGGTAATACCAACAGCATAGTTCCCACGACCGTCAAAGCTTTTGCCGTTAATGCCGCGGAAGTCGCGAACACGTGGCAATGCAATTGTAATAAAGCGGTCTAGAAATTCGTACATACGCTCGCCGCGTAGTGTCACTTTACAACCAAGCGCCATATCTTCACGAATTTTGAAAGAAGCGTTTGATTTCTTAGCACGTGTAATTACAGGCTTTTGACCAGCAATCAAGCTCAGATCGTTTGCTGCATTTTCAACAGCTTTACGGTCTTGCGTTGCTTCGGTAACGCCCATGTTAATTACGACCTTATCCAGCTTAGGCATTTGATGCTTATTTTTATAAGCAAACTTTTCCTGCATCGCTGGAATGATCTCTTTTTCGTACAGTTCTTTATAACGCGGTTGTGTCATTGATCTTCTCGCTTATAACTTATTTTTTATCTTCTGTAGCTTCAGCGTCTTTTTTCGCTTTAGCTGTTTTCTTAGGAGCTGTTTTCTTAGCAGCTTCTTTCTTAGCTGGCTTACCGCCAAACTCTTCACCAGACTTCTTAGCAACGCGTACTTTGCTGCCGTCTTTTAAAGTCTTGTAACCAACGCGCGTCGCTGAACCTGATTTAGGGTCAACCAATGCAACGTTAGATGCGTGAATTGAAAGCTCTTTTTCAACAATGCCGCCTGCAGCAAATTGTGTAGGCTTCTGATGTTTCTTAACAACATTCACGCCCTGAACAACAACGCGGTTTTTCGTAGGCATTACGCTTACTACTTCACCTTTTGTGCCTTTATCGCGACCTGTCAAAACGATGACTTCGTCACCTTTTTTGATTTTCATTTTTGGCTGTGTCATTTTTCTATCCTTACCTATCTCTATTCACCTAAAGCACTTCGCCGGCCAAAGAGATAATCTTCATGAAGCCTTTACCACGCAATTCACGTGTTACTGGACCAAAGATACGTGTACCGACAGGCTCTTTCGCATTGTTAATCAAAACACATGCATTACCGTCGAAACGAATTTTTTCACCATGCTGGCGGTTCAAACCGAATTTGCTGCGTACGATTACAGCGCGGCGAACATCACCTTTTTTCACGCGACCGCGTGGAATAGCATCTTTTACAGAAACAACAACGATATCACCGATGTTGGCTGTGCGGCGTTTTGAACCACCAAGAACTTTGATGCACTGTACTTCACGAGCACCAGAGTTATCAGCAACTTCCATTCTGCTTTGCATCTGAATCATGGTTTAGTCATCCTTCTTAGCTGATTTTGTTGCTTTTTTAGCAGCCGGCTTTTTCGCTGGCGCTTTTTTCTTTGCTGCTGGCTTTTTCTCTTCTGCTTTTGCAGGAGCAGCTTCAGCCGATGCATCAACAACTGTCCAACGCTTTGACTTAGAAATTGGACGGCATTCGATGATTGATACGCGGTCACCAACAGCGTGCTGGTTTTGCTCGTCATGAGCAGCGTATTTAGTCGTCATCTTAATGTATTTTTTGTAAACTGGGTGACGGAAGCGACGCTCAACCAAAACTGTAATCGTTTTGTCGTTCTTTGCGCTAACTACGTCTCCTTCTAATACTCGGCGAGGCATGAATTATCTCCTTATCCTACTTCTTAAGCAGCTTTTGCTTCGTTTGTCTTTTGCGTAATGATCGTTTTGATGCGAGCAACTGTACGGCGCGCTTCACGAATCTTGTGTGACTTGTCCAACTGACCATTCGCAAGCTCAAAGCGCAAGTTCATCTGATCTTTGCGCACATCAAGCAAAATCTTGTTCAGCTCATCAATTGTTTTTGTTTTTAGCTCTTCTGCTTTCATCACTATCACCTTATGCACCAACGCGGGTTATAAATTTCGTTTTAACAGGCAACTTCATCGCAGCCAAATCCATTGCTTCACGAGCGATATCCAAAGGAACACCGTCCAATTCAAACAAGATACGACCAGGCTTCACACGGCATGCCCAGTAATCAACTGAACCTTTACCTTTACCTTGACGTACTTCCAATGGTTTAGATGTCACAGGAAGATCTGGGAATACACGGATGTATACTTTACCCTGACGTTTAATGTGACGTGTCATTGCACGACGTGCAGCCTCGATCTGACGAGCTGTTACACGTTCAGGCGATAAAGCCTTCAAACCACATGTACCGAAATTCAACGTTGTGCCACCTTTGGCATTACCGTGGATACGGCCTTTATGTTGTTTTCTAAATTTAAACTTCTTTGGCGCTAGCATTTTATAAAGCCTTCTTTAGTCGTTTCAAATTCTTATCAATCGGCCAGTTACTGACCTTGTTTTTACGCAATAAAAAAACGATCACATGGACTTTTCATTTCTTAAAATGAGAGTTCCCATACGTTCGCAATCTTTTGCAAATCTAAATTCTGGCGCTTTATAGCTGATCTATATTTAAAACGCCAGAACTTTTTTTATATTCCCTTATAAAAAAGAGAATTAGTTATTGCGGGGTGCGCCGCCTTGGTTCTGCTGCAAGCGTTTATCACGAGCCATTGGGTCATGCTCCATGATATCACCTTTGTAGATCCATACTTTAACACCAATAATACCGTAAGTTGTTAGACCTTCGGCAGTACCATAATCGATATCTGCACGTAGTGTGTGCAAAGGCACGCGGCCTTCACGGTACCATTCAGTACGTGCGATATCCGCACCACCCAAACGACCAGATACGTTAATACGAATTCCAAGACCGCCAAAACGCAAAGCATTTTGTACAGCGCGCTTCATCGCACGACGGAAAGATACGCGGCGCTCAAGCTGCTGTGCTACGCCTTCGGCTGCAAGTTGCGCATCCAATTCAGGCTTGCGAACCTCAACGATGTTCAATGATACTTCACCAGAAGCACGCTTTGATAGGTCACGGCGCAATTTCTCGATGTCTGCACCTTTCTTACCAATGATTACACCTGGACGAGCAGTATAAACTGTTACTTTTGTGTTTTGCGCTGCGCGCTCAACGATAACTTTGCTGATACCGGCTGATTTCAAACGATCGCGAACATATTCGCGTAGTTTCAAATCTTCTACCAGTTTATCGGCATAATCATTGCCTGCATACCAGCGAGAATCCCAAGTTCGGTTAATACCGACACGCAAACCAATTGGATTAATCTTCTGACCCATTTTATAAGTGCTCCTTAATTATTCTGCTGCTTCTTTAACAACGATTGTCATGTTGCTTACTTTTTTCTCAACGCGAGCACCACGGCCACGGCCACGTGCATGAAAACGCTTCAAGAACATTGTCTTACCAACTGTTGCCTCAGAAACAACAAGGCGGTCAACATCAAGACCGTGGTTGTTTTCTGCGTTCGCAATTGCAGATTGCAAAAGCTTTTGCACGTCTTGTGCAACGCGGCGCTTAGAGAATTGCAAATCAGTCAAAGCGCGTGATGCATTTTTGCCGCGGATTGTCTGTGCAACCAAGTTAAGCTTTTGTGGTGACGTATAGAAATACTTGCCGTATGCACGGGCTTCGTTTTCTGTTGTACGTTTTGGATTACTTGCCTGTCCCATTGTCTTACCCTTTAACTAGTCCTTATCTCTTCGCTTTTTTATCCGCGCCATGACCTGGGTATGTGCGCGTTGGAGCGAATTCACCCAATTTGTGACCGATCATCTGGTCAGTCACCAAAACAGGGATAAATTTATTACCGTTATGAACACCGAACGTCAGACCGATCATATTAGGTAGGATCGTTGAACGACGTGACCATGTTTTAATAACACCTTTGATTTCGCCCTTGCGTGCTTTTTCAATTTTGCCAAGCAAGCTTTTCTCGATAAAAGGGCCTTTCCAAACACTACGTGCCATTGCTATTTCTTCCTTCTCTTAATAATAAACTTATCAGTTGCTTTGTTCTTACGTGTCTTAGCACCTTTTGTAGGTTTACCCCAAGGTGTAACCGGATGGCGACCACCTGACGTACGACCTTCACCACCACCGTGTGGGTGATCAACTGGGTTTTTAACAACACCACGAACATGTGGACGACGGCCCTTCCAACGGTTACGACCGGCTTTACCCATGTTTGTGTTTAAGCGCTCTGAGTTTGATACAGCGCCAACAGTCGCCATACACTCACCACGTACCAAGCGAAGTTCGCCTGATGTCAATTTGATCTGAGCATAACCCTGATCACGACCAACCAACTGACCGTATGCACCAGCAGCGCGAATCATCTGAGCACCTTTACCAGGCTTAAGCTCTACGTTATGGATGATTGTACCAACTGGCATATTCTTAAGTGGCATTGCGTTACCTGGCTTAACGTCTGCTTTTTCGCTAGCGATAACTTTGTCGCCTGCTGCTAAACGTTGTGGCGCAATGATGTATGCCTTTTCACCGTCAGCATAGCTGATAAGCGCGATGAATGCGCTGCGGTTCGGGTCATATTCGATGCGCTCGACTGTGCCCTCAACATCAAACTTTGTGCGTTTCCAGTCGATGATACGGTAACGACGCTTGTGACCGCCACCGATGTTACGGTTTGTCTGACGACCTTGGTTGTTACGACCACCAGTTTTGTTTAGACCTTCGGTCAAAGTCTTTTCAGGCTTGCCCTTGTAAAGGTCGCTACGGTCGATTTGCACCAATTGGCGCTGACCTGGCGATGTTGGGTTGAACTTTTTCAATGCCATCTTTTTTCTTCCTTTTCTTTCCGTTATCGGCGGATCACCTTAGTTGCATTAAATCTTACACACCAGCGGAAGCGTCAATAGTTTGACCTTCTTCCAAGGTTACGATTGCTTTTTTCGTATCAGGCTTTTTCACTGGAACACCTTTAAAGCGCTTGCGCTTGCCGGCTTGGTTCAATGTGTTTACGCCTTTTACTTTAACGCCGAACAATGTCTCTACCGCAGCTTTAATCTGTGGCTTTGTTGCTGTTTTCGCAACAACGAAAGTCACTTGATTGTGCTCAGAGCCCAAAGTGGCTTTTTCAGTAATGTGTGGACGAGAAATAACTTCGTACATCCATTCCTGAACTTCTGTTTTCTTCTTGGCAGCCATTATTCTTACCCTTTCAACTTGCTTGTGAGGTCGTTAACGGCCTCTTTAGTCAACACTAGTGTGTCACGACGAATGATGTCATACACGTTTGCACCGCTTGTTGGCAAGACATCAATGCGTGGCAGGTTAGCAGTAGCGCGTGCAAAGTTTGCATCAACGTCAGCGCCTGCAACGATTACTGCTGAGTCGAAGCCCAGAGTTTTGATTGCGTCAGCCATTGGCTTTGTCTTGTGTGTGTCTGCTTTTGCTTCGTCAATAATGATCAACTTGCCTTGTGCCGCTTTTGCAGACAATGCACTGCGCATTGCAAGCTGACGGATTTTCTTAGGCACGCTAAAGCTGTGATCGCGAACAACTGGTCCGTGAACAACTGCACCACCGCGGTCGATGTTACGTTTTTTATCACCTGCACGTGCGCGGCCTGTACCTTTTTGCGCGTGAGGCTTTTTACCTGTACCAGAAACTTCGTGGCGTTGCTTTGTCTTGTGGTTACCACTGCGACGTTTAGCAAGCTGATAGTTTACAACGGTATGGATAACGTCCTGACGAACATCAATACCAAATACGGCTTTATCCAATGTGATATCGCCAGCTTCTTTACCTTCAAGCGTTTTAACTGCGATCTTCATGGCCTAGTCTTCCTTCTTCTCTTCAGTAGCTTCTGCGGCTGGCGCTTCTTCTACTTGTGTTTGCTCTGCGGCTGGCGCTGCGGCTTCGATGATTGCAGCAGGCAGTGGCGCATTTTCTGGCATTGGCTTTTTCACAGCATCGCTGATCAGAACCCAACCGCTTTTCGCGCCTGGGACTGCGCCTTTAACCAAAATCAGGTTATCTTCTTCGTCGATAGCAACAACTTGAAGATTTTGCGTTGTTACGCGCTCGTTACCCATTTGGCCGGCCATTTTCTTGCCTTTGAAAACCTTACCAGGTTCTTGACACTGACCAGTCGAACCGTGTGAACGGTGAGAAACAGATACACCGTGAGATGCACGCAAACCACCGAAGTTGTGACGTTTCATCGCACCGGCAAAACCTTTACCGATTGATGTGCCAACAACATCAACAAACTGACCTGCAACAAAGTGTGCTGCGCTAAGCGCTGCGCCAATTGGTGGCAAGTTTTCGTTTGAAGACACACGAAACTCAGCAAGTTTACGTTTCGCTTCTACTTTTGCTTTTGCAAAGTGGCCGCGGTTTGCCTTGCTTGTACGTTTAATTTTTGCATTGCCCGCACCCAACTGAACAGCTGTGTAGCCGTCTGTTTCTTCTGTGCGGTGCGCGACAACTTGGCAGTTTTCTACGCGCAAAACTGTTACAGGTATATTACGACCATCTTCTGCGAAGATGCGTGTCATACCTTCTTTTCTTGCAATCAGTCCGGTTCTCATTTTCATTTTTTCCTTTCCAGAGGTTGCCGGTTCCTTTTCACGGGCCGGCAACGTGACCCAAACTTGTTAACCTAAATACCTATTCTTATGCAGCTTTCATCTGACCGATTTTGATTTCTACATCAACACCAGCAGCCAAATCCAACTTCATCAAAGCATCAATTGTTTGTGGAGTAGGATCCACGATGTCCAAAAGACGTTTGTGAGTGCGCATTTCGAATTGTTCTTGTGAGCTCTTGTAAACGTGAGGAGAGCGGATCACAGAAAATTTCTTGATGCGGTTTGGCAATGGAACTGGGCCGCGTACGCCAGCGCCTGTTCTTTTTGCTGTATTCAAGATCTCAGCTGTTGCCGTATCCAAGATACGGTGATCAAAAGCTTTGAGCGTAATACGAATGCTTTGTGCGTCCATTTTTTGTAATCCTTTAATCCTTAACTATTACTCAAACTTACTCGACGATTTTAGAAACAA
>DKAJ01000008.1 GCA_002448815.1 Micavibrio sp. UBA6929
GGCCACAGGGCGCTGCGCAGGTGTATCTTGCAGGACAGCTTCCTCAATAACGTCAGGTTCTGCCGCTGCTTGAGGTTCAGGCTGTGCTAACGGCTGTTGGTTGATGTCAGTCTGATCAAGGAGAGCTTCCCCGCCAACCCAGCTGCGCCCTAGTTCATTGATTGTGTTTAAGGCCGCGTCTTGGTCTGCCGAGATGCCGTTAATGCCGTGATATTGTAAATAGGCATGGTTAATGCGTGACCATTCATCACCTGTTTGTGCGGCTTGCTCTAATAGCTGGCCTGCCCACTGTTGTGCATTCAGGTCAGATGGCATGTTATCAAAGCCGTATGTGCCATTGATGATGCCGATGGCAGTATCGCGCACTGCCCATGTTTCGCCGCGTTGTGCTGCGTCAATCAGGGCTTGTGCTTGTGGTGATAATGCACTGTTATTTTCTAATGCACTTAGGAATTCATCAGTCGTGCCAAATGTTATGCAGGCAGTTTCTTCGCTTGTGATGATTTCGTGGTCTTCTGCGATAACGGTGTTCGTTTCAAGATCAGTCTGAGGTGTCATGTCAATCTCTGGCTGATCGAAAGTAACGCTGCTGAGGTCATCTATTGCGATTGTGTCGTTGCCATCTAATGTGAATGTGTCGTTGCTGTCTAAAGTGAATGTGTCACTGTCATCTGCTATGTTTTCTTCGGCAAAGACATCGCCTAGGAATTGGCTATCCTCTTCGGGCAGAGTTGGTGTGTCCGTGTCAGGGCAGCCGTTGATTGCGATATGGTCAGATGAAACGCAAGTGCTCATCTCGATATTTTCTGCGGGGACTTCTGCCTGTACTGGTTCCATGAAGTCAGCATAGAGTTCAGAATAGTTAACGCCTTCGCCAACATTCAACGATGTTGGAATGGGGGGCGGGGGCGCAGTGTTGTTGCCTGCGGCAAAGATGTCTTTCAAGCCAAAGAAATCAGATAGGCCATAGCCTATGATGCTGGCGCTGGCGGAAAGTAAAAACTTTTGTGAAACTGCTTGTTTATTGTCTTTGATGTATTGCAGGAAGCTTTCACGCTCTTTTTCTGCGCGCCAGTCTTGGAAAATGCTGAATGCGGTGAAGGTTACGCCTGCAAATAAAGCAGCGGCGCCACCAAAGACTGTTGTTGCCGCAAAAACGGCGCCTGTTTTAAACAAAAAGCTTTTGACTGGAGAGCCTGTGACGCTATTGAAGCTGTCAGAAAGGCTGATCGCGTTTGAGATACTACCAAGAAGGCTAGGCTTGTTCTTTTTATATAGGGCCTTATGCTTTGATTTATACTTTTTATACCCTTTTGGGTTGCTGCCTGGCAGGTACGTTGTGTGCCCGGCAGAGGCGGCGCGTTTGCCATTACGTGAAACATCATCAGGTGATGTATCTTCATGCACCGGAGATTCATTCTTTGTATGAGCATTATCCTGCGTGGTCGCGTTGTTATCGCGGACCTTGTCAGTTTGCTCTTGATGATCTTTATCGTTTGCCATTTTTACACACCTTATATATAGGGCTTAAGCAATTGCCTTATATTTTTTCTTTATCGTGCATATCTTTTACATAATTTTTGTAAAAAATGCAAGAAAATTGATAGGGTGGATTAGGTTGATTGATTTAAGTTGCTGATATTAAATAAAAAATAAAAAAGATTTGACATAAGTTCTTATGTAAATTATAACTCTTCGAAAGTTTTTTCATATGATCAATCGCAAGGTGTGATGTGGGGTATGAAGAGGCGGTAATTTACGATCTTCCGGGTGGAACCGGATATTAGGAGGAAAAAAATGAGTGCATTAAAGAAACAATTTACAGGATATGTAACAGCCTTAGCGGTAACAGCTGCAACGGCTTTGACACCTTTGACAGCAAACGCAAGTTCAGGCGCAGCGTCTGGATCTGCAAGTAACCCAAATGGCGTGGCAACAACCGCAGCCGCAGCCGCAGCAGGTGATTCTGCCGCGAATTCAAACTCTGCATCGAATTCCGTGTCACACGGTGGTGCTGGCGGTCAAGGTGGTACTGGTGGCACGGCGACTGGTGGTCAAGGCGTTGGCAGTGTTGATTTGGATGGTGATAATTACAATGCGCGTACAACAGCACTTGCGCTTAGCATTACACCACCAGATACAGATGTTGCAGCATTTGTCGCACGCGATAAAACAGCATGTACATCAAACATTAGTGAGCAAAGCTCTTGGAGTATCTTTGGTTCGGGTAGCAGTAATTCCGAGCAAATCCAAGAAGGTGTAGCTGGTGGTTTCTTGCTGAGCAAGTTTGTTGAAGATCCTGAAACAGGTGAAGCAAAGAAAGTCAAAACATCATTGGCTGACTATGTATCTATGTCTGATGAGGATCTACAATTTGCGACAGAGGGACTTGATGCTCAGGAGCTTGCAGACATCAGTGTTGGTTTGTGCGTGGCCGTGCAAAATAACTGGTCTGATGAAACAATGGATAAGAAATTTGCCCAAGACTTGCAGCTTGTAACATTACAGTTGGATGCACAGAAAGAAATTCGTGGTCAAGAACTTGAGGCGGATGTTGAAATTGCAAAAATCAATGCCAAGTTGAATGCCTTTATTGCGAAGTTGGATTTCCTAGATGCACGTTTGGAAGCAGCAGAAGAACATGCCGGATACAAAGGCGCATTGCTGGAAAGCATTACGACGACCCAAGAGGGCGGCGTGACGAAAACGACATATGGTTATGTTGCAGGATCACTGCCTCGCTTGAGTGAAGAGCATCACCAAGTAGAAAAACGTGCAGGTGAAGCTTGGGAAGAGGCGAAATCTTACACACTTGACCTAGATTTCTAGAGCAGAGACGACATATTTTTTGCAAGCAGCCCGCCTCATTTGATGGTGGGCTGTTTTTTTATTTGTAATCACGTCTTATTTTGCGTATAGTTATGTAAATTAAAATTGTGTGGTAAAGCATACGGGGTAAGAACTATGACATTAAGAAACGTTTTTGGATCACAAAGAATTTATAGCGCGGCGAAGAAATTAGGCACGGGCGCGGCGGCTTTATCACTTGCGGCCTGTGCATCTATGCCGAATGAAAAGCCAGCGGATGAAGACGTTAATCCTGTTGCGCAGTGGCAACAAGCGCAAGAGCAAGTTATTTCTCAGGCAGAAGAAAGTAGGGTGCGCACAGTGCGTGAGGCCGCCAGCGCAGCGCAGCGCATCGCCGAGGGCGAGCGTAAATCATTTCTATTCGACCGCATCGCCGCAGCCGCAAAATTAGAAGTGCAACAGGGCGAGGCAGGCGTATATACATTAATGATGAACGCCTTTGTCGCGTCAGAAGATCAGGGCATTCAAGATACTTTACGCGTTGCTTTATCGGATGTAGGCGTTGAAAAAGGCGTTATTGAGCGCTTATCACATGAAAAATATGTGCGTAATGCCGCAGCAGCAATTCCCGGTGTTCAGGCGACATGTTTTACGAATGAATTTTTGGAAAAAACCGTTGCAATGGATCTGTCGGGCGACGTTTATGGCCCATGGAAGGATAAGCTGACCGAAAATCCGCGTTATGCTTTTGACAAAGGGGTTAGCGGCGCAGATATATATGCCATTTCCTATGATGATGAGGGGAATATTGCAGGCGTAACCGCGGCGAATACACATCCTGATTATGCGCAGTACTTTCCACAAGTCAGCGGAGAAGAGGCCAAACAGTCATCGTGTACAAGTGCCCAGACCGCAGTGCCAGAGCCTGCCCAGCCATAATAGGTAATCTTAGAATGAGAATACATAAGGCCAGCGCCGTGATGTTAGGGGCTGGCCTTTTTGTGTTTGGATTGTGCATAGGTTTGTACGCTGCTTGCTTGGCTCTCGACTTTGGTGGGGGCGTTCTTTTAGACTGTTTACATGCTGTCTTATATTCTTAAACGCTTGCTGTTGATGGTGCCGACATTGTTTGGCATCGTTTTGATTGCCTTTATTATTGTGCAATTTGTCCCTGGTGGGCCGGTTGAGCGTATGATTGCCGAATTGCAAGGGCATGGAGGCGGCGCAACCGTACGTTTTAGCGGCGGTGGATCGGACGTCGGTATTGGCGGCGGCGCAGGATCGCCAGCAGGAGCCGCCGTCGGGCAGGGGAGCCAATATCGCGGCGCACAGGGGTTAGACCCTGATTTTATTGCCGAGCTTGAGGCCATGTATGGGTTTGATAAGCCTGCCTATGAGCGCTTTTTTACGATGGTTTGGGACTTTATGCGCTTTGATCTGGGCGAGAGTTATTACCGTGATGTGAATGTGTTGCAGTTAGTGGCCGAGAAAATGCCCGTTTCGATTTCGCTGGGGCTTTGGTCGACCTTATTGATTTATTGGATATCGATACCGCTGGGCATTAAAAAGGCGGTGCGTGATGGTACGGGGTTTGATTTTTGGACAAGTGCGGCGGTTTTTGCGGGCTATGCGATACCGTCCTTTATGTTTGCGATTTTATTGATTGTCGTGTTTGCGGGCGGTACGTATTTGGATTGGTTCCCGCTGCGGGGCTTGCACTCGGATAATGCGGATCAGATGGGGTTTGTTGCGTATTGGCTGGATTATTTTTGGCATATGGCATTGCCTGTCGCGGCCATGGTGATTAGCGGCTTTGCGTCATTGACGCTGCTGACGAAGAATTCTTTTATGGATGAAATTGGCAAGCAATATGTGCTGACGGCGCGATCAAAAGGGCTGGGCGAGCGTGAAGTGCTTTACCGTCATGTGTTTCGCAATGCGATGCTAATTGTGATTGCGGGATTTCCGGCGGCGTTTATCAGTATCTTTTTTACGGGATCATTATTGATTGAGGTGATCTTTTCTTTGGATGGGTTAGGCCTGTTGGGGTATGAGAGCATCATTAACCGTGATTATCCTGTGGTTTTGGGGACGCTTTATATCTTTTCGTTGATTGGGCTGGTGAGCATGCTTATACGCGACGTTGTGTATATGTGGGTTGATCCGCGCATTAGCTTCGAAGGGCAGGGGGGATAGGCATGTCAGGGCTTTCACCGATTACGCAAAGACGATTGCAGCAGTTTAAGGCTAACAAGCGTGGCTATGTGAGTTTATGGCTGTTTATGGGGCTGTTTTTGGTGGCGTTGATGGCGGATTTTGTTGCCAATGATAAGCCATTATTGATTGGCTATCAGGGTGGCATTTATACGCCGATTTTCTCCTTTTATCCTGAGACGACTTTTGGCGGTGATTTTGATACCGAAGCCGATTATCGTGATCCGTTTGTACAGGATTTAATTGTGGGCGAGGGACAAGGATGGATGGTGTGGCCGCCTATTCGTTTTTCGTATGACACGATTAATTATGATTTGCCGTCACCAGCGCCGTCACCGCCAAGCGCGGAAAATCTTTTGGGCACGGATGATCAAGGGCGTGATGTGCTGGCGCGCGTTTTGTATGGATTTCGTTTGTCGGTGCTGTTTGGATTGGCGCTGACGATTGCCAGTTCGATTATCGGGGTGAGCGCGGGGGCCGTGCAGGGATATTTTGGCGGAAAGTTGGACTTGGTCATGCAGCGCGTGATCGAGATTTGGGCAAATATGCCGAGCTTATATATTCTGATTATTTTCTCGGCGCTGTTCGTGCCAGGATTTTGGACGCTTTTGCTTATTTTGCTGCTGTTTTCGTGGGTGCAGTTGGTTGATGTGGTGCGGGCGGAGTTTTTCCGTGCGCGTAATTTTGATTATGTACGCGCGGCCAAGGCGATGGGCGTGCCGGATATTGTGATTATGTGGCGACATGTGTTGCCTAATGCGATGGTGGCTACCATGACCTTTATGCCGTTTATTTTGACAGGGTCGATTACGGCGCTGACGTCGCTGGACTTTTTGGGGCTTGGCTTGCCGCCAGGATCGCCTTCGATGGGGGAGATGCTGGCGCAGGGTAAGAATAACCTGCATGCGCCGTGGCTGGGCATTACGGCGTTTTTATCGCTTGCGGTGATGCTGACGCTTTTGACTTTTATTGGCGAGGCTGTGCGTGATGCGTTCGACCCGCGTAAGAGTGTCTAGGCTGTTTTCTTTTTGTTTTGATGTGTGTTTTTAAGGGGTGGGATGTTTCCCTGCCTCCTCGTACGGTTTTGTGTATCTTTACGCGCGCGTGAGAGCGTTGCGAGTGATGTTCTATGTCGTAGAGAGGTTGAGAGGAAAGGCGAGCGGTCGTTAGCCTTTGGAGAAAAGAAAAGCCCCGTTGAAACGGGGCTTTGTCGTATTTGTAAGTGTCTGTTCTGTTAAGATTAGAATAGACGTAGAACTGCCTGTTGAGACTGAGACGCCAATGATAGGGAAGTAACACCCAATGTTTGACGTGTCTGAAGGGCAAGTAGGTTTGCACCTTCTTCGTTTTGGTCTGCAACTGTCAAGTCATCGGCACCTGATTCCAGTGTTCCGATTGTTGACTCGGTGAAGTCACGGCGTGTCTGGATCACGGCAAGGTCGTTTGCGATTGTTTGACCGAAGTTACGTACTTCGCCCAATGCCGCGCGGATCTCGTCGATTGACTCTTGGATTGTTGCAGAGTTGGTGAAAGATGCTTCATCAACGCCCAAGCCAAGTGATGTGAAGTCAACACCTTCTGTTGTGAGGGAGCTGGTACGGTCTTCGTTGAAGTCCGTTGTCAGGTCATCACCGTTTAGAAGGTTTACACCACGGTAGCTGGCATCGCCGACCAAATCATCGATTTGAGAGCGGATGTTGTTGAAGTCTTCCTCGTACTGGTCAAGGTCAACAGAGCTACCTGTGAAAGTGAAGCTTTCACTGATATTTGTGTTACCGCCTGTTGAGTCAAGGCTTACATCTGTTTGGAATGAACCAAAGCCAAAGCCGATATCGCCAGTATGTGTGCCACCTGTGTCAACAGAGAAGCCAATGTCAAGAGAGCTAACGCTATCTGCAACAGTGATGTCCAGTTCACCAGTTGTTGTATCAAAAGATGCAGTTACGCCTGCTTCAGATAATACTGCATCGTTGTTGATGCCATCTACTACGTCCTGAATGGTTGCTGTTGCATTCAGAGTGATTGCGCTAGCAGCAGATCCGTCAACTTCGATGTTTAACGAAATTGCTTCTGTACCAGTGACGTTTGAGATGAAACCTGCATCAGTTAACAATGCGCTTGCTTCGTAGCGGTTGTTGACGGTTGCAGCAGTACTTGCAACAGAAGAGATTTCGCGACCAGCAATGATTGATCCTGCACGTTGTGTCAGACCAGCAGAGCCAGTTGAACCGATTTCCTCTGAATTCACTACACCGCTTAGGCCGAGTGCTTCAAAACCAGCTGCGCCAAGAGAAGTTGCACCTGAAGTGTCTTCAATGCGAAGGATACCGCCTTCGTCTAGCGATTGTAGAACAAGTTGGCCATTCGATGAAACAGAGGCTTTGACGTAGTCATTGATGGCTGTATCTGAATTGATATCAGCAACAATGTTGTCAACGGTTTCGCCGTTAGCAATAGTAATGTTAGTTGTAATAACATCAGTCGCAGCATCTGCATCTGCAGGAGTGAATTGAACTGAGAAGCCAAACGAGGCAGTAGTAGCGCCACCTAAGTATGTTACAAGGTTTTCAGTTCCAGATAGGTCAACGTCACCACGGATACGTGCGAAACCTTCTGAAGCGCGTGCTTCGGATTGTGCTTCGATCGCAACAGATTCAGCTTGTTCAACCAAGTCTGTTAGGGCCGTAATACCGTTGTCGGCTTCTTCGATTGTGCGGATAGACTGTGAAATACCGTCAAGCAAACGTGTGAGGTCACTTGCGCGGTTGTTCAAGCTTTGCGCTGCGAAGAAACTTTGTGGGTTATCCAAAGCAGAGTTAACTTTCAGACCCGTAGCGAGTTTAAGCTGCGTGTCGTCGATTAGGCGCTGCGTATTTTGGAGGGATTGAAGGTTTGACCGCAATGCGGACGTAAGTACAACATCAGAAGACATGATAATTTCCTTTCCTAGGTTTTAGTGTATGCTTTCTGCATGAGCCCGATCCTTGGGCGTCACTCTCTTTATCTTATAACACAATTCTTAATAAATTGTTAAGATAATTCTTAAGTTACTCACTTTTTTCATGCTGGCGCATGTATTCTATGGCCTCGGGCGGGGCGGCGTGTCCAAGGGCCTTGATAAGCGGGATAACCTTTGGCCCATAACGTTTCCAGCGTCCCACGGACGAGGTGTAAATAGGTTTGTTGACCTGGCCAATACTAGCGGTGCGAACGGTGCTTTTTGCTTTGTAGAATTCAAGGCATTGGTCGCTCCACTCCATGCCAAGGAAGTCAATAATGCGGCGCGCTTCGCCTTCAAGGTCATTGACGATGCCTTCATACGTGACATTAAGGATACGATCTCCGTAAACTTCGTTCCATTTTTCCATCATTTCGATATAAGTTTTATACCTATGTCCAAGCGTTTCTAGGTTGTATGAGAAATCCTGCGCATCTTCGATAAAGTTTTTCGAGAATGTTGAGATGCAGCTATCCATCGCATTGCGCTGAATATGAATGAATTTTGCGTTTGGCAATGCCAAGCGAATGAAAGGAATCCATACATAGTTTGTTACCGATTTGTTGATTACGCGCCGTGCACCTGGATGTATTTTGCGGGTGTAATCAACATATTTTTGCCCAATGGCCTCAGGTGATAAATATTCTTGTTTTTTGTCTTTTCGTCCAATCCGTAGAGGGTATCCTGTTGGGCATTTGGGGTTTTTAATATAGGAATAGTTTAAAATTAAAGTGTTTATCAGCGGGTTTTCGCCAACTCCAGCCATATCTGGATGGGAAAGGACAATTTGTTCTAGCAAGG
This sequence comes from Micavibrio sp. UBA6929, assembly GCA_002448815.1. GTDB lineage: Bacteria > Pseudomonadota > Alphaproteobacteria > Micavibrionales > Micavibrionaceae > UBA6929. Next base: position 8,822 of record DKAJ01000008.1, read on the forward strand.
TTGTGCCAGAGCGCGGCATCCCCAATACGAATACAGGTGTGTCGTCTTCGCATCCTTTGATATTAAGGTCGGATAATGAAGGGTGCGTAAAGAAATCAATCGTGTCTTTCGCAACCATTTGCCATTGTTCTTCGGTCATTTTTGGCGGGAAAGCCTTAACTTTTTCTTCTGCGCCCTTAAAGGCATAATCCAGCGCAGTTTCATGGTCTTTAGCTTGGTCATATATATCAAAGAGAGCGTAATATAATTTGGCAGCTTTGCGTGGATCATTTTGGAAAATGTTATTTTCTTCCATGTGTTTTAAGGATTTGAAATACTTGTTGTCAGTGTCCTTAATGGTGCGTGTTTGTGTGGCCATTGCATATAAATGCTCAACATTATTGGGGGCAAGATCGCATGCTTTTTTGATGAAATCGGCGGATAATTTGCGTTCGCCGAGTAAGCTATAATTATAAGAAGCTGAAGCGTATGCTTCGGCCTCTTGATGTGAATTTTGCTTGATGCGTGGATTTTTAAGGGCGCTAAGGATCATTTCTTGCCCTTTTTCAATTTGGTCAATTTGGGAATAAAGACTGCCAAGTGCAATTTGGATATTTAAATCATCGGGGTCACGGCGCCGTGCTTCTTCACCGAATTTGATGCCAGCGTGAAAGTTATTGATGTTGGCGGAAGCGGCGGCCATCATTTTAATAACGCCTGTATCATCTGGGCGAGCCTTAAGCAGTTCGATCATGATAGGCATGCCTTCGGCGACATTGTCATGTTCAATCATGTGTTTGCCAGTATAGAAGGCTTTACCGTAATTTTCGCGGTTAAGCGCACCTGTGATTTGGTCTTTTAGGAAGCCTGGTTCTTTGATTTGGTCAATAAGGGGTTTGTCGCCTTCGCCTTGTGTCATGTGGCGAGGTTTGGACAGGTTGCCGATTTTGATTAAATCTTGGGCGTTGTCGCCGACAGGAATGGAATAGGTTGTTTTGTTACCTTCGCGCTTGATGGTTGCGGCGCTGTTGCGGGCGATATTGATGATTTGGTCTTTTGCATCTTTTATATCTTTTGCATCTTTGGCCTTGGCCTTTTGCTCGGCGCGCTGCGCGCCTTGTTGCTTGGCGGCCTGTTTGACTTTGCTCAGCGCTTTTTCGTGAGCTTTTTTCTGGGCGCGTTTTTGCTGTCTGTTCTTGGTTGTCATGGTGTGAAACCTTTGTCGTCGTTTTGTATGTATCTGTGTGGGCGGCGCGTTATCGCGGCCATTCTTTTTCTATTCTAACATGTTTTTGTTAAAACGGACACACCGGCGGCGGGCCGGTATGCCCGTGGGTTAGGGAAGGTATTCACACGGGGACGGATTCTGCCAGCCCCCGCGTGAAGGATGGATTTTGGGTCTTGGGGTTAGGGATTGCATAAGGTATTGCAGCCCAAGACTCAAAACCCAAAACTCTAAGTGCCTTGCCCACATCCTGTGTTTTGTTTGCCACATCCTGTGTTCATGGCAAGGCTCTAGAGAATGGCTTATCTCAGACGCAGCAGGTCTTCGGTCATGGAATCCACGGTATTGATAACGCGTGTTCCTGCGCCGAATGCGCGCTGCGAGACGATCAATTTGGCGAATTCGTCAGCCAGATCAACGTTTGAGGCTTCCAGCGTTGAGGCTTCGACGAAGCCCGCACCACCTTGTCCAGCTTCGCGGAGGTTTTCCTCGCCGGATTCAGAGGTTTCGCTGTAGGCTGTTCCTGATGTTTCGGTCAAACCGTTCTGGTTTGCGAATGTCACCAAGGGAACCTGATACAGGTCGGCAGATGCACCGTTTGAGAAACGGGCAACAACGCGGCCTTCACGGGTGAGCTCGATACCTGTGCGCAGGCCAAGCTCGGCGCCGTCTTGATCGGATGAAATTACGTCATAGTTACCGGCGAACTGTGAGAAACGCTCGATATCGATGGTGAAGTCTTGCAAGTCAGAACCATTGCCCCAGTTGATGTCGGCAAGTTCGATGTCGACATTACCGCTTGGGTCGGCCTGTGCGTTGATCGAACCGTCACCATTGAAGTTGATCAAGCCTTGCGAGATTGTTGATCCGTCTGGGTGGATCAATGTCATCTCCCACCAGCCTTGTGTGTTGGGTGAGGTTGTGTTGCTGAACTCGGGGAAGTCATCTTGTGTGTACCCTGTGCCGACGGTGTCTGTGTCGGTGGTGATGTCGTATTCAGGCTCGTAAACATATGCTGAACCATCTCCTGAAGGGTCTTGTACAAAGTTAAAGCCAGTGGCGCTTGTTGTAGGTGTTCCGATTGAGTCAATCAGTTCAAGGTCGTCACTCGGATCTACGGCTTGGATCAAAAGCTGACCAGCACCATCAATGCGGGCTTCGGCAACGCCAGAGGCATTAACAGCATCCAAAACATCCTGCACAGTAGTTGTGGCGGTGAATGAAATTGTGATGTCGGTATTTGTAGCACTAGTGTCAGTTAAACGTATAACCATTTCATCGCCGTTGCTGATGCCGTCCAGTTCACCTGGGCCTGCACCTGCATTTCCGGCGATAAGGTCATCTGCGGTTAAAGCAACGCCCGCGCCACTGACGGCGTGCGCCATCGGGCCGACGATGTGACGGAATTCCATGGTCACCGTTTGCGATGAACCAAGGGAGTCAAAGACCGTCAAACCACGTGAGAAGTGCGATGCAATGTTATCAACGGGCAGGTTTTGCGCCGTTGTTTGACCGTATCCGTCAATTTTGGCTTCGTCCGCGTCAAGGTTCAATGCAATTTCAGCCGTATTTGTCGGGCGTGTTAAACCGCCAAGGAAGGCCACATCGGCAGGAACCAAAGATGTTAAGTCCCCTTGGTTGGCAGGCAGGTTGCCGTCTGAATCGATCGGCCATGCATACATCACAAAGCCCGCCGCATTACGAAGAAGACCTTGTGAATCTTCGCTGAACTGGCCTGCACGTGTGTACAAGAATTCCTGACCGAAATCGGTTGAGCGTTTGACAGGGAAGAAACCGTTTCCAGAAATCGCAGCATCTGTTGATGATGATGTTTGCTGGATTGATCCTTGCTGGTCAACACGCTGCACGCGGCCTGCGGATACTGTACCAGGAGAATAGCGCGTTAGACGGCTTTCACTGGTAACGAGTGAGTTGAAGCTGGCTTCTGATCGTTTAAAGCCAATTGTGTTCACGTTGGCGATGTTGTTCGATACGATCGATGTCGCCTGTGATTGCGCGCCCAATGCGGATACGCCGGTAAATAGTGATCCAAATAGTCCCATAAGTTTTCTCCTTTACTTTACTTGAGTGTTTGCAGTTTTTTACTGCTTTTTGTTTTATTTACGTTTGTTGTCGTTTGCTTGTTTTGGGTTCATGGTTGGTTTGCGGGTTAGTGGGGTTAAAAACGGTAATGTCATGATGTGTCCTTTCTTATCCTTTTAGTCGGCTAAGGGTTTGTGTCATTTCGTTGATGGCGGTGACGACCTGCGAATTCATGGAATACGCGCGCTGCGCCACAATGAGGCCGCCAAATTCATCGCCGACATCCACATTGGATGCCTCAAGCGTTCCGCCGTTGATGATACCTGCGCCGCCTGTTTTGGCTTCGTTGACGGTGGGTTCTCCGCTGGAGCCGTCTGCGCCAACGCGGTAGGCAGTTCCGTCAACGCTTTCCAGTCCATCAGGGTTGGTGAATGTCGCCAATGGAATGCGGAATGCTGGCAGTGTCAGGTCGCTTTGGAACTGGATCAGCACTGTGCCGTCATCTTGAATTTCGATCCCTTTGAAGGATGTTTCAGGCGCACCGTTTTGTGACATATCCAGCGTATTGTAATTGCCGCTGAACTGGGTGAGGCGGGTGATGTCTACGGTGATATCGCCGCTGGTGTTGAAGGGCATGTCATCGCTGCTAAGGTTGAGGATGTTGTTGCCGTTGGCATCGCCGTCAGCGTTAAGGCTACCATCGCCGTTAAAGTTGAGCAGGCCTTGCGTTAAAATCGTGCGCGCGCCAGTGGTTTCATCGATTTGGACTGCGCTCATCTCCCACCATGTATAGGGGTTAGGGGTGGTGGTGTTGCTGATCGCGGGGAAGTCACCTTGGCCAGGGTAAGCGTCGGTTGCCGTTGGCGTTGTTGTGATGTCGAAATCGGGTTCGTACGTATAATCAGGCGTTGCATCAGGGTCTTGTGTGATGTTCAGGCCATTGCTGCTAAGGACTGAGGCGCTACTGCCCGAGATATCCATTGTTGCAGCCGGATCAAGGGACTGGATCAAAAGCTCGCCATTGTCTGTTAGGCGCGCAAGGAAAAGCTGATCTGTGCCTGCGCCCGTATAATTGTTGATGACGTTAATCATATCCGTTGTTGTTTGTGCCTGATTAAGGCTGGTGTCGGCAGCGCCGCTTGTGAAGGTCACGTCAAGCGTATTTGTGCCGTCAGAAATTTGCAGAATATCGCCGTTCACAATCGCCGGAGTAGGGCCGTTCGTGTTGTCGACCAAAACATCATCGCCGTTCAGGTCATCTGATGTGTTTGTCGAGAAATGCGCCATAGGGCCAACAATGCGGCGGAATTCAAAAGTGACATCTTGCGCAAGGCCGTCTGCGTCGTAAATCGTTACGGTTCTTGAGTAGCCTGCATCAACGCCTTCCGAGGCGGGAAGTTGCTGCGGCGTTGAAAAACGATGCGTATCGATTAAGTCGTCTGACGCGTCTAGATTGATGGATGTTTCCACGGCCGTTGTTTCAAAGAATTGCGCTGGATAGAGGCTGAGATCTACGGGGACGAGAGAGCCTAATCCATCGCCTTGTGTGACGCCGTCTGCATCTGTTGCATAACCGTAGAGCACATATCCTGCGGTGTTGCGCAAAATGCCATCTGGCCCTGCGTCGAATTGGCCAGCGCGCGTATAAAGGAAATCTTCGCTGCCATCAGTGACATTACTGACGATAAAGAAGCCGTTACCTGTCACGGAAAGGTTACTTTCGACGCTGGATTGTTGGATGGCGCCTTGGTCGCGAATACGGCTGACCGTTGTCGCCATAACGCCGCCATTGCTTGCATTGCGTGATGTGTAGCGGTTTGTTGCATCCGACATAAGATCGCCAAAGGATGTATCGCTGCGCTTATAGCCAATCGTCGTCGTGTTGGCGATATTGTTTGAGATAACCTCTGTCGAGCGACTATGCGCCAGCATGCCAGCAGAGCCCGTGTAAAGGGAGCTAAATAAACTCATGCGCTGCCTCCTGTGGTTTCGTCCTCTTCAGGGACTTTGACGGATGAAATTTCGCTTAGCGGGATGAGGCGTGTATTACCGATTTCAAGGAAGATCACGCCGTTATCAATTTCCACGCCGGTGACGCGTCCTGTTGTGCTGGAGGTATAGTCAATGCGCGTATCGTTTGTACTGGTTGCGTTGATTTTGACTGTATATTCGCCAGCAGGCATTTGATCGCCTGTATTGGATTTTCCATCCCATACGTAACTATGTGCGCCGTTTGTGCGTTTGCCTTCGTCGGTGAAGACCACGTTGCCGTTTGCATCTTCGATGGTGATATCGACGCTTTCGAAGTTATCTTGCAGTGTGTATGAGATATTGGAATCGCCATCACCGCCATAGTTGAGTGTACTGTTTTTGATTGTATTTGTGGCCTTGGCAACCGCGTCGATGACAAAGGTGTATTGTCCTGCGGCAAAGCCGTCAGCATCCCACGTGTAGCTTTGGTCGCCTGCGCCTGTGTAGACATCATCGGTGAAGACAAGTTCACCTTGATCGTCATAGACCATGATTTTGGCGCGCTCGGCGTCTTCGGCAAGGCTATAGTCAATGGTCGCTTCGCCGCTGCTGTTGAGGATGAAGCTGTTGTTTTCGTAGCCAACGTCCAAGCCGACATAGTTGAGGGCGGCGGTTACGTTTTCAGCGTTGCTGCTGTTGATTTTGCTGACCGAGCTGTTGAGGACGTTGCCCAAGGCCACGGCGCGTTCGCCGACCAATAGATAGATTTGTCCTGATTGCGATTCCACGCCTTGCACCGTGCCGGTCACAACGGTTGTTGCATCAATTGCATCACCGTTTGCATCCAATGCATCAATAACAATTTCATATGTGCCGTCCTTGGCAATGCCGCCACCTGTTAGGCGGCCATCCCATGTGACATCATGTGCGCCAGATAGGGCGTTTACATTTTCTTCGTAGACGATACCGCCTTCCTCGTTATAGATGCGCATGGTTGCGCTAGATGCGCTTTCTGGCAGAGAGTAACGCAGCGTTTTTTCAGCGCCATCGAAATAGAATTCAGAGCTGATATAGCTGATATCATTGCCGACATAGCTTTGGGCGTTACTCATGGATTGGCTGAGGCCTAGAGCGATAAGGCTGTCGAGCTTTTCGTTACTGTTGATTTGTTGTTCGACCTGTGTGAAGGCCACCAATTGGTTGGTGAAATCCGCACTGTCCATAGGAGACATTGGATCCTGATTTTGCAATTGCACAGTCAACAGCGTCAAGAACTGTGTAAAGTCCTCGGCCAAAGCGGTGCTGGATGCACTGGTTTGGGATTGCTGATCAATCGCGCTTTGAATTGTAACGTCAGAAACCATTGTTCTTTACTTCCTTTAAACCAAGATGCTGTAGTGTGTGTGACCTGTGTCGGGGTCGACTACCCAGTTCATGGTTGTTTCGATTATCATTTCATCATCGCCGCTTGCGTTGCTTTCGCCGCGGCCCGCTTGATTGCGGGAGCCATCATGGCGCCCATCTTGCGAGAATTGCTGATTGTCGTCGGCTAGGACGAATTCCAGATTGCCTTCGGCTTCTAGGCCGCTTTCTTGTAGTGCGCGCTCAAGGGCTTGTGAATCGCGCTGAAGCATCATGTGTGCCTCTGGCTTTTCAGAGATGATTGTCGCCTGCATTTTGCTGTCTTTGCCGAATTGCATGCGAATTTCGATGCGGCCAAGCTCGGGCGGATCTAATTGCAATGTGATGCCTTTATTCTCGCCGCTGGCTGCACCTTTGGTGAGGGTGGCTGCAACCATCGAGGTTGAGGGATGACCTTGCGCGGCGTGGCGCGATTGCAGGGTTAGGTTGACCAGATCACCGCTGCTGGCGGCTTGGCTGGCGCCTGTTGTTGTGGTCAGCCCCATGTTGAACAGGGTTTCGTTATCCCAGCCAAAGCCTGTCACAAGGCTTCCTTCGCCAAAGATTTGGCCGCTAAGCGCGCCGAGTGTGGCCTGAGCCGCGTCATTGCCGTTTGCTGCGGCATTGCTTGGCGTTGCGGCGCTGGCGGCGTTATTGTTTGTTTGCAGCGGCGTGTACCCAGTTTGATCGCCAGCCTTTAATTTTGAAGCGTTTTTCAATAGGGCGCTGAACTTATCGGTTGACGATTGGATGTCGAGCAAGTCATCAAAGGCGCCGCCTGCAAGAGGGTTTTCTGCGGTGTCTGTGCCTGACGCGTTTGTTGTTGCGTTATTGGCGTTGGTCGCAGGGTTTTGCAGCAGATTATTTAACTGTCCTTTGATATTTTGCTGGTCGCCGGCCTGTCCATTAATGGCGGCATCGGCAATGTTGATACCGTTCGCGCCTTGGGTGAAGGGCAGGGTTTTGATGAATGTAAGGTCATCAACTTTACCACCATTGGCAAGCTGTTGTGGCGGTACAAGGCTGACGACGACGAAGCTGAACCCTTCTGGTGGTTGGGGCAGGTCGCCATTTTCAATAGCGGCGCTGATGTCTTGGTCTAACTGTGTCATTTGCTCAGGCGTGAGGTTAAAGAAAATGCCTGGTGCTTCGGATTGTTCTTGCAAGTTCTCGATCTTTGCTGTCAGGCGTTCAAGCAAGCCAGCCTCTGTGCCTAGATCTGTGCCATCAATGAGTAAGATGTCATTGATGTTTTTCACAGTGTTTTCACTGTTTTGCGCCGAGGATGCAGTGACAGTAAGGGTTGTTTCTGTTGTTACAGTTTCCCCAGTCTTTGTGATGTCGGCGCTGTCTGTATTTAATGAGGCGCTGATGGCTTGTTTTAGTGCATCAAGAGCGCTTTGTGCATCTGAAACATTCTGGCCTTGCAGGGCAGGGATCAGGTTTTGAATGTCGCCGGATTGCAGATCTTGCAGTGTGATGGCCTCACCATTGTCGTTCAGCGCGGCGAGTTGTTCGGCAGATAGGCCCGTTTCAGCCAGCATGTTTTCAATGCTTTGCTCGGCCTTTGTGCCTGTTGCCTGCGTTTGTGTTTGCACGGCCATCAGGTCGGCGAATAGGGCGCCAAATACACCTGTGGTGTTGCCTGCCGCAACGGCAGAAGCGGCGGTTTGCGTGCCTGAGCCTTGTTGGCCTTGGGGCTGAACAGTTTGGATTGTTGTTGTATCCATGGTGATGCTCTCTTTACGTTTTGTCTTTCGTCTTAGCCTTACGCAGTTTCATTAATGCCAACGGACATGTTGCGGTTGCTGACGCTTTGCGCCTGTCCACTTGCGGAATATCCGATGCTTGATCGTTTTTGCACGGCGTCTTTCGCCGCGTTGCGAATGGTTTCGCCTAAGCGCTGGGTCGTGCGCTGCATGCGCTCGAGCAGGTTTTTGTTTTTGTGTGCCAGCGCGGCAAAATTTTCCTGCATGTCGCGCAGTGTTTGTTTTGTTGCTTCGGTAACTGTGCCCATTTCTGCGCGGCGTTTTACCATTTGTGCGATGCCTTGTTCATATTTGCGCGCGGCAGACATTTTCTGATCTTGCAGGGCATTAAATGTGACGGTGTCAGTTTTTTCCAAGGCCTCTGTTTCGCGTTCGTAGATGGCTTGCAGGTCATTGATGATGACGATCATTTCCTCTGCGGCCTTCTGCGGCGAATTTGGCAATTTGATGTTTGCGTGGCTTGTCATGGTTTAAGCTCCTGCTGGGGTTTCGATGTTGTTGTTTGCGCCTGTTTGTGACGGCAATGGTGCGCGTTTCAGGCGTGCGCTGCGGGCGTATTCTTGTGCAGTCATCAGGCCGTGGCTGACGACATGTTCGGCCTTTTGTTTGATCTGGTCGATCAAGGCGTTATTGTCATTTGTGCGAACGCTTAGCTCGTCCTGGATGGTTTCAAGGCGCGTTAACTGATTGCGGTTAATGCGGCGGAACACATTGATGCGGTTGCGGAAATCTTGTGAGGCATCCAAATAGCGCAGGCTTAGCGCTTCTTTTTCATCTTGGATGATGGCAAACGACAGCATGTCTTGCTGGATTAACGCCTGCGACTCTTGCTCGGCAAGGTCGAGGAGTGACTGAGAGATCTTGCAAAGATTGTTCAATGCATTTTCCGGTGTCAGCGTTGTTGGGTCGATTGCGTTACTCACGTTGTTTGTCATGTGCAGTGCTCCTCTAGTTATTTGCTTTTGTTATCGTTGTTGTTGTCTCAGTGTCGTCATTTGCAGGCGCGATTGGCGTGAGGCTGGTGCCTGATGCTTCTTCTTGCATGCGGATCATTTCCCGTTTGATATGACTGGAAAGACCGATCGTTTCTGTCCTTGCAATTTCCTTGCCATACTCTTGGATCAGCATGCCGCGAAAGACTTCTTCGCCTTTGCCGCCGCCAAATGGCGCTTCGGTGCTGAGGCCGTCGAACATTGGTTTCATCATTTCTGCGACGAAGACGGCTTCGAATTCTGTTGCTGTTGCGTCAATATCTTCCAGCATCTGGGCATTTTTTGCCGTGATGTTGTGTGCGGCCTGGGCAGAACGTGCCTGATCTTGGCGTGCCTGCAGAAGGCTGATCGATGATGAAGTGGGGCCGAAAAGTTCGTTCATCTTACATTACCTCGATATCTGCTTGCAGGGCGCCAGCGGCTTTTACAGCTTGTAAAATCGTGATGATGTCCTGTGGTTTCATGCCTAGGCGGTTTAGGCCAGTGACAAGCTCTTGAAGGCTGACGCCGGTTTCAAGCTCGGCAAGGCGCACGTCTGTGCTTTGGTTCACGTTTAGGTTTGTGCGTGGCACAGTTACGGTTTCACCGACCGAGGCAAATGGGTTAGGCTGCGATACTTGTGCGGCTTCGTTGATTTGTACGGTCAGGTTGCCTTGTGCGATGGCAACATTGCTGATGCGCACTTCTGATCCGATCACGATGACGCCAGAGCGTTCGCTGATGACAACGCGGGCAGGTTGATCAGGTTGCACGGGCAGTTGTTCGATATCAGTGATCAGGTCTACGATCGTGCCGGCATAATTTGCCGGGCGGCGCAAGACGATACTGGCCGAGTTTTCAGGATCTGCAACATTCACATTGGTATAGCCATTAATCGCAGTCGCAATGCGGCGCGCAGTTGTGAAATCTGGGTTTTTCAGGGCTAGGCGTACTTCTTGAAGTTCTTCGAGTGTGAAGTCGATTTCGCGTTCAACGATTGCGCCACTGGCGATGCGGCCAGATGTTGGGATGTTTTGCGTCAGCGTTCCTGCGTCACCAGATACGGAGAAGCCAGAGATGCTGACCTCGCCTTGGGCAACGGCGTAAACTTCGCCATCAGCGGCAAGAAGCGGCGTTACCAAAAGTGTCCCGCCTTGAAGGCTGGTGGAATCGCCAAGGGCAGAGATGCTGACATCAATGCGTGATCCTTGATTGGAAAATGGTGGCAAGGACGCGGTGACCATAACGGCGGCAACGTTGCCCGTGTTTAAATTTTGTCCGCGGACGCTGACGCCCAGGCGGTCAAGCATTGAAATAAGGCTTTCTTGTGTGAAGGGTGCGTTATTCAAACTATCGCCCGTGCCGTTGAGGCCCACGACAAGGCCGTATCCGATGAGTTGGTTGTCACGAACGCCTTCGATATTCACGATATCCTTGATGCGGGAGGTCTTCGCCTGAGCAGGGAGAGAGAAGAGGAGAGATGATGCGGCGAAGACCCCACCAGCGAGGAGCGCTAGCGAGAGCGTTTTGAGGTGATCTTTTGTGTGTTCTTTATTTGGCGTGTTGTTTTCTGATGCACGCAAAGCATCAAAGCGCGTATAGAGATTGTCGCGGCCTTTATTATCGGCGGCGTGATCATTTTGTGCCTTGTTTTTCAAAAATGTCATAAAACTACGCATGGTTTATTTTTCCTTTTCTTCGCAGTTATCAATGCATGTGGCGTGCCAGTTTTTATGTGTGATGTATAAAGTGTTTTAAAACAATGGTTTGAGAGTGTTTTTGGCGTGTGGTTTTGTGGTGTTTTTTACGGTTTTTGATGTCAGTAACGCATGTCATTTTGGGCAGAAATATCGCGGCAGGAAATTTTTGCCGTGAGAGAACAGACTTTAAGTGTGGGCGGGGCTGTGCTACATCTAAAGGGGAGTGATAAAGGGATTATGCCATGAAAATTAAAGGACCAGGGTCGAGTAAAGAAACAGGGAAGACGTCTAAAACGTCGAAGAAGCCATCCGCGCAAGGTGATGCCAGTGTTGCAGCCTTTGGCAGTTTGATTGCTTCAGCATCAGCAGAGCAGGCGGAGACAACGCAGCAATCCGGTAATGCGAGCTCGATTGCGCAGATTGATGTGCTTTTGATGGCGCAAGAGGCGGATGATCCAACGCAGGGCAAGGCCCGCCAGCGCATGAAAAAACGTTCGCACAAGATTTTAGATGCGCTTGAGGCTGTGCGCATTAAGATGTTAAGCGGTCAATTAACCGTGGGGGATATGATCAATATGGCGGATGTGGTGGCAGAACATCGCGAGCGCATAGATGACCCTGAATTAACGGCACTGATGGATGAGGTTGACCTGCGCGCGCAGGTAGAGCTTGCGAAATTGCGCGTTGCGATTGATAAGCGCGATGCAAAATAAATGTGTATAATAAACAGGTAACTAGACGAAGGAATGTGTTTTTTATTGCGCTTTGATTGATGCGCGCTTATATTCCCTCAGGCTGAATTTTAACTTAGAATAAGGATGCGGTGACCAGATGTCCAATCCCAAAAGCGTAATTGTTCCTCCAGATTATGATCCAGAAAATGATAAGGGTGAGTTTATGAACCCTGTGATGCTGGAGTATTTTCGTTTGAAATTGCTAAGCTGGAAAAATGAACTGATTAAAGAATCAGAAGAAACTATTCACAACACATTGCAAACAACTGAGTTGCAAAAGCCTGACATTGCGGACCGCGCATCGGCGGAAACTGATCACGCGCTTGAGCTGCGTACACGTGACCGCGAGCGCAAATTGATTAAGAAGATTAATCAGGCGCTGGAGCGCGTTGAAGACGGTGAATATGGTTACTGTGAAGAAACTGGTGAGCCTATTTCTATCGCACGATTGAAGGCGCGCCCGAATGCGACCATGACATTAGAAGCGCAAGAGCTTCATGAGCGTATGGAAAAAACGCACCGCGACGATTAATCGCTTTTACGTTTATCATTCCTATAAAAAAGCCCGCCATGATTGACGGGCTTTTCTTTTGAGGGGTGTCTTTATAATTAGAACGGGAAGATAATGTCATAGAGTTGCTGTCCGTAACGTGGTTGTTGCACGTCGGTAAGCTGTCCTTCGCCGCCATAAACGATGCGCGCTTCGGCGATGCGGTTATGGTCGATTGTATTTTGTGTTGAGATATCTTCTGGACGGATGACGCCATCGATTTGCAAAATACGTTTTTCAAAATTGACGCGCACTTCTTGGCGGCCACTGATCACCATATTGCCGTTTGGTAAAATCTGCGTGATTAGTGCTGCGATTTCCAGAGCAATTTCTTCTTCTCGCTCGGTTGAGCCTGCGCCGTTATGGCTGGAGGTTGAATCAAATGCGCTTAGCTCTGGGTTGAGCAAGCCAGTTGCAGAGTCGTTAATGGCCTCGGGCGTGATCATGTCGATGTCTTGTTCCAGACCAAGAAGACGGCTGAGGTTTGCGCCTTCGCTGCTGCTTCGGCTGCGTTCGCTTTCGTTTTCAAGCGTGGCTTCGTCGGTGATATCAACCATGACTGTGATGATGTCGCCGATATTTTTCGCGCGCTGGTCTTTAAAGAAAGTGACGCGGTCAGATGCCCATAACGAGTTTTTCTGTTTGACGATGTTTTGAGGGGTCGGCATCGGCAAGCTGACAGGTTGGTAGTCGGGCTGCGTTACGGGGTTGCTGATTTTCGTCATTTGAGGAGGCTCGCCAATGTTGCTGAGGCGGTCAACGGCGCTGCATGCGCTGAGCATAGCGCACAGGCCCAATGCCAAAAAGCGTGCTGCATATTTTTGTGTGCGATGTGTTTTCATGGTTTTGGTCCTTGGTGGTTAAATCTTAAAATGTTTTTACTGTGACTTCTTGTGTGCCTGTCACGATGGCGTCAATGCTTTGGCTGCTTTGGTTGTTGACCACGCGGATCAGGTCACCTTTTGCGCCAAATTCCATGGCTTTACCTGTGGCGGTTAAGCGCATGCCGCCATGTTGATAGATCATTGTGACGCTTTCGCCGCGCTGTACGATGCGGGGTTGTTCGACATCCATCTCTTTGATGGCGCTGCCAGCGGTGATAATGCGGCGCGGTGTCAGGCCGTATAGATCTTCGGCTCGCAAATATGTGTCATGATTGACGCTGTGCATAGGCACTGTGATCATACGGATGTCGTGTCTGCCAATGACATCGCCAGAGCGCAGGCTGGATTTAAGCGTTGGGATTTGTGCAAGCGGGATGATTTTACCCGAGATGCGTTTTTGAATAACAGGGTTGTCCTTTGATGGGGCCATGATTGTGGCCTCGAACCAGCGTGATTGCGCATTATACTCAAGTTCGCTGATTTCGGCTGCGTCTGGCATCTCGGGCGGTAGGATGACCTCTGGCTGCGCGCCAGTGAATGCGATGTTAAACAGGCTATCTGTCATGGTTTCGGATAAAGCCGTGCGCAGGGCGCCTTCAACTGTTTCTGGTGAGACAACTGTCGCAGCGCGCGTCACTGTCAGGTAGTCACTTGCGCTGCTTGGGCGCCAAGGTAGATCCATGGCAATGGCAACGCGTTGCAGCGTTTTTGCACTGAGGGTTGTGCTTTTTCCGGGGCGAGGGGCGGCGCCAAGGACGCGATCTTGGTTGCGCTCAAGATCGTGGAATAGGTCGCCTAGGCGGATAACATCCCCGCTGATGACGCTTTGCTGGCGCAGGGATACAGCCATGGCATCTGTGCTGATGAAAGCAAGTACGGCTAAGATGTATACGAAACGAAGCATATTTTTATTCCTTGTCCTTGGTTTGTTGTTTAATCAGAGTCTATTACTTATCGAAGTTGAGAGACTGTTTGCAGTAATTCATCGCTTGTTGAGATGATGTTTGAATTCATTTCATAGGCGCGCTGCGCGGCGATCAATTCAGTCATTTCCTCAACAACGTTGACGTTTGATTGTTCGAGGGCACCTTGCAGCAGTGTGCCAAATTCATCTGTGCCGGCTGTTCCTGTTGTGGCGCTGCCTGAGGCATCAGTTTCTAGGTACAGGTTGTCACCAATGCCGTTGAGGCCGGCTGGGTTGATGAAGTTCGCCAGTTGTAACTGTCCGACGTTGCTGGTGGCGGTCTGGTTTGGCAGGCTGACGAGGACTTCGCCTTCCGCGTTGATGTCGATGCTTGTTGCGTCGGCGGGAACTGTGATGCCTGGATCAACGACATAACCTTGTAGGGTTACGATTTCACCATTTTCATTCAGCTGAAATGTACCGTCGCGTGTGTAGGCAGTATCGCCGTTTGGCATTGAGACTTGGAAGAACCCTTCGCCGCGGATGGCTAGGTCTAATGTATTTTCAGTTGTTTGCAATGTACCTTGAGAGTGGATGCGGTAAACTGAACCAGCTTGAACACCGAGGCCGACTTGCAAGCCTGTTGGCAGGGTTGTGCCGCTGTCTGAGGATGTTGATCCTGGGCGGTCAATGTTTTGATATAGCAAATCGCGGAAGGCGGCGCGCTGACGTTTAAAGCCAGTGGTCGTCATGTTGGCGATGTTGTTCGAGATTGTGTCAACGTTGAGCTGCTGTGCTAGCATTCCTGTTGAGCCGATATCGAGTGATCTAATCATGGTTGGTTGCTCCTTTTAAACGTGTGTTGGCTTAGCTTGCCAATAATTTCTGAATTGCGTTGCGCAGGCGCTCGTGCTCGCCTTGCAGGGTTTGTTGTAATTGCTGGAATGTGCGTGATACTTCGATCATGCGGGACATTTCTAAAACTGGCTGCACGTTTGATCCTTCAAGGTAGCCTTGTTTCATGGAAGTGTTTTGTGGATCCATGGGCGCAGCGTTTGTTGCGTATGTATTGTTGCCGAGGGGCTGTAATTCTTGGAGGTCTTCAAATTCAACCATCATGATTTGTCCGACTTGACCATCTTGGTTCGAGATATAGCCGTTTTCATCGATTTTGATCTCGGTAGAATTTGCCGGGATGGTGATGCCGCCGCCGCCATTGCCTGCGACGCTGTATCCGGCGCTGGTCAGGAGGGTGCCGTTTGCGTCCATTGTGAAGTCACCGGCGCGTGTGTAGACGGTTTCGCCTTCCTCAGTCAGGACGCCCATAAAGCCGGGGCCGTTAAGGGCAACGTCAAGTGGATTGCTGGTTGAGCGCACTGATCCGGGCGTTGTGATTTCATATTGGCCGCGGTCATTAACGAATGACAAAGGATCATCTGTGCCTTTTGGGTTGGACAAATATTCTTCGAACACTAGATTTTGGCCGCGATAGCCTGGCGTGCTGAGGTTCGCGATATTGTTGGAGATGATCTCCATATCGCGGCTGAGAGCCATTTGGCGGGACAGGCCTATATAAATACTGTTTTCCATTGCGGAATAATCCTTGTTAATTGTCAGTAGCGGTTTGAAACCCCTTCGCAGAATGTATTGCATGCAGCGTGCCAGTTTTATTTTTGCTGCTATTTCAGTGACTTGCCTTGTTTTTGTGGCGCGTTGTGTCCTTGTCTTCTTGGGCTGTTTGGTCGGCAATCTTGTCGGTGGCGGTAAATTTTGCCCATGTATTTGTTGTTGCGTTGCGCGCGGTGTGTACAGATGTCGAAACTTTGCGCTGAGATTGTTTATTTTCTGCGATCTTTGGGGTATTATAAGCGTGAATAACTGTTTTTAAGTTTTATATAAGGTTAGGTGTCGACGAATGGCTGATGAAGATCTGGAAGAAGATAAGGGCGTTGAAGGCGAAGGTGGAGATGAAGGCGCTGAAGGTGCGGATGCTTCTGAAGAGGAAGGCGATGGTAAGAAAAAGCTGATTATCGCGATTGTCGGCGTGATTGTGCTTTTGCTTGGCGTTGGTGCAGGTTTGTATTTTACAGGTATGCTGGATGGCGTTTTAGGAAAAGAAACAGCCGAGCATGTTGAAGAAGGTCACGGTGACGAGCACGGTGCGCCTGATGATCATGGTGCGAAAGATGACCATGGCGGTGGCGGTGATGGGCATGGCGGCGGTCATGGCGATGCAACGTCTGCTTTTGTTGTTGTTCCGACCATGAATATTAGTTTGAATTCTGATGATGGTGTTCCGCGTTATTTGCGTTTGAGTGTTCAATTGGAATTGAAAAACCCAGATGATGCGCCTGCGGTTGAAGCCGTGATGCCGCGCGTTATTGACCGTTTTCAGACCTATTTGCGCGAATTGCGCGTGAAGGACTTGCGCGGTTCTGGCGGGATTTACCGTTTGCAAATGGAGCTTTTGTGGCGGGTTAATCAGGCCGCAGCGCCAGTAGAGGTCAAAGATGTGTTATTTCAAGAAATATTGGTTCAATAATGCTATAATGGTGTAATTGGCAAGAAAATTGCTAGGTTACAATCAGCATGATGTTATGTAACTTAGGTCAAGGATTAAAAGGTAATGGCTGACGGTACCGATGAACTAGATCAGATGAGCGACGAAGAGCGCGCCGTAATGGAGCAATGGGAAAACATGGCTGCAGATGACGGCGAGTCTGATGATGCGTCAGATGATGATATTGCGGCAGGCGGTTCTGAGGTTGATGCGCGCATTTTGAACCAGGAAGAAATTGACAGTCTTCTCGGTTTTGATGAAGGCGCAGAAGGTGACGGCAGTTCCTCTGGTGTGATGGCGCTGGTGAATTCGGCGATGGTGAACTATGAACGTTTGCCGATGCTTGATATCGTCTTTGACCGTTTGGTGCGTTTGATGTCGACGACATTGCGTAATTTGACCTCTGATAACGTAGAGGTAAGTCTTGATCAGGTTTCAACGGTACGTTTCGGTGATTATATGAATTCGATCCCGTTGCCGGCGATGCTATCGGTGTTTAAGGCCGAGGAGTGGGATAATAATGGTCTTTTGACGACCGACAGTGCGCTGATTTATTCGATTGTGGATGTGTTGCTTGGTGGCCGTAAGGGTACGCCGGCTGTCCGCGTTGAAGGGCGCCCTTATACGACGATTGAGACCAAGCTTGTTCAGCGCATGGTTGAAGTGATTTTGGGTGACTTGTCTTCGGCCTTTGATCCATTGTCACCAGTTGGTTTCGGCTTGGACCGTATTGAAACAAATCCGCGTTTTGCAACCATTACCCAAAGTAACAATGCCTGCGTTTTGGCGCGCTTGCGCATTGATATGGGGGATCGTGGTGGCCGCGTTGAAATTCTTATTCCTTATGCGACGCTTGAGCCTATTCGTGAGCTTCTCTTGCAGATGTTCATGGGTGAGAAATTCGGCCGCGATTCAATTTGGGAAAACCACTTGACCGAGGAGCTGTATAAAACTGATGTGCAGCTGCAGGCGGTTTTGGGTGAAAAGATTGTATCATTAGATGAAATGTTGAATTGGGAAGTGGGCTCGCAGGTCTTTTTCTCGACCAAAACCGAAGATGAAATTGAACTGCGATGCGGGCATTTTCCAATGTTTAAGGGGCCTGTGGGGCAAAAGCAGGGGGCTATTGCCGTGCAGATCGAACGTTATATTGAAAAACAAGAAGATCAGGATTGATAGGGATGACACTGAGTTTAGCGATGGATATCGTTGTTTTATTGGCGCTGGGGGTTACGATTTTTTATGCCGTGCGCCTGTCCAACAGTTTGAACGCATTTAAGCAGCATCGCAGTGAATTTGATGCGCTGATTAAGGTGCTGTCAGATAATATCGAGCAAGCCTATCGCGCGATTGATGAACTGAAAGATTCTTCTGAAAAGGCAGGGCGCGATTTGCAAGATGCCTTAAATGACTCGCAATATATGATTGATGAGCTGCGTATGGTCAATGATGCCAGCGATAGTTTGTCGCGCCGTTTGGAGGATCTGGCAGTGAAGGGGCGTCATGTCACGTCACCAGCGCCATCTGTTCCAGAAACGCCTTCGATGCCTGAGGTGAGTGAAGAGGTCGCCCCGGCAGCAGAGAAAGACGGCTCTTGGCAAAGTACGCTTTCGGTGAAGATGCGCGATGATGCGCCCGCGCCAAAGGCGCCCAAAGGCACCGGCAATGAAGGCGCGTCTATCTTTTCTATTCGTGATCCAGATCATGATGTGGATGCGGGCAGTAATGATGCTTTTTCTAGCAAAGCCGAGCAGGAGCTTTATGAAGCCTTGCAGGGGAAAAAGCGTTAGGGTGAATGTCACGCTTGCATGAGGTGAGCGGTTAATTATACAGGAATTTGATTTATGCAGGGCAACAGCCGATCTTTGTCGATTTTACCAATGATGATTTTGGTTGCTTTTTTGGCATTTTCTGTGCGCTTGTCGAGCGTTTTTGTCGGTGTGCAAGACCTTTCACGTCAAGGTGAAGTCTTTGCGGCTGCTGAAGCAAAGCCGGATTTAGAGGCTGAGCATGAGGAAGATGCTGGCGCAGATCATGGTCAAGATGAAGGGCATGATGAGGTGGAAGCGCACCAAGATGATCACGGTGATGATTTTGATGAAACAGATGTGGTTTGGCGCGATGCCATTGAAGAGGATTACGGCTTTGAAAATACCAAAATGGATTATTTGCGTGATCTGGAAGAGCGCCGTAAAGCATTGGAGGCGCGTGAAGGTGATTTGCGCGCCAGAGAAGCTCTGCTGGATGCAACTCAGCAGGAGATGGAGCGTAAATATGTTGAGCTTAAGCAAATTCGTAATCAGATCGAGGTCTTGTTAAAGCAGCAAGAAGATGAAGAGCAGGCTCAGATTATGAGTTTGGTGAAGATCTACGAGGGGATGAAGGCCAAAGAAGCGGCTGCGATATTTAATACGCTTGATATTGATATTTTGCTGCGCGTGACGATGAATATGTCTGAACGTAAGGCTTCAGCTATCTTGGCAAAAATGAACCCAGAGCGCGCCAAAACATTAACTGTTATGCTTGCTGAGCAAAAGTCATTGCCCTCATTACCATAGTAGCATCTTATCGTATTCAATTTTCTTGAAGTTTTAGATTTGCTCTGTTGTTATTTTGAATTCTTCTGTATGATGCGTTAAGCTTTTGTCAATATTTTGCTTTTACAGTGGAATATGATGAGCGTGGCTTACGATAAGTCAAATCCTTGAAAATAAATAATGATATACAATAGAAGTCGAAAGTGGGGACCAGGTGGCCGTAGATAAAAATATGAATGTCTTGATCGTGGATGACTATAATACGATGCTTCGTATTATTAAAAACTTGCTGAAGCAATTAGGGTTTAATAACGTAGATGAGGCAACGGATGGGTCTGCCGCCTACGAAAAGGTTAAGAACAAGCAGTACGGTTTGATCATTTCCGATTGGAACATGGAGCCAATGACAGGACTTGATTTGCTGAAACAAATTCGCGCATCAGGCGAGTCATTTAAAGATACGCCTTTTATTATGGTGACGGCTGAAAGTAAGACTGAAAACGTTATTGCAGCTAAGCAAGCCGGCGTGAATAACTATATTGTTAAGCCATTTAATGCCGAGACTTTGAAAACAAAGATTTCAAGTGTTTTGGGTGAATTTTAAACGAATTTAGTATTGTTCTTATTATCAAATTAGGGGGTAGCTATGACTGATGGTCATCATGGGGACTCGACCAAACGTGATAAGGTCGTTCAAATTATTAATTCTGTTGTTTCTCAGGTTGAAACGTCTGAAAACATTTCGCGTGAGGCTATTTTTCAAGAAATTAATGCCTTGCAAGATGTGATTGATCAGGTGCGCCGTGATTTGGGCGGCACTGGGGCGGCGGATATTAATCAAAAGCATATTCCTACCGCTACTGATGAGCTAGATGCGGTTGTGGAAGCGACGGCCATTGCAACGGGTGAAATCATGGATGCATGTGAGGCTATTCAAGATAAGAGTGCTGAGATTGAGGGCGAACAAGGCGAAGCCATTGCCAGTGAGGTGATGAAAATATATGAGGCATGCTCGTTTCAAGATATTACGGGGCAGCGCATTACCAAGGTCGTCAGCAGTTTGAAGATTATCGAGGAAAAAGTGGGTGGTCTTTTGTCTATTCTTGGTGAAAAAATTCCTGGTATTGATTATGTCCGTGAAGAAGAGGCAACAGGTGATGAGGCATTGTTGAACGGCCCGCAGTTGCCAAATCAGGGCGTTACGCAGGATGATATTGATGCGTTGCTGGATGATCTGTTTGATTAATTAGCCTTTTTCGCGCTGTTTATTTTATCATAGTCACGGTATAATAAGGGCATGGGTAATCAATTCCTTAGCCTTGGTCTTTTTATTATGTTGCTGTCATTCTTTATTGTATTGAACAGCTTATCTACATTTGAGGAATCGAAAACGCGCGCTGTTATCGACAGTCTGTCTGATGCGCTGGTTCCCCAATATTCTTTTCAAGAAGATATGCCTTCGCCCGTTATCGCTAATGAGGGGGAAGATGCTAACAAGGGTGATGCGCTCGAGCAAATTAAGGCCTTGTTTAACGCAAGTATTCCCGACGTTAAGGCACAGAAAAATCGTTTCGGTACAGAACTGCGTATGAAGATGGCGCGCGCTGATTTTGAGCAAGCTTTGGTCGGCGCAGGCCCAGATGGGCAGCGTTTTTCGGCGGCGCTTGCGGGGCTGATGGATCTGGATGATTCCGTGCCGTATGAAATGGACATTGTTTTGAATATTGATGCGAACCCTGCGGCGTTGCAGGGGCGCGCGCCGTCAGTGGCGGGAGAGCTGATTAATGCGGCGGGACGTTATGCGCAAACATTGGAAGATCAAGGCGTTCGTTCGCGTTTGATTACAACGGGTTTGGCGCATGGTGATGACGATCAGGTTTTTTTGCTGTTTCGCCGTTATATGCCGGTTCGTCTAGAATTACGCACGGAGGCCAGTGCCAATGGCGGATAAAGACAAGAGCATTGGTCAGCAGGTTCGCGATGAACTAGGGTCGTTTAAAACGGGGGCCGAGCAGGTTAACTCTGCCTTGCGGGCGCAAATGTCAGACTTTCGTAATGAATTTTCCGAAGCCACGGCAGACACATTTCATGGTCAAAATATAGATTTTTACGCGATGTATGACGATGAAGGCGGCGATGAAAGTTTTGGTCCGCCTTTATGGTTGTTGACCTTTACTGATATTATGGCGTTGATGTTGACGTTTTTTGTGCTGCTTTATTCGATGGCTGTGCCGGATGAAAATCAGTGGGAAGAAATGATCCGCTCCGTTGAAGAGGGGATCAATATTCAAAAAACATTGCAGAATTTCTCTGGGCAGATGCAAGATATATCGATTGAGAAAATTAGCTCTGATCGCGCGCTTGATTTGAATTATTTGCAAAATGTATTGCAAAGACAATTCGCGGAAGAGGAAAGTTTGCAAAGTGCTTTGCTGTTATCAGGGGCTGGGCGCTTGATCATTTCCTTGCCAACGGACGTTGTTTTTGCTGCGGGTGATACCGAGGTCAGCCTAGAAGCAAAACGCGCATTGATGGCCTTGGGTGATTTATTTTACCGCATTAAAAACCGCATTGAGGTCGTTGGACACAGCGACCCAACGCCAATTTCGGGTGGTTTGTATCAGGATAATTGGGCGCTTTCTTTGGCGCGGGCGACAAGCATTGCATCCTTGCTGCGGCAATCAGGGTATAAGCGCGACGTTGTGGTGCGCGGAGTGTCGAGTGGGCGCTTTGATGAATTGTCCGAAGATATTCCTGCGATGATGCGCCAGAAAATGGCGCGCAGGGTCGATATTGTCATTATGCAAGATAGTGGTAATCCGCTGGCGTTTACGCCTGTTAGTATACGGCGATAATCATGCGGGGCTTGCTTGTTCTTTCTCGGGGTTTGTGGCAATTTTAAGAAATGGTTTCTGTGCGCGTTAAATCTGCTTTTTTTGTGATTGTTATGGCTGGGTCTTTGACCGCAGCACTTGCCTATGCGGCAAGCGCGGTGCGTGTGCGCGGCGGAGAACATGATACATATTCTCGCCTTGTTTTTGATTGGAAAGAGCCTGTTACATATGATTTAGATCTGCGTAAAGATGGTCTGGTGCATTTGTCGTTTAATAAAAACGCATCCCTTGATACGGCAGATTTGCATGTTGATACGCTGCGTCATGTGCGTGCGGTTACATCATTGTCGAGCCATCCTTTGCGCGTGGCTATTCAAATGGCGCCGGGGCAGGCGATTTCGGATTTCAAATTAGGTCACCGCGTTGTTGTGGATGTTAAAAGTCAAAGCAAACCAGGACCAGTAAATCCGCCGCAGGCAAAAAAGGTTGCACCTGCAGTGGCTGCGCCGAAGCCTGCCGCGAAACAGCCTGAAAAAGCAAGCTATGATCATGCGCCTTCAGAAGTGAAAGAACCTGCGGCAAAGGTGGAAAAGGTTCCTGAAACTGCCGCGCGTCCGCCGTCTCAAGATGGTCTAAAGCCTGCAAGGACACTTAAACGTGATGTGACGCCCGTTGCATCATTGGCACCGCGCACTCAAGCACAGAGCCATAGTTTTCGTCTGCCGTCAAAACGTGCAGTGCCTTCGATTGATGCATCCTCGCGTCATCCGAATTTGATTATGGTGACATCTGTGACGCCAACGGCAATGGCGACGTTTGTTTTGAATGACCAATTGTGGCTGGTCAATGATCAAGAGAAAATGTTACTGCGCCCCCATATCGTTGGCGAGCAAAAAGATGATTTTGGAACGCCTGAAGAAGTGAAGCATGATGATGCCAAGATTTTTACGGTCAATGCATTGGGCGGCGCGCAATATATGGCGCAAGGCGGTGGATTGGCTTGGCGTATTTTGGTTGGGCATGATTTGCGCCCAGAAAAGAAACCGGTTGAGGCTGTGCGTCAGGGGGTTATTCCTCACCAAGGGCGCAGCGGGCAGGTATTTTGGAAGATGTCTGAGGTTGGCGAAGTGCTCCGCGTTGAAGACCCGGTTTCTAAGGCGATGATGTTTGTTGTCACAGTGCCTGATGCGCATGCTTATGGCGGGCCTGCACTCGATTTCATTGATTTTAAGACACTGGAATCATCTGCAGGACTAGCCATTGTGCCCAAGGTTGATGATTTAAAAGTTGAGGCGGTTGATGGCGGCGTTGTGGTTTATCGCACAGGCAGGGGGCCCTTGGCGGTGAGTGAGCAGGGTATGGTTGAAACGGCCTTGCTCTCGCAGCATGCAAAACACAGTGAGGATGCACATGGCCAAGGTGATGCGGAGAAACAGCAATCGCGTGAGCCACGGTTATTTGAATTTGAAAACTGGCAACTTGGCGGTGTTGACGGACTAGCCGAAAATAAAGCGATCGTTTTAGCGACGCTTCCCGGTTTGAACCGTGATGGTCAGGTCGGCGGTTTAATGGATTTGGCGCGCATGTATATTGCCAATGGCATGGGCGCTGAGGCCGCAGGTTTTCTGCGTATTGTGCAAGATGTTTTGCCGGATCTTAGCTCTAGCCCAGAGTTTCAAGCACTAGAAGGCGTTTTGGAGGCAATCAACGGACATTATGAAGCGTCATTTAAGGCGCTGTCAGGTGATTTGCTAAAGAATAAGGATGAAGTGCGTTATTGGCGCAGTTATGCGTTGGCCAAGCTTTATGACTGGCAACAAGCTGCCGATATTTTGCCAGCGAACTTTGATGATGTGCATCATTATCCTGCTGAGGTCGCGGTGCCTTTGGCGTTGACATTATCTGAGGTTACTTTGCGCGCCGGCGATAAACAGCGCACGAAGGAGCTGTTTGGGATTTTAGATGGGTTTGAACACCATGAATTTATGCGCGGCCCACATCAGGCGGCCTATAGTTATTTGAAAGGCGAACTATTGCGCCAAGAGGGGAAGACAGATAAAGCGATTTCCGCATGGAAAAAGCTTTATGAAGGTGACGATGATTTGTACCGCGTGCGCGCAGGTCTTGCTTTGACCCGATTAGAGCAAGAAGAAAAAGATTTGCCACTGAAAAAGGCAATCGACCGTTTGGAGCGATTGCGTTATGCGTGGCGCGGTGATGATCTTGAGGCGCAAGTCAATTACTGGCTGGGTCGGACATATTTTGATGATGGGCAGTATGTTAAGGGGCTGAATATTATGCGTGATGCGGCCAGTTACGCCACTGGTGTCCATTTAGGGCAGCGCATTATCGAAGAGATGAGCGAGGAGTTTCGCAACCTGTATCTAGGCGAGCGTTTATATAAGCTCTCTGGCCCTGATGTTGCGGCGCTTTATGAGCATTTCTCTGAGCTTGTCCCCAGCGGTGACGTCGGTGAGTTGATGGGGCGCAGATTGGCAGACCGTTTGGTTCAGGCCAATTTATATGAACGCGCGATTGAAATTTTGTCTTATCAATTAGAAAACAAATTACAGGGTGAAGATGCATACCGCGTTGCGGTGAAGTTAGGCGTTGTACATCAGTTGCAAGGTGACAATGAGAAGGCGCTTGATTTACTTGCACAGGCAAAAGATTTGAAAGCAACGATCCCCAGTTTAGCGGTAGACCCAGATGTCAATCAGGAGTTGACGCTTTTGACAGCGCGTGCGTTATCGCGATCGGATCAGCCGAAGAAGGCGCTGGATTTGTTGATGGAGCATGATTTAACGCCAGAGATTAATCTATTACGTGCTGACATTGCGTGGCGTCATGCGTTTTGGGATGACGCGGCAGAGGCACTGCAAAATGTTTTGCAAGATGAGAAAGTTCTAGCAGGTAACCATTTAACCGATGAGCAAGCGGATTTGATTTTACGCCGCGCAGTGGCCTTGAATTTGGCGGGGGATCGTATTCGCTTGGCCAATATTCGTGAGAAGTTTGCCGACACAATGAAGAAAACGCCGCGTGCGCGTGCCTTTGATGTGGTGACCCGTATGCGTAAGAATGCGGAGCTTGCCGATCGTGAAACCTTGTTCTCGGTCGCGGCAGAGGTTGATATGTTTGCAGACTTTATTGAAGATTACCTTCAAGACGATGAAGATGGCGCAGAGTCAGACGGGCAAGCTGAGTAGGCTATATCCTTTTAATGTAATGATATGTGATGATGCGGTAGGCGCAGCAGCGCATGCTGCTTAGTGTGAATGGCTATCCACCAGCCAGCGGCCCCGCAACCGTTGTGGTTAGCCCCGCGTCAAAGCTTCGCATGATTGATCCTGTAATCAGATACCATCCATCGACCAGCACAAAGAAGATAATTTTAAAGGGCAGGGACACTGTTACCGGCGGTAACATCATCATACCCATGGCCATCAAGATGGATGCGGTGACCATATCAATAATTAAAAATGGCAGGAACAGCATAAAGCCGATTTCAAAGGCGCGGCGCAGTTCTGAAATCATAAAGGACGGGATGACAACCTGAATAGGCAGTGCCATGGGATCGTCGGGGATGTCTGTTTTTGTGACGCCAGTGAAGAGGAGTAAATCTTTCTCGCGCGTGTGTTGTAGCATAAACTCTTTAAAAGGCTCTACGCCGTATTCAAAGGCCTGCATTTCATCAATTTCTTCGTTAATTAACGGCAGTAATGCAGTTTCGTAAGCTTTTTGCATGGTGGGCGCCATGATAAAAAATGTCAGGAACAGCGCCAGTGAAATCATGACCGTGTTCGGCGGGGTTTGTTGAATACCGATAGCGGTACGCAGGAAGGACAAGACCACAATGATGCGCGTGAAAGATGTCATCATAATCAAAATGGACGGCGCCAGTGATAAGACTGTCAGGATGATGACCATTTGCACGATGCGTCCTGTGACAGTGCCGTTATCAGCGCCATTTCCTAGATCGAGTGTGATTGCCTGCGCCCAACTGCTGCTAGGGATGCAAAGGATCGCAAGGGCGAAGAGAGAAAGGCCAGTGAACAGGATGCGTTTATGAAACAAGGTCATGCGGCTTTATCCTTTTTGTTTGTTTTTGTTGTTTTGGGCTTTGCGGCGGGAAGGGTACCAAGGTTGTTTTGCAAAACTGTTTCGTCGTTGGGGCCAAGGATGACAAGGTGCTGCGTGTCGTCGCATTGAATGATGACGAGATGACGGCGCGTGTCGAGTGGCAAGCGTTCGATAATGCTGAGGCGTTTGCTTTTGCCTTGTTGTGTTGGCTGCGCCCCTGAAAGGCCGAATTTCTTCATTAAAAGCGCAAGGCCACCCATCAGCGCAACCACAGTGGTCAGCGCAACCAGCATACGAACAAGCATTGGTAGGACGTTTAGCGTTTCAGTTTCCATTACTCTTCCGTTGTATCACTATCTAAGGTGATATCGAAAGGATTTGGCTTGCCATCGGCGCGATAAACGTAGGATAAAATTTCTGCCACCGCCATAAAGGCTTCGGATGGGATAGGACTGTCGACGTCGATTTCGACCAGCATTTCAGCCAGTGCGCTGTCTTCGCGTACTTTGATGTCGTTTTCAAAGGCAAGCTGAACGATGGCCTCGGCAATTTTTCCCCGCCCAGCGGCAGTAATCGCCGGTAATTCGGCCTGTGATTGGCGTTCTTTGACGGCAACGGCGGCAGGGCGTTTCTTTTTTATTGTTTTATTTGAATGGTTTACGTCTTTTGGCATGGTTTGTGCAATTCTTTCCCTGACATATGACTTATTCTGAGGGGAATAACTGAAAATGACAACGCAAAATTTAGCATTATTAAAAGGCCTAAGCGCAAAGATGGGGTATTTGAACCACCGCCAAAGCGTGATCGCGCAAAATATTGCCAATGCGGATACACCAGGATATCAGCCGCAAGATTTGACGGCTGTGAACTTTGATAAGGTGTTAAAGGCCGTTGATAAGCGCAGCGGCATGGCAAAGGCGTCGGTATCAACAACATCGTCTGGCCACATGAGCCCAGGATCATCACTGCGTGATCCAAAGACAGATGATCAGAAAACAGTCTACGAGGTCGCGCCAACTGGCAATGCGGTCATCATGGAAGAGCAAATGATTAACTCGCAAAAAACATCGATGGATTATGGTTTGATGACCAGTTTGTACCAGAAAAATATTGGTATGATTAAAACGTCGATCGGGCGCGGGAACTAGGATTTAGGATAAGGAATTGAACGATGGCTTATGATTTGATGGATTCAATTGCAATTTCGGCGATGGGGATGCGCGCACAAGGAACACGTATTCGCGTTGTCACAGAAAACGTTGCCAATGCGGGGACAACAGGCACAGCGCCAGGCGCAGACCCATATCAGCGCCAGACAATTTCATTTGCGAATGAAATGGACAAAAATTTGGGCGTTAAGACAGTGCGCGTTAATGAAATTGGCGTGGATGATAGCGCAGAATTTCCGATGGAATATAAACCCGATCACCCTGCGGCGGATGAGAATGGCTATGTGAAGTTGCCGAATGTTAATGTTATGGTCGAGATGATGGACATCCGCGAGGCTCAGCGCTCTTACGAAGCGAACCTTGGTATGATCGAACAGGCCCGCAGTATGATTAACCGCACGATTGATTTGCTGCGCGTATAAAAAAGAGTATATAATAAAGTAGAGACTTAGTTTTTAAGGACGAACAATGAATATGATGATTGACCCGAATATGGCTGCGAGTGCTTATGCGAATTCACAAAGAATTGCAGTATCGTCGTCTAGCGAGAGTGGGGACACATCCTCAAGCAGCGGTAGCGGCAGTTCGGGCGGTGTTTCTTTTGCCGACCTTGTTAAAGGTAAGGCAGAGGATGCCTTGGATACGATGCGCGCCAGTGAGGTGATGAGTGCCAAGGCCATTACGGGTGAGGCAGACATCACGAAAGTTGTCGAAGCCGTCACAGCCGCCGAAGTTACGTTGCAAACTGTTGTGGCGTTGCGTGACCGTATGATTAGTTCTTATCAGGAAATTATGCGTATGCCGATCTAGGCACATTTTTCCGCGTTTGCATTTAACATTTTTTAACCTTTTGCCCCGTACACTGTTGGTGTGTGTGGGGATTTCTTCACGTTTACGCATAAGAAAACCATAAAGGGTGATGAAAATGAAATCGGTATTACAGGCAGTGTTATTTGGCGCAGTTCTATGCGCAGCAGGGATGAGCGGTTCATCTGCTCATGCTGGTGAGCGGTTAACGCTGTATGAGGTGAATAAGTTTATCAAGAATTTTGATCAATCAGTGAGCAGCCAAGATACGTTGGTCGGGCAATCTTTTCTGATTAATAATCTGTCAGAGGACGCGCATTTTGAAACGCGCCTTGTTGTGCCGCGCACGGCAGGCGGTGATTACGGGAATGTATATTACAAAGATCATGCCTATGGTGTGTATTACCGGTATCCATATCCATCGGTGAATACGCCTTATATGCAAGAGGTAAGCTCTTATTACGATACAAAGCCGGGCATTATTACTGTGTTCCAAAATAAGAAAATTCAAATTCCGGGGTATTCTCAAAAGACAGTGGTCGAAGGATTTACGATGCCAGCCTCGGCAAGTAAGGCCGCCGTTGATGTGACGATTCGCGAATATGGCGCACGTTATTCACAGACTTATCCCGGGTTGATTGAAAATGCCCTGCAAATGCATTCTAAGTGCCGCATGTATTTGGAGAAAACGCGCTCTCAGGTTCATCTTTCAGGTCTGACATGTGAGACTATTTCTTATTATCCAGGGCCATCTGTATAAGGCGATAACGGCCTTTATCCACAGAAAGCTGGACATATTCCAATTATGGATGTATAAGCCTTCGCAATCAAAAGATGAATGCGAGGGTTTTTGCTATGCGAGGTTTATGTCGTATCGCAGTGATATGTTTATTGGTGGCACTGACGCCATGGAGCCGTTTGGACGCATCGGCTGACCTGCGGAGTGCGCCGCATGCGCTGGCGCAGCGTTTTCAGGCATTAGAGGATGCCTTGAATAATCGTGCGCAGCCATTGCAAAAGGTGCGCGTTTTGCATGATCAGATCAGTCCGAGCGCTATTTTTCAGGTCAGCGTTGATAACCCAACGTTAAGCCCCGCGCAAAATGCAACCCGCTTTGAGCTTGATAAGGCAGGGTATATCAATAGCTTTTTGTTAGGTGGTCGTCATGTCGCGGATTATCATGCCTCTATTCAGGTTGTGTCTATTGATCCTGATGTGCGTAGCGGCCAGATGATTTCAACGATTTTGCTTGAGGAAAGCGGCGCGGTTATGGATGCGCGTTACCGTGGGCAGCGCGGGCGTGATTTTATCAGCCATACGGTATGCCGATCTGTGCATGGGCGTAACCTGCAAATTTTATCTAGCTCTTGCGATACTGCGGTATCTTATAATAATCCCGTTTAAAGACGTATGATGCGCGTGTGGACAACGAGCAAGCAGGGCCGAGGTTTCCTTGTGCTGTGGCCTGTGTTTGGTTCATAATGTCTGCATGAATGAAACCGAAATCATCGAAACCGCGCGTGAGGCGCTTTTGCTTTGTATCGAGCTTGGCGCGCCAACATTGCTTGTTGGGTTGCTTGTCGGGGTGAGCGTTGCCCTGTTGCAGGCATTGACCCAAATTCAGGAAATTACGCTTGTTTTCGTACCAAAGATTTTGGCGATCTTTTTGGCTTTGTTTATTTTTCTTCCTGGCATGATGAAAACATTGACCGTGTT
Source organism: Micavibrio sp. UBA6929 (assembly GCA_002448815.1). Lineage (GTDB taxonomy): Bacteria > Pseudomonadota > Alphaproteobacteria > Micavibrionales > Micavibrionaceae > UBA6929. The sequence goes on from DKAJ01000008.1 coordinate 38,659, forward strand.
TATGGAGACCTTGATGGACCGCATGATCGGTCTGGGGTAGGGCGGATATGGAAGCCACCCTCACAGAGTTTCTTAGCACTGGTGTTTTTGCCTTTATTCTGACATTTGTGCGCCTTGGCAGTGCCTTTATGATTATGCCGGGTTTAGGCGATTCCTTCGTGCCCGAGCGCATTCGCCTGTGGACGGCGCTGTCGATTAGCTTTGTTTTAATGCCGATCACGGCAGATTACCTGCCTGCAGAAATGCCCAGTACGTTTGGCTTGGTTGTTCTCGTTTTTCTTGAGTTTTTGATTGGCTTATTTTTTGGCACGATTGCTCGCATCTTTATGATGGCTACGGATACGGCAGGTATGGTGATTTCAACGATGTCTGGCTTGGGTAGTGCACAGGTCTTTAACCCGTCTTTGGCAACGCAGGGGTCGTTGGTTGGTGCGTTTTTGTCGATTACGGGGGTGACATTGCTGTTTACAGCGGATTTGCACCATCTGTTGATTGCAGGGGCGCTGGATAGTTATCAGACTTTCCCTGTGCAGGAAGTGCCTGATTTGGGTTCTATGGCGGAGTTTGTGGCGAAGGTTGTCTCTGCCAGTTTTGCCATCGGCGTGAAGATGAGCGCGCCTTTTATTGTGCTGACGTTGTTGATGTATGTCGGGATGGGCGTTTTATCGCGCGTAATGCCGCAGGTTCAGGTGTTTATGCTTGCATTGCCATTGCAGGTTCTTTTGTCGGTGATCTTGATGGGGTTAAGCCTATCGGCCTTGTTTGCGTATTGGCTATCGCAGTTCGAGCAAGGCATGATCTTTTTGTTAAGCCCTTAGGAGTATAATAGAGAGATGGCTGAAGGCGAAGAGCAGGATAATGCACAGAAAACCGAAGAACCCACCCCCAAGAAACTGCAAGAGGCACGCAAGAAGGGGCAGGTTCCCCTGTCGCGCGAGGTTAATAACTGGTTGATGTTATTTGCGGGCACGATGGTGATTACAGCGATGGCGGGAACCGTTTTCGGCGATATGAGCGAAATCCTAACCGCCTATATTGAAAAGTCCTATGCCTTTCCTGTTGGGGCGGGCGGTGTAAAAATTGCGCTTGGTGAAGGATTTAAGCATGTGATGGCCATTTTGGCGTTGCCATTTCTATTTTTACTGATCGTAGCGTTTCTATCGCCATTTTTGCAGATTGGGCCTTTGTGGGCGCCAGAATCTATTCAGCCGTCGTTGTCGAAAATATCCCCCGCAAGCGGCGTTAAGCGTTTGTTTTCTATGCGCTCGTTGATGGAGTTCGCAAAAGGGATTTTGAAAATCACGGTTGTTTCGCTGGTTGGTATTGTGATTATGAAGCCATATTTTGGCCAGTTCGAGCATTTAATCGGTCTGCCGATCCCTTATCTTATGGATGAACTTCACGCCCTGATTTTTAAGATGATGGTCGGCATTTTGATTACGCTTTTGATTATTGCGCTGATTGATCTGGTCTACCAGCGACACGAGCACCATCAGAAAATGCGCATGACCAAGCAAGAGGTCAAAGACGAGCATAAGCAATCAGAAGGTGATCCGCATGTGAAGGCACGTCTGCGCCAATTACGATCCGAGCGTGCGCGCCAGCGTATGATGCAAAATGTTCCTAGCGCTGATGTTGTGATTACAAACCCGACGCACTTTTCGATTGCGCTGAAATATGATCCTGAAACGATGGAAGCGCCGCTATGCGTTGCGAAGGGGATTGATGAGGTTGCCTTGCGCATTCGAGAAGTCGCCAAAGAACATGATATTATCCTGTTTGAAAACAGGCCTCTTGCGCGTGCGCTGTATGATACGGTGGAGATCGATGAATCAATCCCAACCGAACATTACAAGGCTGTCGCCGAAGTTATTTCCTATGTTTTCAAGATGCGCGGCGGTGTTGGCGCGCGTTAAAGTCTTTGTATTTATTGATGATTATGGCATGATGTGGGCATGAATCTAGACCATCATGAATTTGTATCGCGGCACTATGCCACATCTAAGCCCGAAGCCCAGCCAGAGCCACAAGCGCCAATGCGCAGAACCGGGCGCAGTATTTGGGTTTGCGGCATTATTTTTGCCGCGATTACCGGTGTGTTTTCTGGTGTCAGTTGGGCCGTTCAGGATACGCTGTGGCTGTGCGCTCTTACCGGCGGGAGCGCCATTGGCAGCGCCATCGCAGGGTTTTTCCTTGTGCGCACATTAATGCGCAAAACAGGGCGCGAGCATAATTACGGCATGATGAAAGAGATCTTCGAGGGCAGCCGCGGTGCGCGCCTTGTGACAGATCATTCAAAAGAAACGCTTTATTTTAATAAGAAGTTTGAACGCCTATGTCGCGGTGTGGGGCCTGCATCGCTTCAGACGCTGGCACGCTTGTTTGAAAATGACGAGGGATGCGCAGCAGCATTTGATCGTTTAATGGGGCAGGCTTCGCATGGATCAACAGATTCTGTTGATTTGTTTTCCAAACATGAAGATGCCGAGCGCTGGTTCAGTATTACTGTGCAACCTGTTCCGGGGTATCCGGATTTTGTGCATTGGCGCATTGATGACGTGACGCAGCAACATACAGTTGACCGCGCCATCCGCGAAGAGCGCGAGAAGCTCATTGATTTTACCGATAATGCACCTGTTGGGTTTTTCTCGCTGGATGAAAATGGCGCGTTTGTGTTTGCGAATGCGACCTTTGCGCGCTGGGTGGGTGAGGATTTACGTCATTTGCTTTCGACAGGGCGGTTGCACACATATTTGATTGACCCGCCAAAGGATGTAAAACCGTATGATCTGACGACAGATGGTAATGCCCGTCAGGTGGTTGAGGTCAAGATGAAAGGGCCAGGCGGTAAAGCCTTTTTGGCGTCGATTAACCAGATTGTCGTGATCGAGGATGGTGGCCATGTGCGCACGCGCGCGGTTGTGCGTGATTTGACTGGCGAGCGTGAAATGCGCAAAGCCCTTGAAGCCTCGGAAGATCGTTTCCAGCGTTTCTTTGAGGAAGCACCGCTTGGCATTATTCAGGTGGATGACCGCGGTTTGATTAGTGATTGCAACTATGCCTTTGCCGAGATGATGGGAAAAAGCATTGATGATATTCAGCAAACGGAATTTGAACGCTGGCTGAGCGCCGAGGACCTTGAGCGCGTTATGATGGAAATTGGCCGCATTAGTGTTGACCGCCATCACGAGGCACTGGAAGTCACACTGAAAGGGCGGAATGATAAAATTGTTACGGCGCAGATGTATGCACGTAAATTCCAAGGTAGCCACAGCACTGTGCTGCACTTTATTGACGTGACCGAGAAAAAATCTCTTGAGGCACAATTTGTTCAGTCACAAAAGATGCAAGCGATTGGTCAGCTTGCAGGCGGCGTAGCACATGACTTTAACAACCTTTTGACGGCGATTATCGGGTATTGTGATCTCTTGCAATTACGCCATAAGCCCGGCGATCCGTCTTTTGCCGATATTAAACAAGTCGAACAAAACGCACAGCGCGCAGCCGCGCTCGTTCGTCAGCTTTTGGCCTTTTCACGTCAGCAAACCTTGCAGCCTAAGATGCATGATGTCACTGATATTTTGACGGAAGTATCGCATTTGTTGCGCCGTCTTATTGGCGTCAGTATCGAGCTTGATTTGATCCATGGGCATGATCTTGCGCTTGTTAAGGTTGATGAACGCCAGATGGAGCAAGTCCTTATTAACCTTGCCGTGAATGCACGTGATGCGATGGGCGGCACGGGACATTTAACGATTGAAACGGATAACTATACGAACGCGGAAGTGATTGAGCTTGTATCCGAAGATTTGCCTGCAGGGGACTGGGTGCGCATTCGTGTTCGTGATACAGGCTGCGGCATTTCAAAAGAAAACCTTTCCCGCATTTTTGAACCGTTCTTTACCACGAAAGAGGTCGGTGAGGGCACGGGATTAGGTCTTGCGACCGTATACGGGATTGTGCGTCAGACGGGCGGCTTTTTGGATGTTGAAAGTGAAGTGGGCGAGGGGACTAGCTTTGTGATCTACCTGCCGCAAACACTGGATAATAAAGACGCTGAAGAAGAAAAGGCAGCGCAGGTCGTTGAAGAGGTTACAGCCGACCTTACAGGCAGCGAGCGTATCTTATTGGTTGAAGATGAAGACGCCGTGCGTACATTCTCGCAGCGGGCGCTGACGAATAAAGGGTATGAGGTTTTTGCTGCCGAATCGGGTGATGCCGCATGGGAAATGTTTGAAAGCGGCGAAGTTGATCGCCTTGATTTGATGGTCACTGACGTTGTAATGCCGGGCATGGACGGGCCATCATTGGTGAAGAAAGTGCGCGAGAAATATCCTGACTTAAAGGTGGTGTTTATGTCGGGTTATACCGAGGATAAATTGGCAGATCATCAAGGCGAGGATATTCACTTCTTGCCAAAGCCATTTACCCTGAAGCAGCTTGCTGCGAAGGTTAAAGACATCCTTCAGGAATAGTTTTTTATAACAAATGTTTCTTTTTTGTTCTTTTTTCTTGACGCGAGAACAAAAGTCGTACATCTTGATGTGCATAAGGCCGCAGGGAATGTAATGTCGTGTTGACGCACCTGCGCTATCACTGTAATTCAGGAAGAAGGAAATATATTCATGGCAACAGTAACACCGCTAAAGGCAGATCAAAAAATGGCAAACGCAAATCCTGAAAAACAAAAAGCATTAGACGCAGCGCTTTCTCAAATCGAGCGCGCATTTGGTAAGGGCTCTATTATGAAGCTCAGCGGTGATGAAAACCCTATCGCGGTTGAATCTGTTTCAACGGGCTCTTTGGGATTGGATATTGGCCTTGGGATTGGCGGTCTGCCACGCGGCCGTATTGTAGAAGTTTACGGCCCAGAAAGCTCTGGTAAAACGACATTGGCACTGCACGTGATTGCCGAGGCACAAAAGGCAGGTGGGACATGTGCAATTGTCGATGCGGAGCATGCCCTTGACCCATCTTACGCAGCCAAATTAGGCGTGAATGTTGAAGACCTGTTGATCTCGCAGCCTGATGCAGGCGAACAAGCCCTTGAAATCGCCGATACACTTGTGCGCAGTGGTGCGCTTGATGTTTTGGTTGTCGATTCTGTTGCGGCGCTTGTACCGCGCGCAGAACTAGAAGGGGATATGGGCGATTCTCACGTTGGCTTGCAGGCACGTTTGATGTCACAGGCCTTGCGTAAGTTGACTGGTTCTATTTCACGTTCACGCACAGTTGTGATCTTCATTAACCAGATCCGTATGAAAATTGGTGTGATGTTTGGATCGCCAGAAACAACAACAGGCGGTAATGCCTTGAAGTTCTACTCGTCAGTGCGCCTTGATATTCGCCGCATTGGTGCTATTAAAAACAAAGACGAGGTTGTCGGCAACCAAACCCGCGTTAAGGTTGTTAAAAACAAAATGGCGCCTCCGTTCCGCCAGATTGAATTTGATATCATGTATGGCGAGGGGATTTCTAAACGTGGGGAGCTCTTAGACCTAGGTGTGAATGCAGGTTTGGTTGAAAAATCTGGCGCATGGTTCTCATATGATGGGCAGCGCATTGGCCAAGGGCGCGAGAATTCTAAGACATTCTTGAAAGAAAATCCTGAGCTTGCCGCAAAGTTGGAGCAGCAAATTCGCGCGAATGCAGGGCTGGTTTCTGAGGCGATGTTAGTTGGCCCTGAAAGCGGTGAAGATAAAGAAAAAGATAGCGAGTAAACGCCGTTTTTGATGTATGGATTTTGAAACGCCCTGCGCATCATGCGGGGCGTTTTTTTGTGGGTTAAGGCGTTGTATGCGGCATGTTTTATATTTAGGACAGCGTGGCGTTGGTGTGAGTACCCATTAGCGCCAGTAATATGACCCGCGCAGCCATGCGAATTGTAACCCCGCGATACCATCAAGAAAACCAAGGCAAAGAATATAGCAATGCGTGAAGGCCGTGATGGCCTTGATGGGGGCGGGCATGCTCTTGAATAGGTTTTTTAGGCGTGCGCGCATGCGGTTATCTTCTTGAGGCCATGCTTGGTGCTTGTCCATATAATCTTCCCACGCGGCGTAGCGTTGGTGGCGTTCGCGCCATTTATTAATATTCTCGCATGCATAGTGCCATAGCGGCGGGCGGAGCTTACCAATTCTACGCGTTGTAAAGGGCTCTTTTAAAACAGGTTGGTAATGGCCTTCGATTTCACCCATAAAGGCGCTGGCTGGCAGGTCATTGACGGCAGGGAACGCCATTTCATGACGATTGAAGAGTGCGATTTTATTGTTTTTTAAACCAAAGTTGAGCGGTTTATTCTTCCAGATATATTGCCCACGTATAAAATAGCCTGCAATATTTGCGGCTTGTTCGCTTTGTCCTATGGTGCGCAACGCGCTCACTAATTTGGGTGTCATGACTTCGTCGGCATCAATGAAAAAGACCCAATCATGGTGAATGTGCTGCGCAAAGTGATCAAGGCAGTATTGGCGTTTTTTCGGGTATTGTCCGTTCCATTCAAATGGGATGACTGTGGCGCTATGGTGGTGGGCGATTTGTTGCGTTTGATCGTCGCTGTTTGAATCGACGACGATGATATGTTCGAAATCACTGAGTGATTTTAGGCATCGCGCGATGTTGTGTTCCTCATTCTTGGTGGTGATGATCACCGTAATGGGAAGCTTTTGCGGGCGGTGTAGGGACGAATAACGAATAGCCATGATTTTAAGGGGGTAAGCAGGTTAAGACGTGCGGCGTAGTGAATGCACACCATATCCTGTCATGGCGCCAATCGCAATGCAGATAAGGATCAGCATCGCGCGCGGTGGCCATTGGGGTTTGTAATGTGCGCTGGCAGGTTCGATGATATTAGCCGAGAAGGGCTGATTGATGGCGCTGAACATTAAGATGCGTTCTTGCTCTTGCAGCAGGTCGCCCATGACGCGTTTATGGTCTGTTTGCTGGATGGTGCTGATTTGGGCTTTGAGGTGATCTTTGCGCTCTTGGGCGCTGATTTGTTTGGCAGCGCGAATTTTTTGATCGGTGGCGCTGTGCAGTCTTGAAAGCAGATAAACGGCAAAGTCGGGTGATGGATGCCAGTATTCTAATTTTTTGATGGGCGTGACGCCGACGGCCGATATTTTGACCTGTTTTTTAAGATATGCGCTGATTTTTTCAGGTGTCCATGATGTGACGTGCGGGGTGAATGAAAAGCGCACATCCTTTGTGATTCCGTCGATGATTTTCGGGTCAGACATGATGATGCGCGCAGTGCTAGGCCCGGTGAGGGTTGTGATGAATTGTTCAAAATAAACGGAACTACTGCTGCCAGAGGCACTGGCGAGGAGGCGTAAAATCGCCATGTTCTTATCATCCGGTGCGGATTTATTAGTGTGGTTTAAGTTTTCAGCCGGCGCAAGGAGCATTGTTGCACGCGTCGCGGGAATGGCGGTGATGATAACGATGCAGGCCGCGATGGCGCCAAGCAGCGCGCCGATCAGAATATGTTTTTTTGCATGGCGGGCGGCGCGCATGATATCGGACAGGGTGATGGTTTCTGTCATGGGGCTGGCCCTAGGTCGGGTTCGATGACTGTCCATGCGCGTTTGACCCATGCCTCGATCGATTGTTTGGGCATGTATGTTTGTGCGGCTTTCATGGCGCCTTTTTGTGCGTTGAACCACTGGTCGCTGCTGTGGAGGTAGCTGCTGATTGCGGCGGCAAGTGCCTTGGGATCGCCTTGTGGTAAGACATGACCTGCTTCAAAATCTTCGATGGACTTCGCGGTTTCGCAGGCGGAAGGGCCGACAAAAATACATGGGCGTCCTGCTGCGTAGGCGGAGTAGAGTTTGCACGGGACAAGCAATCCTGCGGCATCTTCGTGCATAGAGATCAGGTGGAGGTCACCGCTTTGCATGATATCGCTGAGATGTGCGTTGGGCTGGTATGGCATGAGGCGAATGTTGTCGAGCTGCTTTTGACTGCGGCGCTTGGCAAGCTCGTCATGGCCTTTGCCTTCGCCGACGAATACAAATTCGATATTAGGTTCGTCTTTTTGTAAGATTGCGGCGGCGTCGATGATTGTATCAATTGGGTGTGCTAGGCCAAGGTTGCCAGCATATAAAACGCGGAATCGTGGGCTGCTTTTGATTTGTTGCTCGGGCGGCTTTGAATAAGATTTACTATAGATATGCGGCGGCGCACTGGGTTTATTTGTGCCCTTGGCAAGGGCAGGGTTAACCAGTTCTAGATCGGGCCAGTTGGGAATAAATGTAATCAGGCGCGGGTCGTGGCCTTCGTTAGATAAAATGCGCCCCATGCAGCGTCCAATCACAATGATGCGGTCACATGCGGCCAAGGCATTTTGCGTTTTGCGTTTGAGCATATGCATCAAACCATTTGGCAGGTGCGTTCCTAAAACCGGCAGTAAATCCGGATACATATCCTGACACCAGTGGATATGGCGTGATTTTTTGCGGCGTGCAATAAATTGACCTGCAAGGATAGAGAGCGGCGGGTCTGTCATGCTGACCACGATGTGGTTTGATGGTTGTTTTAGCGCGGCGAGCGAGAGCTTGAGCAGTGCCCATAAATATCCAAGTGCAGATTTGGGTTTTTGCGTGCCTTTGACGCGAATTACCCGAATTGCGCCGTCACGTTCTTGTGTGCTTTTATCGCCGCAGGTTACGACTGTTACGCGCCATCCTTCACGGGCAAAGGCGCGCGCGAGGTCGCGCAGTAATCGGCCAGTAGCGCCGCGCATTGGCGGGTAAACGCGGTTAATAAATAGAATGGACGGCCGTTGCATGAGGTGCAGCTATGTCTCGCGTTAATCGTTAAGGAATGACGGTATTTTTGCAGGGCTGCGGTGGATGTGCAAGGGGCGTCGCGCCGCGTGTTAGGAGTTCTCCCCCGAAATGTTGTGATTCATACTGGCCGCTAGTAAAAGTATAACGCCGAAGTCCAGTGATTTATAAGCGCCATAAAGCGTGACATCAATGGCAATGGGCGCGCAAAGTGCCATAACCATAATGGGCGCTTGCCGGAATTTCTGTATCAAGGGCCACAAAATGGATGTCAGGTATCCGCCTATGATGATCAGCCCTAGTAGCCCGGTTTTCAGGAGGCTAGCGCTGATCAGGCCGTGCGTAAATGTGACATAAGCGCCGCTGGTTGCTGGCGAGAAAAGGCCACTGCCCCAGCCGAGGCCAATGATGGCGCCAAGGGGGGTGGATTGAAGGGCGTCGATGACGGCCTGCCATTCTTCTGCGCGCATATTGACGCCATGTTGCAGGGTCTTTTCGTTAAGCGCTGTAATGGTATTTAAGACAGGCGAAGCAAAGCTGGAGATGCTAAGCAGCGCGGCAATGACGGCGATAAAGACAAGGGGGCTTTTGATCGGCGCTGTTTTGGCTGTATGCAAGTGCGCGTAAAGGCATGTTATGACGAGGAGTGCAAGGCTTGCACGCTGCAGTGTGATGGACATTGCGGCGACGCATGCGACGCTGCTGCCAAGAAGGATGAGCATTGTTAATGCCTGATGCGGCGCTGTTATGACGCGCAGGTTGAGGCGGCTGAGCGCCACGTAATATCCTAATGCAGCGGTTAAAAAGAGTGTGGGTGCATTCGCCAGATATGTGAGCTCGTTTGTGCCGGTGTGCAAGAACGGCGCAAAGCTGTGCGCTAGAAATGTGCTGGGGTCTTGGGCAAGTGTGCGCAGGGCAAAGAGTGTTCCCATGATGCAGGCCGTTATCAGAAGGCGTTTTTGCCGCGCGGCATTATCGTGCAATAGGTCCAGATAAAAAAGTGGCATAAATAAAAAGCAAACGGCGATGACGTCACGCATGATATCAGTCATTGGCATATTGGCTATGACACCTGTAAAAAGCGGTATGCTAAGCGCGTAGAGCAAGGCGATTAAACCGCATGAGTAAAGTGCGGGTATTGGGGCTTGTGCGTTAAAGCGGTATGCCAGTTTTAATGCGCCGGGAATGGCTGCAAAGCACAGCAGTGCGCCGATAACCCCTTCGATAAAGGCTGGCGCGTCCGGTGTCGGCGAGCTGAACCCCGCATAGATCAGCAGCGCAATAATAAGGCAGTAAAAGCGTATGGAATCAAACACCTCATAAGTATAAGGCGCGGATGAAACGCGGTGAAATGAAAAGGGCGTGTTTACTGGCTTTATACCTTGGTTTATAAACTGTTGTTATGAAGATTTTATTTATTACAGCCAGCCGCATTGGTGATGCCGTGTTATCCAGCGGCGTTTTATCACATATTGAGCGGAGCTATCCTGAGGCGCAAGTCACTGTAGCGTGCGGCCCTTTGGCCGTGAGTTTGTTTGAGGGATGTCCTTTTGTTGAAACTGTTATTCCGTTGCAGAAGCGTTCGTATCATCGTCACTGGATTGATTTATGGCGCGCGAGTATCGGGACGCATTGGGACTGGGTGATTGATTTGCGCAATTCTGCCGTCTCGCGCTTGGTGCGCGCGAAAAAGCGCAGTATTTTTGGCCCGCATATTGATAAGACGCAGCACAAAGTTTTGCAAAATGCGGCTGTGATTGGTGTTACACCTGCGCCTGAGCCAAAGTTATGGTTTACGGACGCGCAACAAGAGAAGGCTCTGGCGCTTATGGGCAATGCGCAGGGACGTAAGACGATCGGCGTGGGGCCGGCAGCGAACTGGCAGGGGAAAACATGGCCAGCAGAGCGCTTCATCGAAATTTTATCAGGTTTGGTTGGTAAAGGCGGCGCGTATCAAGGTGCGCGCATTGCTGTTTTTGGCGCGCCAGGTGAAGAAGATGTGTGTCAGCAGGTTTTGTCAGCATTTCCTGCGGCAGATACGCTGGATTTGATTGCCAAAGGCAGCCCCGGTGAAGCGGCGGCGATGATTGCGCAGTGTGATTTTTATTTGGGTAATGATTCTGGCTTGATGCATGCGGCGGCGGCGTGCGGCGTTAAAACATTTGGTTTGTTTGGGCCTAGCTACCCCCATTTATACAGCCCATGGGGGCAGCATTGTGCCTATGCGCGCACGCCAGAAAGCTTTGACGAATTGATTGACTATGAAGGGTATACGCCGCAAAGTGCGCCATGCCTTATGGGCAGCCTCAGCACCGATATGGTGCGTCAGTCTTTAGAGGGTTTTCTTCAATCTTAAGCAGGTGAATATCGAGGCCGCGCGCGGATCTTAGTCGTTTGTGCGGCTATAATGTGCAGGGTCGCGATCGTACATTGGCGGGGGTCTGACAGGCTCGCTCAGCAGGCCGTTTTTATCTGGTTTTTCTCGTCTAGGACGAATGTTCAGCGTGTCAGTGACGCTGTAGGGGAGGTTTTTAATCCGTTCCCACCCTTTGGCATACATGCACCCGTCGAAATTGCTGTAATCGTTACTACCGCTTAGGAGGGCTACGCCACCTTCGCGTCCTTGGATGCGGTAGAGTGTTTCCGGATCGGCCTCTTTGATGTACCCATCAAATGTGGTTGGGATTGGGTTATCCAGCTCGTGCAGGCGTTCAAGTTCTTTGAGTTCGAATACGCAATTTTGGATATCACGGTGCAAGATTTGCTGAGCCTTGGGGCCGTGCATATAGATTGACTGTGATGTGTTGCTGCGTTGCCAGTATTGTTGATCGGGGTAGTTGCGTGCGCATGACGCGATGCTGCCGAGCGTAAGCAGGCAGAGCGTTATTTTTAAGGCATTGTTTGGAGTTTGCGTCATGGCGTTTATGTTACCAAGGCGAAAAACACGCAGCAATTTGTTATTGCGCAGTGGGATCATTCATCCACCATGTTTCAATGACGGCGCCGTATAGGGATGGCTCGTCAGGGTGTTTCAGGTGTTTCCAATAGGCGTAATAGTCCGCATTGTTATAAAAAAGCGGGATCATATAGTGACCTGATAGCAGTTTGCTGTCGAGGGCGCGCACGGTGTTGACAAGATCTTGTCTTGTTTTTGATCTTGCGATGGAATCGGCAAGGCGATCAATTTCAGGGTCGCAAATGCCAGGAAAGTTCCAGCGTGCGGACTGGTTTGCGGCCTCGCAACTGAAATACAGCATTTGTTCCGTCCCTGGGGATAGGCTGGATTGCCAGTAATAGATCGTCATATCAAAATCGTAATCGTTCATGCGCGCGCGGTAGGCGGCGGAGTCCATTACGTGGATTTTTGCGGTGATGCCAGCTTTTTCAAGGGCGCGTGCAAAATGCAGGGCGATTTTTTCATCCTCAGGTGCGCCAAGCAATATTTCAAAGGTGAAGAGGTTTTGTGTCTCTTTTTCAACGCGCTTGCCGTCTTGGATGATCCATCCTGCTTGCTCAAGCAAGGCATAGGCCTTGCGCATATCTGTGCGTCGTTTGCTTATGTCTGTCTCGTCTTGCGTGGAGGAGGGGGCTTGATATGACGCTGCAAGCTCTGAGTTGGGGTAGTAACTGTCGATTTTTTTGAAATCACCATAAAACAGGTTTTTGTTGATCCAGTCATCGTCAAGTAACAGTGACAAAGCCTCGCGGACACGGATGTCGTCAAAGGGCGCGCGGCGGGTGTTGAAGATTAATCCTTTGGCGCGGACGGGGCGCTTGTGCGGAATTGTTTCGCGGATGATGTTTCCCTCGCGCACGGCAGGGATATCATAGGCGTTCATCCATCTGGAAACGTCAGGTTCGTGCCGCAAATCTGTTTGCCCCGATTTGAAGGCCTCAAGCGCCACACCATCATCACGAAAATAGTGAAAAGTAATGGTGTCAAAGTTGTTATGCCCTGCGCGGGGGAGCTTATCTTTTGCCCAATAATCGCTAACGCGTTCGTAGGAAATATTGCGCCCAGGAGTAAGGGATTTTATTTTATACGCTCCGTTTCCCATCGGTTTTTCCAATGTGGTTGTGTCGAACGCTCTGTCTTGCCAATATGATTTTGAAAGGATGGGCATCATGGACATGATGAGGGCGGTTTCTCGATCGTATCCTTCGCCGAATTTAAATTGTATACGGTTCGGCGCGATTCTTATATATTCTGTCACGATTTTATAAATGCGGCGCATATTGGGGCGACCATATTCGCGTAGGGTTTCGAATGAGAAAATGACGTCCTCAACAGTGATGGGTGTGCCGTCATGAAAGCGCGCCTCTCGATCAATGGTAAAGGTAATCCATGACCTGTCTGGTGCGATGGTGTATCCCTTGGCAATTAGTGGGTACATTGTAAAGGGCTCGTCCCATGATCTGGCCATCAGACTGTCTGTGATCATGCCAAGGCCTGCGGCAGGTTTGCCTTTGATGGTATAAGGCACAAGCGTATCAAAACTGCCAATGACCGCGCGGTTTACATGACCGCCTTTAGGGGCGTCAGGGTTCGCGTAGTTCAGGTGCGTATCATTGCGCGTATGTTTGGGCGTGCCGTGCATGGCAAGGCCGTAAAGCAGATCTTGCCCATCATTGGCACTGGCAGGGGCGCAAAGCGCAAAAAGCGCAGTGAGAAGCAGTAAGAAACGCATTAGCTTGTAATCAGGCCTTTACTGATTGCGAGGTCTTTGAGGTTAACCTGTGGTCGTGGTCCGATATGCGAGATGACCTCAGCCGCAGCAAGTGTGCCTAGTTGACCGCATGTTTCCAAAGGCAGGCCTTCGGTAAAGCCATATAAGAAACCAGCGGCGAACTGGTCACCTGCGCCTGTGGTATCAATGACGGCGTCAACTGGCGCGGCAGGCACGGCAATAGCTTCTGTGCGATTGCGGATGAGTGCGCCTTTTTCGCTGCGCGTTATGGCGGCGATTTCCACATGTTGGCTGACGGCGTTGACCGCGTCTTCGATATCGGCGCGCATATATAGTGATTTAATTTCATCTTCGTTGGCGAACAGGATATCGACATGGCTTTCGACCAAGCGCAGGAAGTCACTGCGGTGGCGATCAACGCAAAACGGGTCAGATAAGCTCAGGGCAATGCGGTGGCCTGCTCTATGCGCGGCTTCGGCGGCTTTGATAAAGGCGTGCTTGGCAGTGTCCTTGTCAAACAAATAGCCTTCTAAATAGGTGACTTGTGCGTTGGTGATAAGGGCCTCATCAACGTCGAGGTCGTTAATTTCAACGCTGGCGCCTAGAAGAGTGTTCATTGTGCGCTGCGCGTCGGGGGTGATCATAACCATGCATCGCCCAGTTGGTGCGCCAATGGCGAGGGGCTGTGTGGTGAATTCAATGCCAAGGCTGCGCAAATCGTTTTGGAATGTTGCGCCGAGTTCATCATCTGCGACTTTGCCGATGAATCCGCCGCGACCACCCAAAGATGCGAATCCAGCCATTGTATTAGCCGCGGAGCCGCCAGAGGTTTCTGTGCAATCTTTCAAAAGCGCATAGAGCTCAACCGCGCGGTCAGGCTCAATTAAGGCCATTGTGCCTTTTTCGATTCCATGCTGAGCGCATTGCTCTTGCAGAAAGTCGTCAGTGACACTGGATAGGACGTCAACGAGTGCATTTCCGATGGCGACAACGCCGTATTTTGGTTTGGACATGAGGGGCGCCTTTCTTTGGCTCTTGAACTCAAAGGTTATTCCCTATATTTCTAACGCTAGTTATAGATAAGGGCAAGGCATCGATATGGATGACGGACAAAAGATCAGGGACAAAATCATAGATGCGGCGTTGCATCTGGCTAGTGTGCAGGCCTGGGATGATATCGGCTTTTTGGATATTGCAGCGCAGACAGATTTAACCTTGGACCAGATTTATGCTCACTTTGCGCAAGAGTCTGACATTCTGGCAGGGTTTGGTGCGCGTCTTGATGCGCAAGTATGCGCGGCGATTGGCCCTATACGCGAAACCGAGACATGCCGTGATCGCTTGTTTGATTTATTGATGGAGCGTTATGAAGGTCTGAATGCGCACCGCGCGGCGATGGCTTCGGTTTTTAAGGCCTTTGAAGGTGACCCAAAACAAGTGATTTTAGGCTTGCCACATATTGCGCGTTCGATGCAAGTGATGCTGGATAGTGCAGGCATTGAAAGCAGCGGTGTGCGCGGCGCGATTAAGCTGAGCGGTTTGATTGGGATATATTTGCGCGGCGTTTACCTGTTAATGCAAGACGACAGCCCAGAGATGGTTAAGGTGATGGCGGCGCTTGATCGTGATCTTCAGCGCGCAGAAACGCTCATGAACTTTACGTCTATATAATAAAGATTAGCCTTAATAGTTTTTGAATACGCCAGTGTTTTTCTTTTTGAATTGAAACAGCTTATTCGTGCGCTGTTGTTTGGCGTTTTTATTGTTCGGGCTGAGATAAATATTTTTGCTTTGAGATTTTTGCCGTGCTTTTGCCGAATTTTGTAGCGCTTGTTTTTTGGCGTTTGCCTCGCGCATAGATTTAAGTGCCTGCGCATTTTTTGACATTTTAATGGCGCGCATCGTTTTTATCTCTTCACTGTTGCTCGGGCCTGGGCCAGATGAAGAGAGTAGTTTTTGATCGAAAAGCTCTGGCACATCCACGCCTGTTTTTGCCGACAGCGCAGCGTTTTCTTTTTTACGTTGTTCAATTTCATCTTTGCTGAGTGTTTGATCTTTTATTAAAGAATCGGTGTCTTTTTTTGAAGTCAGCGGCGCGGCGGGTAGGGCGCTCCACAAAGATTTCTTTTCTTTTTCTTGTTTCATCTTAGAAAAATTTAAAAAATCTGCATGCGCTGGCGTTAGTATAAAAGCACATAAAAACAATGAGATAGATACGCGAGTAAAGATGTTTTTGTCTGTCATATTCTTATTGTATCAAAAAAAGCAGGCGAGGTGGTCAAAATTGATCTGGGCGTTAAGAGTTCCTTAAGGAATTTGACGCATGATGGGATCACTTCCGCAGTACAAAACAAATAAAAACGGGAAGCTTCGCGAAATAAATCGCGACACATAACGGACGAATGCCGGACAAGAAAAAGGAGTGTTATTAATGCGTGTTAATGTGAAAAAATTTCTGGAACAAGCTGGCGTAAAGGAGCCATTTTATCCAGGTAAACGTTTGGTGCATAAAATGCGTCAGACAGGGGAATATAAAAGTCACTGCGTTGTATTTGATTGGCGTAACCCAGATCAGATCCGCATCGAGATTAAAGCAGGCCTGAGTGGACGTGACCTAGAGCCTGATGCATTGAAATATTATCCAGTGAGCTTCCAAAGCCCGACTTACGTGAATATTGACGTGGTTAATGATAATGCGCTTGCGCTTATTCAGGGCGGCGTAGTTGATGACGAAGACGAAGAAGGCGCACAAGGATCATCTGGTAAAGGTGGTGGTGGTAAATCACCTAAGAAAAAGAAAGGTTTGATGGCAGATATGGCCAGTGCCTTTGGTGAAGCGATTGAAGGTAAAGTGCCTGAGCTTGGTAAAATTAAAGAGATGGTTGTTTTGGGCAAAGAAATCGCAGGCGAGGCCTATGGTCAGGTTATGGATTTACTGGCGCATCAAATTGATCATATGAAGATTTCTGCAACGGATATGCTGGCGAAGGCAAGTAACCTTGTAACGCGCTATACGCCGCCATCCTTTATGCAGCCAACAGGCGACGAGCAGGCGACATATAAATATGACCGCACGAAAAACGCCGATATTGGTTTGAAGCAAACCCTTGGATAAGAGGTTTATTGCTTAACATTAAGAACACATTTTTCTCTCTCCTTAATGCCGCAGACTTGCAAAAGTTTTGCGGCTTTTTTTTTGTTTGCTTTGTCAGTGGCCTTGCGCCACATTACAGAGCATGAGCAATCAAGATGATTCCAATGCGGATAAAGAAGGGCAGGCCGAAAAGGCATCTGACCCGAAAGTGGTTGATTTTACATCCCGCAAGGCCAAGCGTAGTCAGGACAATTCCGCGTCACGGTTTGTTGGCGCGAAGAAATGGGATATTAGCTATAAAAGTCAAAAGTGGGGTTCAGGCAATGGCGATAAAGTATCCCCAAACAGCCAAGGCAATAGTGGCTTTGTCCGCGGTGGTGGCAAGCAGCCGTTTTTCAATTTTTCCAAAATTCCGCCTTTTGTCAGATTTCTGGCGATGGCTTTTGTTATTGTTCATGCGCTGCTGACATTGATTGTGCCGCAGGATTCTGTGGCGAAGATTTATACGGTGTTTGCCTTTGTTCCGGCGGTGTTTTCTGGTGAAAATGGTGTGATACCGCTGCTCAGCTTGCTCTCGCCGGTTACGTATATGTTTTTGCATGCGGATTGGATGCATGTTGTTTTCAATACATTGATGATGGTGGTGTTTGGCACAGTGATCGAGCGTGCCTTTGGCGCGCGTATATGTGCGGCGTTTTTCTTTGTCGGCGGATTGGCTGGCGCCCTTATCTTTTGGGGGCTGAATGTTGATGGCGCATGGCCGTTAATGGGCGCGTCGGCAGGCATTAGTGCCTTGTTCGGTGCGCTGATCTTGCATATGGACGGGCAGATGCGCCGCGTTTCTTTCGTGAAACGTCCGTGCGCCAGTGTGATGATTATCATCTGGATTGTGATTATGGTTGTGACAGGTTTGATGGGCGGCGGGCATATTGCATGGCCATCGCATATTGCAGGCTTTTTGAGCGGCCTTGCCCTTTACGAAGGGATGCGCCGCGGCTATGTGCGCTTTTAGATTTTTCTTTTGTCGTTAGATGGGGGGATCAGGTCAGCAAGCCTGACAGGCGGTCTTGGCCTTGTAGCTGATGCAGCGTGGTTGTATGCACCGCATCTAACGGGCGTTGCCAGTGAATGGTATTAAAACTGTTATGCGGCGCGGCGACGGGTGTCCACTCGGGATAGATATGGCCGCTTTGCTGGCAGAGCCATACTTTATCTTCGGGGGCGTGTGATCCTTGGATAAGCCATTCTTGGGCAGCGTCTTCATCGGATTTTTCTGCACGTTCAAGCGCAGCCATAGACCGGTACCAATGTTGCGGCGGGTTTTTGTCGTGCAGGTCATAGGCCTTAAGGAAATGTCCGCGTGCTTCGCCCCATAGACCGCATTTAAGCGCGGCTTGCGCGGCGGCATAATGGCTTTCAGGGGCGTCGGGCGCAAGGGGGAGTAAACTGTTGCACCATTTTGATAAGGCCAGATCACTGCTTTTTTTGTTGCGGCTTTCGGGCATCAGCGCAACCCACAGCGGCACAAGCGTTAGGTGAGGGGATCTTTTCCATGCTGATTTAATCAGGTTTTGTGCCTTGGTGATCTGATTTTTCTGCTGATAGATTTTGACGAGGCGCGCAATTAATGGCGGAAATTCTGGCGTGATTTTATGTGCTTTTTGAAGCAGCTTTAGCGCGGATGCATCGCGCGTTTCCTGATCGGCCATTGCGATATAAAGCGCAGTTTTATCACTATTGATTGTGCCCTGCGGTAAGACCTTAAACTGTTCAAGTTTTTTGATGTGGGCAAGGGCTTCGTCCCATTGCTGGCTTTGAAGTGCGATTTTATAGGCCGCCTGCAAAAGCCAAGGGTTGTTTTTAAAGCGTTGCAGGCTTTCTTGCGCGAGTGTTTTGGCCGTATCGAAGTCGTTATTTTCTAGTGCATTTTGCAAGAGCGCACGCACGCCAAGAAAACCTGCGTTTTTATCTTTTGCAAGGCGCGAGAAAAGGCGTTTGGCATCGTGTTCATTACCTTTTAGGCGTGCTGTTTGTGCCTGCAGCAGTAACAGTAATCCGGGGCTTTCATTGAAGTGGTCATCGTTGATTTTATGGCTGAGACGCGCGGCAGATTTTAGGTCGCCTGCGGCAAGGGCGCTTAGACCCTTGGCAAGGTTATTGTGGCTGTGGATTTTTGCGCGCTGTTCCATGCGGCGCAAAATGGCGCGGGGCATGCCTGTGATGTATCGCCAGATATTGTGCGCGTGTACAGTTAAGAAAATCAGGGCATATACGGCGCATAAGAAAAGGCCAATTTGAATGGTGAGCTCGTAAGACAGCCAGTTAAAAGTCACTGTTCCAGGATGTTGCGCAGCCCAAATCAGCAGACCTGTTAAGATCGCGATTTGTAAAATAAACCATAAGGAGCGCAGCATATGTTCGGGCCAGTCATTTTAAGGTTTTAAATAAATAGGACGTCCTGTGCCAGCATTGTTTAAGGTCGCGCTGTAGCCGTTTAGGCCTGCGGCGCGCGAGTCTAAAATGCCAGAAAGGGCGGTTTTAAACTGTCGTGCTTCGAGGCTGGCTTGTGCCTTTTTCATCCATGGTGCGGCGACTTTTGCGGCGTTCCCGTCGAGTGACCCCATGAGAGAAATTGCACCTTCGAGGTCACCTTTTTGCAGCATCTTGTCAGCGTCGCTTAGCGTTTGTTGTGCTTGGGAACTGGTCGTGACGTTTCCGCCCTCTTCTTCGAGGAGGAGAACAGATTGCAGGCGTGCTTTGGCGCGGTCTTGGATGCTGAGATCCTCACCTTTTAAAGAGGCAACAACGATTTCGCCAGTAAGACTGCGTAATTCGTTGGATAGGCCAGCGGATGTTAGGATGCCGTTTTGCGCGTGCGGAGAAAGCTTGGACAGTGCGCCTTGCAGTTCGGCGTCATCATCGCCGACAAGCTTTTGAAGTAGGGCAAGGTCTTCGTTAAACGGTTCGCCGTCGCGGTTTAGGGCGCTGCGCAGTTGTGTCATCGTCAGGAGGAGCGCAGCCGCCTTAAGGTCAGTTGCAGGAACGCCTTCTAGGGATTGTTGTAGTGATGGGCTGGTCGCGCGGGCCTTGTCGATTGTGCTTTCGATGGCTTTTTCGCTCGGTGCTTTGAGGTCACTTAGAACTGTTGAAAGTTCGCTTGTTGATTGTTCTAATAGGGCGCGTCCGCCTGATGTAGCGGTGAAGGCGGAAAAACGCTGCGTGACGCTGGCCATTGATGGGAAGGATCCAAGTTTTGACAGATATCCGTCAAGCGCCTGAATTTGCGCCATAACCTCTTCGCTGTTGCCGTTGATCAGGTTTTGCGAAATGACCTTGGCTTCGTTGGCAAGGGTTGCGGCCTTTTTGGCGGTGTTGTTTGCCGAATTTTTCAAGACTTCGACTTTTTGATCCAGATCATCAGGGATGACGCTGCCGAAGAAGCCTTGCTTTTTCTTGATGTCGTTAAGCTCGGTTTTTGTTTTTTCAAGATCGGCCTGCATTTCTTCTAATGCGGCGATGCGTTCTTTTTCGCTCATCCCTTTGCTGCCAAGGCCGAAGATGAGTGTTAACGCCAAAGTGGATACGGCAACCAGAATGATTGTTGTCCAAGTGCTTTTGTTCACGGCGCGCCTTTCTGCTTGTTGGATGCTGTAGATAATATCGTCGTGGAGCATGGATGCGAAGACTGAGGGCTCGCTGTCATGGTCTTGTTGTTGGTCTGTGTGTGCGGCGCTTGTTTGCGTGCTTTGCGCATCGTGGTTTTCTTGAGCGTGCGCAGCGACTTCGGCGACGGTGGCGCCTGCAGGTGTTTCTTGGGCAGGGGGGGCTTGCGGAGTAGGCTCCGGCTCGGGCATGTCGACAAGTCCGGTTAGATCAACGTTGTGATCTTGCGCGGCCTTGATGATTTTATCAATGCGGTGCGGGGGAATCGTGTTGCGCTTTTTCCATCCCTGAACGGTTGTAACCGCCGTATCAATTTTAGTTGCCATGGGGCGAATGCCGCCGAAACGCTCGATGATTTCTTCTGCGTTATCCAAAGAATCCGAGGTATAAGGCTGATCGGTCATTGTGATTCCTTTAATTCCTGTTTCAAAGGGCTTTGCGCTACAAGGCTTTGAGGTTGTCGCGTTGTAAGAGGTCGTAAAGCCCTTGCTTGTCAGGGGTGTCGGCGTGAAGCGTACGTTCCCAGCCAAGTTCCTGTACGTATCCTAGCACGCTGTTGCTGATTGACAAGGCTTTTATGTGGCTGAGATTGTTTTGTAATGTGTGTTTTTTGACCAGTGTGACAAAGCTTTCGGCGCTGCGGCCTGAGAAAAATAAAACATAGGATATCTTTTGGTCTTTGATGGCCTGAATGATTGGCTGTTCTAGTGTTTCAGTTGGCGTGGCTTGATAAATGATGATGCTGTGGTTTTTGATGTTTTCTGCGTTCATCCATTCTTCGAGGGGCTGCGAAGTGTTTTTGCCGCGCAGATATAGATAGGGCAAATTCGGGGCGTTTTCGGCGTGATGACGCTTGATTAAATCCAGCAAATCATGCGCGTTTCCTGAGGCAGAGCGCGCGCGGGTGAAGCCATGCTTTATGGCGGTGCTCTGCGTTTTGTCGCCAACGCACAGCGCAGGCAAGGACAGGTAAGTAGGTGAAAATTGCGGGTGTGCCATTAAGTGTTTTATCGCCTGTGCGCTGGTGAAAATCAGGGCGGCATAACGGCTTGCCTCTGGCAAGGTGCAGTCATAGGGGTCGATTTTTAAAGTAGGGGCGCTATAGGGCGTAAAGCCCATTTCTTGCAGGTCGCGGGCGGTTTGTTGTGCTGCCGGATTTGGGCGGGTGATTAAAACCCCGCTCATAGTGCGGCCTTTAATAAGGCTTCAGGGGCGCTGCGCAGGATATGATCCCCAATATTGCGGCCAAATGTTTCGGCTTCATCTAGGCTGGTGATGTTTGCCTTATCGTGATGTTTGAAGTCCATTTGTCCATCAGGCGTGAGTAAATGTGCGCGCAGTGTCATTGCGCTGTCGTCGCCGAATGTTGCGTAAATGCCGATAGGCGTGCGGCAAGAGCCATTCAGGGCGCGCAGGACCGCGCGCTCTGCCGTGATGCATTGCTGCGTTTGCAGGCAGTTTAGGGGCGCTAAAATCGGGGTGAGGTTTGGGGTGTGATCGCTGGCGATTTCAATGCCGATTGCGCCCTGCGCCGCAGCAGGCAGCATGACATCTTCGGGGACGATGTGGTCAATTTCACTGGTCATTTCAAGGCGGTTTAGACCCGCAGCGGCCAAAAATGTGGCTTCCATTTCAGGGAAGTCGTTGGCTAGTTCGCCGCGTAATTTGCTGATGCGCGTTCCCACATTGCCGCGCAGCACGGTGGTTTTAAGGCTGGGGTTGCGAGCGAGGATCATGGCTTGCCTGCGGATGCTAGCCGTGCCAATGGTGATGCCTTCGGGCCACGATTTGGGGTCTGCGTCCATTTTGCCGCGATGCCTTAGCAGCACTGAGTCGCGCGGATCTTCGCGCGGTAAAATACAGGCGATTTCCAGTCCATCGGGCAAGATGGAATCCATATCTTTCATTGAATGAACGGCGATATCAATGCGCCCATCTAAGAGGTTTTCTTCGATTTCTTTGGCGAATTGTGCTTTGCCGCCCTTGCGCTCGCTTAGGCGTTTTTCGCCATCTGATGGCGACCAGTCGCCAGAGGTTAAAATGGTAACGATTTCGGTTGTGATGTCAGGCCAATGCTGATTGATCAAGGATTGCACATGATGCGCCTGCCAAAGGGCAAGTTTTGATCCGCGCGTCCCGATTTTAAGTGTCTTTATCTGATTCATAAAATTCACTTTAATTCCAAACCGATGCTTGGTACAGAGTGTTTATGAAGATTTTAGGTATAGAAACCAGTTGCGATGAAACGGCGGCAGCGATTGTCGATGAAAACGGCACTATTTTGTCGAATTTGGTGCTGAGCCAACTGGACGAACATCGTGCCTTTGGCGGGGTTGTTCCTGAGATTGCCGCGCGCGCGCATGCAGATCATTTGCATACTTTGATCAAAGGGGCGATGGATGATGCGGGCGTGTGCTTTTCTGATTTGGACGGCGTCGCCGCGACATGTGGCCCCGGTTTGATTGGCGGGGTGATGGTCGGCATGGTGGCAGGCAAAGCCATCGCCGCCGCGCATGACTTGCCATTTATCGCAGTGAACCATCTAGAGGGGCACGCCTTAACCGCACGCCTGAGTGATAATGTGTCCTTTCCGTATATTTTGTTTTTGGTGTCTGGCGGTCATACGCAAATTCTTATCGCAGAGGGCGTTGACCGTTATAAGTTATGGGGCACAACCATTGATGATGCGGCGGGCGAGTGTTTTGATAAGGCGGCCAAGATTATGGGACTGCCGTATCCGGGCGGCCCGAATGTTCAGAAGATTGCCGAAGAATGCACTGATGCGCAGGCCGCGCAAGAGCGCTTTCCTTTGCCGCGCCCATTGATCGAGCGTAATAAGCAGGACCTGACGGCGCTGGATTTTTCTTTTTCAGGGTTGAAAACGGCGGTGCGTACGCATGTTGATAAAATGCCAGATGAAGGTGATCTTGATCGCAGTGCGATTGCAGATTTGGCGTGTGCTTTTCAAACGGCCGTTGCGGATGTTTTGGCAGATCGCGCGCGCAGAGCGCTTCAGCGCTTTACGCAAGAATATGGAGTCACCAACCCTGTTGTAGTGATTGCGGGCGGCGTGGCAGCGAATAGTGAAATTCGTGCGCGCCTAAGCGAAGAGTGCCAAAAATATGATGCCCAGATGATTGCACCGCCACTAAAACTGTGCGGTGATAATGCCGCAATGATAGCGTGGGCGGGGCTTGAGCGCTTGCGTTTGGGCATGGTTGATGGTCTGGATTTTAAGGCGCGTCCGCGATGGCCTCTTGACCAGAGCGCATGAAAACCATAGTCTTTGTTCCTATAAACAGAGAGGGATTTTTATGACGTCATATTCAGTTGGAACAATTGGTGCAGGTGCATGGGGGACGGCTTTGGCTCAGGCACAGGCCGTTGAAGGCGGCTCGTCGATTCTCTGGGCGCGCGAGCAAGACGTCGTTGATTCCATCAACTCCGTTCATGAGAACACACCGTTTTTACCAGGTGTTCCGCTAAGTGAAAATTTAAAGGCGACCGCTTCGATGGAAGAGGTCGCACAGCAAGATATTTTGTTGATGGTGACGCCTGCGCAATATATGCGCGCATCACTTGAGAGCTTTAAGCCTCATATTCGCAAAGATCAGCCTGTCGTGATTTGCTCGAAAGGGATTGAAATTGAAACGGGTAAACTGTTGGTGCCGGTGGCGCAGGAAGTTTTGGGTGCAAAGCACCCTATTGCCGTTATGACAGGCCCGACATTTGCCAGTGAAATTGCGCGCAATATGCCTGCGGCGGTGACGATTGCCGCCAAAGACGAAGCCTTGGGTAAGATGTTGCAACAGGCACTGGGCGCGCCAAAATTCCGTCCTTATGTATCAACGGATATTGTCGGGGCGCAGTTGGGCGGCGCGGTGAAGAACGTGATTGCCATTGCGGCGGGCATTGCCAGTGGCCGTGAAATGGGTGACAGCGCGCGCGCGGCGTTAATTACGCGCGGTCTTGCCGAAACGGCGCGTTTATGTGTGGCCATGGGCGGGCAACGTCAGACATTACTTGGCATGTGCGGCGTTGGTGATTTGATGCTGACATGTTCATCTATGCAATCACGTAATTGTTCTTTGGGGACTTTGCTTGGGCAAGGGCAGACGCTGGAGCAAATTTTGGAAAGCCGCAATAGTGTGACCGAGGGCATTTACACGGCGCAGGCTGTTCTTAAGCTTGCCAAGCAAAATGCGGTTGAAATGCCTATTTGTCAGGCGGTGAACGCATTGCTCAGCGGTAAGATGACCATTGAAGAGGTCATTGACGATATGCTTAGTCGCCCGTTTTCAGAGCGTTAAAATTTATCAATTTTAAATCTAAAAAGGGTTAGCACTGTCCGCCGGCAAATTGCTCGCGGAAGATGCGCTCACGCAGGCTTTCTGCGTCATCGAACATCAGTGTTTTAGTGATGCGTTTTGCCACTTGAATGTTTACTTCCCGAACGTCGCGTATTTCTGTTGTGTCGGCAGTTGCGCTGACGGGGCGTTCGTTGGGTTTGAACACTTCAAATTTGATTTTACATTTGTTGCTGACTACGGCGCCAGGCCAGTGGCGCGGGCGAAATGGGCTGATCGGTGTGATCGGCATGACATTCGCATCAAGCTGCAAGATTGGGCCACCGGCTGAGCTATTGTAGGCAGTGCTGCCCATAGGGGTGGACACCATAACGCCATCGCAGACAAGATCTTTGATGCGGAGCTTATCATTGACGTGAACCTTTAATTTGGCCGACGCGTGCGTTTCACGCAGTAAAGAAACCTCGTTAAAGGCGTAATGTTTTGATTTGTTGCCGTCTTTGTCGATGGCTTCCATCTTTAGCGGATGAATATTAAAATGGGCGGCGCTGGCGATGCGCTCTTGCAGTTTTTTGATATTATAATCATTTAGCAAAAAGCCCAACGTGCCTAAATTCATGCCGAATAAAGGGGCCTGATAATCAATATAGTGATGAAGCGCATGCAGCATCGAGCCATCGCCGCCTAAAACGACGATAACATCGGCCTCTTCTGGCGGGGCGGACTGATAATGGTTTTTCAGTTCTGCCAGCGCGTTTTGGGCGCGGAGTTTTCGTGATGCGTGAAAAGCAATTTTCATTCAGGTTCCTAGGCGTTGGCCTCTTGCCATCCAGTTGGGTCTTCTAAGAAGGCCTCGACTGTTTTTAGTGTGTTCTCATCAAAGTACTGGGCGTCGCGTGCGACTTTTAAAACATCCCACCATGTTGTCAGAGTATGCAGTTTAATGCCCATGGCGTCCATGTTTTCTTTGGATGCGGGGAAAATGCCGTAATGGAAGACAACAAAGGCGTGTTCAACCGTGGCGCCTGCATCGCGCAGGGCGTCGATAAAGACTTTCTTTGACCCGCCGTCAGTTTGCAGGTCTTCGATCAGGATGGTTTTCTTTGGCGCGCTGTCATCTTCAGGGAAGTTGCCTTCGATTTGTGCCATGCGGCCAAAGCCTTTAGGTTTTTTGCGGACATAGACCATTGGCTTGCCTAGGCGCTCGGATAGGAACGCCGCGTATGGGATGCCTGCGGTTTCGCCGCCAGCAAGATAATCAAGCGCATCGCCGCCAATATCAGAAAGCAGCATCTCGGCCGCGTAATCCATTAATTGTGTGCGTGCATCGTAAAAGCCAATAAGCTTGCGGCAGTCAATATAGACAGGGCTTTTCTTGCCTGATGTCAGAGTGAAGGGCTCCTCAGCATTGAAAAGGACAGATTTTGTATCCAGCAAGATTTGCGCTGCATGCTCGGCGATTTGTTCGCGGCGTTGTGTGCTCATGGGGCTGGTCGGGGCGAGGCCGCCTGCGTCGTTGCTGGCTTCGGCTTTGTTCATTAATGTGAAAAATTCACTCATCGTTATTCCTGTTACGTTTAGAATTTTTGAAAGACTTTCTGTCGAGGGCCAGCGCGGCTTGCCGTCTGGGCTTTTGCGTTTGCTTTTATTAAAGGACGTCGGATCCAGGCCTGCCTTTTTGGCGAGCCCCGATGGAGAGTAGCCGAACGTGTCGGCGAGGGTGTCGATCCCGTCCCAAATTTCCTCGTGTGAAAACATAGGAACACAATCCCAAAAAGGCGCGCAAAAATAAATAGGAAAAAAAACCTATTTTTTAGTTGACTCTTGAAAATTATCGAGTCATAAACGAGAACATAATAAGAACAAAACTAACTTGAATAATCAAGTCAAAAAGAGAAAAGGATGACCGTATGACAGTAAAAAATACTTATCGAGCAAGCCATGGCGTTGAAAATGCTGAGCCTTTTCTTTGTGCGCAGGATGCATGGTTTTGGTTTATTGACGCGCAAGAGGCACGTAATGCTGGCGCGCGTTTGGTTAAGGGGATGCGCAGGCGCGAGCGACCATGCGAACCTGTGGATATATTAAATGTGCTCGACCGCCTGTATCGGGCGCGCAAAGTGCAGCGCGATCATTTGTTGGTTTTACGTCATTATGGCCGCCGTAAAATGGCGCCTGATGCGCGCCGTGCCAAGGAAAAGCGAGCCGCTTTCCTTTGGGGGCAGGCGATGCAGGTCTTAGAGGTCGCTTTGATTGACAAAGGTATTGTTGAGGGGGCGCGCCTCTCTGAAAATAATTCGATTTGGTCGGGAATTCCGATTGCCGAGCTATCACGTCTAAGCCGTAATGAACTTTTAAGCGCAGGAGAATATTCATGCAGATAACGCCAAATTATATTTCACCATCTTTGTTGCAACAAGTGTCCTCACCAAAGGTTCAACGCGCATGGGTTGTCTTTTCTGGGCAGACGGATTTGCCGTGGCTTCGTTTGTTTAAAAAGGGGTTTCGTCATTGTTATGTTTTGATTAATGACGGCGATCATTGGATTTCGGTCGATCCGCTATCGTGTCATACCGAGGTTATGGTCCACCATATTGCGCCAGCCTTCGATTTGCCGGGGTGGTTGCGTTCACGCAATTTGACGGTGGTGCCCGCGCGCATTGCCCCGCAAACGCAAAGTGCGCCTTGGTTTGCGCATAGCTGCGTTGAGGTGGTGAAGCGTATTTTGGGGTTGCATGATTTTTGGGTGATGACACCGCATCAGCTTTATAAGCGATTAACGCAGGATAGGCCTGCTGTGGCGGGCGGTTCAGTGCCGTTTGCAGGTCTGCGCGCCGCGTAGAGTTTTTAATATATCAATTATATAAGGAGATTTGACTATGGGGGGAATATCAAGTGGCCCGCGTACGACGCCGGTGACCTACGTTGTTCAGCAACCAACAGTGTCGCAAACCAGTGAAAGCACAGACAGTGCGGCCGAGAGCGCATCTGATGAAACGACCGCCAGCGAAGTGCGCAGTGATGATTTGCTTCGCCGTCAGCGCGGCCGCGGCGGAACAGTCGGCGGTGCAGATTTTACGCCAAACGCGCGTTGGGTCGGTTGTCGATCGTCATATTCCGCCGGTGAATGTTGATGGTGCGACGCTGTATGTTGCGCGTAACAAGCAACAGGTGCAGGAATTTTTGTATACCGATCTTGAGCAAGCCTATCAGTCAACGGATTTGGCGTTGCTGTCGCCTCATATGGTAGAAGATCCGCAGGATATGGATTACGACCCGCGCAGGCGGCTGTTGTTTATTGTGCGCGGTGATGGACGTTTTGCGGCGCTGACGGTGTTTCGCGCGGAAAAGGTTGCGGCGTGGACGCTGCATGAAACGGATGGGGCTGTGCGCTCGGTCGCGGTTGTGGGGGATACGGTTTATCTGCTGACGCAGCGCGGCGCAGATTACATCGTGCAGCAATTCGATGATGATTTGCATATGGATTTGGCCTTGGCGGGGCAGGTTGAAACGCCTGCGAGCGCGTGGAGCGGCCTTGACCACCTAGAGGGGCAAAGCGTTAGCATTGTTGCCGATGGGCTGCCTCTTCCAGATCAGGTTGTGACGGATGGGAGGATTACCTTATCCGCGCCAGCCAGTGACGTGCAGGTCGGGGTGAGCTTTACGCATCAGATTAAGCCTTTGCCGCCTAATGATGTTGGCGCGCCAGGCGGCGGGCGGCGTGTGCGCTTGGTGAAGCTGGACTTGCGACTTCAGGACACAGCGGCGCTGCGCCTTGATACGGGGCAGGGTTTGCGCGATATAGCGCTAAGCGATGTGGGGGGCAATCTTGATACGCGGCCCCCACGCATCAGTGGTGATATCACGGTGCGGGCGCTGGGCTGGGCGCATGATAAAACGCAGGCTCTTTGGCGGATCGAACAAGACGCGCCGCTTTCTTTTTCACTTCTTTCAGTAACAACGCAGATAAAGGTAAATGACTAATGGCAGGATTACAGGCATTCGGGCAGATGTTGCCCGTATTAACAACGACGCTGGGGGCGGCGCAAACCGTCTATAGTGCGATTGATACAATTCAGGATTTAACGCAATCATCACGCAGCGAGGATTTGGCGCTGAGCCAACTGCGCGAGCAGCAATCCTTGCAGGCGCAGCAGCTTGCCCAGCAAAGCGCATTGAAGCAGCAAGAAATTGCACTGAGCAGTGCGCAGGCAGAAGAAGACCGCCTGAGCGCCTTGCGCCGTGCGGTGGCGTCGCAGCGTGCCTCGTTCGGGGCGAGCGGCGTGAGCAGCGGCAATGGTGGCTCGTCCGAGGCGGTGTTGCTGGGGCTGTTTGAGGAAAGCGAGGATGAACGCACACAGCGCGAGCAATCAGATGCGCTCAAGCTTCAGGCGCTGGAGCAAAATCAAGCGCAGAGCAAATCGCTTAATCTGCTTCAGGCCACGCAGCTGGCGGAAAAGCAGTCCTTGAATAACTTGTTTTAAATTTTTGAGCCTTCTCTTATAGAAAGGATTTTACGATGCCCGAGCATATTAAAATGCCAGCCATCGTGCCCTTGGTGCGTTATGTCGCCGATGGGGTGCGTACGGCTTTTGCCTATAGTTTTCCGATTTTCGCAAGCGAGGATCTGTCCGTTTATATTGATGGCGCACGCCAGATCAGCAGTTTTACCATTGATGGGGCGGGTGAAACCGCCGGCGGTTATGTGACCTTTGATGCGCCGCCAGCCGAGGGCGCGGTTGTGACGTTAGAGCGCTTTTTGTCGATCGAGCGCATTAGCGATTTTATCCAAGGCGGTGATTTTTCCGCGCAAAGCATTAATAACGAGCTTGATTATCTGGTTGCGGCCTTGCAACAGGTCGCGCGCGAAAATGATGCGATGCTGCGTTATGATGACCATGAAGCACCTGCGCAAGTCGTTTTGCCGCACAAGGCTGCACGCGCGGGGAAGGCGCTGGGCTTTGATATGGATGGTCATCCGGTGGCGGTGTCTTTGGATGGTGCGATGGCGGCGCCTGATTATACCGTGTCTGGTGCGGGCGGGGCGCTGCGCAGTATGCATCACAAGTTTTCTGATTGCATTTCGGTGAAGGATTTTGGCGCGCTCGGCGATGGTTTAAACGATGACACGCTTGCGTTTCAGCAGGCCTTGAGCGCGCATCAGGCCATCTTTGTGCCAGCGGGGAGCTATTTAATTACAGATACGATTGCCCTGCGCGAGGGGCAGAGCTTGCACGGTGTGGGCGCGGCGTCACGCCTGAAATGCGCGAGTAATAGTTTTACTGCGCTGATGCTGGTTGGCGGGTTTATCAGTGTGCAATCGCTTGCGATTGATGGCGGTTTGAACGGTGTTTTGTTGCGCGGGCAAGATAGTGCGTGCGTACAAAATGCGCTGGTGGATGTGCAGATTATTGGCGCGCAAAATGGTCTTGTTCTGGATGGTTATACGGATACGGCCAAGCCGTGTTATTGGAACAGTTTTACCCGCGTTTTGGTCGAACAACCAACCGTAAACGGCGTGCATCTTATGCGCAGTGGCGCAGGTGATACGCCAAATGCCAATCGCTTTTACGGGGTGCGTGTTTTCTCCAAAGGGGCGCTGACATCAGGGAGCGGTTTTTATGTCGAAGAAGGCGCGCTGAATAATGCCTTTGTTGATTGCGAGAGTAACGTCAACGGCGCATCGGCGCAGAGCTGCTTTCGTGTGGGCGGCGGTGCATCGAATGTGATGATTGTGAACCTGCTGTGCGAGAGTAATAATCTGGTGTCCAATTTAAAATTGGATGCGGGATCGCAAGATACGTTTGTGATGAATTTAACCGCTACCAGTGACGGCGCCGCGATCGAGGATTTGTCCGGCGGAGCGTATAATGCGGTTAATGCAGGATACCCTGAGAAAAATACCCTGCGTAAGACAAGCATTACTGATTTGACGGCGGGGCTTATGCGCTATGAAACGCGGTATATTGATACGGCAGGATCCCATGATTTGGATCTGTCGGTCAGTGTGAATATCGTAAACGCGATTAATGGCGCGATTACTGTGAATTTGCCGCAGGCGGCGCTTGAGAATAATGGCGCGGTGATGACGGTGAAAAAGGTCGATCAAAGCGATCATATCGTAACGCTGGATGAAAATGGCGGTGATGGCGCCGATGGTATTGCGGTGCTGCTGGGTGAGCATAATGACTATGTCACGGTGATTTCCAATGGCGCGGCGTGGTATGTGATTGCCTCGAACAGGGCGCCAGGGTCAACGCGCTATATTGATGCATCAGGCACGGTGGATATTGATATGGCCGTGGATACGTATCTGGTGTCGAGCTATAACGGCGCGCTGATTACTCGATTGCCGCCTGCCAATGCGGCCGAGGCGATAGGCCGCGTGATTACCTTGAAAAAGACTGACCCATCATCCAACGCCGTCACCGTGACCGAGCAAGGCGGCGCAGGGCCGGATTTGTCCTCACAGGTTCTGGCCACGCAATTTGACGCCATTACGGTCGTGTCCAACGGGGCGCAGTGGTATGTGCTGTCGCGCTATCCGTAATAATTTCATGATGTTTTATAAAAGGAGGTTTTATGTCCTCAATGACCCTACATGGGCAATCCAAAAAAGAGATTGCCGAAGCCCTGCCGCGGGCGATTAAGACGGCGCTCCTGTCTTATCAGCGGTTCACCGCCGAGGAAGCCAGTGAAGATGCCAAAAGTTTCAAGGCGCATCACGATGCCTGCAAAGTGGCGATCGCGCATATTGAGCTTTTGATTAAGTTAACCCAATGGGTTGGCGAGGATGCCGCGCGTGAAGGCGTTGACGACGCCCTGATGAGCCAAATGATCGCCAGCGCACAAGAAATTCAACGATACGAGGATAAATATGCCAATAAAGAATAAAAACCAATTATTTGGATCTGGGTTTGGTCAATTGGCTGAGCATGTGGATGCGACAGGACGCATTGTTAAGGATGATGTTGTTGAGGATCTGGAGTTAATGCTGCCATCACATGATCTTGTTGATCAAGAGCAACTAGAAAAACATTTGCGCTATAATCGTTTTGAAGGCGGTGGAGATGTGCGTAGCTTTTTGCAGTTTGGTTTTGAGCCTAAAAAGATTGCGGAACAAGCAAAACAAGTAGCGAAGGAAAGGTTTCGATTTCAACGAGGGGTCAATGATGAAAGTGATGCTTTCCGACATGCGTTAGGTAGTTACCTTATGACGAAGAGATATGGTGCGGTGGAGGCTAAAAAAATATTGGATGGACATGAGCGTGCTCCTGGATTTCGTTCGAAATCCCTTAGTAAAGATGGTGCAGTTCTTCAAGACTTGTATAATAATAAAATAGGAATGGAAGCAGCGGTTGATCCTAAAAATCGTGACAAGGATCCGGTGGATGTGATTCAAGAATTATATGAGAAGCGTAAGCTTCAGACGCGACCTTTTCGTTTGAAACGTAAGTAGAGCAAATAGGGGAGGGGGGCAAATGTGGTGATGGTGAGGATGATGATCAGTGTAATAGACTGTGCATAGGTGCGTAATTTGTAGCTATCTAGTTCCTCGGCTGGGACGTCCCAACTGATCATTTCAAGGGCTGCGGCAGGATTATAATGAAAGACTGCGGTAAACCATAAATAAGCGTGAAAACCTGTCCAAATTAAGGATGCGATAAAGAAGGATTTCCAGTGTTTTTGTAAGACATGTGTATATGCTGTTTTTGCGTTGCTCATGGCTGTCCAATCTTATTTATGTGCGTATTACGTGTATGAAAGAGCGTTTAACCATAGGTTGATGTTAGCGCGTGCTAGGCGGAAAAGAAACAGAATTATCGCATGTGCGCCTTGGGTGTTTAGGTTTTGTATTGTGTGTTGTGCCTCCTTCGGTTGTGAAGGTGGCATTTTTTATATTTAAGGGAAAAATCGTTATGAGCTATTTCAGTAAGCCCATTGAAAAAATGGGTTCGACAAGCATTACGCATGCGGATTTTAAATTGTTTTTGGCGCTGTGGAATCAGGGGCAAAATTTAAAGACACCTGATTTGCATTTCCGCATTGCGCAGTGGCTGGAATATAGTTGGGAGCGCGGGGATAAAAGCCTGCTTTTGATGGTGTTTCGCTCGGCAGGGAAAAGCACGTTAATGGGGCTGTTTTGTGCGTGGTTGCTGTATCGTGATCGGAATTTGCGGATGCTGGTGTTGGCAGCGGATCAGGCGCTGGCGGGGAAGATGGTGCGCAATGTAAAGCGCGTGATCGAACGGCATCCTTTATGTGAGGGGATGCGTCCGAAAAATCCTGATCAATGGGCGTCGGATCGCTTTACGGTGCGCCGCGGGCTTGAGCTTCGCGATCCGTCGATGCTGGCGCGCGGGGTGCAGGCAAACCTGACGGGGAGCCGTGCTGATCTGGTGATTTGTGATGATGTTGAGGTTCCCAATACCTGTGATAGCGCGGACAAGCGCGCTGATCTGCGCGAAAAATTGGGCGAGCTCTCGTTTATTTTGGTGCCTGGCGGTACGCAGATTTATATCGGCACGCCGCATCATTATTTTTCGATTTATGCACGCGAGGCACGCCATGAAATTGGTGAGGATGCACCGTTTCTTAACGGGTTCAAGCGTTTAGAAGTGCCTGTTTTGGATGCGCAGGGGCAAAGCGCATGGCCTGATCGCTTTTCCTTAGCGCAGCTCAAGAATATGCGCGCGCATAGCGGGCCAGCCAAGTTTAATTCGCAAATGATGCTGCGCCCGACCAATATTGCCGAGGGACGCTTGAACCCCGATTTGTTGCATTTTTATGATACCAAGGCGCATTACAGCCGCATTTTAAACCGTCTAGAAATTGGCGAGACACAAATGGTCGGCGCGTCGGCCTATTGGGATCCTGCCTTTGGCAGTGCGAAGGGCGATCACTCGGTCGTGGCGATCGTGTTCGAGGATGCGAAGGGCCTGAAATATCTGCACCACATTGAATATATTCGCATTACCCCTGCGGCGGAGGCGGGAGGTGAGGGCAGCGACATGGACGAAGCCACGCAGCAATGCCGCATTGTGGCGGATTTGGCGCGGCGCTTTTACTTGCCGTCGATCGCGGTTGAAATTAACGGCATTGGCCGTTTTTTGCCGGGCTTGCTGCGCAATGCGTTGGTGGCGGCGGGCGCGCCTTGCGCGGTGAAAGAGGTCGTATCTTCGCAGAAAAAAGAGGTGCGCATTCTTGAGGCCTTTGACGCGATTTTGGCGGCGAGGCGGCTTTATGCATCGGGGCAAGTGCGATCAACCCCCTTTGTGGCAGAGATGCGCGAATGGCGGCCAGAGCGCTCGCGCGGGCATGATGATGGGCTGGACGCGGTGGCAGGGGCGCTGATGCAGTCGCCTTTGAGGATTGAGCGTTTAAGCTAGAGGTCGCCAAGCATTATGCCTCGCAAGGGGATTTGCGCGATCTTGAGCGCCGCTTGGTGTCACATTTATTGCGCATTGAATCGAAATTGGATGCTACGGCGTTGAAGGCCGAGGTGGCATCACAAAAACATGAATAACAATTAAGAAGAGGGAGTAAAAACGATGAAACAGGATAAACCAACATTGATTGCACGTGACGGCGGTTACGTGCGCGAGGATATGAGCGAGGCCGAGTATTTTCAGGCGTTGCAGGCAGATGTGCTGGCGCGCACGATATGGGGCGAGGCACGCAATCAAGGCGATGCGGGGATGGCCGCGGTTGCCAATGTCGTGATGAACCGTGTGCGCATTTCCATGCGTGAGGGCGGCTATTGGTGGGGGCATGATGTGGTGAGTATTTGCCAAAAGCCGTATCAATTTTCGTGCTGGAACCGCAGTGATCCGAATTTTAAAAAGCTTCTCGGCGTTGATGAAGGGAATTTGTATTTTGCAACGGCGCTGCGCCATGCGCGGCGAGCGGTGATTGGGTGCTTGCCTGATATGACCGAGGGCGCAACGCATTATCATGCCAAGGGCGTATCACCATTTTGGGCACGCGGGGAGAAGCCTTGCTGCGTGATTGGGGATCATATTTTCTACCGCCTGACAGCATAACAGCACAGTGAATGAAGGAGATGACAAGATGTTACCAATGATTTTATCGGCGGTGGGGGTGCCGTTGCTGAGTAAGATAATTGCGGGTGCGCTGGCACGTGTGGATCACCCCATCGCGCGGCAGGTGGCAAAGGCGCTAACGGATTTGGATATTGATTTGCCAAGCGAAGCCATTACGCAGGCCAATAAAGGCGCGCAAGAGCTTGCCATGATGGAGATGGAGCAAGAGGGCAGTGCGCTGGCGCAGGTTAATAAAACGATTCAGCGCGAAATTATATCCAAAGATGCCTTTGTGCGGCGGATGCGGCCGACTTTTGGATATCTGATGGCGCTGACATGGGCGTGTCAGATGCTGGGCGTGGCCTATGTGATTGTGTTCGATCCTGCGCGCGCCAGTGATGTGTTGGCGGGGATGGCGCAACTGACAGGTATTTGGGCAATCGGCCTGTCAGTTTTAGGGATCTATGTCTATAAACGCAGCGAAGATAAACGCCTTAGCGGTGTTTGAGGCAGCCGCATTTATTTCGAGGCTAATCATTTGGAAACACTGATTTATTGCGAGTCATTATCACACAGAAAGCGGGTTGATGTTCTGATATAATCCTTTATATAATGGTCGCCGTTGTGCTTATGCCGTTTTGGCATGCCAGTGTTACGTTATTCAATTTTTAAGGGGAACCTATGTCCGATACAGTTTCACAAAAGGCGAAACGCCCGCTGTCGCCTCATTTGCAGGTTTATAAGCTGCCATTGACGGCGCTTTTGTCTATTACGCACCGCTTTACAGGGATGGCGTTGATTTTTGGTTCATTGATTGTTGTTGGATTCTTTTTTGCCGCGGCCAGTGGCGAGGAATACTACAATATGTTCCTTGATTATGCCGAGATGCCAATCGCCAAGGTGATTTTGTTCCTTTGGTCTGGTGCGCTTTACTATCATATGTGTAACGGTGTGCGTCACATGATTTGGGATACGGGCGCGTTGTTGACGAAGGCGTCAGCAATGAAGGCGAATTATGTTGTGCTGCTGAGCGCGGCTTTGTTGACGATTGGAACATGGGCGATGGCTTGCCCGTGTTGGAAGGGGTAAGTGACGATGCCAACAGTTAAAGAAAAGAATATGATGAATTCACCATTGAAGACTGCGAAGGGTTTGGGCTCGGCGCATCATGGTGTTGAACACTGGCTCAGCCAAAAAATTACGGCGCTTGCGAATTTACCTTTGATTTTGTGGTTTATTTGCTCGACCGTTTCTTTGTACGCGAAGGGCGCAAGTTATGAAGCCTTTACCGCATGGGTTGCGCAGCCATTGAATACGACATTGTTGGTTGCGATGTTTATATCTGTTTTCTATCACGCGAAATTGGGCGCGCAGGTCGTGACCGAAGATTATGTGTCTTGCGGCGCGATGAAAAAAGCCAAGCTGATTGCGCAGAAGCTATTCTTTGCGTTGATCACAGTGGCCAGCATCGTTTGCGTTTTAAAAATTGCCTTTACGGCCGGTATGTAGGAAGAGGGATCCGATGACAAAAGATTACGAAATTATTGATCACGAATATGATGTGTTGGTTGTTGGCGCTGGTGGTGCTGGCTTGCGCGCAGGTTTTGGTTGCGCAGAAAAAGGTCTGAAAACAGCCATTATTTCAAAAGTATTTCCAACGCGTTCACACACTGTGGCTGCGCAGGGCGGTATCTCTGCTGCTTTGGCGAACATGGGTGAAGATGACTGGCGTTTCCACATGTATGACACTGTTAAAGGGTCTGACTGGTTGGGCGATCAGGATGCGATTGAATATATGTGCCGCGAAGCGATTCCTTCGATTATCGAGCTTGAGCATTATGGCGTGCCGTTTTCACGTACTGCGGCGGGTAAAATTTACCAGCGCGCATTTGGCGGTATGACAACGCATTTCGGTAAAGGCACCGCACAGCGCACATGTGCGGCGGCTGACCGTACTGGTCACGCGATTTTGCATACGCTGTATACGCAGGCTTTGAAGTATAAGGCAGAATTCTTTATCGAGTATTTTGCGCTGGATCTGATCATGAGCGATGACGGCGAATGTCTTGGCGTTATGGCGTGGGATCTGGATACAGGGACGCTGCACCGTTTCCGTGCGCATCAGACAATTTTGGCAACAGGTGGTTATGGCCGTGCATATTTCTCTTGTACTTCGGCGCATACATGTACTGGTGACGGCGGCGGTATGGTCGTTCGTGCAGGTATTCCGTTGCAGGATATGGAATTTACGCAGTTCCACCCAACAGGTATTTACGGCGCAGGTTGCTTGATTACCGAGGGCGTTCGCGGTGAAGGTGGTTACTTAACCAACAGCGAAGGTGAGCGCTTTATGGAGCGTTATGCGCCATCGGCGAAAGACCTTGCCAGCCGTGACGTTGTATCACGTTCGATGACGATTGAAATTCGCGAAGGTCGCGGTGTTGGCCCGAATAAGGATCACATCCACTTGAACCTTATGCATCTTGAGCCTGAAATTATTTACTCGCGCTTGCCGGGTATTGCCGAGAGTGCGCGCATTTTCGCAGGCGTCGATGTGACGAAAGAACCAATCCCAGTCTTGCCAACAGTGCATTACAACATGGGCGGTATTCCAACGAACTATATGACCGAGGTTATTAACCCGACAGCCAAAGATCCGAATGCGACAGTGCCTGGTTTGATGGCGATCGGCGAGGCCGCGTGCGTATCTGTGCATGGTGCTAACCGTTTGGGTTCGAACTCGTTGCTTGATTTGGTTGTGTTTGGCCGTGCTGCGGCGAACCGCTGCGCCGAGCTTGTAACGCCTGGTGCATCTCACCGTCCATTTGGCAGTGATAATGGTGGTAAAGCGATCGAGCGTTTGGATCACTTCCGTCACGCGAAGGGTTCAACATCAACGGCTGAACTGCGCATGGATATGCAAAAAACAATGCAAGATCACGCGGCAGTCTTCCGTACAGGTGATGTATTGGATGAGGGCGTTGTGAAAATTGATAAATGCTTTGCAGCCAAAGAAAATCTGGGCATTGAAGACCGCAGCATGGTCTTTAACACAGACTTGGTTGAAACACTTGAGCTTGATAACCTGCTGTCACAGGCGGTTGTTTCCATGCATTCTGCTGCTAACCGTCAGGAAAGCCGCGGTGCGCATGCCCGTGAAGATTATCCTGATCGTGATGATAAGAAATGGATGAAACATACGCTCAGCTGGATCGATGAAGACGGCAAAGTAGCATTGGGTACACGTCCGGTGATTATGGAGACATTGACCGATGAGGTTGAAGTCTTCCCACCGAAGAAACGTGTTTATTAATTTTTAAAAGGTAAGATAAGAAGTAAGAGAAAATCATGGCTGAATTTAAATTACCGCAGAATTCCAAAGTTCAAAAAGGACGCGATATTGATGTGTCTGAAGGCGCGAAAAACGCCAAGACATTCAGTGTTTATCGCTGGAGCCCGGATGACGAAGAAAACCCGCGCATGGATAATTACACAATCAATTTGGATGATTGTGGTCCGATGGTTTTGGATGCGCTGCTTTACATTAAAAATAATGTGGATTCGACATTGACGTTGCGCCGCTCTTGCCGTGAGGGGATTTGCGGATCTTGCGCGATGAATATTGATGGCACGAACACTTTGGCGTGTACCAAGGATATTTGCGATGTCAAAGGGCAGGTAAAGGTGACACCATTGCCGCACATGCCTGTTGTGAAAGACTTGGTTCCTGATTTGAACCATGTTTATGCGCAGTACACATCGATCGAGCCTTGGTTGAAATCTGATACGCCTGCGCCAAACCGCGAGCGTTTGCAAACACCTGAGGATGCAACAATCTTAAACGGTGCAGATGGTCATGGTCCTGCGGGCTGTATTTTGTGTTTTTGTTGTTCGACAAGTTGCCCAAGTTATTGGTGGAACGGCGA
>DKAJ01000012.1:0-52321 GCA_002448815.1 Micavibrio sp. UBA6929
GTGGAAGACCACCACGTTGATAGGCTGGATGTGGAAGCATGGCAACATGTGAAGCTAACCATTACTAATTGCTCGATTGGCTTGAATTTAAATTATGCAATGGCATTTTTTGGGGTTTTCGCCCAAACAATACTTGCAGTGCACGCGCAGCGGTAAGCCTGCTGTAAATACGTTACGTTTTGTAATGACATTGGACTTAGACTTTTCAGATGGTTTCAAATGAACTGGTGGTTATAGCGAGAGTGAAACTCCGGATCCCATCCCGAACTCCACCGAGAAACCTCTTAGCGACGATGGTACTGCATCTTAAGGTGTGGGAGAGTAGTTCGCTGCCAGTTCTTTTGAACCCATTTGAAAATTTTCAAATTTATTTTACGAACACTGACTTTGCACAACGACCCAATCGGGTCGTTTTTTATTGTTCTAATCTCAGAAAACATACTAATTCAACTTTTTTGCGTTTATATGCCGCTTAAAATAGTTAATTTCATGTTGTTTTAGTGCAACATTACTTTTTTTTGAATTTTTCTTACAAAAAAGCTTGCTAATAAAATTTCACGGCGTTATAACGCCTGCGTCTTTTGGAAACAAATAAGGACCAGGACAATGAATACGGCATTTTATTCGGCTGTGTCGGGAACATCTACAGGAATTATTAGCGCAATGCTTAACCTGTCTGCCACGTTCTCTATAGCCGCAGGTATAGCAACAGTTGGTTTTAGCTATCTACAGGACTACCGTAATAAGCCCGAAGCCCCTGATATAATTAAATAAGTATAACAAGATAAACGGCATAGGCCGTAATTTTTAAATCTGCCATATTTGACATATTAACAAAATAAGTGTATTAACTACTCTCTATAAAAAACAGGGAGTATGATTATGCCAACATCTTATGCACGAGTACCATGCGTTGTACCGCATCGCAGTTTTAACTCACGCGTTCATCAAGAACGAAAAGATAAAGACGGACCGCAAGAGGCAAACGATAAGACACAGCCACCTGTTACGAACGACCATAAACCAGGATCTCCATAAGCGAATATATTCCTCATGAGTTTTTTATCTAACATCAGAAAAGCTACGCCGCGCGTTATAAAAGACGCGTACTGGAAAGTGGACCGTTTAAGAAGAGTGTTGTCAGAATATCAAACGCATCATGAAGCATCACGCATGGTGCGGCAGAACGCACATTTTCACCGCGGACAAAAATTCTTTGTCGATCTTGGTTTCAATAAAGGTACTGTGAGCGCGCATATGGCCAAGAACTTAGGAGGTGATTTTAATATCATCGGCTTTGAAGTGAATGAGCTTTTGTTCAAACATCGCGCTGAGGCGTTAAAGGCGCGTTATCCGAATGTAGATCTGCATTTTAAGGCCGCATCTGATCATAATGGCACTGTAGAATTCTATGAAGAGGGACCGCGTAAAGGCCCATTTGTAGCAGAAGGAACAACTATTGTTGATGGCCTCAGAACGCAAAGTAGAGCTGAAAAGCCACAAAACATTAAATCTTTTGATTTTTCAGAGTGGTTAAAAGACTTACACGAACAACAAACGATCAGCAAATTTGGATATAAAATATCACCTTACATCGCAGTCAAAATGGATATCGAAGGCGCAGAATACGATGTGCTTGAAAAGGTGATCACTGACGGTCATCACCCTTTGATCAGTGACTTGATTGTTGAATTTCACGCGAATGCATTTGATATGGATAAGCGCGAAGAAATGTTAGAGCGCGAAGATAATATTCGCCGAGCACTCAACAGCAAAGGCATCCGCGTTTTAGAGTGGGTTTAATTGCAGTGCGCCTTGAGCGTCTGTAAGAGCCCAGTCAACCGTATCGATATTATTTTTCTTAAGAAAATCATTGGCTTGCGAAAAATGTTTGCAACCTAAAAATCCGCGATGCGCCGATAAGGGCGAGGGGTGCGGCGCCTTTAAAATCAGATGATTCGCATTGTCCAAAAGGGTGGCTTTCTTTTGCGCAGGCGCGCCCCAAAGCATAAACACAATGGGCTGATCAAGCGTGTTGATATGCGCAATAACCGCATCTGTAAAATCTTCCCAGCCGTGACCTTGATGCGATCCTGCCTTGCCTTGTTCAACGCTGAGCACGCTGTTGAGCAAGAAAACACCTTGTTTTGCCCACTCTTCTAAACACCCATGTGAAGCAGGCGCGATACCAAGATCACTGTGCAGTTCTTTATAAATATTACGCAAAGATGGCGGTATTTTAACATCACGCTGAACGCTAAAGCATAGACCATGCGCTTGCCCCGCGCCGTGATAGGGGTCTTGGCCTAAAATAACGACGCGAATATCCTGTGGCGCGGTCAGGTCAAAGGCACGAAATAGATGATCTTTATCGGGAAAAATAGCTGTGTCACTGTGATAGCGCGCATCTAAAAACCTACGCAGGTCATGCATATAATCTTTGCGCAGTTCATCTGATAAGGGCGCGTCCCATGCATTATTGAGTGTAAAAGAAGGTAATGTCATCGCCGTAAAGTGTGTAAAATTTACGCCGTTATTTCAAGAAATCTTCGCGCATCATACAGACATTTTTATTTCCTGCGCGCCGTGTCCATGATACAACGGCCTCACTGTAGAATAGAGGCGGCGCAAAGGCGCCAGTAAAAAACAAAATGCAGATGTCTTTATATGATTTCATGGGGTGGATGAGCGCCGGAACGGTTGTCTTATCATTAGGCGGCATCGCGGCGCAACTGCGCCTGATCTGGCAACGAAAAGCCTTATATACGGCGGGTGATTTGGACGGTCAAACGCCTACAGAAATTCTTTCTCTCAACCGTTTCAGCAGCAGTTTTATCGCATTTTTTGCCATGTTCTTATATGGCATGACGATGGGCACGATTAATGGCTATGTCGCCTTTCCGCGTGCGATTGCGGTAACATTGTTATTAGTGATTTTATACGAAATGCAGGCAGACCGACGTGACCGACGCTCGCGCACAGTGTTTTACATGTGCCTCGGCTTTGTTATTGCCAGTATTGCCTTTTGCCTAACCCCATATCGCAGCGCGCTTAGCGAAGCGGGCATTTCACAGGCCATCGTGGTGGCAACGTGCGTTATCTTCGCGCAAGGCGCAACGCACCAAATTATGATGATCCGTAAAACGGGGAAAACGGGCGCACTTTCTGTATGGATGTTTTCGATGTTCTTTTTGAAAGATGTTTTTGCCGTGATTTTTGGTTTTCTTATGGGGCTGGATCACGGATGGCCAGTTTTATTAATGCACGCCGTAAGCTTGACGGCGCAAAGCACAACCCTTTACCATTTCTGGTGGGTAAAGCGCAGTGATAAGGCGCTCAAACGCAGAGAGGCAAGCATCGCATGACAACATTAATTATTGCACGGCATGGTAATACCTTTGGCAAGGGTGATACGCCGACGCGTGTTGGTGCGCGCACCGATTTGCCGCTGGTTGAGAAAGGATTTATGCAAGGGCGCGCCCTTGGCGAGGCCTTAAAGCAACAAGGCCTTATCCCTGATGAGGTTTATGTCTCAACCTTGCAGCGTACGCAACAAACCGCGAAAGAGGCTCTTTCCGCGATGAATATAACGCGCGACCTGACAGTAACGCCGATGCTGGACGAGGTTGATTATGGCCCCGATGAAAATCAAACCGAAGAAACAGTCATCAAGCGCATTGGCAAGCAGGCAATCCAAGATTGGGACGAGCACGCCATTGTCCCCGATGGATGGATCGTTGACCCCGAGGCAATGATACAGGGATGGCTAGATTTCGCGACCCAAGTGCAGGGACAAGACAAAACGATCCTTGTCGTGACATCGAATGGAACCGCGCGTTTCGCCCCGCATATAACAGGGGATTTCGACGCGGTAAAACAGCGTTTTACGCTTAAGCTGTCCACCGGCGCGTATGGTATTTTAAAAGACGATGAGGCTGTCACGTGGCGCATGGTAGACTGGAATGTGCGCCCAAAGATATAGCGCACTTATTCTGCAAGTTTTAAGTTGCCAAACATGCGCTCGATTTCGATTTCTTTTTCTTTGGCTGCATCGTAAATGATGCGATCACCATACGGCGCAAAAATTTTCTCAATATGCGGGTAAGCCTGAAGGTCTGCATCTTTTAATAAAGCTAATATCGCGTTTCCAGTGAAACTGAACCCCTGACGTTTGTTGCTGTTGAAAATGTCAAAAATGGTTTCGATATCGTGCCAAGGAATGGCATTCATCGCCGTTTCAAAATGATTAACGATCAAATTCATCGTCTGATCAACGGAAAGCGCCGCATTGTTGGGGCGCTGTTGTATGTTTTGAATAGTGCTAATGACACTTTCAATGCCCGGCGCACACCATCCCAAAGGGTGATGCTTGATAAGTTGAATGTTTTGTTCACGAAACGATTCTTTAAAATCAAATTGCTGCTCATTTTTTAAATGCAGTGTAAGCCGCTTTGCATATGCACGATAAGCATTACGGTGATGGCGTTCGTTCGCTTCATCTTCTGTGAAGGGGTTGTAATGCGAGAAATACGTCGAAAGATTCGCAGGCACTTGCGTAATATCAGAAACAATCGAGGCAATCGCGCGAATATCTGTATCCTCGCTTGTATGAATAGCCATGCCCAAAATGTCCGCTGGCTCTGTTTCTCCCCAGGCAAGCTTTTGCGCGCGCGCGGCAAAGTCGCCCCATTTATTAATGTAATGAGGCGGGATGATTTCATCAATTTCATCAACCATGTTCAATGTTTCTTGCAGCATCTCATCAGGCTCAATGCCGCGGTGCATATCTTCATAGATCAGGCGCGCCGCATCATAGGCCAGCGGCGCAGGGTAGTTCTCTGGCATGAAGTAAAGCTCGCTGCGCATAGCCTGATGTGCGCGCAGCTTTGCAAGCTCTGCAATGTAGGGGCGCTTTGTGATCAGGTTGCCAGCAATGGCGCCGAACCAGTCTGCCAGCATATTAAACCGCGCCGCACCCGCGCCCGAGAACGATTTAATATGGTCGCAGGCATCAGTTTGACCGTATAATTGTTCAATCACGGGGTAGGCCGCGCTGAGCAAATGGAAGATCGAATGCCCTGGACGCGTAAAGGTTTTAATTGGCACAAACACGCATGCGGCAATCTGTTCCTTTTTGTTGAAAAGAGACAGGCTAAAGGCTCGGCCCGTCGTCGGGCCTAAGATATGGCGACGGTTTTCTGCGAAGGGCGTGCTTTTCGCCTTAAATTCCCGAAACAGAGCCTCCGATGCGGGGTGTTTAAAGATATCATCACGCACACTGCCAAAATATGTTTCTTCTTCGCCAGTTTCATACGGAACAAAGAAAATACTAAGCTCCGGAAACTCTTTCGAGATCATTTGACTAACGTCTTTGCAGGCCTTCGTGATTAAGCTGGAATGTGTCATGAATATTATCTGTCCTCTATCTTTTAATTTTGCAGGGTTCTTGGGATTATTTCAAGCATGTACTAGACCTTGGCCGCGAAATGTGTAGGATAGGGCGACAATAATAAAAATATATGGTGCATAAAGATGAGCGAATTGAGCAGCAATTACCTTAAAGGAAAACGTGGCCTGATTATGGGCGTAGCTAACGATCGGTCGATCGCATGGGGCATCTCTGCCGCTGCGCACGCCGCAGGCGCAGAACTGGCCTTCACATATCAAGGCGAAGCCTTGGAAAAGCGTGTTCGCCCATTGGCCGAAAGCGTAGGCGCAGATATCTTGCTGCCTTGTGATGTCACTGACGAAGACAGCATCGACGCGGCCTTCAGTGAAATTGAAAAACAATGGGGTAAAATTGACTTCGTTGTTCATGCCATTGCGTTTTCTGACAAAAAAGAGCTCGACGGCAAATATGTTGATACAACGCGCTCAAACTTCTTGCGCACAATGGATATCTCGGTCTTTTCATTCACTGCCGTTGCCAAGCGCGCCGCGCCATTGATGAAAGATGGTGGTTCACTTGTAACG
This sequence comes from Micavibrio sp. UBA6929, assembly GCA_002448815.1. Taxonomy (GTDB): domain Bacteria; phylum Pseudomonadota; class Alphaproteobacteria; order Micavibrionales; family Micavibrionaceae; genus UBA6929. The sequence goes on from DKAJ01000012.1 coordinate 5,974, forward strand.
CTGACATATTACGGCGCCGAGCAAGTTATGCCGCATTATAACGTCATGGGCGTTGCAAAGGCCGCATTGGAATGTTCTGTGAAGTATCTTGCCGCGGATCTTGGTGAAGATAATATCCGCGTCAATGCAATTTCTGCAGGGCCGATTAAAACACTCGCCGCCAGTGGTATTGGCGATTTCCGCCATATCCTAAAGTGGAACGAGCTGAATGCACCGCTAAAGCGTAACGTGACAATCGAAGATGTTGGTCGCTCTGGCCTGTTCTTGCTATCTGATCTCGGTAGCGGCGTAACCGGCGAAGTGCTGCACGTTGATGCGGGCTATCACACTGTGGGTATGTGCGCGATTGATAACGCTGCTGAAACTGCAGAGTTGTTGCAAAGTGCCGCGCCAAAATCCAAAAAGGAAGAGGCCGCCTAACGTGTCCCTGTGGTTCAAGGATTATACAGTTCAATATCTAGATGGCCTGCGTAATGCAAACATGGGTGAACATCTAGGCATTGAATTTCTTGAAATGGGCGATGATTTTATTACCGCCCGTATGCCTGTTGATCACCGCACGACGCAGCCCTTTGGCATTTTGCATGGCGGGGCCAGTTGTGTGCTTTCAGAAACACTGGGCAGTGTGGCCGCGTGGATGACCATTAACCCTGATGAGCAGCGCGCCGTTGGCCTTGAAATTAATGCCAATCACATCCGCGCCGTGACGCAGGGCTATGTCGTGGGGAAATGCACCCCCATGCACACAGGCCGCCGCACACAAGTCTGGCAAACCGATATCACCGAAGAAGCCACAGGAAAACGCGTATGTATCTCGCGCTTGACGGTTGCGATTATCGATCAAGGAACGCTCTCGGCCCAAAAAGATAAGGTTATCGTGAAATGAGTGGAAATCGTTTCGGAACATTGTTCCAATATCAAACTTTTGGTGAAAGTCACGGCCCTGCAATTGGCGCGATTGTTGATGGTGTGCCGCCGCGCATTAACCTGACCGAAGCCGATATTCAGCCCTATTTAGACGCGCGCAAGCCTGGCCAGTCACGCCATACGACGCAGCGCCGCGAAGCCGATGAAGTTAAAATTTTATCAGGCACGTTCGAAGGACAAACAACAGGTACGCCCATTGGTTTGTTGATTGAAAACACGGATCAGCGCTCCAAGGATTATGGCGACATCAAAGATAAATACCGCCCAGGCCATGCAGATTACGCCTATGTCGAGAAATATGGCATTCGCGATTACCGCGGTGGTGGGCGATCAAGCGCACGTGAAACCGCAATGCGCGTTGCCGCAGGTGCAGTTGCCCGTAAAATCCTCAGTCACGAAATTGGTGACGATTTAAAGATTTGTGCCTATGTGGTGCAAATTGGTGACAAAAAAATCGACCGTAGCCGTTTTGACTGGGATCAAATCGCGCAAAACCCGTTTTGGTGCCCTGATGCACAAATGGCCGATGAATGGGCATCATATATGGATAGCATCCGTAAAAGCGGATCAAGCATCGGAGCCCTTGTCGAAGTGCATGTAAGCGGCGTTCCCGCAGGTCTTGGCGCGCCAGTCTATGATAAATTGGATTCCGATATCGCCAAGGCGATGATGAGCATTAACGCAACCAAAGCTGTTGAAATTGGCGCTGGGTTTGATTCTGTTGAGTTAACTGGCGTGGATAATGCCGATCAAATGTGTGCAGGCGCCAAGGGCGTTCCTGAGTTTCTAAGCAATCATGCAGGCGGCATTCTTGGAGGCATTTCAACAGGGCAAGACATTGTCGCGCGCGTTGCGTTTAAACCGACAAGCTCTATCCTGACGCCGCGCCAAACCGTCGATAAAGACGGCAACGATGCGCAGATCGTGACCAAAGGCCGTCACGACCCATGTGTGGGCATTCGCGGCGTTCCCGTGGTCGAGGCCATGATGGCATGCGTGCTGGCCGATCATTGGCTGCGTCATAAGGCGCAATGCCTCAACGTGGCGGAGTAATCATAATGTCGGGCAAAAATACGTACAGAAAACATCGCCCGCTTTTTGCACATCAGCTGCCAAAGCCTGCAAAGAAATCTAAGAAAAAGAAATGGGTCATTTTGCCAGTTTTGTGGCGCAGCTTTAAGCGCACATGTTTTGCGCTGGGCTTGATGATGATGATCTCTATGGTGTTCTGGGGGGTGACGTTATCACGTTTAAGCTCTCAGACCGCGCCGCCAAGTTTGCCCTCTGAAATGGTGGTGTACCTGAAATTAGAAGGCCAAGTCAGCGAACATCAGCAAATGTCGCCTTTTGCTAATCCTTTTGCACCTGTTGCGCCCACATTACGCACGATGGTTGAAACACTAGAGCGCGCGGGCTCGGATGACCGCGTGAAGGGCCTGATGGTGCGCTTGTCAGATGTGAGCATGTCGCTCTCCCAAATTCAGGAACTGCGCGCCGCCATCAAAGATTTTCGTGAAACGGGTAAATTTGCTTATATCTACGCGTCATCATATGGCGGCGGTACAGGGGGGCTTGGCCGCCTGTACCTCGCCAGTGCCTTTGATCAGCGCTGGATGCAGCCTTTGGGCGTTGTATCGATGGCAGGGATGCGCGTTGAAATGCCATTCTTTAAAAACGTGCTGGATAAAATCGGCGTTGTGCCAGATTTCTTTCAGCGCAAAGAATATAAAACGGCCTATGAAAGTCTAACCAATAAGGAAATGAGCGCCGCCAACCGCGAGGCAATGAGGACAGTTGTTGAGGCAATGCGCGATGCCATCAGTGCAGATATGCCAAGTGATCTAGGCATGGAAGCCGAAGCCTTCGACGATTACATTGACTATGGCCTGTTTACCGCGCCCGAGGCATTAGACCGCAATTTGGTAACGCATTTGGATTACGTAGATGTATTAATTGACACCGTAAAAGAACAGGTCACTGGCAGCGCCAGCGCCGATGACAGTTTATTCGTACATTTCGACGCCTATGCACAAGACGTAACGCGCGGCGCGGAAAATGCCGCGATGCATAAGCAAAAGCGCGCTGCCTTAATCTATGTCAGCGGCGCAATCGTGGAAACCTCACAAGGGCAGGATAATATTGCCGCGGCCGATATTATTGCGCCGGCTATCCTTGACGCCGCCGATGATAAATCCATTGAGGCCATTATCCTGCGTATCAATAGCCCTGGCGGTTCTCCTGTCGCATCAGAAAGTATTTTACGCGCCATGCATAAGGCGCAGGCAAAAGGCAAACAGGTTATCGTATCTATGGGAACAGTTGCGGCATCGGGCGGTTATTGGATCGCCAGCGGCGCGGATTACATCTTTGCCATGCCAACAACATTGACAGGATCAATTGGCGTTTTGGGCGGCAAGTTTTCTGCAGGGCCAATGTGGGATAAGCTTGGCGTGCAGTGGGATCGCTCGATCCAGTGGGGCGATAATGCAGGCATTTGGTCGTTTAATGAAACATTTACCCCTGATCAAAAATTGCGCATTGATGCAATGCTGGATCAAATTTATACGGCCTTTATTGAGCGCGTATCCAAAGGGCGCGGCCTTACCCCTAAACAGACGGAGCGCATTGCGCGCGGCCGTGTGTGGCCAGGCCTAAACGCCTATGAAAATGGCTTGGTGGATGAATTAGGCGGATTAAAAGACGCGGTTGCGTATACGGCTGCAGCGCTTGATCTGGATAATCCATCGGATTTGAAACTGGTTCAAATGCCCAAAGAACTTTCCCCGCTTGAGCAGCTCGCAAAATTGCTAGGGCAGCGCAGTATCATTTTTGAATCCTTGCGTATGCAATCAACAATCGGCCAGTTATTGGCGCCGATCGCACGCGAGGCCGATACTCTGTCGATGATGCGTGATCCTGAAATGATGGTGTATACGCCAGTGCGAGGAGCGCGGTAAATGCAGATGCGCTCGCTGACATTTATGCTTGTGATTTGCGCGCTGGTGACGGCGATGATATCGCCTGCATGTCAGCTCATGTCTGGGCAGGCCGCAGGCGTAAGCATGATAGAAATATGCTCGGCGCTGGGCGATCAGGTGCGTTTAGTCGCCGTGCAAAATGATGGCGGCGCATCAACGCAAGACAAAACCGGTGCCGCGCAGCCTGACTGCGGATTTTGCTTTGCGCAGGGGCATATCAAGCCTGCGTTCATTCAGGCGCTAACAGTGCCGCTTTTGGCGGGCGGTGAGTATATCCTCGCCAGCGCAGGCACAATCGCGCCACAGCGCACATTGGGGCGTTTATATCAATCGCGCGCACCGCCAATCGTCCTTGCTTAAACACACAAATACCACTTAACACCCTATCTTTTAGCAAGGATCATTCACAATGAATAAATATGTATTACAAGCCGCAGCACTCACTATGGCGGCATTTTCAACAACAACGGCGCGTGCACAAGATCACAGCCACCATCACCACATGCATGGCAATGCATCCTCTGGCGCGCAAGAACATTTGCACTTTGGAAATGTTCCAGCCTCTATCACTGGCGATCATACGCACAATAAAGGCGACTGGATGCTGTCATACCGCCCCATGCGCATGAGCATGCGCGGCAACCGTGATGGCACAAATAGCCTTAATCCGCTTGATATCTCGGGTGTGGTGGCTAATACCTCTGGCACAGGGCCGACAACAATGCGCATCGTACCAACAGAAATGACCATGGATATGCATATGCTCAGCGCCATGTACGCGCCCACAGATCGCCTGACATTGATGGTCATGGGCAGTTATCAGCGCAAAACAATGGACCATATTACCTATGCGATGGCGAATGCCGATCAGGAAATCGGACGTTTCACAACGCAAAGCAATGGTTGGGGCGATACCAAGGTCGCAGGGCTTTATCAACTAACGCCCAATAAGCCTTATAGCCTTGTCGCCAAAGCGGGAATAAGCCTGCCTACGGCAAGCTTGGATGAGGAAGCAACAATTCTAAACCCAATGGGGGCGCTGCAACGCACGCGCATGCCATACGCCATGCAATTAGGATCAGGCACCTATGATATTGAACCTGCCTTGACCTATACGCAAGATAAGGGCGCTTATAGTTGGGGTGCGCAATATACATCGCAAATCCACCTAGGTCTTAACGCGCAGGGCTATACGCTGGGCGATAAACATGTCATCAGTGGATGGGGTGGTTATCAGATCAATGAAATGCTGGGCACAACCTTACGCCTCAGCGCCGAGCACGAAGCCCAAATTGATGGCCGTGATGATCAAATCGCAGGGCCAGTGCAAACCGCAGATCCAAACAATTATGGCGGTAAACGCGCAGAAATTGGTCTTGGCTTTAACCTGCAACCATTTAAAAACACGGCCCAAGTGATCGCGATGGAGGTCACGTTGCCTGTCTATCAAAATTTGAATGGTCCGCAGATGGAGCGTAATTACGGCCTGAATGTACGCTATAGCTACAGCTTCTAGCCGCGCGTCGCTATCACCAATATAAACACATAAATGCGCCCCTTTATCACGATGCGAAGAGGGGCGTTTTTGTATCTGCCGCAGTTTTAAGACAAGTGCGCTGGGGGGAAGAAGGCTGCGCCTACTTAAACATAGGTTCTAACCTGTGACGCATATCCAAATAAGATGTGATGATATGATCTGGTGTAAGGCTTTCTTTTAAGGCCTTAATCGCCGCGCCCGGTGTATAGGCAATCGGCACAACAGTGCAGGGTAAGTGCTTGTCGGCTTCTATGGCGGCTTTGACATCCTTGCTGCGGTCGCCAACATACCAGACGATATCATCCTTGGTTAGCTGAACATCCATTTTCTTAAGGGTCAATAAGATGCTTTCAGGGTTAGGCTTTGCTTTATGAATATCTTCACGGAAGACTGTCGCCTTAAAATACTGTTTGAGGTCAAAGGTTTCCAGGATCTCATGCCCATAGCCGCGCCCCAAGCCATTACTCGCCAGTCCCATAGGCACATCATGCGAGTGCAATAAATCAAGCACATCATAAATATGCGGGCAGGGTTCGACAATTTGATCAACTTCTTTGCGGCGCAGTGAATGCATCGCGCGGTGAACCAATAAACGCGGCTTTTTGCGCTGCTCATACGCATCCCAGTCTTGCAAAGGATTCCCCTTTGCGCCGCGCTTGAACGCCCATGTGAGGACGCTGTTAAGACGGTAGGATTGATTGTCCATCCACTCCATAAAGTCAATGAGGTGGGGGTTCAGGTGCCGAACCGACGTGCCATCCATATCAAAGATAACAACGCTGGGTTTTTTGCGGGGCATTGCCTTCATGAGATGCAGTGCAACCTTTTTACTGTGTTAAGTCTAAAACGTTCTCGATGATATGCGCCGCGTTAAGCTTAGCATAATCATATTGATTATACGGCGTATCATGATCTTGGAAAACATCAGGCAAATGCATTTGACGCAGTTTTACACGATTATTCAAAAGGCCTTGTTGGTTCAGGTGACCAAGGACAAGCGCGCCAAAGCCGCATGCACTGCCTTCTTCAATTGTGATCATGGCGCGGTGGTTTTGGGCTAAATCTTCAATCATCGCGGTATCCAGTGGCTTGGCAAAGCGCGCATCGGCGATCGTCACGCTGAGGCCATGTTCTTCAGATAAGATTTGCGCGGCCTTCTGGCATTCTTCAAGGCGCGTCCCATACGATAGCAACGCTACGTCTGTTCCTTGTTGTACAATGCGCCCCTTACCAATAGGCAAGATATCGCCTTGCTCGGGCAGGGGAGAGCCAGTGCCATTGCCGCGCGGGTAGCGCAGCGCAATAGGCCCATCATCATAGGCCGCAGCAGTTGCCGTCATGTGGACAAGCTCAGCCTCGTCTGCAGGTGCCATCAACACCATATTGGGCAGGCATGCCATATAGGCGGTGTCAAAACTGCCCGCATGGGTCGCGCCGTCCGCGCCGACAAGGCCAGCGCGATCAATGGCAAAACGCACAGGCAGGTTTTGAATGGCAACATCATGTACGATTTGATCATAGGCGCGCTGTAAGAAGGTGGAATAAATCGCCACAAAAGGCTTAATCCCTTCGGCTGCAAGTCCCGCCGCAAAGGTTACTGCGTGCTGCTCGGCAATGCCAACATCAAAGCATCGCTCAGGGAATTCTTCTTCAAACTTATCCAGCCCAGTGCCCGATGGCATCGCAGCGGTAATCGCCGCAATTGTGTCATCAGCGCGGGCAAGGCGCAGTAATTCTTGCGCAAAGACGCTGGTATAGCTTGGCGCGGGGGCAGGAGCGCTGGCGCTCGGCGCGCTGCGTGGTGCTTTGCCTGTTTCAACGTCAAACTGTTTCACGCCGTGCATATAATCATCTGCATTTTCCGCGGGCGCGTATCCTTTGCCCTTTTGCGTAAGGACATGAATAAGGACAGGGCCATTATGACTGTGATTACGTTCTTTAACGTTGCGTAATATTTGGGTTAAATTTTCAACGTCATGGCCGTCTACAGGGCCGATATAGTAAAAGCCCAGCTCTTCAAAAAGTGATCCTCCGCCCATGGCAACGCGCGCACCTTCCTCAAGGCGTTTGGTAGCATGACGAATAGGCCCAGGCAGTGCGCCAGTAATCTTCTTACCCATTTCACGCATGCGGCGATATGGCGTTGATGACACAATATTGGTGAGATAACGGCTCATCGCGCCGACAGGCTTGGCAATCGACATGTCATTATCGTTCAAAATAACGATCATGTTGCTTTTTTGGACGCCTGCATTGTTCATGGCTTCATAAGCCATGCCCGCAGACATCGCGCCATCACCAATCACGGCAATAACGTCATTGTCTTCGCCTTGCAGGTCACGGGCAACCGCCATGCCAAGCGCCGCAGAAATAGAAGTTGAGCTATGCCCCGCTCCAAAAGGGTCGCATGGGCTTTCGCTGCGTTTAGTAAAGCCAGATAAGCCGCCGCCTTGACGTAGGCTGTCCATACGGTCTTTACGGCCAGTGAGTATTTTATGCGGATAGGCCTGATGCCCAACGTCCCAGATGATCTTATCGCGCGGCGCATCGAAAACGGCGTGCAAAGCAACGCTTAGCTCAACAACGCCAAGGCCTGCACCAAGATGACCGCCTGTTTTTGCGACGCTTTGGATCATAAATTGGCGTACTTCATCACTCAGCTGAGCAAGCTGCGCAGTATCAAAGGCCTTTAAATCTGCGGGAGAATTCACCTGATCCAGCAGCGCAAAGCGCTCGCCATCATGGGGCTGCGCAGTGTCATTGGGCGATGTGATCCGTTGTTGTGCCATAGTCAGTTAGGTCTAGCGCAAATCAGGGGCATTGCGCAATCATTTATTGCTTACTCGTTCAGGTTATAATCGGGGCGTTTGATCTCAGGCTGGATCGGCAGCAGGCTTTGCAATAAACGGCCAAAGCTACCGCCCGTGGGGTTGGCCTTGAAATCTGCATCACGGTACAACGGCATTGTGTCTTGCATGATGTCTTTCCACAAAATCGCAGGCAAGGAACCGCCCGTCACGTGATCCATCGGTGCATTATCATCATTGCCCATCCAGATACCTGCGATCAGGTCATCGCCAAAGCCAATAAACCATGCGTCGCGGTAATCTTGTGATGTGCCAGTTTTGCCTGCAATGCGCGCGTCTGTAATGCCTGCAAGGCGGCCAGTGCCTTGTGCTACAACATTGCGTAAAATTTCCTGCATCGCGCGGGCATTCTTGCCGCGAATGACTTGCTTGCCTTCAGGCGGTGATGGGCGGTTATAATATAAAATATCGTCAAGACCTGTGATGCGCGTAATTGTATAGGGCGTTACCACATTGCCGCCATTCGCAATCGCCGCATAAGCGCTGCTGAGCTCGATTAACGAAACGGCGCTACTGCCAAGGGCGAGGGACAAGTCAGGCGCTAAGGGCGCGTGTATGCCAAGTTTGCGCGCGGTTGCTATTGTGGCCTTGGGGCCGCCAGATTCTTGCATAAGGCGAACACTGGCAGTATTCATCGACTTGGTGAGTGCCTGCGTCAGGGTAACCTCGCCAAAATATTTCTGGTTAAAGTTTTCAGGGCGGTACTGCGCATCCTCGTCAAACGGCGCATCCAAAATCATTTGGTCGCGATCCCATCCTTTTTCAAGCGCAGTAAGGTAAACAATGGGCTTAAAGGCAGACCCAGGCTGACGCTTGGCCTGCGCAGTGCGGTTAAACTGGCTAGCGCTATAATCCTTGCCGCCCACCATGGCGATAATCGCGCCTTTTTTATCCATGATCAGCACAGCGCCTTGCGAAACCTGCTTAATGTCATGATAGTTATCAATCATTGCGACAAGGCGGTCTTCTGCAATTTGCTGAATATCCGGGTGTAGGGTTGTTTCAATGACCAAATCATCATTACTGCGCCCGATCAGGTCATCAAGCGCACTGATCACCCAATCCGTGAAATAGCGTGCACGATTTTGTGATAGGGGACGCGTATCCTCGGCCGTGACCATAACGTTTTTGGCGTTTGCGGCTTGTTGTTGGGTGATGAAACCCGCGCGCACCATGGCCTGTAAAACGATGCGTGCGCGTTTGTTCGATGCTTTTGGTGCATAAATCGGTGAATAATGCGATGGCGCCTTTAAAAGTCCCGCTAACACGGCGGCCTCGTACAGGTTGACCTGCGATGCAGGCTTATCAAAATAGCGCCGCGCTGCTGCGTCCATGCCGTATGCGCCGCTGCCGAGATATACGCGGTTGAGGTAGGCGCTTAAAATCTCATCCTTGCTTAGTTCATGTTCTAACCACAAGGCAAGCATGGCTTCTTGGATCTTACGCTTTAATGTGCGCTCTTGACTGAGGAATAGGTTCTTTGCCAATTGCTGCGTGATGGTTGATCCACCTTGACGCACGCCGCCGCTCAGGATGTTGCGGCTCATCGCGCGGGCAAGGCCAATGGGATCAATGCCAAAATGCGTGTAAAAACGGCGATCTTCAATCGCAATTACCGCATGGGGCAAGTGGGGCGGGACGTCTTGCAAACTGATCGTATTGCCTTTGAGGTCACCATACCGACTGATGATAGAGCCATCAGCAGCCTTGATCGTGATCGTTGATCTGCGTTCAAAATCGGCTTGCTCTGTAATCGCAGGAAGTTCTGCCCCGTACCAGCCCAGAAGCAAAATCACAAACATGACACCCCAAATGCCAACAACCACGCACCATTTAATCAGTGATTTGACGATAGAGCGCTCAGGCGCGGCCTGAGGCGTTTTACGGGAAGATCTGCGTTTTTTTGCTTTTGTTTTTGATTTAACCGGCGCAGCCGCGCGTTTTGTCGTCTTTTTGGCAGGGGTTTTAGGTGTCTTTCTCGCCATGCCATCCGCCTCTTATGTGCAGTTCAGCCAATAACGGCGGCGCGCTGGGAACTTTTCTGTTTTAGGGGTTTCATCATCAAAGCGTCCCTCGCAAAACTCGATAATGCGAATGGCGGCATGATTGTCGGGCTGCACGGTCAAAAGCGCATTATCAATGCCCAGATGGCCAATGACAGGCATAGCCTTTTGCAAGATTTTCTTACCAAAGCCTTTGCCGCGCATAGAAGGGCGAATAATGAAATTGGCGTTGCCGCCCCATTTTTCAAGGTGCCAGTTTAAACGGTGGCGAATATTAACAGTGCCGATATAGTCATGCCCCTTAACCAGCCAAACAATGGTCTCAGGCACAGGCTCGACCCAGTTCGCATAAGGGCGGTGCAAATGGCGCCGGCGCGCGTTGAGGTCGTCAACGAATTGCTCGAAATTTGTTTTAACATCATTCAAGTTCAAGAAATGATAGCGTCCTTCTTCTTGATATTCGGCTAGGGCCTCAAGAAAGCTTTCTTTATAAATGACGTCTGGTTTTGCAAGTTTCGATGCTGACATGGCTTATATCATATGGCTTTGCAGTTAGATTACAAGAGCATTAGCGAGGCGAGCCCCAAAAACACAAAGAAGCCCACAATATCGGTTAGTGTGGTAAGGAAAACCGTCGAGGATACGGCAGGGTCGCTGCCCATTTTATCAATGATAATGGGGATACATGCGCCAAAGAACCCAGCAACAAGCAAATTAACGATCATTGACAGGCCAATCACTGTGCCCAGCATCATATTCCCAAACCAAAGCGCCGTAATCACGCCTGCAATCGCGGCAAAAAGAACGCCGTTAATTGATCCGATGATGGATTCTTTCCAAATAATACGCCATGTATTCGCCGCAGAGAGCTCACGCATGGCAAGCGCGCGCACCGCAACGGTTAAGGTCTGCGTGCCAGCGTTCCCGCCCATAGACGCCACAATAGGCATCAAAACGGCTAGCGCAACAATCTGTTCAATTGTTGCATCGAAGAATGAAATCACGATCGAGGCTAAAATCGCGGTAAGCAAATTCACAAAAAGCCAGCGAAAGCGCGTCCCTGTCGACGACAAAATCGCGCGATAAAGGTCGCCTTGCTCAACACCGGCCATTTTCAATATATCTTCTTGGGCTTCTTCATCGATAACGTCAATGATGTCATCAATGGTAATGGTTCCGATCAATCGGCCAGCCTCATCAACAACGGCGGCAGAAACCAGACTGTCATGACGGAACAGCATCGCAACTTCTTCCTGGTCCATCGAGGCGGGAATTGTTTTAACATCTTTTAAGGAAAGCTCTTCCAGTTTTTCGTTGCGTTTAGCGCGGATTAACTGGTTCACAGGGACTTGCCCAACAATGTGATAGGCCGGCGTAATGACAAACACATCAAAGAAATCTGCAGGCAAATCGCTTGAGGCTTCGCGAAGATAATCAATCGTTTTCCCCACTGTCCAAAATTGTGGCACTGCGACGACTTCGCGCTGCATTAATCGGCCGGCGCTATCCTCGGGAAAGTTAAGGCCTTCTTCGATCGTGACCCGCATAGAGGCCGAAAGTTTGCGAATAACCTCTTGCTGGAACTCATCTTCCAGATCAATAACCAGATCAAGCGCATCATCACTTTCTAGCCGTGTGATCGTATAGGCAACGCGCTGGGCGCCAATTTGCATCAAGACAAGTTTGCGAAGTTCTGGGTTGAGGTAAGTAAAACTGTTGGGGTCAATGATTTCAAAGAAGTCATTAAGAAGCGATTCTCTGTCCTCTGTGCGGAGCTTAGCAATCAGATCGGCTGTGTCCGAGGCAGATGACTCGGTCAAAAACGACGCAATCAAATCAAAGTCATTAATGTTAATGGCTTGTGAGATTTCTAGAATTGTATCGTCATCAAGGCTAGCCGTGGGCAAGACGGTTTCATCAGGTGGGGCAGGGGCATTAAGCTCAACTTCGATCGGTGTCGTCATGATCTTGTCCTTTCCAGATGAAAAAATTAAAAGGCTTGGCCACAAATCAGATGCGGCCAAGCCTTGTATACAATATTTATTCAGGCGTTGAAATGCCTATTTTTTTTCAGCAATCTGCGCAAGCACAGATGAAATAGCACTTACGTTCAGCAAGTTACGTGCAGTTGCTGCCGCAGTCATGATTTGTGCTGGTTGCGCCGCGCCCAATAGGATCGGGCCAATTGTAATGCCGTGGCCTAAAACTTTAACCATGTTGTAGGCAATATTCGCAGCGTCAACATTAGGCATGATGAACAAGTTCGCCGAACCTTTAAGTGTCGAGTTAGGCAAGATAATGTCACGAATTTCTTGTGACAATGCTGTGTCTGCCTGCATTTCACCATCAATTTGAAGCTCAGGATCGCGGCGGCGAACCTCTTCATAAGCTTCGCGCATTTTTGTTGCGCTTTCAGATGGAGCATCACCAAAGTTTGAATGTGCAAGCATCGCAACGCGAGGCTCAATGCCAAAACGGCGCACTTCATCAGCAGCAAGCAATGTCATCTCTGCCAGTTGCTCGGCTGTTGGGTCTGGGTTGATCTGTGTGTCGCAGAAGAAGTATGTGCCGCGGCTTAGGATCAAGGCGTTGAGGGCTGCTGGCGTTGTAACACCTTCGCGCAGGCCAATAATGTCAACGACGTCTTTCAAGTGACGGCGGTAACCACCTGTCGCACCACAAATAACCGAATCTGCATCACCTTTTTTCACCATCATCGAACCGATAACAGTATTATTTGTACGCAGCGCCGTGCGCGCATAAAATGGTGACACGCCTTTGCGGTCTAACATGTTGTGGTATGTTTCCCAGTAATCGCGGTAACGATCATCGTTTTGTGGGTCGACAAGCTCGCAATTTTCGCCTGGCTTAATACGCAGACCAAGACGCTCAATGCGGCTTTCGATAACAGATTTGCGGCCAATCAAAATAGGCTTGGCAATGTTTTCATCCAAAACAGTCTGGATGCTTTGCAAGACGTGCTCTTCCTCGGCCTCGCAGTATGCGATGCGTTTTGGATCAGCTTGTGCGCGTGTAATAATTGGACGCATCACAAGTTTAGAACGTGTAAAGAACTGGTTGAGTTTCTCTGCGTAAGCATCCCAGTCTTCGATTGGACGTGTCGCAACGCCGCTTGCGATGGCGGCTTTGGCAACCGCGATAGGAAGGTCAACGATCAAACGTGGGTCAAATGGTTTCGGGATCAAGTAATCCGGACCAAATGTCAGGTTCTCTCCCGCATAAACTTTGCTAAGCTCTGCGTGTGCTTCTTTACGTGCTAATGATGCAATCGCCTCAACGCAGGCAAGTTTCATGTCTTCGTTAATAGTTGTCGCGCCAACATCAAGCGCACCACGGAAGATGAATGGGAAGCAAAGAACGTTGTTCACCTGGTTAGGGAAGTCCGAACGGCCTGTGCAAACAATCGCATCAGGCTTTGCTGCCAATGCGTCTTCTGGCATGATTTCAGGTGTTGGGTTTGCAAGTGCCAAAATCAATGGCGCGTCGGCCATGCTGGCAACTTTTTCTTTATCCATGACGCCTGGACCAGACAGACCAAGGAAGATGTCCGCGCCTGCGATGGCTTCTGAAAGCTGACGGTGCGGCGTATCATTTGCGAACTGCTCTTTCGCAGGATCCATGCTTTCGTTACGGCCTTTGTAAACAACGCCCTGACGGTCACAAACGATAATGTTTTCTTTTTTGATTCCAAGACCAAGCAAAAGCGTCAAACATGCAATCGCAGAGGCACCAGCGCCAGATGCAACCAGTTTAATTTCATCTGCTTTACGGCCAGAATGCTCAAGCCAGTTACGAACCGCTGCGGTCACGATGATGGCTGTACCATGTTGGTCATCGTGGAAAACAGGAATATTCATGCGCTCACGGATGCGGCGCTCAATTTCAAAACATTCAGGAGCTTTGATGTCTTCAAGGTTAATACCGCCGTAAGTAGGCTCAAGCGAGCAAACAACGTCAATAAACTTATCAATGCCTTCTTGTGTGTCTGTTGAAATATCAACTTCAACGTCAACAGAATCGATGTTTGCGAATTTCTTGAAAAGGACAGATTTACCTTCCATCACAGGCTTGGACGCCAGTGCGCCGATGTTACCAAGACCAAGAACCGCAGTACCATTTGAGATAACCGCAACAGTGTTACCTTTGGCTGTGTAATCATAAGCCTTCGATGGGTCAGCCGCAATTTCTTCACAAGGAACCGCAACACCCGGAGAATATGCAAGTGCCAAGTCTTGCTGTGTCGCAAGTGGTGTAATCGGGTTAATAGCAACCTTACCCGGACGACCATTATTCATGTGGTAATCCAAAGCCTGTTGGCGGAACGCAGCTTCTTGTGCTTTTTTGTCGTTAGTGTCGGTCATGATCTTGTGTGTCTCTATTATCGGTTCAAAATATTGCAATATAAAAAACGAATGCATCACCCAATAATTGGTGCGGCCGAGAGGACTTGAACCTCCACGGGATTTAACTCCCACAGCGACCTCAACGCTGCGCGTCTACCATTCCGCCACGGCCGCACGGATATTAAGCTGGCAAACTAGGGCAGACAGTTAACAGATACCTACCGCGATGACAAGAGTCTTTCATTGCTGCACTAGCGAAAAAATCAAACACTTGTCCACCGCAAAGAAAAAGGCTAGATCAATGCGTTATGGACTGGTTACTCAGCAAAGATTTCGTGCCTTATGATGACGCCGTTGCGGAAATGGACGCGCGCGTCCAACAAATTCGCAATAATCAGGCGGACGAAGCCGTATGGCTATTGCAGCATCAGCCCTTATATACCGCGGGGACAAGCGCCAAAGAAAGTGATCTTCTCGATGCGCGCTTTCCGGTGTATCAAACAGGACGCGGCGGCGAACATACATATCATGGCCCCGGGCAGCGCGTGGCATATGTGATGCTGGACCTGAAAAAACGCCAGAGCCAGCCTGATATCAAACATTATGTATGGTCGCTTGAGGAATGGATTATTCGCGCCCTTGCACAATTTGATATCAAAGGCGAGCGCCGCGAGGGGCGTGTAGGCATTTGGGTTGTGATGCCAGACGGCAGTGAAAAGAAAATTGCGGCGCTGGGTGTGCGCGTTCGTCACTGGATTACATTTCACGGCGTTGCCATTAACCTTAATCCTGATTTATCGCACTTTGGCGGCATTGTTCCATGCGGCCTGTCACAGTATGGCGTCACCAGTATTCATGACGTTCTAGGGCATGACAATGTTACCTTTGAAAAACTTGACGAGGCCTTGAAAACGGTATGGAGTGCGGTTTTCGGTTGACATAACGGCGCGCAGTGTTTATAACCCTGATTAAATAAATATAAAAAACGAGAGGGTAATAAGCATGAGCACTGATGTCTCTGGCATAAAAACACGTACACCATTAGCATTTCTATTTATTCAATCTGGCCTGAAAGATGCGCCGGATGTAGACGGTCATTTGTCTGATATCGGCGAGGCACAAGTTAAAAACACAATTGAAACATTAAAAGCACGATTGAGCCCAAGTTATGTTGACCTGAATGCAGATGCTGTGCGCGTGATGTCTGCGCCTGACACACATACGCAACAAGTGGCAGAGCTCATCGCAAAAACCTTGCAAGGCAACGAAACGCAAGTAGAGATCCCAGTCCAAATCGTTGAAGGCAGTGAAAGTCACGCCTTGCAAGATGAAGGGACGCAGCAAGAGCGTTTGGCTTTCTATTCAGATGTCGCAGAAAATACAGATGCACAGTATAATACTGTTATCGTTGTCGCATCCGACGCGGCAATAGACGACACAACGCACGCATTAACAGGCTGTCAGGCGGATTTCGTCGAAGCCGTTACGCATCAAGATGATGATGTCCATGCGCGCATGGTGCGTGTGCCTGATCGCTCTGAGCTAGTCACATCTGCCAATGAAGAGGCTGAAGGCCATACGCAATATAACGATTTGCGCGTTTTGGTCATATAATCGTTAATCGGCGGCCATAGGCTTTAACGCGGCCTGTGCATAATTAATAATAAAGGCGCTGATCAGGCGAATGTCATCTTGGACACGGCTGACATGCGCCTTTTTCTGTCCTGTTTGCTCATCCATATACAGGGATTTGTTGACCTCAATTTGCAGGCTATGTTTGCCGCGTGCAGGTTCGCTGTATCGCTGCACCAATTCAACACCTTTAAAGGGATCATTGATCGCAACGCTGTATCCCATTTTGCGGATATAATCGCGCAGTGCCCGTGTGAAGGCCGGATCGCACGACGTTCCATCACGATCTCCCAATACAAAATCAACGCTGCTGCGCTGACGCCCAGAAAACCCCATAGGGCGGCGCGGCTTTGCGGTGCTGTCTGGCATAGAATGGCAATTGATATGCCAGACCTGACCAAACATGTAATGCGCTTCGTCAATCAAGGCCTCAAGCGCATTATGATAGGGCGTGTAATAACGCGTGATGCGGCGCTCGATCTCTTCTTGGGAAAGGCTGCGCGCGTAAACGGGCACGCCGGGCTTAACAAGGCGGCGGATCAAACCAATGCCTGCGTCAGAGCGTGCGCTGGGTGCAATCTCGCCGCGCCAATCCTTGCCAAGCAAGGCGATGTCAATATCATCGGCGGCGCGGTTGGCATCGATATAACTGCGCGGGAAAAGGGCGCAGAGATAAGCCGCCTGCAAACCCACTGCGCAGCCAAACAATTCATCAACCATTTCGTCTTCGCAGCGCTTTAAATCATCGAATGAGCAAGCATAGTCAAAATCAGCAGGATAATGCGCGCCGCTATGCGGTGAATCAAATATAACGGGCGATGGCATTTTAGGTTTGAATAGGCTATAAACATCCTGCATAAAGCTGTTGTAGCATAAACATTAACGATAGATAAGGTGTAAAGACGACCCATGCATGATTTAAAATACATCCGTGAAAACCCGACCGACTTTGACGCAGCCATGAAACGCCGCGGGCTAGAGGCTCAATCGCCGTCGATCTTATCCATGGATGAAAAGCGCCGCGCCGCGCAGACCAAGTTACAAGACATTCAGGCCGCGCGTAATGAAAAATCAAAAATGATTGGCAAGATTAAATCCCAAGGCGGCGATGCACAGGCCGTGATGGATGAAGTCAGCGCAATGAAAGAAGAAATGGCCGCGCTGGAGGAGCAAGAGCGCACATTATCGGATGAGCTGAACACAATTTTAGCAGGCCTGCCAAACATGATGGCCTCTGACGTGCCAGACGGCGATGATGAAGACGAGAATGTTGAGGTTCGTAAAGTTGGCGAGGTGAAAGTCGCGTCAGGGCCAGATCACGTTGATATCGGTGAAAAACTTGGCCAGATCGATTTTGAAACGGCGGCAAAAATGTCAGGCGCACGTTTTGTGATGTTGCAAGGCGGCTTGGCACGTATGGAGCGCGCCCTTGCGCAATTCTTCCTTGATACCCACACGGGCGAGCATGGTTATACCGAAGTTTCCGCGCCGCTGCTGGTGCGTGATAATGCACTGTACGGTACAGGGCAATTGCCGAAATTCTCAGAGGATCTGTTCAAATCCGAAGGCACAGATCACTGGTTGATCCCAACGTCAGAGGTTCCGCTAACAAATATTGTGGCAGATCTGATTGTAGACGAAGAAAGCTTGCCACGCCGTTATACCGCCTTTACGCCGTGTTTCCGATCAGAAGCTGGATCAGCAGGGCGTGATACGCGCGGGATGCTGCGCCAGCACCAATTCTATAAGGTTGAAATGGTTGGCGTCACCACGCCCGAAGAATCCGAAGCCGAACATGAGCGCATGGTACAATGTGCCGAGGCTGTCTTGCAAAAACTGGAAATTCCGTTTCGTACTATCGTTTTGTGCAGCGGTGATACAGGCTTTGGTGCGCGTAAAACATATGACCTTGAAGCATGGCTTCCAGGGCAGGAAACATACCGCGAGATTTCAAGCGTTTCAAACTGCTGGGACTTTCAGGCGCGCCGCATGAATGCGCGTTGCCGTCCTAAGGGTGAAAAGAAAACGCGCTTTGTGCATACGCTCAATGGTTCGGGCGTTGCCGTTGGCCGCGCCTTGATCGCCGTGGTGGAAAATTACCATGATCCATCTGATGGCGGCGTATGGGTGCCGGATGTGCTGAAACCATATATGGGCGGGATTGATAAAATCACGGCCTAACCGCCGCGCCCAGACTAAGGCTTATCCCTCGATGAATACCCAAGACACCAATCGCCGCATTCGTCTGATTATGGACCTGCGTAACAAGGGCATTACGGATATGTCTGTCCTTGGCGCGATGGAGCGCGTGCCGCGTGATGCCTTCGTGCCTGAGGCCGTGAAAGATCAGGCGTGGGATGATACGGCGCTGCCGATTGGATTGGGACAAACAATCAGCCAGCCATGGGTCGTGGCGAAAATGACGCAATCATTGATGCTGTCAGATCGTGATCAGGTGCTGGAAATCGGTACAGGATGCGGATACCAAACCGCAGTGCTGTCGCATCTAGCGCGCCGCATTTATACAATTGAACGGCACAAGCCACTCGCCGCCATGGCGCAAGAGCGTTTTGACACCCTCCGCCTGCGGAATGTGACGGCATTATGTGCGGATGGGATGAAAGGCTGGCCGCATAAATTGGCCGGTGAAACGCCGCAATTTAACAAGATTATTGTCACCGCCGCCGCGCGCCACAGCCCGCCGCAAGAACTGCTGGATCAATTGGCGCTGGGCGGTGTGATGATTATTCCAGTGGGACAACCAGGCGACCAACATCTGCGCGCTTACCGCCGCAAAGAGGGTAATGAATATTCTATCCAGAACCTTATGCCCGTAAGATTTGTTCCGCTATTGCCTGACATCGCCTAGCGTGCGTAAAATATCTGCACCATGAATCGCGTGCTTTCAGTTGTATCATTATCGTTTGTTTTGCTGCTTGGGGGGTGTAACTCCACGCAGGCACCTGCACCTGTTGTGTATTATGGGCACACCGAAGGCGAGGGCAGCGCAGGCGTTCATAATGTGATCTCGGGGGATACGCTCTATAGTATTTCTAACCGCTATAAAATTTCGATGCGCGATATCGTCTATGTGAACAAGTTAACCGCGCCGTTTAACCTTGCCGTGGGGCAACGCCTGAAATTGCCGCCACCGCGTGAATACCGCGTACGCAGTGGCGATAACCTGTATGCAATTTCCCGTATTTTCGAGGTCAGCCCAAGCGAGCTTGCCAATTTAAACAATATCTATGCGCCTTATACCGTGCAGACGGGGCAGGTTTTAACACTGCCGTCTGCAACGCCCAATGTTGTGACAGAACAAGTCGCCGCGCGTGATTATAGTGCCCCTGCGGGTAAGGCTGTGCCTGCTGCGTCCGTATCGTCAAGTGACCTGCCTGCACCAACAACCAAGCCAACAACAACGCGCACGGCGTCAACCAAAACGCCTGTACGTAAACCCAAAATTACGGCCAAGACACCAGCGCGCAGTAGTTCGAAATTTATGACGCCTGTACGCGGTAATGTGATTTCGAATTACGGCCCTAAATCAGGCGGTCTGCATAATGACGGCATTAATATTGCCGCGCCCAAAGGCACGCCCGTTGCGGCGGCAGAAAATGGCGTTGTTGTCTATGTCGGGGATGAGCTTAAAGGCTCGGGCAATCTGGTCCTTATTCGTCATTCTGATCGCTGGATGAGCGCCTATGCTCATTTGGATAAAACAACCGTGAAGCGCGGTCAAACAATCAATCGAGGCTCAAAAATAGGCACAGTCGGCGACAGCGGATCCGTCACCACGCCGCAGCTTCATTTCGAATTGCGGCGCGGGACGCAAGCTATCAACCCAAAGCTTTACTTGTAAAAGATATCCGCCGCCAAAAAGGCGAAGAAAAATCCAATAAGGTAAATCACAATGGATAGGCCTGTAATAATGGCCGAGATTTTGCGCAATCGCATACACGCCTTGGCCTTCGCAGGATCTGCAGGGCAGGGCGCATAACGCCCCCGCCACTGCATCACACTAGAAAGCCCCAGCATAAAGCCAGCGCCCATAAAAATCGCAAGCTTATAGTCTGTGATAGCGGTAATCCAAGGCACTGCGCTGACAAACCCTGCTAGCGCCGCGCCCATGCCAAGCGTGACTAGTAGGGCAGGCAGCGCGCAGCAAAGCAATGTTCCCGTACTTGCAAAAAGGCTGAGTGTAGGAAGGATTGTTTGCTGCCAAAGGCTTTGCTTGGGATTACTCATCACGTGATATCCCTTCGACGTTATATCCCGAATCCGTGATCAGCGCAGTAAGCGCATCATCACTCAGATTTTGTCCGTCTTTGAAATTGACCGTGATGATCTTCGTATCAAGGTTAACGTCAATATCACTGACGGCTTCTTGCTTGCCGAAGACTTTTTCAAGCGCGCGCGCACAAAAGTCACAGACAAGTCCGTTGACATTAATCATAGCGCTGGACGCAGCCATCGCAGGAGCGCTAAGCGTTACAAGGGAGAGTGTTAAAAGTGTTAATTTTTTCATAGTTTTAAATCCTTTTAATGAAGTTTTAAATGTAAGCATGATTAGTAGCGAATAACCCAGTTCAGGGTGACTTCGCCGCGATTACTCAGGCCTGCTTCGACCAAATGCACATCTTTGAACATGCGCACCAGCGGCGTGACGGTTACTGGATGTTCGGCCTCGGGCTCGTGATCGACCTGAACCATCATCCATGTGTGTAAGTCGCCGTAATCCCCAATATAAGGGGCAACGCCAACACGCGCGGATTGTGTATAGTGATCGTCAATATCCCCCGCATCGAAATAGGTGTTCTCATACGAGGTAAAGAAACGCCGGTCTTCCCAGTCAAACGCAATGCCTGTAAAGAATGTGCCAGCCGTTTTGCCATCGTAATCACCATAATTACTGCGCGTCACGCCAGCCCCAGACTTGAGGTAAAAGTTGGCCTGCAAATCAGGTTTGTTCCAACGTTTGATCAGGTTGTTGACCTGAACACCGTTAAACCAAAATTCTTTGTCGCGGTTATATTGCGACCGAACGCCTAGCGAATACTTCGCCGTGGGGGAGTAGTGAATATGCACAGCATTATTACTGCCATTATTCGAGATCATACTGGTCCATCCACCGGGATAGGACACAGGCCTTGCATAAGCACTGTTACACAGCGCACCTGCAAGAAGGCCAATAGCGGCCATTGTTTTAAATGTCATAGGATTGTGATCCTTCTAAAATAAATGTGAATATAAAAATATCGTGTAAATTTATTTTAGGATCTTGGCGGGCGCTGGGGTGGAGATTGGGTGAGGTCATGCGCATAAGCCTCACGCCAAAAGGCGGGCGTATAGGCAGGAACTGTCGCAGTGATATGATAGAAGGGCGTTGGCATAGTGCTGTTGATCGTGGCAGAGAACTGACACAGGCACAATCCATCGCAGATTTGTGATGTGGCCTGCGGCGTTTCATCATGGCACGGCATCTCAGCGCTCATCGCGCTATTATGCTCCATACTTGCGGTTTGTCATGCTCTCCATCGGGCACGAGCTTGCATGCACAGGGCTTAGCGAAGCGCCAAGCACAAACAAAAATGTCAGCAATATAGAAACATAAACCTTCATATTCTTATTATTATAGGGCGAAGTGAAACGCCTGTCCAATAGGCCCTGAGGAAATCTTGTGATCTTTCTATGGATAGTGCTTGAGTTTGCGGCTTTGCCCGTTATAGTCTGGCGATTGAATTCAAAAACATAGGGAGTAATATATGTTGATTTCGGACGCTTACGCGCAAACTGCTGACTTGATGGCAACAACGCCACCTGCACCAGACCCAATGTGGAACTTTGGCATGTTGGTTGTCATGATTGCCTTGTTCTACATCCTTTTGATTATGCCTCAACAAAAACGCTTTAAAGAGCACCGCAAGATGCTATCTGCCTTGGAAAAAGGCGATGCAGTTGTAACGGGCGGCGGTCTTGTTGGTACAGTGTCAAAAATCATCAATGATGATGAAGTTGAAGTTGACCTTGGTAACAAAATCGTTGTGACGGTGCGCCGTGCGACAATTTCTGGTAAGGCCGGCGCAGAAGCTGCTCCCTTGAAAGAAGACAAAGCAGCGAAGACAGAGAAAAAAGCCCCCGCGAAAAAAGCCGCAGCCAAGAAAACTGCGACAAAGACGGCGGCAAACTCTGACGAGAAGCCTGCAGCGAAAAAAGCCCCTGCCAAGAAAACAACGAA
Organism: Micavibrio sp. UBA6929; assembly: GCA_002448815.1. Taxonomy (GTDB): domain Bacteria; phylum Pseudomonadota; class Alphaproteobacteria; order Micavibrionales; family Micavibrionaceae; genus UBA6929. The sequence continues at coordinate 28,520 of DKAJ01000012.1, forward strand.
AACAGCGGCGAAAAAGACTGCAACAAAGAAGGCTCCTGCCAAGAAAACAGCAGCCAAAAAAACAACAACCAAAAAAGCGCCTAAAAAAGACGCTTAAGGACTAAACAATGTTACAGCTCGCCTCGTGGAAAAAAACACTGATACTTTTGACCTGCCTAGGCGGGCTGTTATTTGCGCTGCCTAATGTGCTGAATGCGGATTTGAAAGCATACTGGCCACATTGGTTGCCACAAAAAACGATTAACTTGGGACTGGATCTGCGCGGCGGTGCGCATTTGCTGTATCAGGTTGACCTTGAAAGCGTGTTTAAAGAACGCGCAGATATGATTAAACAAGACTTGCGCTCGACATTGCGAAAAGAAAAAATCGCTTATGCGCGCCTGTCTGTCGACGATGAAAGCGTTGTCCTGTTACTGCGTGATGCGCAGCAAGGAGAAGCCGCACGTAAACTCATCCGTAAATCCTATGCAGATTTGGATATTGATGTTGCGGATGACGGCACCATGACCCTAAGCGCAAGTGAAGCGGGGCATAAACGCATCGTTGATCAAACGATTGCACAATCTATTGAAATTGTAAGACGCCGCATTGATGAACTTGGCACGACTGAACCCTTGATCCAGCGCCAAGGCGAAGACCGCATCTTGGTGCAGGCACCAGGCGGCGATGCATCTGCGCTGAAGGCTGTTATTGGTACCACTGCGAAATTGAGCTTTCACTTATTGATGGAAGCAGGCAAAGCAGGGGGCATTACTCTGCCAGAGGCTGATAATCCAGCAAGCCGCCTTCGCCTGCAGCGTGAAGCCCTCATTACAGGGGATATGCTAGATGATGCATACCCAACCGATCAACAGGGGCGCGTGGCCATTGGTTTTCGCCTTAGTAACGTCGGTGGTCGTCGCTTTTGCGAGGTGACGCGCAATAATATCGGTAATCCATTTGCGATCGTTTTAGATGACGAAATCCTAAGCGCACCTGTTATCCAGTCTGCAATCTGCGGCGGGTCGGGCGTGATTACAGGTAACTTTAATTATGCCAGTGCCAATGATCTTGCGACATTGCTGCGTGCAGGTGCGCTTCCCGCACCGCTTAGCGTCGTTGAAGAGCGCAGCGTCGGCCCATCACTTGGCGCAGATTCTGTTGCTGCCGGTAAAATCGCAGGCCTTATTGGCCTTGTCGGCGTATTGATTTTCATGATCGTCAGTTACGGCTTGTTTGGCATTTTTGCCGCAGGTGCGCTGGGCGTGAATGTGGCGCTGTTGATTGCGGTTCTATCGGGCATTCAGGCGACCTTAACCTTACCGGGTATTGCAGGTATCGTTTTGACTATGGGCATGGCGGTGGATGCAAATGTCCTGATTTTTGAGCGCATCCGCGAGGAAATGCGCCTTGGCCGCAGCGCCATTAACGCGATCGAGGCAGGATATCGTCACGCAATGTCAACCATTGTCGATTCTAACCTGACCACACTTATTGCAGCCTTTATTTTATTCTCGTTCGGAACAGGCCCTGTCAAAGGCTTTGCCGTGACGCTAGCCATCGGCATTATGACGTCATTCTTCTCTGCTGTGATGGTGACACGCCTGTTTGTGATTACGTGGCTGGCAAATCGCCGCCCAAAAGAACTCCCTATTTAACTGCGAAAGAAAGTTGTCTCTGATGAAGGGTCTTCACCTAATTCCTGATAATACGAATATAAATTTCATAGGATTGCGCTTTATTGCGTTTGCCTTATCGCTTGTCATGCTCGCAGGCAGCATTTATCTAACTGCCGTGGATGGCCTGAATTTTGGCGTTGATTTCACGGGCGGCACCGTTATTGAAATTCGCACGCAAACGCCACCTGATTTGGGCGAAATGCGAACTAATTTAAACAGCCTTGGCCTTGGTGCAATCTCCTTGCAGGAGTTTGGCGAGCCTAATGACCTGCTGATCCGCTTGCCTCAGCAAGAGGGCGGCACCGAAGCGCAGAAGGCGGCAATTGACGCGGTGCAAGTGGCGCTGCATGCGCAGCTTGGCGAAGGCGAGGATGCTTATGACCTGCGCCGCACAGAATTTGTTGGGCCGCAAGTTGGTAAGGAATTAAAACAACAAGGCGTTAACGCCGTCTTATTCGCGATGTTTGGTATTTTATGCTACATCTGGTTGCGTTTTGAATGGCAATTCAGTGTCGCGGCTGTGGCGGCTTTGTTGCATGATACAATTGCAATTATTGGCTTTTTCGCATTAACGCAAATGGAATTTAACCTCTCGACCGTGGCCGCGATTTTGATGGTTGCGGGGTACTCGATTAACGATACGGTTGTTGTCTTTGACCGTGTGCGCGAGGATTTGCGCCGCTATAAGAAAAAGCCACTCCCTGATCTTTTCAATATGTCGATTAACCATATGCTTGACCGGACTTTGATTACATCACTGACGACACTGATTGCGCTTGTGGCCTTATATGTTTATGGCGGTGAAGTGTTGCGCGGGTTTATCAGCGCGCTGATCGTCGGGATCGTTGTCGGGACATATTCATCAACATATATCGCAACCTCATTGTTGTTGTTTACCGATGTGCGCAAAGGCAAAATTGCCCAAGACCCCGAAGAAAAAACAGACGAAGATTAAGGCTTTATCATGGATGTTACACCGCTGGTCAGGTCTGATGCGCAAGTCATCCAATCTTATGCCGGTGGCGGATTTAAAATCTCGTCCACGCAATATGACGGCCCGCATTACGTGTCTATCGAAACGGTTACCCCGTGGACTGCGGCAAAGGGCAAAACTGTCAAAGACCTTACCTTAGAGGATTTTCAGCCCTTAATCGAGGTACGCGCAGACATTGATGTTGTGCTGCTTGGCACGGGCGAGAAGATTGGGCTTCTTTCCTCTGCGATGCGTAATGCGTTAAAGCAAGCTGGCCTCACCGTTGAGGTCATGGACACAGGCGCGGCGTGCCGAACCTATAATGTGTTGATTGCAGATGGTCGGCGCGTTGTTGCTGCTTTATTGCCCACCGCATAAGCGCCGTTAAAAACGGTATCCCAATGAAATAGCGCCAAATAAAGATTGGTCATCTTGCCCGCGAAACTCGCGGCTGCGCCAGTTCAGCGTATAAGAAATCTGTGTCTTGCCGTAATTCATCGATAATCCCGCATTAAAATCGGCAACGGTATAGCGCTTATCGACCGAAGGACTGTCACGGAAACTATTCCCGTCTAGAAAGATGTTGCGGCCAATCAGGCGCGTTTCGCCGCCTGCAAACAGTGACCATGCAAAAGTGTCGGTAGGCACCGCGAAATAGCCACTGCCGGGAATAGCTGGGCGTACGCGCGGCGGCAGGGATTGCCATTTAAATCGCGCAGGAGTGATCTGAAATGTGGCGCCCGCATTGGCATAGGTATAAATATTTCCCGCCGTCAGTCCCGCATGCGGGATCAAACGCGTTGTAAAAGGGCCAGCATCGCGGCTGAAATATCCTGGCCATCGCCTTTGCCATGACAGGATGACGCCAGGCTCGTTATGGAGCTGCGAATCCCAGCCAGATGGATTGTCGGCATTAATGGTGTGATGCACGGCATCTTGGACTTCCTCGCCAAGGGCCCATGGCCCTACAATGCCTAAGGTCATCTCTAAATCATCAATATGATTTTCACTAAGGGTTGTTAACCCCGCCGATCCGTAAAGAAACGCCGCATATGGTCTGTCTTGTGGGTCGGGTACGGCCGCCGTAATATCGTTGGGCGTATACAGATTTTGCCCGAAAGAATAATAAACCGAGGTTGTATCATTGACCTCAAACTGAGGGATGAAATCCGCAATGGTTTTGCTGAATTCTGGTGGAGCCTTGGAATAATCAAAATAGGTCAGGCGCACGCCGTTAGTATAATTACGGTCTTGCCCGTTGCCGAACAGATCATTTTCAACAGTGAGGGTGAAAAAGCTTGCATCTGTTTTGCGAATATAATTCGGGATGCTGTCATAAAAGCTCTGCTTAGCAGGGGACGCCGCTTGAGCGTCGTCTGCCAAGGCTTGGCGCGGCGCGGCAATGCCAGCAGAAAAAGCGAAAAGCCCAAGGCAGAGCAGGGGCTTTTGCAAGATGTGTAAATATGGGCGCATTGATGCCGCGATCCTATCCAACCTTCACAAGGCCAGCGTCAAAAAGCTCGCCAACATAGTCCCAGTTGATCAGGTTATCAACAAAGGCCTCAAGGTATTTCGGGCGTGCATTGCGGTAATCGATGTAATAGCTATGCTCCCACACGTCACAGCCCAGCAATGGCGTCTTGTTCAAAATCAAAGGGCTTTCACCGTTTGGTGTGCCAAGGACTTCTAATTTACCAGTTTCGTTATCTTGCGCCAGCCAAACCCAGCCTGAACCAAACTGACCAGCACCTTTTGTAAGGAACTGATCGCGAAATGCGTCATAGCCGCCAAGGTCACTAGCGATTTTGGCTTCTAATTCGCCTGGCATTTTCTTGCCGCCGCCATTCGCCTTCATCCAGTTCCAGAAATGCTTATGGTTATAGTGCTGCCCAACATTGTTAAACAGGCCTTGGTTGCCCTGTTTGTGCGCGTTAACAACAACTTCTTCCAGTGTGTCACCCAAGTGAGGCAATCCTGAAATTAAGTCATTTCCTTTCACGACATATGCATTATGGTGCTTGTCATGGTGGAATTCTAACGTTTCCGCAGACATATACGGGTCTAATGCATCATACGCATAAGGCAATTCAGGTAATTCAAAAACAGACATGATATCTCTCCTTAGATATTTGTGGGTGGACACTCTCCGTCTCATAAGATAGAGATTTACGCACAAACCTCAAGGGCTCAGTATGCAATATAACGATTTTTGCAGGCAAACCTTACAAAAAGACGCGCCTGATTTATATGCGATTTCATTGATGGCCAAACAGGCATCGCAAACGCACGCATTGTGGGCGGTGTTTGCCTTTCACCATGAAATCCGCCAAACGCGCACTCGTGTCAGCGAACCCACGCTGGGGCTGATACGTCTGCAATGGTGGCGTGATGAGATTGAAAAGATATATGCAGGGCAACCTGTCGCGGCTAGTGAGGTTCTCGCAGCGCTGGCAGGTGCGATTGCGCAGTATAACGTGCCGCAAGACATGTTGCTGGCGATGATTACACCTTTCGAAGATGAGCTGCGGGCAGAAACGCCGCCCAAAACGGTGGCCGAGGTTTTAGAGATTTTATCGCATGTGCATACGCCTGTCTTAAAGATAGCCTCTTTTATAATGGGAACGCAGGATCAAGACGATATTTATAAGGCTGTGGCGCAAAATCGCGGTCTGATCGACGTCCTTCAACGCGCACAGCCGCAATCCATCGTCGCGCAGCAAGCACAAGCCTTTAAAGATGCATTTTCTAAGAAAGTAGGGGCGCAAGGGCGAATTATAAAAGCCTTTCAATCCTATAGCGCGCTGACTTATTCCAGAATAGAAAAAGGGTGCGTGCCTGCGCATCACCCCAATACACCCTTGATATTATGGACAAACCTGCTGTTCCAGTGATATAATGGCATTAGGGAAATAAAACAGGGGTATTGTTCATTATGGTAGATTCTATATCAAGCATTGGCGCAGGCCAAAATGTTGAGGTATCTAAACGCGATACCCAGCAACGCGCCGAACAAAACGAGCGCAAAGAAAAAGCGGCAGGGCCCAAAGACGAAGTTCTGATCTCGGATGAGGCATTACAATTGTCTGAGCAGCGCGCAAGCCAAGAGGCCGTTGAAGCGCGTGAAGCCTTAAAATCACGCCAAGAAGAAACACTTGGCCTTGATCCGTCTTTTGATCAATCAGTCTAACGAGAGTTACAATAAGCGCAGCCGTCTATAAAGTCTTGATCCAAGTATCAAGATCGTTCAGCGCGCGCGTTGTGTAGGCTTTCTTTCGGTCATTCCCTTTAAGCTTCGCACGCTTTACTTTGCCTTTTTTATTGGTGTATTCCACTGTGGCTTCTTCACGGCTGAGCGGCGGGAAAAGGCCAAAGTTAATATTCATAGGCTGGAATGTTTTGGCGTCCGCACCGCCTGTAATATGCATCATTAATGCGCCCACCGCGGTTGTTTGCGGAGGCGTTGAAATTGGACTGCCGAGGATTTCACTGGCGGCCATGCGTCCGGCGATCAACCCCATTGATGCACTTTCAACATAACCTTCACATCCTGTAATTTGCCCAGCAAAGCGCAAGCGTGGCTGCGTTTCCATTTGCAAACGTGCATTAAGCAATTGTGGTGAATTGATAAATGTATTGCGATGCAGGCCACCAAGGCGTGCGAAATTGGCATCCTCTAGGCCAGGTATGGTTTTGAAAACGCGCGTTTGCTCGCCCCATTTCATTTTTGTTTGAAACCCAACCATATTATACAGCGTCCCAAGCGCATTATCTTGGCGAAGCTGCACAACGGCGTAAGGCTCTTCACCAGTGCGCGGGTCAACAAGACCAACAGGCTTCATTGGGCCATAACGTAGCGTTTCGATTCCGCGTGATGCCATAATCTCAACAGGCATACATCCTTCGAAATAGGGAGTGTCTTGCTCTTGTTCGCCAAGGGACGGCGTGCCCGATGGCAGTTCCCATTCCTTAAACAGGCCGTATTCGGCGCTTAGAAGCTCTTGCACAAAGGCTTCATATTGTTCCTTATTCATCGGGCAATTGATGTAATCTTTACCCGATCCCGCAGGGCCGACCTTGTCATAGCGCGATTGAAACCACGCAACGTCCATATTGATGCTCTCGGTATGGATGATCGGCGCAATCGCATCAAAAAAGGCCAGCGCATCTTTGCCGCTAAGCTCTTGAATGGCATTGGCCAAAGGTTCTGACGTTAGGGGGCCTGTGGCGATAATGACATGCTCCCACGCTTCGGGGGGGAGGCCATCAATCTCGCCGCGCTCAAGCGTGATGTTTGGATGCTCGCTCAGGGCCTTTGTGACACCATCCGAGAAAATATCACGATCAACTGCTAATGCGCCGCCTGCAGGCACTGCTGCCTTGCCGCCTTCGCGCATGATGATCGAATTTAACTTGCGCATTTCCTCATGCAAAAGGCCAACGGCATTATGCTCGTGATCGTCCGAGCGAAAAGAATTTGAACAAACCAGTTCGGCGCAGCCATCTGTTTTGTGCGCAGGGGTTTCGCGGACAGGGCGCATTTCGTGTAAAACAACCTGCACGCCCATATTGGCGGCCTGCCATGCGGCCTCTGATCCGGCGAGGCCAGCGCCGATAATGTGAAGAACTTTGCTCATGCGCTCAGTTTGTAGTGAAACTTGTTGAATTATACAAGAGCAGACTTGCCAATCACCTATAATCACGCCCATAATCATAGGTATGAATACTGTTATATCACCCAGTCGCTTTAACATGTGGCGCGCCTTGTTTGCCTTAACGCATGCGGACGGCATCGTATCCGACGAAGAAATCAAGTTTATGCATGATAAGCTTGAAAACGTGCCGTTCTCGGATGTGCAGCGCCATCAGCTATGCCAAGATATGGCGCAGGCGCAAAATATTCTGACGCTGTATGATCAAATCACGGATAGCGTTGATCAGGCCGAGTTTTTTAATATCGCACGCGCACTTGTGCATATAGACGGCGATTACGGCGCTGACGAGCGTGCCATCCTTCTGCGCCTAAAAGAACGCCATATCAAAAATGTGAATGTCGATGACTTGGTCGGCAAGGTTGATATTGCCTTTGAAACCACGCCGCGGCCGAAGAAAATTGAACCTATACTGGAAAACCCTGTGCAAGGTGAAAATAAAGTGCTTACGATCTTGCAAAAATTTTTCCAAAGGCTAACTTAGGGCTAAACATAATAAGCCTATAAAAGAGGATCCCATGACCTTTGTCGTTAAAGATGATTGTATCAAATGTAAGTACACTGATTGTGTCGAGGTATGCCCAGTTGACTGTTTCTACGAGGGGGAAAATATGCTGGTCATTAACCCTGACGAATGTATTGATTGCGGCGTGTGTGAACCAGAATGCCCGATCGAGGCCATTGTCCCTGACACGGACCCATCTGCGGATAAGTGGATTGATGTTAATGCACGCTATGCCGATGAATGGCCAAATATCACAATGAAAAAAGACGCCATGCCCGAAGCCGAAAAACATAACGGCGAAGAAGGCAAATTCGAGAAATATTTCAGCCCCGAAGCAGGCGAGGGCGATTAAGCCATCTGCCATAGGATAAAGGACACACTGTGAAGACTTTTGAAAATACGCCAGAATCGCTTAAACCAACTGCCGATACGCGCGGTAAAGTCTATGGCTCTGTCCTTGAGGTTATCGGTGCAACGCCGCTTGTGAAGTTGCCGCGATTAACGGCAAAGTATCAGCTCAAAGCCGATATTCTGGCGAAATTGGAATACCTCAATCCATTGGCGAGTGAAAAAGATCGCGCGGCCTTTGCCATGATTACCGCGGCCGAGCGTGAAGGCAAAATTACCGCAGGGCAATCAAGATTGATTGTGGCCTCTTCTGGTAATGCTGCGGTGAGCCTTGCCTTCGTTGCGTCAGCAAAAGGATATCGCCTGATTGTTGTATTGCCTGAAACGGTCAGTCTGGAACGCCGTAAAATTCTGAAAATCCTAGGGGCAGACCTTGCCTTAACACCGGCTGAGCGCGGCATGAAGGGCGCGATGGATCGCGCAGCAGAACTTGCAGGCAAAGAGGACGGCGGCTATGTCATTGATCTGTTTGATAATCAGCCAAGCGTTCAAATTCAGCGCGAAACAACCGCCAAAGAAATATGGTTCGATACCGAAGGCAAAGTAGATATTCTTGTCGCAGGCGTGGGCACTGGTGCAACGCTCACAGGCATGACGCAGGTCTTGAAACAGCAAAAGCCAGATTTGCGTTCCTACGCGGTGGAACCTGCGGAAAGCGCCGTACTGTCAGGCGGCGAAGCTGGCCCGCACAAAATTCAAGGCATTGGCGCGGGCTTTGTTCCGCCATTACTGGACCAAAGTCTGGTAGACGGCATTGTGAAAATCACAAATGAAGAAGCCATTCAAATGGCGCGCGAAGCCGCGTCTATTGAAGGGTTAGCCTGCGGCTTGTCTTCCGGCGCTGCGCTGGCCGCAGCGATTAAGGTCGCGCAAATCGCAGACAATGCAGGCAAGCAAATCGTTACGGTTCTTGCATCCCCGGCCGAGCGTTATCTCAGCACTGCACTCTTCGACGGTTTGGAAATTAGTTAAGATGATCATCGATGAGTTCTTATTGATGTCCGCTGGCCTCTTGGCGGCGCTTGGCGCATTAGCAGGCTTGCTGGCAGGCATGTTTGGCATCGGCGGTGGTATGGTGCTTGTGCCGGGCCTTTATTATATTTTTTCGCATTTGGGGTATGATGCTGCGGCCATGCATATGGCGGTGGGCACATCCTTGCTGACGATTGTGTTTACAGGCGCGGCGTCGGCCTATGCGCATTATAAGCGCGGCGCTGTTGATTTTGATATTTTTAAGAAATTCGGCATTGGCCTTGTACTTGGCGTGGCGCTTGGTACGGTTATGGCTGACCGGTTTGATGTGGATATTCTAAAAGGCATTTTTGCCGTGACGCAGTTATTATTCGGGTCTTATATGCTGTTGCGTCAGGATAAGCCCGTACTGTGTGATGCGCTGCCGCGTCAGCCTTGGACGACGATCATTGCAACGATAAATACGGCGCTGGCAACGCTGCGTGGTGTGGGCGGCGGCGTTCAAAATGTACTGATTATGACGATGTGCAATGTGCCCATGCACCGTGCAACAGCAACGGCTTCGGCGCTTGGCGCTGTGGCGGCCACAATGGGCGCAGCAGGGTTTGTGTGGATTGGCGGTGATGCAGTGAATTTGCCGCCGCATACGCTGGGCTATATCAACGGGCCAGCCTTTGCCTGCATTATCTTTACAAGTGTAGCTTGCGCGCCATTGGGCGTGAAATTAGCACATGACCTGCCAGTGAAAAAACTGCGTAAAGCTTTTTCAATCTTTATCTTGCTGGTGTCGGCAAAAATGCTGGCTGAACTTATTTAACGTCAAGCTTCGTCTGAAGAGAGCTGCTTGATGTTGTGTATTCGAACTTCAACTTGGCATCTGGGTGGCAATATTTAAAGGCCTGACGTGACATCAGCGCGGCTTCGTGGAAGCCTGATAAGATCAGCTTTAATTTGCCCGGATATGTGTTGATATCACCCACAGCAAAAATGCCAGGCGTTGATGTTTCGAATTTCTCTGTATCAACGGGGATCAGATTTTCGTGTAAATGCAGGCCAAATTCTGCAATCGGGCCAAGCTTCATCGTAAGGCCAAAGAACGGCAATAACGCATCACACGCGATATCAACCATATTCTTGTCGCCATCAAGAACGCCAATAGAAGAGAGCTGCCCGTCTTCGCCGCGTAATTCTTTAACTTGACCAATTTGGAAATCAATACGGCCTGCATCGCGCAGGGCTTGCATCTTATTCACGCTGTCTACGTGCGCGCGGAATTGGTCACGGCGGTGAATAAGGGTTACGCGTTTGGCAATCGGCTCAAGCGCCATCGTCCAGTCAAGCGCAGAATCGCCGCCGCCAACAATGACGAGGTTTTTATCGCGGAAGGAATCAATTTTACGCACGGAATAAAAAACAGAGGTGCCCTCATAGGCGTCAATGCCTTGGATAGGGGGCTTTTTAGGGACGAAGCTACCTCCGCCTGCCGCGATAATGACGCACGGCGCTTCAAGCACTGTGCCCATATCTGTTGTCAGACGCCATTTTCCGTCATCCGTTTTCTCAACTTTTTCGGCCATTTGGCTAAAGTGGAATTGCGGATTAAAGGGGGCAATTTGCTCCATCAGGCGGTCTGTCAGGCCCTGGCCGGTAATCTCTGGCCATGCCGGGATATCATAGATGGGCTTTTCAGGGTAAAGCTCAGCACACTGGCCGCCTGGACGGTCCAAAATGTCAACCAAATGGCATTTCATATCCAAAAGGCCAAGTTCAAAAACACAGAACAAACCACAAGGGCCTGCGCCAACAATAATTGCATCTGTTTGAATGATATCGCTCATAGGGCAGGTATAATCCCGCGAAAAAGAAAGGGCAAGACCTAAATCTTAAATCGTATTCATCAGCTTGTTCAGGCGTAAGATCAGATCGTCTTCTTCAAAAGGCTTGATGATATAATCACGCGCGCCAAGGCCAAAGCTTTGATGGATTTCGACAAGCTCCTTGCGCCCTGTCACCATCATGACAGGAATATCGCGCGTGTAGTCATCTTGTTGCAACTGATGCAAAACGTCATTGCCGTCCATTTCAGGCATGATCCGGTCAAGCAAAACGGCATGAGGCTGTTGCTGCTTGATGGCTTTTAAACCTTCTGCAGGGTTTTTATACAAGGACACTTCAAACCCGTTTTTGATCAAAATGTTCTCGATAATTCTTAACAGAACGGCATCATCATCAATTGCAATAATTTTTTTAGCAGCCATAACGGGGAATATCCTTGCCTAAAAGGTCAACGTGAATGAATTCTAATATAAGGGTTATCTCTTTGTAAATAATGGATAGATCATTATTACAAAAGGGTACACATGAATGCAGGCCTTATTGCGTATGCAGGTTCTTGATCTTGTAAATCATATCAAGGGCATCGCGGGGGCTGAGGCTATCTGGATCAAGGTCGTCTAAAAAGCGTTCTAGCTCTGATGCCTCAGGCACATTTTCTGCGCTGATGTTAAACAGGGGTAAATCATCGGCGAGCTTTTGCAGCGCATTTGATTTTTCCCCCGATTGTAAAAGATCAAGGACGCTTTTTGCGCGATTAATCACGGCCTTTGGCAATCCTGCCAATTGTCCGACATGAATGCCGTATGATCTGTCTGCGGCGCCGCTTTCGACGTGGTGCATAAAGATAATATCACCCTTCCATTCCTTTACGGCCATCGAATGACAGGAAAGCGCATCTAATTGCTCGGTCAGCGCAGTAAGCTCATGATAGTGGGTGGCAAAAATGCCGCGCGCACGATTAACCTCGTGCAGATGCTCAACGCACGCCCATGCAATAGAAAGGCCATCAAAGGTTGCCGTGCCGCGCCCAATTTCATCGAGAATCACAAGGGATCTATCTGTCGCTTGATTTAAAATGGCGGCTGTTTCGACCATTTCGACCATAAAGGTTGAGCGTCCGCGTGCAAGATCATCGGACGCGCCAACTCGGCTGAAGATTCGGTCGGTGATGCCGATATGGGCGCTGCTGGCGGGGACGAAAGAGCCCATCTGCGCAAGCACCGCGATTAGCGCATTTTGACGCAAATAGGTTGATTTACCCGCCATATTCGGCCCTGTGAGGAGCCATAGGCGCTGCGCACTGCCAAGATCACAATCATTGGGAACAAAGCTCTGCCCCTCGGCCTTCAGGGAGGCTTCCACAACGGGGTGGCGGCCGCCTTCGATGGCGAACGCTTTACTGTCATCCAGTTGCGGACGGCAGTAATTATTTTCAATGGCAAGCTGCGCAAGGCCTGCGCTCATATCCAGTGAGGCAATGCTGTGCGCGCGCAGGCTGATCGCATCGGATTGCGCTGTGCAGCGGGCAAGCAGGTCATCAAACAAAGAAAGCTCAAGCGCCAAAGATTTTTCGCTGGCAATGGCGATGTCGCGCTCTAGATCGGCCAGAGCCGTCGTCGTAAAACGCACCGCATTGGCCATTGTTTGACGGTGGATATAGGTATCGGGATTTTGCATCAAGGCATCGGCATGCTTGCTTGTGACCTCGATGAAATAGCCTAAGACGTTATTGAATTTGATCTTCAGCGCGGGAATCCCGCTATCTTGTTGGTATTCACCTTGCAGCTTGGCAATGATTTTTTTGCTGTCATCACGCAAGGTTTTAAATTCATCCAATTTAGGATGGTAGCCCTTGGCAATAAATCCGCCATCGCGCGCCAGCATCGGCGGATCTTCTTTTAAGGCGCGCGCAAGTGTATCTTGCAGGTCGGTGAGGGCAGGGGCGCTTTGGATGCAGGATAATAAACTGCCGAAGACCTCGCTGCAGCGCGGCACACTTTGTAGAAAGCCGCGCAAGGTCTCGGCAATGGCAAGGCCACTTGCAATCATTTGTAAATCACGCGGACCGCCGCGTCCCGCGCTCAGGCGGCCAAGGGCGCGCTGCATATCGGGCATGGCGCGTAAATGATCGCGCAGAGCCTCACGCAAAGGCGTTTCCTGCATTAGGCATTCAATGTAATCGAGGCGGCGTTTAATGCGCGCAATATCCGTCAGTGGTGATGACAGGCTGGCTTGCAGGGCGCGCGCACCAGCTGGCGTGACTGTTTTATCAATACATGCCAGAAGCGATCCCTTGCGCTCGCCATTCATTGTGCGTGTTAGCTCGAGCGAGCGGCGCGTCGCCGCATCAATTTGCAACGATGCCTGTGATGTGACTTTCTGCGGCGCGGCGATATACGGCATTTTGCCAACCTGCGTGCGGGCAATGTAATCAAGCAGCGCGCCACAACTGGTGATTTCTGCGCGGGAGAGGTCGCCCAGCGAATCAAGTGCCTGCACATCGTAAATGGCTTCCATGCGCTTGCGGGCATTGTCACTGTGAAACAGTGTTGCGCTTTGGCGTGTGATGTTCAGGGCAGGGTCAAATGAAACCTCAATCTTATCAGGGACAAGAAGCTCTTGCGGGGCGACGCGCTCAAGCGCGCTATTGATATCGTCTTGGAGGAGGGGCTGAACAAAGAAACTGCCCGTCGAAAGCTCCATCCAGCTGAGCGCATAGGCGCCGCTCACCGCGCAGAGGCAGGCAATGAAATTACTTTCACGTGCGCTCAGTAAGTTATCTTCGGTAAGTGTGCCTTGTGTGACGATGCGCACAACCTCACGATTGACCAGCGCCTTTGACGCGGGGCGGCCTTCACGCTTGGCGCGTGCCTTTGCCTCGTCAGGGGTTTCAGTTTGTTCGCAAATGGCGACTTTGTGGCCTGCCTTAATCAGCTTGGCCAGGTAAGGCTCGTACGAATGAAAGGGAACGCCGCACATCGGAATTTGCTCGCCCTGCGTCTTGCCGCGCTTGGTCAGCGTAATATCCAAGACTTCGGCCGCGACCAAGGCATCATCGTGGAAAAGCTCGTAAAAATCACCCATCCGGTAAAAGAGGAGCGTGCCAGCATGGCGCGCCTTAAGCGCCATATACTGCGCCATCATCGGGGTATGGCCTTGCGCGATAAAATCATCGGCGCTAGGCAGGTCATCCTGCATATCGGCAGGTGCGTGTTTCAGTGCGGCTTGGGTCATAGGGTAATACTAGGAAATCCGCGCCTCACTGTACAAGAGGCAAGGAAGCACTGCGCCGATTTATCCCAATTCTTCTATGATGAGATCGGTAATTTTTTGCGCGACGCCGTCTTTGCTCATGCGTGGCCATTCTGTTACGCCGCGCGCTGAGATTAAGTGGACGTGATTATCCTCTGCGCCAAAAACTTGCGCGCCGCTCACATCATTGGCGCAAATATAATCGCAATTTTTCTTTTTAATTTTAGCTTGCGCATTTGCAATTAAGTCATTGGTTTCAGCGGCAAAACCAATAACGATACGCGGGCGTTTTTTGTGATTGGCAAGTGTTTTTAAAATATCTGGGTTCTCACGCAGGTTAAGGGCAGGGATCTCGCCAGAGGCTTGCTTTTTAATCTTACTGTCTGCGATGTGAACAGGTGTCCAATCGGCGACGGCGGCACTGCATATCGCGATGTCGGCAGGCAATGCACTTTCCGCCGCGCTTAGCATATCTTCTGCGCTTTGGATGTCGATGCGCTTTACACCATGAGGTGTCTGTAAGGCCGTAGGGCCGCTGATGAGTGTGACTGTTGCACCAGCTTGGCGCAGCGCATGGGCAATCGCATAGCCTTGCTTACCAGAAGAATGATTGCCAATAAAACGCACGGGATCAATCGGTTCGTATGTCGGGCCGGCTGTCACTAAGGCATGCTTACCATTGAGCGGTTTAGGCGCAAAAAAAAAGCGCTCAATCTCGGCGAAGAGATCTTCGGCTTCGGGCAGGCGGCCTTCACCGGTCTCGCCGCAGGCCATGTCACCGCTTGCAGGGGGCATGATGTGCATGCCGCGACGCTTGAGCGTGCTGATATTGTCCTGGACGGCAGGGTTGTTCCACATGACGGGATTCATCGCAGGGGCGATCATGATAGGGCTATCGGCGGCAAGCAAGCAGGTGCTGGCCAAATCTTGGGCAAAACCGCCCGCAAGGCGCGCAATCATATTGGCGCTGGCAGGGGCAACAACAATGGCATCAGCCTCGCGTGCAAGGCGAATATGCCCCATTTCGGTTTCGTCTTTGAGTGAGAATAAATCGGTATAAACAGGCGCCTCGCTGAGCGCTGCAACGCTAAGGGGCGTCACAAATTGTTCACCGCCTTTGGTCAAAATACAAGAAACTCGCCCTCCGGCCTTTTTAATAAGGCGTATAAGGGCGAGTGACTTATAGGCGGCGATACCGCCTGAAATTACCAGAAGAATGTTTTTATCTGTGAACATTCTTATCCAAAAATCTTAGTGCTGCATGTGCTCGTGCAGATCATCAGCAGCGTCATGCGCTGCATCAACTGCATCTTCACCAGTTTCGTGAATAGCATCTGCTGCTTCTTCAATGGCATCACCAGTTTTTTCAGCAGCATCTTCAACAGCTTCTTTTGCTTCTTCCGCAGTGTAGCTAGGTACTTCATCACCAGCTGCAGGTGCAATATCCTGAACCATATCAGCCGCTGCCGATTCTTCTGCTTCTTGGATGATTGTTTCAATCTCAGCCAAAATCTCTTCAGCTTTTTCCTCAGATGTTGTTGCAGCATCACTCATCATTTCAGATGCGCTGTCCATCATCTCGCTAGCAGGCAATGTTGATTGAAATGTTGTCTGCTCTAAAACAGGAGCTTCTTCACCAGCTGCAGGCTCAACCATCGCAACGCCGTCTGCAGGGCCTTGCATGTCCGAGTAAATAGCAATAACTGCAGCCAAACCAAGGGCGATAACAGCTGTAGAATATAGAATTGAACGCGTAAATTGACTCATTGTATGAACCTTTTCTTTTGTATTATGTATAAAAGCGTAGGGCGAAGAATGAAGGAAATTACATGCATTGTCAAATAATTTCCAATTGAGGGATGCAAAGCCTAGGGGACAATTCCTTTGTGGATGGCAACAACGCCATCGGTCAGGCGCGTTGCCTTCGCATAGGAAAAGCCTGCATCCTTCATACGTGTGCATAGGTCATTGGCTTTCGGGAACTTGCGAATGCTCTCGATCAGGTATTGATAGCTTTCCTCGTCCTGCGTGATGACTTTACCAATTTTCGGGATGAGATAGCGCGAATACACGTCATAGACTTTTGCCAGATATGGATTTTGAACCTGAGAAAACTCAAGGCAGAAAAAACGCCCACCTGGTTTCAAAACGCGCACGGCCTCGGCAAGTGCAGTATCAATGTGCGTTACGTTTCGCAGGCCAAAGGCAATCGTATACACATCAAAACTGTTATCTGGGAAGGGAAGGCTCTCTGCATTGCCGGTTGCCCATGTAAAGTCATTTAACCACCCGCGATCAATGGCGCGATCCCGCCCAACGCGCAGCATATGTTCATTCAAGTCGCAAACTGTAATGTCGGAATGCGGCGCACGTTTTTTGATGCGGAAAGAAATATCCCCCGTGCCGCCAGCTACATCTAAAAAGGCTTCACCATTTTGCGGACGAATCATTGTGATCAGGCGATCTTTCCAAAGACGGTGTACGCCGCCAGACATAAAGTCGTTCATGATGTCGTATTTATCTGCCACGGAATCAAAAACGCCGCGCACCAACATTGTTTTTTCCTCAGGAGAAACGTGTTTTTCCCCAAATTGTGTCTTTTCAGTGTTTTGCATACTGTTGCCTTTATATATTTGGTGCTAAACATAGTGCATGAAATTATTTCGCGCAATGGCAACTGTCGGGGGATTAACAGGGCTTAGCCGTATTGCAGGCTTTGTTCGTGATATCTTAACCGCATCTATATTAGGGGCGGGACCCGTTGCCGATGCTTTTTTTGTGGCGCTAAAGCTTCCTAACTTCTTTCGCCGCGTCACGGCTGAAGGCGCGTTTAGCGTATCGTTTGTGCCCGTTTATACTGAGATTGACGCGCAAAAGGGGCGCGCGCAGGCGAATGATTTTGCCTCGAACATGTTTATGTTGATGCTGGGCGCGCTATCGGCGTTTTGTTTGCTGGCCATTTGCGTTATGCCTGTGATTATTTACGGTGTCGCGCCCGGATTTCATGATGATCCTGTGCGCTTTGATCTGGCGACAGAACTTGCGCGCATTACATTTCCGTATTTACTTGCTATGTCGTTGGTGGCGCTGCTTGGCGGGGTTTTGAATGCGCAGGGGCGTTTCGCACCATTTGCTTTCGCGCCCGTCCTTTTTAACCTGAGCTTAATCAGCGCGCTTTTGCTTGCAGATCACTTTACAAGCGCAGGTCACGCACTGGCGTGGGGCGTCGCGGGGGCAGGGGCATTGCAACTTGGCTGGTTGATGATCGCGGCCGCGCGCAGCAGCTTTAAGTGGCGATTGCGCATGCCGCATATAACACCCGAGACGAAAAAGGTGCTGTCACTGATGGGGCCTGGGGTGATTGGCGCTGGCGTCATGCACATTAACCTGTTTGCCGATTTGATTATCGCCTCGTTCCTGCAAACGGGTGCGATTTCTTATTTATATTACGCAGACCGTCTAAACCAATTGCCGCTGGGTATTATTGGCATTGCTGTTGGAACGGCGCTATTGCCAATTTTATCAAAGGCCATTAGTGCGAAAAAAGACGATGAGGTCAAAGACCTGTTTAACCGCGCGCTTGAATACTGCTTTGCACTGGCTTTGCCCGCTGCGGCGGCGCTTGCGATGTTTGCGCCGCTGATTATTAGTACGCTGTTTGAGCGCGGCGCCTTTGATGCGCAAGATAGCATGGCCAGCGCCCAAGTCTTGCTGTGCTATGTCACAGGCTTGCCTGCATATATCGCGATTAAAGTATTCTCAACCGCGCACTGGGCGCAGCAAAATACAAAAACGCCCGTTAAAATTGCCGTGGTTGCCACGATTTTTAATATCGCGCTTAGCCTCGCGTTGATTAATGTGATTGGCGTTGCAGGGATTGCCCTTGCAACGGGACTAAGTGGTTGGCTGCAGGTGGTGATGCATTGTCATGTGCTAAAAAGCCAAGCACGCTTTGCCTTGGATGCCCGTTTCGTGAGGTCATTGGCGGGCATTGTCGCGGCAAGCGGCGTTATGCTGGCGGGGGCGTATGGCGTGAATGAGGTCATCTTCGCAGGCGCAGGTCAAATCACATCCTTGTGCGCAGTCGTGATCAGCGGCGGCATAATTTATGCTTTATCTTTGTTCGCATTTGGCGTTATAAATCCAAGCGATATCAAACAAATACTAAAAAGGAAGGCTCAGGCGTGAGTAATAAAATCATCTTATCGGGAATGCAGCCCAGTTCACATCTTACATTAGGCAACTATTTAGGAGCGCTGAAAAACTGGGTGTCGTTGCAAGATGACCAAGACGCGCAGAGCCTATATATGATTGCCGATCTGCACGCAGTGACGCAAAATTACGATCCTAAGGTATTGGCTAATGCGACCCGTGAAATCGCCGCAGCCTATATCGCAGGCGGCGTTGATCCCAAGCGCGCATCGATTTTTGTGCAATCACAAATCCCCGCACATTCCGAGCTTATGTGGCTTTTATCGACAATGTCACAAATGGGTAAGCTTGAGCGCATGACACAATTCAAGGATAAAGCCGGTAAAAATGCCGAGCGCGCAGGCCTTGGTCTGTTTGCTTATCCTGTGCTGATGGCCGCAGATATTCTGGTCTACCGTGCAACGCACGTGCCTGTTGGTGAAGACCAAAAGCAGCATCTTGAGCTAAGCCGCGAGATCGCCAGCACATTTAATACGCGCTATGACGCAGAGTTTTTCCCGCAGCCAGAGCCTGTAATTATGGGCGACGCAACCCGCGTGATGAGCCTCCAAGACGGAACAAAGAAGATGAGCAAATCTGACCCTAGCGATAAAAGCCGTATTAACCTGACCGATGATGCCGATACAATCGCGCGTAAAATCAAAAAGGCAAAAACAGACGCCGCGCCTGAATTGCCGGGTGATGTCGCAGGTCTGGAAGGCCGCCCAGAGATCAAAAATCTTTATACGATCTATGCGGCCCTAAAAGGAGTGAGCATGGACACTGTCTTTGCCGAGTTCGCAGGTAAAGGCAACGCCGCCTTAAAAGGCGCGCTGACCGAAGTCGCGGTCGAGCATCTTAGCCCAATTACGCAGCGCATGGCGGATCTGATGGCTGACCCCGCAGGTATTGATGCCATCTTGCGTGATAGCTCGGACACGGCAGCGGAAATCGCCGAGAAAACTGTGGTCAAAGCTCGCGAAATTATGGGTTTTTGGGGATAGGCTTGCGCCGCGCCCGCAAAAGAATTTGGCCTTTGGCACGATTTATGCAATCCTGAAAGAGTAAGTTTTTATAGGAAACAGCAAAGGGCGCTGCCATGGCAACACCACCATCGGGTTCAAATTATCTCGTTAGCCGCATTAAAGAGGCCTTATATAACTCTGGCGGGAACAAGACAAAAGCCATGCAGCAAGTCATGGCGTGGAGCGCACAAGACATGCAGCTTCTTCAGGCCTTAACCCGCGCACATCTTAGCGGCATTGTCGCATATCATGTAGACCGCGTTGCATCTGGTGGTGCAAAATCCTCGGGTGGTGCAGCCAGTAAACCCTCCGCGCAGCCACAGGCACGCCCGCGCGCCGCATCACCACAACAAAAAATGGTTAACCCTGCGCAAGGCAGCCCATTTGGACAGGCAATTTTAAAGGCCGCATCCAGTACAAACGCATCTGTTTTCGGGCTAGAGAGCTATGAAGCGCCGCGCCGCGAAGATAAAACCTCGCCCCGTCATGTCGAGGCGATGAAGCATATCGCCTCATTTTCGCAGGCTCCGCAAGGTAAACGCCGCTAAAATGAAGCAAGCTTTTTACGAGAAATTTGGCTGGACTGAGGTCGAGGTGCTCCCCCAAGATGGCACTGCGCGTACATATACGCGGGTTGAAAAGGGCGGCAAACATGCGCTTGTCATGGATATTCCACAAGATGAGAATACGATGCTGGAATATCTGCGCATTGGCAGTTATTTGCGCGATAATGGCGTGCGCGTTCCCGAAATCTATGAACTAGAAGCACATAACGGCTTTGCCTTGATCGAGGATTTTGGCAGTCTTCCCATGCGCATCGCCGTGCAAGAAAGCGCCAGCGCGCAAAAAGAGATCTATCAAAAGGCCTTTGTCATGCTTGAGCAGCTCAAGGCCCTGAGTGATGTGCCGCCGCTGTGCGTTTATGAAAGCAACGCTGTGCATAAAGGCCGCCGCCGCGTTATGGAGTGGTATTTGCCTGCCGCGCAAAAACGCACGATTGGCGCGGATTTGGTGGATGAATATCTGGCCATTTGGGATGGCATTGAAAAAACACTGCCGCCTTATAAGCGCGGCTTTGTTCACGGTGATTATCACGTTGATAATATTATGGTTTTATCAGACGGATCGCTCGGCCTGATTGATTTCCAAGATGCCATGTTTGGCAGTCCGCTTTATGACCTTGGCAATTTGCTTGAGGATATGCGCGCAGATGTTCCCGCCGATATACAAAAAATTGCGGTTGATAAACTGACCGAGGACGAGCGCACGTGGATGCGCATCCTCACAACGCAGTTCCATTGCCGTTTGCTAGGGCAATGTTTGTTGTGGCCTATTCGCCAAAATAAACCGCAATATATGCGATTTTTACCGCGGCTTGAGGCCTATGTGCGTGATGCCTTGGCGCGGGATCCGCTTTTGTTGCCGTTAAAACAGTTCTTTGACGATTTAGGGCTTGATTTCACGCTCTCTAACGACTTGAATATCGATGAAGTGAAGGGCTTCATCAGTGACGAAGCCTTTTAAGATTAATCATTGTTTTTAAAAAGGGTGTCTATCCATGTCGTTTGTCGCAGACCGTCTAAGCCGTATTAAACCATCTCCTACGATTGCTGTTACAACCAAGGCCGCAGAATTGCGCGCTGCGGGGCGTGATGTGATTGGCCTTGGCGCGGGGGAGCCTGATTTTGATACGCCTGATTTTATTAAAAACGCCGCGAAAAAGGCGATGGACGAAGGCAAAACAAAATACACACCTGTTGATGGCACGCCAGAGCTTAAAGACGCGATCATTGCCAAGTTTAAACGTGACAATGATCTTGATTATGCACGCGACCAAATTACCGTTGGAACAGGCGGCAAGCAGGTCTTGTATAACGCATTGATGGCCTCTGTGAACCCAGGTGATGAAGTTATTATTCCTGCGCCATACTGGGTGTCTTACCCTGATATGGTTCTTTTGGCCGAAGGTACGCCAGTGATCGTGCCGTGCACGGCTGACAACAATTTCCGCATGTCTGCCGCAGATCTTGAGGCCGCAATCACGCCGAAAACAAAATGGCTCATTTTTAACTCGCCTTCAAACCCAACTGGCGCGGGCTATACCAAGGATGAGATTAAGGCGCTGACGGATGTGCTGCTCAAACATCCGCACGTTAACGTGATGACCGATGATATGTACGAGCATCTGTTATATGATGGCGGTGTTTATGCAACGCCTGCACAGGTGGAGCCAAAGCTTTATGATCGTACATTGACGATTAATGGCGTGTCTAAGTCTTATTCGATGACAGGCTGGCGCATTGGTTATGCTGGCGGCCCGAAAGAGCTCATTAAGGCGATGGCGAAAATTCAATCACAAAGCACAAGCAACCCATGCTCGATCTCTCAGGCGGCCGCGCACGAAGCGCTTAGCGGCGATCAATCCTTCCTGAAAGAATGGGTTGCAGCCTTCCAAGAGCGCCGCGACCTTGTCGTGTCGATGCTCAATGAGGCAGAAGGACTTGAGTGCATTAAACCTGAAGGCGCATTTTATGTGTATCCATCATGCGCAGGGTGCCTTGGTAAAACAACGCCAGACGGTACCGTGATCCAAAACGATCAAGATTTTGTGACATATCTGCTTGAGGCCGAGGGCGTGGCTGCCGTGCATGGCGAAGCATTTGGCTTGTCGCCGCATTTTCGTGTATCTTATGCGACCAGCCTTGATGTCCTCAAAGAAGCATGTACCCGCATTCAGCGCGCATGCGCAGCGCTAAAATAAAGGCGTAGCCGCGTCTTTTATTTGCTGAAAAATGAAAACCAGCCGCGATTGTCTTTTGCTTTCGCGGCTTTTTCTTGTGTGTTGGCTTCGTAATTGGCCACAAGAATATCACACAGCGCATCAAGGCGGTCTTTTTGCTCTTCAATCATGGCTTTGGCAAAGCGCTTCATTGCGGCGATATTCTCTGGCGTCGCGTCATCAATCTGGCGTGAAGGCTTGTGCGCAGGGTCACATGAAATCAATGACTTATTAAAGATATAAAGATCATCGCCTAGCGTGTCGTTAAAGCTCTCAATCAGGGCTGATTCTGGTGCATGGAATAGAATGTTAATCAGTGGCAAATCGTTGGCTGGATCAACGACGCCAATATTGCCGTAACTATTCCAGTCATCTTTGCTGATCGAGGGGAGGGTATAACCTGTGCCAAGTAAGATCATGATTGTGCGCTCGTCATCATCCAAATGCTGACGCACTGCGCCATGATAATTTACGCAAGGGTTATCAAATAAACTGCCATCAATGCCGCTTACGGGCTTGCTGTCCATATCAAAGTGATGGCAGGGGAAATATGTTGGCGCTGCGGTGCTGCCCATTACTGCATCATACAGCGATACCGTCGGTGCAGGCTTTGCATTGAGCATAGGCGCCTTGATATGCTTCATCCAAACGGCATGCCCGCCCTCGGTTAAAAAGTTATTCTTCGTATGCACTGGTGCATTCTCATCTTCGCCGTCTTCTAAAACGGGGTCGAGCGCCGCGCCATCAATGTTATATGTCGAAATAATGAGGCTTTTTAAGGAATCTTGCAGGCGCGTTTCCCCATAAAGCAGTTTCAGGCAACGCGAAAGCTCCGCCGGAGAGTAGTGACCAAGGCGCATAATATTGCGCAATTTACTGATGCGCATTGTGCGGTTGTTAAAATCATGGATCAACGCGCGAAAGTCACGAAAGCTATCCGTTGGGAAGATATGCTTGCCTTCGCGCTCGTAAAATTTAATGAGGTGACGCGCACGATATTTCGGACGGCCAGGGCGGTGCGGGTGCGGAACGTTAAGCGCCGCGTTGAGGATAGATCCTGTTGAAGGGCCGCAAAAAACATCCACCAGATCAACCATGCGCAGGCCTGTGCGCTCTTCCATATAATTCATAAGCGAGGCAGGGATGATGCCGCGCATTCCGCCACCATAACTGAACAGAACGACTTTTGTTTTTGATGTCATTTAGATTTATAGATTATTTTCAGATACATACAGTTATATCATAGCCGAAAAGCGCATCACATTAAAGCAAATAGCATGCTGCTTGGCAGCAAGGAGCTTTGGAAAATTAGAAAAAACGCATAAAAAGTGCACTCAAGTATCTTTTTAAGTGATTTTGCGATTTTTTCGCAATTTTATAATAAAAAGTATGGAAAACGGTTTTGAACTGTGTCATAACTATTTTCGGTTATACATATTTTCTTTGTATAACGCCCAGCAAAAAAATAAAAAAAAGCGAGCCATAAAGGCTCGG
>DKAJ01000012.1:52610-52903 GCA_002448815.1 Micavibrio sp. UBA6929
AAAAAAAAAAAAAAAGGCGAGCCATAAAGGCTCGCGAAGTTTGAACAGGGAGGTTTCACGTCTATGACGTGGGGCCTTTTTTGCAAAACGCCCAGTTTCTCGAGTTGAGTAACTGGGCAGATATATAAGCGCTTTGATGGGTGTTGTCTATATCAAATAGAAAAAAATGTAAATTTTATACACTTATTCACAAGGCCTCAAAAAATGAGGCCTTTGTGTATGGCTATTCGTCATCTTGCGCGGCAAGGAAACGGTCAGCTTCTAAGGCTGCCATACATCCCATACCAGCCGCA
>DKAJ01000012.1:53121-78744 GCA_002448815.1 Micavibrio sp. UBA6929
TGGAAAGAATAAAATCTTTCTGTGAGAGTTTAAGCTAATTAGGCTTTAGATGACAAATGTTTTTCCGCTTCAAGAGCAGCCATACATCCCATACCAGCCGCAGTAATGGCCTGACGATATGTGTGGTCTGCAACATCACCGGCGCCGTAAATGCCGTCTATAGACGTTTTAGTGCTGTCGGCGGCAGTGATGAGATAACCAGACTCGTCCATGTCGAGCTTGCCCTTAAACAGCTCTGTCGCTGGGTCGTGACCAATCGCCACGAAGAAACCTTGAACGTCGATGTTTTGGGTGCTGTCATCTTTTGTGCTTTTTAGGCGCAGGCCTGTAACGCCTGTATCATCACCTAGGATTTCATCAACTTCGTGATCCCAAATGACGGATACTTTGTCGCTGGCGAATAAGCGGTCTTGCATGATCTTTTCTGCGCGCAAACTATCGCGGCGGTGAATCAGCGTGACCTTGCTACAGAAATTTGTAAGGAAAAGCGCTTCTTCAACGGCGCTGTTGCCGCCGCCAACAATGGCAACTTCTTGGTTTTTAAAGAAGAAACCATCACATGTCGCGCATGCAGATACGCCGCGTCCTTGGAAGGTTTGCTCTGATTCGATGCCGAGCCAGCGTGCTTTTGCGCCAGTGGCAATAATCAACGTATCACCAGTATAAACTTCGCCGCTTTGGCCGGTGGCCTTGAAAGGGCGCTGCGTGGTGTCAACGTCAACGATATAATCACTGATCATCTCTGTGCCGACATTTTCGGCCTGAGCGCGCATTTGATCAACCAGCCACGGGCCTTCGATCTTTTCTGCAAAACCAGGATAGTTTTCAACCTCGGTCGTGATCATTAACTGACCACCAGGCTCATAGCCTGTAACAAGAATGGGATTAAGGTTCGCGCGCGCCGCGTAGATTGCCGCTGTATAACCTGCGGGGCCAGAACCGATAATTAAGACCTTTGTGTGTGTGTTTGTATTGCTCATGAAATCCTATATAGGGCGAAGTTATCGGCTTGTAAAGGCGTCTTCGATTGCTCTGGCGGCCTTGTCCGCATCATTTAACGGTTCGTAGGTCCAGCTTTCGATTTTGCCGTCGAAAATGCGCACTGCGCCGTGATTGATCAGGCGGCTTAGCATCGCGTCTATACGCTTACCACCGCCCTCTAGCGGGATAGCATAAACGGGCTTGCCAGTGGTTGCCGCCTCGGACAGCATGGACGCGCTATCGTTCGTCACCATAATGATGTCCGCCAGTGCAAGCATTGCAAAATAAGGGTTTTCTCCCTGATGATCCCAGAAGTAGACATTGTGATGGCCGCTCAGATGGTGGCGCAGCATCTCTTCGTTCTCGGCGCCAGTGCGGCGTGACGTCGTAATCATAAGCGACTGCGTTAGCGCCGCCAAATGCGTGCAAAGCTTTTCGACAATAAAAGATGTCAGGCGGTGAGCTTTACTATTGCCGCCAATTAAAACGGCAATGCGCGGGGAGGGCATATCACGCAGCGCGGCAAAGCTGTTCGCGGCCTGCGTAATCTTATCAGATGTAATGCGGTTCGGCGCAGCAGTGGTTTTTACAACATTATCGCCTGTGACAGGGTCGTGTTCTGGTGCGATAACCAGGTCAAATTCTTTTGGACTGATTCGCGGGTCTTGAATAAAAACCGTAAAGGTCTTGCCGTGGCTTTGTTTTTTGATATATCGCGCCGCTGCAATGCTTTTTCGGCCGCTGACAATCAGTAAATCAGGCCATCCTGACGTAGGTAGGCGCGGTGAAAACGTGAAGGCTTGCTCGAAACCCAGCCAAGGGCTTAGGCTTTTCCATGGCTGCGTGAGTGTTATGCGCAATATTTGGGCTGAAACCTCCAAGGATTCTGCTACGCCGAGGCATTGGTTTTCTGTGCCTGCCATGCCTTCGGTAATGATCCAGCATGAAATATTTTTCAGTTTTTGCATGAAAGTCCTTGCATGTTTGCTCGCGCAACTTTATATCAAGCCTCAGCCTTGTTTTGAAGATTTATTTGAAGTTGAGGACATAATACTATTAGAAGGTGAAATAATGAGAAGAGCTAAACTTGATAAAATCGACCGTAAAATCCTGAAATGTCTACAAGAAGACGGCCGTATGAGCAACGTAAATCTAGCAAAAGAAGCTGGAATTTCTGCTCCGCCATGTTTGCGCCGCGTGCGCTCGCTTGAGGATAATGGCTTTATCAAGGGCTATAACGCACAAATTGATGCGCCTTCTATGGGCTATACGGTTACAATTTTCGCGCTTGTGACGCTGAAAGGTCAATCGGCAACCGATAAAGAAGAATTTGAAAACTATATTAACGGCCTTGACGAAGTGCGCGAATGTCACTCGATCGCAGGTGATCTGGATTACCTGATGAAGGTCGTTGCCCATGACTGGACAGATTATCAGCGCATTTTGAAAGATGAGCTGACAAGCGCGCCTCACGTGCAATCGGTGAAGTCATGCCTGTCGATGAGCTCATCTAAAATGGAAGCCGGCGTTCCTATCGAGTAAGATTACCAAGTGCCTGTGTTTGGCATAGATGCCCATGGCTCGGCCGCGGGCAAAGCATCGCCGCGCTGTAATAGCTCAATCGAAATACCATCAGGTGACTTGATAAAGGCCATATATCCATCGCGCGGTGGGCGGTTGATGGTGACGCCATTATCTTGCAGCCGCGCGCAGGTTTCATAAATATTATCGACGCGGTAGGCAAGGTGCCCAAAATTGCGACCGCCAGTGTAAATCTCAGGCTCTTCGCCTTCTACTGGCCAGTTGTAAGTAAGCTCTAATAGCGGGGTTTGCGTGTCTTTCCCGCGCTGCTCGTCTTGATCAGCCGCCAAGAAGATCAGCGTAAAACGGCCTTGTTCGTTTTCCATGCGGCGCGTTTCGACCATGCCCATTTTGTTGCAGTAAAAATCAAGAGATTCGTCAATGTCGCGGACGCGAACCATAGTGTGAAGATATTCCAACTGTCTGTCCTTTTTATTAAAAGTGAAAAGATTTACCTTTAATGTAGTGTAGTCAGGCAGTTTTTAAACCCAGTAAGTTTGCTTAATTCATAGGAATTTCGCGCGCGTAGTTTTGAAGCGTTGAAAGGTTTGGGTCCGTGTCAAAAGTATCGCTTAAAAACAGTGAGAGCATATATAGTGTGCGTTCACTTTTATCCATGCGGCTAATTTTATCGTATAAATCGGGATTGCTCTTCTCGAGTTCTTTGCGGTCATCGTCATCATATTTATCGTAGTTGCTGTATGGGCTATTTAGATATGCGTGCCTCAGATCGTGCTTGTGCATACCGCTAGCAGTTGATGCAGCCTGAAGCACACGTTCTATAGTAGTTCTGTAATCATTATCATCCCTCTGGTGAGGATTAGTTTCAACAAACCTTTTTAAAGCACTGATATTAAAAGCTAATATAATGTGTGATCTGATTTCTTTCAGTTTGTCCATATGTATCTCTAAATTTCATTTTCACAGACGAGTTTTAACATAACAATTATCTTTGTGCAAGATAAAGTGTGTAAGTGATTTATACATAATGAAATAGCAAGGGTGTTTTACTGAAACGAAACGCTTAGGATCTCGTAGAAGGTTTTTCCTTTGGGGGTGTTTACCTCAACGGAGTCACCTTCAGACTTGCCGATCAAGGCGCGTGCGATTGGGGCGCTGATAGAAATGCGGCCCTCATCAGAATTTGCGTCATAATCACCAACGATCTGGAAGGAACGCTCCTCGTCAGTGTCCTCGTCAACGATCGTCACTGTTGCGCCAAATTTAACCGTATCACCGCTCAGGGTTGTTGGGTCAATAACTTGCGCGCGTGATACCACGGCCTCCAGTTCTTCAATACGGCCTTCGATAAAGCTTTGCTGCTCGCGGGCGGCGTGATATTCCGCGTTTTCAGAAAGGTCACCATGCGCGCGGGCCTCGGCGATGGCTTCGATTACGGCAGGGCGCTGTACCTTCTTGAGGTTTTCTAACTCTGCGCTGAGGGCTTCATAGCCTTTCTTAGTCATTGGAAATTGATCCATAACTGTAACCTTTCTAAAATCGTGTTTTATAAAAACAAATCCCGCCAAAAAGCGGCGGGAATTGCTGTATCCTAAGAAAAATGACGCCAGTCGTCAAATGATTTATGCGGCCTGTGAACGGCTTTGTTCTTCAGGCAAGTAATCTTGCAGGCGTTTGACCTCGATCTCGCGGCCCTTGATCGCCTTGATCGCCTTCACTGTTGCGGTTGCCGCCGTCAGCAAAGTGTAATAAGGGATCTTGTTCATCAAGGCCATGCGGCGGATTGAATTTGAATCCGCTGTGGCTTGTGCGCTCTTGGTTGTTGTGTTGATGACCATGGCAATATCGCCGTTGATCATCGCATCCAAGATGTGCGGTTGACCTTCAAGAACCTTGTTTACGCGCGTGGCGTTCACGCCGTTTTCTTGCAGGTGTTTGTATGTGCCGCCAGTGGCAACAAGCTCAAAGCCTAGGCTTTCAAGGTCTTTTGCAATGGGAACAAGGCCTTCTTTATCAACATTTTTAACCGATAAGAAAACCTTACCTGATTTTGGCAGGCGGCTTCCCGCGGCAAGCTGCGATTTCGCAAGTGCATGGGCAAGATCTTTATCAAGGCCCATAACTTCACCTGTAGACTTCATCTCGGGGCCGAGCAGGGGCTCGACACCAGGGAAGCGGTTGAACGGGAAGACAGGCGCCTTAACCGCCCAGTGATCAGGTTTCATGCCGTAAAGAATGCCTTTGAAATCATTCAGTTTCTCGCCAGCCATAATGCGCGCAGCAATCTTCGCAACAGGAACGCCTGTTGCCTTGGCAACGAATGGCGCTGTGCGTGATGCACGCGGGTTAACCTCGATGATGAAGACTTCAAATTCGCCTGTTTCTGGGTTCTTACGCGCCGCGAACTGTACGTTCATCAGGCCTTTAACGTTCAAGGCCTTGGCAAGGACAATCGCTTGGCGCTCCATTTCGTCAACGGTGGCTTGTGGCAATGAGTGCGGCGGCAAGACGCAGGCACTGTCGCCCGAGTGAATGCCCGCTTCTTCGATATGCTCCATGATGCCGGCAACGTAAACATCTTCACCATCACATAGCGTATCCACATCAACCTCAATCGCGCTTTTCAAATAGCGATCAAGCAAGACAGGGTTATCACCAGACACCAAAACCGCTGTGTCGATATAGCGTTTAAGCTCTTCCATGTTGTGGACGATTTCCATGCCTTGTCCGCCCAAAACATAAGATGGGCGAATAACCAACGGGAAGCCAATGTTTTCGGCCTTGGCAACGGCATCTTCGGCCGAGCGTGCAAGGTCGTTTGGTGGCTGGCGCAAGTTCAAGTCTTGCAAAAGCTTTTGGAAGCGTTCGCGGTCTTCGGCCAAATCAATCGCATCAGGTGACGTCCCAAGGATAGGAATGCCCGCTTTTAACAGTGCATGTGAAAGCTTAAGCGGCGTTTGGCCACCTAGCTGAACGATGACACCTTTGACTTTTCCGCTAGCTTGTTCCGCGCGGATAAGCTCAACCACGTCTTCCTCTGTTAGGGGCTCGAAGTACAGACGGTCTGATGTGTCATAGTCTGTTGAAACTGTTTCAGGGTTACAGTTCACCATGACTGTTTCATAACCCGCCTCACGCAGCGCAAAGGAGGCATGAACGCAGCAATAGTCAAATTCAATGCCCTGACCAATGCGGTTCGGGCCACCGCCAAGAATGATGACCTTTTCTTTGTCAGAGGGGTCAATTTCGCTTTCGGCTGGTTCAAGACCATTACCCTCATAGCAACTATACATATACGGCGTGCCAGATGGGATTTCGGCGGCGCATGTGTCAACGCGCTTGTAGACAGGGTGTACGTTTGCGTTTTGGCGGCTTGCGCGCACTGCGTCTTCGGTTTGACCTGTTATGCCGGCAAGCTGCGCGTCAGAGAAGCCAAGCTTCTTGAGCGCTGTCCAGTCTTGCGCGTCTGTCGGAAGGCCGTTGTCTTGTACGTTCTTTTCTGCTGCAATAATATTGGCCATGCGCTCAAGGAACCAAGGGTCAATTTTCGTGGCGCTATGGATTTCCTCTTGGGTCAAGCCAAGGCGCAATGCCTGACCAACGTAAAGCAAACGCTCTGGCGTTGGTGTGATTAATACAGAGCGTACAGCGTCACGGACAACGTCCATGTTTTCTGTCTGCGTGCCTTTGATCTCGACTGGGCTTAGGCCGTCAAAGCCTTTTTCCAGGGAGCGCAGTGCCTTTTGAAGGCTTTCTTCAAAGCTGCGGCCAATGGCCATAGCTTCACCAACAGATTTCATCGCCGTGTTAAGTGTATTTTTCGTGCCAGTGAATTTCTCGAACGCGAAGCGCGGAATTTTTGTGACAACGTAATCGATTGTCGGCTCAAAGCTTGCAGGCGTACGTCCGCCTGTAATGTCGTTACCGAGCTCATCCAGTGTGTAGCCTACCGCGAGTTTAGCTGCGATCTTTGCAATAGGGAATCCTGTTGCCTTGGACGCCAGCGCGGAAGAGCGGCTCACGCGCGGGTTCATCTCGATCACGATCATGCGGCCGTTTTCTGGGTTCACGGCGAACTGTACGTTTGACCCGCCTGTTTCAACGCCAATGCCCCGAAGAACCGCTAGGGATGCATTGCGCATGATCTGGTATTCTTTATCAGTCAGGGTCAGGGCAGGTGCAACCGTAATCGAGTCACCTGTGTGAACTCCCATAGGGTCAATATTTTCAATCGCACAGATAATGATGCAGTTGTCATTCTTATCGCGGACAACTTCCATTTCATATTCTTTCCATCCAAGCATCGATTCTTCGATCAAGACCTCAGTCGTCGGAGAAGCCTCAAGACCTTCGCCAACGATTTGTTCGTACTCGGAACGGTTATAGGCAATGCCGCCGCCTGTGCCGCCCAGTGTGAATGATGGGCGAATAATTGCAGGCAAACCAATTGTATTGAGCGCTTCGCGCGCTTCATCCATAGAATGCACAACGGCGCTGCGCGCTGATTCAAGGCCAAGCTCATCCATACATTCTTTGAATTTTTGGCGGTCTTCCGCTTTTTCAATGGCTTCTTGGTCCGCGCCGATTAGCTCAATGCCAAGGCGCTCAAGCGTGCCGTCTTCTGCAAGGGCAAGCGCCGTATTCAGCGCCGTTTGCCCGCCCATAGTTGGAAGCAACGCGTCAGGCTTTTCTTTTTCAAGGATCTTAGCAACAACCTTTGGCGTAATGGGCTCGATATACGTGGCGTCTGCCATCGAGGGGTCCGTCATGATGGTCGCCGGGTTCGAGTTAATCAGAACAATGCGGTATCCTTCCTCGCGCAGGGCCTTACAGGCCTGTGTGCCGGAATAGTCAAATTCGCAGGCTTGGCCAATAATAATCGGGCCAGCGCCAATGATCGCAATTGTTTTTATGTCGGTACGTTTTGGCATTGTTCTTCCTCTATGGTGTTATGCGGCTTTTTTCATTTCTTCGACGAAACGCTCAAACAGGTAATAGCTATCCTCTGGGCCGGGTGAGGCCTCTGGGTGGTATTGCACTGAAAAAACTGGTTTGCCTTCTAGGCGCAGACCTTCGTTTGATCCGTCAAACAGGCTGACATGGGTTGCTTTCACGCCTGCTGGCAAGCTGTCTTCGATCACTTCGAAGCCGTGGTTTTGTGATGTGATTTCAACCTTGCTTGTTTCTAGGTCTTTT
Source organism: Micavibrio sp. UBA6929 (assembly GCA_002448815.1). Taxonomy (GTDB): domain Bacteria; phylum Pseudomonadota; class Alphaproteobacteria; order Micavibrionales; family Micavibrionaceae; genus UBA6929. The sequence goes on from DKAJ01000012.1 coordinate 60,841, forward strand.
ACGGGGTGGTTGCCGCCGCGGTGACCTAGGTGCATTTTGCGAGTTTTACCGCCCAGTGCAAGGGCAAGCAATTGGTGGCCTAGGCAAATGCCGAATAGGGGGATGCCTGCTTCGATGATAGCTTTGATCATTGGCACGGCGTATGCGCCAGTCGCGCTTGGGTCGCCAGGACCGTTTGAAAGGAAGACGCCGTCTGGCTTCATCGCAAGAATGTCCTCAGCAGATGTCTGCGCGGGCACGACGGTGACGTCACATCCTGCATTGGCCAAGCATCGCAAGATATTGCGCTTGGCGCCAAAATCAACCGCAACAACTTTCTTGATCGGTGCGTCTTGTGTGCCGTAGCCGCCTTTAAGGCTCCACAGGCTTTCATTCCAGTCATAGGGCTTTGTGCATGTGACGTCCTTGGCAAGGTCTAATCCATCAAGGCCAGGGAACTGCTTCGCTTGAGAATACAGCGCATCCAAGTCAAATTCGCCCGCAGCGTTATAAGCAATCACGCCGTTAGGTGCGCCGTTATCGCGAATATGGCGGGTGAGGGCACGCGTATCAATGTTACTGATCCCTGGAAGGTTCTTTTCCTTCAGCCATGCATCCAAATTTTGCTGAGCACGCCAGTTTGAAGGCAAAGTCAAATCCTCGCGTACGATCATGCCGCGCGCAGCAGGCTCAAGGCATTCATTATCCTCGTCATTCGTGCCGACATTACCAATGTGTGGAAATGTGAAGTTAACAATCTGTCCCGCATAACTGGGGTCAGTCATAACTTCTTGGTAACCGGTAAGGGATGTGTTGAAACAAATTTCGCCAACATTGGTTGTTTCGGCACCAAATCCAGTGCCCCAAATGATAGTTCCGTTGGCAAAAACAATAACGCCCGTTGCATTCTTAGGACGATTTATATTAGAAAAGTCTGGCATGACTTGATTACTCTCTAGCTAGGGTTCCGCTAGAGAAGGAGTCTATAAACGAACCGAACCAAAAAGGAAAGAAAAATCGTGTCAAAAAGACAAGAATTTAATACAGCGCTAAAAGAATCGATGAAAAACAAGGATATGACAGCAGTATCCACAATTCGTTTAATTTTGGCGGCGTTGAAAGATCGTGATGTTGCTGCGCGCACATCGGGGCAAAGTGAAGGCGTGAATGAAACGGAAATTCTAGCGATGTTGCAAAGTATGCTGAAGCAGCGCGCCGAATCGATCTGTATCTATGAAAAGTCGGATCGCCAAGATTTGGCAGATCGTGAACACGCAGAAGTAAAGGTGATCAAAAAGTTTTTGCCTGAGCCTTTAGAGGGAGCCGAGCTGGAAAAAGTCATCGATGATTTGATCGCATCAACTGGCGCGCAAAGCATCAAAGACATGGGTAAGATTATGGGCGCGTTAAAAACGGACTATGCTGGTCGCGTGGATATGAGCGCAACAGGTGCCCTCGTTAGGTCGAAACTGTCAGCCTAGATTATGTAACTGGATGAGATACAAAAAAGCCCCGCAATGAAAGCAGGGCTTTTTTATTATCATGTATGAAATCTATGCTGATTTACAAATCTTACGCAGTGCTGAACAAATATCATTTGCAATCGATTTGATTGATACAACTTGTTCGCTTTGCTTACCGTATTCAATGATCTTAATTTTATTATCTACTGAAAAAACCTTGGGCATTTTACACCTATCTATTATTTGCCGTTTGTCCGTTAACTGGTAAGCATTATAGCAAGGAGATTATGTAAATGCAAATTTACTAATTCTCGCTTAATAAAAAACTTTATATGCGGCTCATTGGCATAATGCAAGTATAATAAGGCTTTATTTATGCTTTTTTATGGGTAAAAAAGGCATTTGAAACGTTGTGTCTTGTGGTGCTTGGTAAATGGTAATTTTGTTGTTTGGATAAGATGCCTGAAGAAATAAAATAAAGGTGGTTTTTTAAGGGCAATCCGTTATTGAATAAGGCTATGGCAATTTCACCACAATTTCTAGATGAGATACGCAACCGGCTCAGCCTGTCAGACATGATCGGGCGGCGGATTAAAGTCACGCGCGCAGGGCGCGAATTTAAGGCTTGCTGTCCTTTTCATCATGAAAAAACGCCATCTTTTACAATTAACGATGATAAGCAGTTCTATCATTGCTTTGGCTGCGGTGCGCATGGTGATGTTCTGAAATTTGTGATGGAGCACGATAACTTGCCGTTTCGTGAGGCGGTCGAAATGCTGGCATCAGAGGCGGGCCTTCAAATGCCAAAGGAAGACCCGCGCGCTATTGAAAAGGCTGAAAAGGCCAAAACGTTATATGATGTCATGGACGGCGTGGCGCAGTGGCTTCAAGGGCAATTGGCGCAGCCTGCTAATCATTATGTGATGGAATATTTGACGGGAAGAGGGCTCTCGCCCGAGACGTTAGCGCATTTTCGCGTTGGCTATGCGCCTAATAATGGCGGCGCTTTAGTCGCGTACCTTAAGGAGCAAAAAGTTACGCTTGCGGATATGCAAGCACTTGGCCTTGTGAAAGTATCTCAAAAAACGGGCGAGCCTTATGCCTTCTTCCGTGATCGCGTTATGTTCCCAGTGACGGATAAGCGCGGGCGTGTGATCGCCTTTGGCGGGCGAATCTTGCCTGATCACTTGCGCGAGCCTGACCGCGGCGATTTTAAGCCTCCTAAATACTTAAACTCTCCCGATACGCCGCTCTTCGATAAGGGGCGCGTTTTGTACGGCGAAGATAAGGCGCGTAAGGCCGCGCGTGATGGGCGTCCCATTTTGGTGACCGAAGGCTATATGGATGTCATCGCGTGTCATCAGGCCGGCTTTGATGGTGCAGTTGCCCCAATGGGCACGGCACTCACCGAAGGGCAAATCGAGAGCCTGTGGAAAATGATTCCCGCTTCTTTGAAGGAGCCGATTTTATGCTTTGACGGTGACCGCGCAGGCAAACAGGCCGCAGGCCGCGCGGCAGAGCGTATCGTGCCCATGTTGATTCCTGGGCATTCGGCGCGGTTTTCATTCCTGCCTGATGGTGAAGATCCAGATAGTATGATCGCAGGCGGCGGTAAGCAGTCTTTTCAAAATTTGCTGGATAGGGCGCTGCCGCTTGTCGATTATATCTGGGGGCAGCATATCGAGGGCAAGGCCCTGAAAACACCAGAAGAACGCGCAGCAATCGTGTCGGCGTTAAAGGAAAAGATTGCACAAATCCCTGATCCCGAAGTGCAGCGTCACTATAAGGCCTTGATCGATGAGAAAGTATCGAAGGCGTTCTTTGGTCATTATGAGCGCCGCGGTAATCAATCCCGTAATGCGCGCGCGCGAGGGAACGGTGCGCCGCGGTCAGGTGTTGCGGTGCGCCCCAAGATGCCGTTCTTTAATGATTTGTACGATAAAATTTTGTTGGCGGCCTTGATCAATCATCCGTCCTTGTTTGATGACATTGAAGAACACGCGGCAAAACTGCGATTTGCAACGTCAGAAATAACCGCCCTAAAGGAGTTCGTGGTGCAAACTCTGTGCGGTGATCCTGATATTTCGCGCGATGAGTTGTGCGAAAAGCTGTCGGTCGCGGGCTATGAAAAAGAAAAGGGTGACATATTAAATGAAAAATTATATGTTCATGCCGCATTCGCAGCGCCCGTAAGTGATTCGCACGATGCCGATTTAGGCACGATCAAGACGAAGTGGTTGGAAATTTGGGACGCTATGCAGGCAAAAAATGCACAAAAGCAGCAGGCTCAGCACTGGAAAACACAAGTCTGAGGGGCTATTTTAGTGTTTTTGACAGAAAAAGTTAGAAGTAAGAGTGTTTGTTGCGGTTTGATTGTTGACGCGAGCAAATCTATATAGATAATGATAAGCGTGGCAAAACATCTTTTATTTTCATGAAGATATGGACTAGATTTTTTACAAGGGGGCTGGGGCAATAATTATGGCTTCAACAGCAAGTGGGCATTCGGCAGTGAGCAAAAAACAAGACGACGATAATATCGAAACATCAGGCAAAGGCAGCTTTGCTTCAGTGATGAAGGCATTGGTTAAAGACGGTAAAGGTCGTGGTTTTTTAACCTATGATCAGATTAACGACGCCTTGCCTGCGGAAAACTTTACGTCCGAGCAAATCGACGATGCAATGGCCGCGCTATCTGATGTCGGTATTCAGCTTGTTGAAAAAGAAGATGACGTCAATGATGATGACGATGTCAAAAGCAAAAGCAGTGATGACGCTGACGACGAAGACGACAGCGATGATGAAGATAAAGACGGCGATTACGAGGCCGGCGGTAACATCAAAGACGATGATACAGGCCGCACGGATGATCCTGTGCGCATGTATTTGCGCGAAATGGGCGCGGTAGAACTTCTTTCACGCGAAGGTGAGATTGCTATTGCCAAGCGCATCGAAGCAGGCCGTGCCTTGATGATTGGCGGTATTTGCGAAAGCCCACTGGCCATTGAATCGATGATTGCATGGTACGAAGCCCTGCAAAACGGTGATATTTTGCTGCGCGAAGTGATCGACTTGGACGCGACATACAACGTCGAAGAGGATGATCCTGAAGGCACAAGCTCAGATGATGAAACTGACGACGACGAAAACGAAAGCGAAGAAGATTCAGAAAACGATAACGACGAAGAGGGCGACGATGATGACGTGAACCCAATGTCTTTGTCCGCAATGGAAGAAGAGCTTGCACCGCAGGTTTTCGAAGTGTTTGGTAAGATCAAAAAGACGTACCAAAGCATGCAAAAAATTCAGCAAGAGCGCCTTGATGCCTTGTTGAAAGGCAATGAGCCAGAAGCCAAAATTAACAAAAAATACGAAGATCACCGCGATACCCTTGTGGGCTTGATGGATGAAATCCACCTCAGCAACCCGCGTATCGAGCAGTTAATTGACCGCCTTTACACAATGAACCGTGAACTTGTTACCCATGAGGGTAAGATGTTGCGTATGGCGACAGGCTGTAAAGTAAAGCGCGAAGATTTCTTGAAGAAATACTACGGGGCAGAACTTGACCCATCTTGGATCGACAGCCTCAAAGGCGCGAATAAAAACTGGGATAAATTCGTCGAAAAACACAGCGACGATGTTCTGAAACTGCGCGAGCAAGTTGCTGCAATCTCTGATGAGGCGATGCTGCCAATCAGCGAGTTTCGCCGCATCGTAGGTACCGTGCAAAAAGGCGAAAAAGAAGCAGCCCGCGCCAAGAAAGAAATGGTCGAAGCCAACTTGCGTTTGGTGATCTCGATCGCAAAGAAATACACAAACCGTGGTTTGCAATTCCTTGACCTTATTCAAGAGGGCAACATCGGCTTGATGAAGGCCGTTGATAAATTTGAATATCGCCGCGGTTATAAATTCTCAACCTATGCGACTTGGTGGATTCGCCAAGCGATTACCCGCTCGATCGCTGACCAAGCGCGCACAATTCGTATTCCTGTGCACATGATCGAAACGATCAATAAACTTGTACGCACATCACGTCAAATGATGCACGAAATTGGCCGCGAACCCACACCAGAAGAACTTTCTGTGCGTTTGCACATGCCACTGGATAAGGTGCGTAAAGTCCTTAAAATCGCAAAAGAGCCAGTATCTTTGGAAACGCCAATCGGTGATGAGGAAGATTCATCTTTGGGTGACTTTATCGAAGATAAAAACGCAATTGCGCCAATTGATTCGGCTATTCACTCGAACTTGCGTGAAACGACAACCCGCGTTTTGGCCTCACTAACGCCGCGTGAAGAGCGCGTTTTGCGTATGCGTTTTGGTATCGGTATGAACACCGACCATACCCTCGAAGAAGTAGGGCAGCAATTCAACGTAACGCGCGAGCGTATTCGTCAGATCGAAGCCAAAGCATTGCGTAAGCTCAAGCATCCAAGCCGCTCTCGTAAGCTGCGCAGCTTCCTTGATACCTAAAAACATTACCTAAACTGATCTCAGAGGTCGAAATGGATATTGCAGTCTTATTACCGTGTTATAACGAAGAGGCCGCAATCGCCGATGTTGTCGCCGCCTTTAAACAGGCGCTGCCGAAGGCCAGCATCTATGTCTATGATAATAACTCGTCGGATCAAACTGCGCAGGTCGCGCGTGATGCAGGCGCGATTGTGCGCACTGAATATCACCGGGGCAAGGGCAATGTTGTGCGCCGCATGTTTGCTGATATCGAGGCCGATATCTATTTGATGGCCGATGGTGACGGCACATATGATGCGCAGGCCGCGCCAGAGTTGGTGCAAAAATTGATGGATGAAAATGCCGATATGGTTGTCGGCGCACGTGCAAAAGATCAGGGTGAAAAGCTTTACCGCCCGGGGCATCGCTTTGGCAACCGTATGTTAAACGGTGTGGTGCGCACGCTTTTTGGTGAAGGCGTGACGGATATGCTCTCGGGTTATCGCGCGTTTTCTCGCCGCTTTGTCAAAAGCTTTCCTGCAACAGCGCGCGGTTTTGAAACCGAAACCGAGCTTACCATTCATGCCTTAAAGCTGCGCTTGTCGGTGTTTGAGCTGCCGACGCATTATTATGATCGCGCCGAAGGCACACAAAGCAAGCTATCAACCTATAAAGATGGCATTCGCATCCTCAGTTTTATTGTCTTTTTCTTTAAAGAAATCAAACCGTTCCTGTTTTTTGGCCTCGTGTCTGTTGTGCTGGCGCTTATATCTTTGGGAGTAGGTATGCCAGTTGTCTTTGATTATTTTGAAACAGGCCTTGTCCCGCGCTTTCCAACCGCCGTTCTAAGTATGGGCGTTATGCTGTGCGCTGTTCTAAGCTTTATCTGCGGCGTGATCCTTGATACCGTCAGCCGTGGGCGCATCGAAAATATCAGGCTTTCATATCTATCTTACCCCGCCTTGTCCGAAGAGGCCTAAGCTCATGAAAAAGCAAATCGCATCGTTTTTGGCTGTTGGTGGGCTTGGATTCGCGGTGGATGCTGGTGTGACGCAGTTTTTAGTATCGTTCTTAGGCGCTGGTCAGTTAATGGCGCGCATTCCCGCCATTTTAATCGCCGTAAGCATAACCTTTTATTTCAACAAAAATCATACTTTTGACGCGCGTGATAATTGTATGGCGCGCTCATTTGGGATGTATGCGATTTCTACGGCGTTTGCGCAATCTTTAAATTTTGCTACGTATTCGCTGGCGGTAAAGACATTGCAGATCTCGGATCATTATACATTTATTGCCGTGGCAATGGGGTCTGTCTGCGCGGCATCAGTTACATTTATCATGTCAAAATATTGGGTGTTCAAGAAATGAAAGCATGGCTAAAGAAACCGTCTGTTGTCTTTTGGGGATGTGTTTTTGTTTTATGGTTGAATTTTTCAGGACATTTGCTCAGCACGCTGCCTTTGAAAAAATATCTGGATGGAGAGTTCTTCTCAGAGCGCTTTGTCTTTTCACGGTTGGTTTATAATCTAAAGCATGGCGAGGACGCGCAGGGCGGTTTTATGCTCCGTTATGATCATGTCGATGATCTTTATAAATCTGTCGACCGTGATGACTATGCGCTTTTTAAAGAGCGATTGGAAAAAGGTGATGACAAGATTGCGCGTGTATATACGTCGCATTATGGCTTGCAGGATGATCTGATGATGCCTGTCTGGCGCGGCTTAGAGCGCGTAAAAGATAAGGTGCTTGAAGGAGCAAAGCCGGGGAGCCGCTGGCATAAAAGGCTGCAAACGCTGGATTATTATTATTACAACCTAATCTCGCAAACATTGGTGGCGTTTGTTAATGCTCTTGTTATAGGCAGTATCTTATTTTGGGTGGCCAAACAATTTTCTGCGCGCCATGCTTGGGTTGTTTTGGGGTTAATATTAGTGTTTCAGCCTATTTTGACATTTTATGGGCGCTCGATGTGGTGGATGATGTGGTCGTGGTTTTTGCCCTTTGCGATTGTTTTGTTTGCAACTTATCGGTTTGGCGCGTATCGAAATAATGTGTCTTTATCTTTATCGCTGATCACGGCGGCCTTCGCGGGCTTAGCTGTATGCGTACGCACATTGATGGGGTATGAATATGTGTCACCAACGATGGTTGGGGCGATGGTGCCAATTGTATTTTATGCTGTTTATCAGCGGTGGGGGCTAGCTTCTTGGTTTTTAACCTCTTTTATTGTAGGTCTTGGGTGCTTGATAGGGGCGCTGTCAGCGATGTATATGCATTATAATGCGCTTCAGGATTTTGGACTAAGCCCGCAAGATGTGATTACGCGATCATATCAAATGCGCGCCTATGGCGGGGAGGCTGCCGCTGGAGTGAAAGGCGAAATTGCCGAAAGTGTCGTTGCGCCATTCTGGCAAGTATTAGGCGGTTATTTAATATCGCCAAAAGAGCTCGCCCCGCCGCAAATTTTATTTATGTTGCCGTGTTTTATCTGGATGTGGGGATACTTTAAAAAGGGTGGGCGCCGCAAGGTCAGTGATGATCACCGCCGTTTGTATGATGCCTTTTTGGCGTCGGCTGGCGTAAGCTTCCTTGGCGCGGTGTCGATGCTGGTTATTCTCAAGGGGCATGCATATATTCACGGATATGATATTATTATCTGGAGCTTGCCTTTGAACATTATTCTGCTTATTTTCTACAGTGTATTAATGCTGGGCCTAAAAAATACGCATCATGCGCGCGCTGAATAAGCCACATTATCGTGCAGGAAACATATTTTACTAGAATTCATTATTGTGCTGCGATGCGGATGCTGCTAATCAGTAAGTCCTGCGCATATGCTGCGCGTGGGGGCCTGTAGCTCAGTTGGTTAGAGCAGTCCGCTCATAACGGATTGGTCGCTGGTTCAAGTCCGGCCAGGCCTACCACTTTTTTATCTCACCTGTGAATTGTCTAAATATTTTTCATGATGCGTTGTTTGCCTTGAACGCAAGAGCCTATATGATGAAAACATGTAAAAACCAAGGTTAAAATCGTGTTGAATTCATACATAAAATTTTTTGCACTGCTGTGTGTTCTGGTGCTAGGCACGTTAAAGCAGCCAGCTATGGCAGAATATTTTGTATGGAAAGATCAAAAGACAGGCGTTTCACTGTCGTTTCCAGACACGTGGAAGATTGCAAACAACCAAAAGCCAGATGACATTTTTACTATTCAGGCTCCTGGAGAGAGAGATTATGCCTCTTGCCGTCTGCGCGTTCGCGAAGATCGCCGCGCGACTATTTTTCCGTATCAGTATGATTTTGAAATTCAACATATCTATGCAGGCTTTGATTTTTGGCGCGATTATATCGGTGAATATGCTGGCGCGTCCTTAGACCGAGTGCTTTATGATCGCGGCTTAATTAATTCCGTAGCAAGTAGCGCAGATTTTACATTCGTATCGTCTGCGGGACCGCGCGCTATGATGCACGGCTTTGCCTTTGCGGGTTTTGATGATACCAGCGTCTATATTTTTGAATGCTCGGCAGAAGTATCAGCTTATGAGCGCTGGCACCCCGTCTTTAAATCGATTCTAAAGTCCGCAGAAAAAGAGCTGCGCGATTCTGTTGTTCTGAATGGTGGTTACAGGAAGTTCCAAGATGATCCGCCTGTGATGATCCGCGGCGATGATATTCTCGATACATATAAGTAAAACCTGATAAAAATGATTGCTGACACAGTGCTGCCTGCCGCCGCCTGTGAATTGAATGTGTTTTTTGCAGTGCGAAGTTTGCTTTTCTTTCCTGTTTTCGATTAAAAAGAGAAATCGAAATTATAAAAACGGAGATTGCAAAGCCAATGCAAATCTATCTGCCTATCGCTGAAATGGCCGTCCCGGCCGAGCAGATATTTATGGTCAGTGCATTCGTTGGTTTTCTTTCAGGCGCCTTGGGCGTAGGCGGTGGTTTTTTAACGACGCCATTTCTCATCTTTCTTGGTATTCCACCATCAGTAGCCGTTGGAACACAAGCGTCACAATTAGTCGCGTCGAGTACTGCCGGCGTATTAGGCCATCTTAAACGCGGCGCTGTTGATACCAAAATTGGTGGCTTGATGCTGGTAGGTGGTTTTGTTGGATCGGTCAATGGTATTTGGCTCTTTAAGGTGTTAGAGGGGCTTGGCCAGATTGATTTTGTAATCTCGTATTTATACATATTGTTGCTGGGCAGTATTGGTCTGTCGATGCTCTTCGAGATTATAAAGACCGCGCTTAAGCCCCAAAACCAAATGCGCAGTGAATTTAACTCGTTTAAGGTACATCCTTGGATATTGCTGTTGCCCTATAAAATGCGCTTCCCACGCTCAAAGCTGTATATTAGCGCCATAATGCCGTTTGGCATTGGTATGCTGGGCGGTGTTTTGGCAACATTGCTGGGGATTGGTGGCGGATTTATTCTTGTGCCCGCAATGATTTATATTTTGGGCATGCCAACGCTGCTCGTCGCAGGAACGTCTTTGTTCCAAATGATTTTTACAACGTCATTCGCTGTGATGATGCATGCCACAATTAACCAGACTGTAGATATTGTTCTTGCCATTATTTTGATTTTAGGCGGCGTGCTTGGTGCGCAAGTTGGCGCCAGTATCTCACGTTACCTCAAAGACATTTGGGCACGTATTATTCTCGCCAGTATTGTAATCTTAGTGTGCCTTAAGCTAACGCTTGATGTGTTTTTAACGCCAGAGGAGCTGTTCTCGACAGTGCATTTGATGTCGCCATGAGAAAATATGTCATCCTAATCGGTGTGTTTCTATGCGTTTCAGGCAGTGTGTTGCAAGCCACCGCCCAGCCTTTATCCGTGAATAAAACACAAAAAATCGTGACGGATATGGTGGTCGATCACATTGATATTACAACAGGATTTAACGGCGCGAAATTTGAGATGTATGGCGCACGTGACGTTGACGGCGATATTATTGTTGTTCTTCGCGGCCCTGATAAAGATATGAATGTACGCCGCAAAGAAAAAAGCTGGGCAGGGTGGCGATATGGCAAAGAGGTTCAGTTCTCTCGCTTGCCATCTTTTTATCGCGTAGCATCCACGAAGCCATTGGAAGAGCTTTTAGGGCCGGACACCTTGTCTGAGCATGAAATCGGCGTTCCATCTTTGCCTTTTCTCGCTCGGAGCGTAGAGCAAGACAATGTCATCACCTTATTTAAAAAGGCGCTTATCCGTAACCAGCAAAGCAAGGAGCTTTTGTCACCGCACCTTACTCACATAACATCCTTGGGTGATCGCTTCTTTAAAGTATCTTTCTATTTGCCTCATAATGTGCCAGTGGGCGAATATACTGTAACGGTCTTCTATTTAGAGGACCAAAAAATCTCGGCAATGAACCACCATGATTTTGTGGTCGAGCAAGTAGGAACAAATTATTCTATTAAAATGTTTGCTGAGGAAAGCCCGCTTCTATACGGGGCTTTATGTGTTTTGCTTGCATTATTGGCTGGCTGGGTCTCTAATAGGCTTAAGCGCATATTATAAGAAAGACAAAGACGTGTTAGACAATACAGCCCGAGTTCCGGCAAGGCCCGTTTATTTGATCGTTGCCGATGAAACTGATGAGTTTGAAACAGCGCTGCAATATGCCGTGCAGTCCGCGCAGCGCAATGATGCAAGCCTTGCCGTTTTGCAAATAATTCCCGATGGTGAAAGTACATTTATGCCCTGGGGAGGTATTAGCGAAAAAATGGAGCAAGCGCAAATAAAACGCGCTGAAGAAGCGTTGGATTTTGCAAAAAACACATTAAAATCCAAAGGGATAGAGCCTCTTGTTTATATGAAGAAAGGCCACCCCGAAGACGTCGTGCGTGATGTGATTAAAGATAACGGAAATATTACGCGCCTAGTGCTTGCTGCTAATACTGACGAAGGTGATCCGGGTCCTCTCGTATCGTATTTCACTGGCGCAGGCCTTAAGAGCTTGGGAATTCCGTTGACAATTGTGCCAAGCCATCTATCTTTCCAACAATAATATCGCGTTTGCGAAAAACATCGATAAAGGCATAACGACACATGTTTATACAAACACAAGAAACGCCCAATCCAGCAGTCCTGAAATTCTTGCCCGGACAAACAATCCTTGAGCAAGGCACGCTTGATTGCCCCGATCAAACATCCGCAAAAAAATCACCGCTTGCGATGCGCTTGTTTTCGTTGAGCGGCGTTAGCGCCGTATTTCTTGGGCAAGACTTTGTCTCTGTAACCAAAGACGATAATACGGATTGGAACATGCTTAAGCCAATGATCTTGACCGCGTTGATGGAGCACCTAGCGACAGGTCAGCCTATTGTCACTGACACGTCAGGGCAGGGCGCATCAAGTATCACTGAAGACGATGATGAAATCGTGATCCAGATCAAGCAGCTTCTTGAGGAACGTGTCAGACCCGCCGTGATGCAAGATGGTGGTGACATCATTTTTGACCGCTTCGAAGACGGGGTCGTGTACTTGCAGATGCAAGGCGCATGTGCAGGCTGTCCCAGTTCAACAATGACCCTAAAGTCAGGGATTGAAAATATGCTGCGCCATTATGTCCCCGAAGTGGAAGAGGTACGCCCCGTTGACCCAGTTTGGTAAAGTCCTTGCCTTTGATACGGCCTTAAATGGTGTCAGTGTCGGGTATTATCAAAGGGATCCGCACGTGTCTGATGCACTGTACCTCGATACGGTGCGCGGGCAGGCTGAGCATTTGATCCCTATGACGAAGTCTATCGTTGAAAAGCACGGCGCAGCATTATCAGATGTAGAGTGTATAATCACCACCATTGGCCCAGGAAGCTTTACGGGCCTGCGTTTGGCGCTGTCTGCAGCGCGCAGTTACGGCATGGCACTGAGTGTTCCTGTTTACGGTATTTCGGTCTTAAAGGCGCTTGCATTAGGATACAGCGCGTCTATTAATCGAGATGAAGATTGTCATATTGTTGTCGCTATTGAAACCAAAAGGTCAGATTACTATATGCAGATCTTTACCGCAGACGTACAAGCTGCATCTGATCCCGTTACGATTGAGGCCGGTCAGGTCGTTCCATGGATCGAGTCACATAATGTCACCAAGGCGCACGTAATTGGTGATGCGCTAGGGCGACTGCAAAGTGACCTGACAAGTACGAAGGGCCAAGGCGAGTCACTTGACCTACACTGGCACGAAGACCAGTCGCATTTTGATGCGAAGTTCATCGCGAGTCATGGCGCGGATCACATCGATTCATACAGTTCAGATTTGACCCCACTATATTTACGCGGCGCAGATGTTAGCGCGCCCAAAGCAAAAGCACGCCGTATCAGTGATGTTTAGGGAAAATTGACAGGCGTACGCCTAAGGTTACAGTTCTTTCGCGCGGGAAACCGCCGCGTGGATGGCCTTTGTAATGATATCTTGCATGTCACCGTTCATCATAATGCTTAAAGCCGCTTGCGTTGTGCCGCCAGGGCTTGTGACATTCTCGCGCAGTGTCGAAGGCGGCGTATCTGGCGCGGCTTCCATTAGCGCTCCGGCGCCAACCATAGTTTGACGCGCAAGGTCGGCAGCAACATCTGCGGGTAAGCCTGCATCAATGCCGGCCTGTGTTAAGGCTTCGGTAAAATAAAATAAATAGGCAGGGCCACTGCCTGAAATAGCGCTCAGCGGATCAATCAAATCCTCGCTGTTTAGCTCATAAACGGCGCCAGAAATGTTCAGGAGATCATGTACAAGCTGCTTTTGCGTGTCAGAACAAGCATCATTGCAGACATAACCCGTAACGCCTTTGCCAATGGCGCTTGGTGTATTGGGCATTGAGCGAATAATGGGCTGCTGGGCGCTGAAATACCCTTCAAAAGTTTGCAGCGTTTGCCCCGCCGCGATCGACAGAATAAGGCTGCTCACAGAAACATAAGGCTTGATCTGTGCGCAGACCTCACGCATTTTCTGCGGCTTAACCGCCATCATTACGATATCCGCATTCTTAAGCGCCTCTTGAAAGGCGCTGTCCTGCACATCGTTATAATAATGGCATGAGCCTTCACTGCGTGGTAACTGGCTTGGGCTGATAATGCTGTATGTCGCAGGGAAATCAGCCTTGAGCCATCCTTGGTGAAGGGCGCTGCCCATCTTGCCGTATCCAATAAGTACAATATTGTGGCGGTTCACCATGAATTGTTCCTCAATCGAAAAGGCGCGGCGTTTATGACTGGCCTTGCGTTTCCATCATTGCAAGCTCAAGCTCGGCATGGTTTGGAGCGTGCTGGGCGCTTAGAATTTTAAAGGCCGAGCAAAAGCGCTCGCACTGGACAAGTGACATGTCAACAATATCATTGATCATTGCGCGTGCTTGATCGGCGCTCAGGGCTTTCATCAGGGCGCTATAGCGAAAGGCTGGCTTTGTGCTTTTGGCTGGCAGAGAAAAATGCCCAAGGCATAAATCATCGTTTAGGCGCACAATCGCATCACGCGCGGCAGGCAGGTTGTCATTAGAAATGCGCAAATCATACTGGCAGCAAACTTGCAGAAGGTGCGCGTTTTCATCCCAGATGAAGTATACATTATACTCAATCTCTTTGCCGGTCAGTTTCACAAAAAGCTCTTCATCATTCTTGCGGTCGAAAACCCAATTATACCCGTGAAGGACGCTTTCAAGGCTGTCGATCGGGTTAAGGTCTTCTTCTGCGAATGTTGCATCGTCAAGCATAATGTTTAACTTTCCTTGGGGGCTGTTCTAATGAAAAACGTTATATCAGGCATAACTGCAGGGGCAATGTTTTCTGCTCTTGCGTAGTAGATCATTTGTGGATAGCTTTTAGCGCATGGAAATTAATCTTGCTGCTATTGATCCTGTGGCCTTTGAAATAGGGCCTTTTGCTATTCGCTGGTATGCGCTGTCATATTTGGCGGGCATATTGTTGGGGTGGCGTTATATGCTGGTTCTTGCAGGGCGGCGTGCAAATGAGCGCCCCCACAAGGATGATATTGATGATTTTATCTCATGGGCGATTATCGGCATTATACTCGGCGGCCGTTTAGGGTATGTCCTGTTTTACAATTTTGATTACTATATGATGCATCCGCAAGACATCCTAAAAGTCTGGCATGGCGGCATGTCATTTCATGGTGGCATGACAGGTGTGCTGATTGCCATGTATCTGTTTGCACGGCGCGCAAACGTGCCGTTTTTGAAGTTGGCTGACTTTGTGACTACGGCGGCGCCCATTGGTTTATTCTTTGGCCGCATCGCAAACTTTATCAATGGCGAGCTTTATGGTCGTGTCACAGATGTGTCATGGGGCGTAGTCTTCCCGCGCGGAGGTGATGCGCCGCGCCACCCCAGTCAATTATATGAGGCGGGTCTGGAAGGGGCGCTCCTTTTTGTCATTCTATATATATGCATGCGTACAAAATTGCGTGAGGTGCATGGCTTTTGTGCAGGGGGGTTTATGGCAGGATACGGCACTGCGCGCATAGTGGTCGAGCTATTCCGCCAGCCTGATGCGCAAGTAGGCTTTGTGTTTGCGCATGTGTCCATGGGGCAAATCCTCAGCCTTCCAATGGTTTTAATTGGCCTGTCTGTGTGTGTGTACGCATGGCGCAAAGGGGGCAAGAATGGCGCATTATGACCCGCTCGTACAGGTGTTAAGGCAAGAGATCACCGCGCACGGACCTGTTAGCGTGGCGCAGTTTATGAACCTAGTCCTTGGTCATGAGGATCATGGGTATTATATGCGTCAAGATCCTTTCGGGCAGGGCGGCGATTTTACAACCGCGCCGGAAATATCACAAATCTTTGGGGAGCTCGTTGCTGGCTGGCTGATTGATACGTGGTATAAATTGGGCGCGCCTGCAAAGGTCGTATTACTGGAATGCGGTCCAGGGCGCGGAACATTGATGGTCGATATTTTGCGCGTAGCGCAGGGCGTTCCAGATTTTATCGCCGCTATTCAGCCAACATTGCTGGAGATCAGTCCCACCTTAAAAGCGCGCCAGCAGCAAACTTTGTCACCATATACGCAGTATTGCGCCGCGCCGCAATGGATCGGCAGTATCGAAGAATTGCCATCAGATATGCCGCTTTTGGTGGTTGCCAATGAATTTTTAGATGCGCTGCCAGTGCATCACATTGTCAAACGTGGAGATGAATTGCGAGAGCGCAAAATACGTGAGGACGCAGAGCGCTTTGTCTGGGAAGAGGGAGGCTGCGACGTGCCCGTTGATCAAGCGGCGTTAGATAGCGCGAAAGACGGTGAAGTGATTGAAATATCACCGCAGCGATCGGCCTTTATCAATGCGCTGGCCAGTAAAATGGACGGGCAATCTGCCGCACTTTTAATTGATTATGGCTACCGCGATCATGCGGCGGGGGAAACCTTGCAAGCGCTGCTCCGCCATAAGTTCTGCGATGTGCTGGATCATATTGGTGAAGCGGATCTGACCGCGCATGTTGATTTTGGCGCCGTCATGCGCGCCGCGCAGCAGGCCCCTGATATGCATGCTTATTTCGAAACGCAAGGTGAGTTTTTAAACCGCCTTGGCGGCGTTCACCGTGCAGAAATGCTGGTGAATGCGGCGCGTACGCCCCAGCAGAAAAAGGATATCATAACAGGGTATCATCGTTTAACCCATGACAGCCAAATGGGAACGTTGTTCAAAGTATGCGCGCTTGTCCGCGGGGAGGTTCCTCTTGCAGGTTTTTAAAGAGAGCCATTTTGTTCCCGAAGGATCATCTGCGCATGTTGCATATGGGTTTTACGGCCGCAAGGGCGGGGTAAGTTCAGGCCTGTATAAGGGGCTGAATTGTGGTGTCGGGTCAGGGGATGATCAAGGTCATGTGCAGGGAAATCGTACGCGCGTTGCAGGCGATCTTGTAGATGGCGCAAATCATGTGTGCGGCGTCTATCAAGTGCATGGCAATCAGTGCGTACGTCTTGAAAGCCCTTGGTCAACAACGGAAATGCCGCATGCGGACGCATTGGTGACCGATCAACTGGATGTGCCAATTGGCATCCTGACGGCAGATTGTACGCCTGTTTTGTTTTGTGCAATATCTGAAACGAGCCGTGTCATTGGCGCGGCGCATGCAGGGTGGAAGGGGGCGCTTTCTGGCGTGCTTGGCGCTACGGTCGAGGCACTGTGTTCTTATGACGGTATTGACCTGCACCACATACGCGCCTGCATCGGGCCAGCCATCGCGCAAGCCTCGTACGAGGTCGGTGATGATCTTAAAGAGCAGGTCATAAAGGATGACGCGCAAAATCAGCGCTTCTTTGCGTATAACGAGGAAACGCGTTCAGATTATTTTGACCTGCAAGGTTTCTGCCGCAGTCAGTTAGAGCGCGCAGGCATAACGCAGATCAGTCAAATCGCCATGGACACCTATGCGAATGAAGATACGTTTTTCAGCTATCGCCGCGCCACGCATCGTGGTGAAAAAGACTATGGCAGGCAGATTTCTGCAATAGCCTTGCGCAGCGCAACAATTATATAAAACAATATGTTGCTTTTTATGGCGCTTTTTCATTATAGTGCCGACAAAATTTGAAATTTGCACTAGCAATAGTGCCTACAAGTAGGAGCCGTGTGATCAAGTGAAAGTTATAGCTGGAAACGCCAACAAAGAATTAGCCGATAAAGTCTCTGCATATTTAGATGTGCCTTTAACGCAGGCGACGATTAAACGTTTCTCGGATAACGAGGTTTTTGTTGAGATCAATGAAAATGTCCGCGGCAGTGACGTCTTCTTTATCCAGCCCACATCTTATCCTGCAAATGATAATATGATGGAACTTTTGATCGCAATTGATGCACTGCGCCGTGGCTCTGCTCGCCGCATTACTGCTGTGATCCCATATTACGGTTATGCGCGTCAGGATCGCAAAACAGGCGGGCGTACGCCGATCTCTGCGAAATTGGTGGCAAACTTGATTACGGCTGCGGGCGCTGACCGCGTCATGACAATGGATCTGCACGCAGGCCAAATTCAAGGTTTCTTTGATAT
>DKAJ01000012.1:79055-306038 GCA_002448815.1 Micavibrio sp. UBA6929
TTCTTTGATATTCCGGTTGATAACCTGATCGCCGCGCCTGTTTTTGTGCCCAATATTGAACAAAAATTCGAAGGGCAGGAAATCTGCATCGTATCACCTGATGTCGGCGGCGTTGTGCGCGCACGTCAGCTTGCCAAGCGCCTAGGCGCTGACCTTGCCATCATTGATAAACGCCGCGAAAAAGCCGGCGTATCAGAAGTGATGAACGTGATCGGTGAAGTTGAAGGTAAAGTGTGCATTATGGTCGATGATATCGTCGATTCAGGTGGCACACTGTGCAACGCGGCAACCGTTTTGAAAAGCAAGGGCGCGACCGAGGTCCACGCATACGTGGTGCACGGCGTTCTGTCTGGTGAAGCGAACGAGCGCATTGCGAAATCTGACCTTGCCAGCATGGTCATCACAGATACAATTGCCCCATCAGACGCCATTAAGGCCGTGCCGAATATCGAGGTCATCAGTGTCTCTCATATCATTGGCGAGGCCATCCTGCGCACCGCAGAAGAACGCTCAATTTCGGCTTTATTCCGTTAAATTGAACAGCGCCGCGCTTTTTGCTTGAAATTGTCAGCCGAATTTGCTTATCTGCGCCATCATTAACGTGATGTGGCACCCCTGGAGGCTGCATCCATACATTTTGAAGGAAAATAAAATGTCTGATAAATTTGCTTTGCAAGCACAAAAACGTGAAAGCGCAGGTAAGGGGATCGCGCGGGCTTTGCGTCGTGATGGCCGTATTCCTGCGGTAATCTACGGTGACAAAAAAGAACCCGTTATGATCTCTTTGAATATGAACGACGCGAATGTTGAATACTATCGCGGACATATGTTTACATCATTGTGTGATCTTGATGTTGACGGTGATAAAGCCCTTGTGCTCGCTCGTGACGTGCAATTACACCCTGTTACAGATGTTGTCGAGCATATCGACTTCTTGCGCGTGACAAAGAAAACAAAAATTGCTGTGAACATTCCTGTTCAGTTCATTAACGAAGATAAGTGCCCTGGCTTGACCGAAAAAGGTATCTTGAGCGTTATTCGCTTCGAAGTCGAAGTGAACTGCTCTGCGACAAGCATTCCTGAGGCCTTGGAAGTGAACGTTGAAGGCAAGTCAATCGGTGACTCAATCAAAGTCAGCGATGCAATCCTTCCTGAAGGCGTAACACCAGTGATTGATGATCGTGACTTCACGATTGCAACAATCGATGCGCCGAAAACAGCAGAACAAGAAGAAGCTGATATTGAAGCAGCTGATGCATCTGACGGCACTGAAGAGCCTGAAGCAGAAGCAGCAGAAGAAGGCAGCGAAGCAGAATAATTTTCTGACGTAGCACTTTTATAGAAAAATAATCAGGCCTTGTGGTTTATCACAGGGCCTTTTTAGTGTAAAAAAGCCTTCGTCATTAAAGGCTAAAATTTAAATATGAAAAACTAGGTTTGATTTATGAAACTGATCGTAGGATTAGGCAACCCAGGCAAGAAATACGAAGAAAATCGCCATAATATTGGGTTTAAAATAATTGATAAGGTGCTGGAAGATAATAATTTTTCTGGATTTAAAGAAAAATTTCAATCGCATTACAGTGAAGGGCGCATCGCGGGCGAAAAGGTTGCTCTGTTGAAGCCGCAAACCTATATGAACGAGTCTGGTCGGGCTGTAAATTTGGCCAAAGCGTTCTATAAAATAGAACCGTCAAGTATATTTGTATTCCATGACGAGCTGGATCTCGCGCCAGGAAAGCTGCGCACAAAATTTGGCGGCGGCCATGCAGGGCATAATGGCTTGCGCTCTATTCAAGCATGTTTGGGCACACCTGATTTTAACCGTATTCGTTGCGGCATTGGCCATCCCGGTCACAAAGATCGTGTGCATGCGTACGTGCTGGGTGATTTTAGCAAGGCAGAAAAACAAGAATGGGTGGATAATTATGTTGATACGGCTGCGCGTTTCATTGACCTCTTGCTTTTAGGGCAGGAAGGCGATTATATGACACGCATGGCGCAGCATGCACCAGCGCCAGAACCAAAGACAAAAGAAGGATAAAAAACTATGGGCTTTAATTGTGGTATTGTAGGGCTTCCAAACGTAGGTAAATCAACGCTTTTCAATGCGTTGACACAAACTGCTGCCGCGCAGGCCGCAAATTTCCCGTTCTGTACGATTGAACCCAATGTAGGGCGCGTGAACGTCCCTGATGAAAGATTGGCTGCATTGGCTCAGATCGCAGGGTCAAAAGAAATTCTGCCAACACAGTTAGAATTCGTTGATATTGCTGGCCTTGTAAAGGGCGCGAGTAAAGGCGAGGGCCTTGGCAACCAGTTCTTGGCTAATATCCGTGAAACCGATGCAATCATTCATGTGCTGCGCTGTTTTGAAAATGATGACATTACCCACGTTGATGGATCAGTTGACCCGCTGCGCGATGCGGATACCATTGAAACGGAATTAATGCTGGCGGATCTTGAAAGTCTCGAGCGTCAATTGACGTCCATCGCACGTAAGGTCAAGTCAGGCGATAAAGATGCAAAGGTGCAGGCCAAAGTCATGGAGGGCGTGAAAGCTGGCCTTGAGGACGGCGTTCCTGCGCGTACGTACGTTCCTGAAAACGAAGATGAAGTTAAGGCTATCAAGCAAATGGGGCTTTTGACAGTGAAGCCGATTTTGTATGTATGTAACGTGGATGAAGGCGATGTCGTTGACGGAAATGACCTGACACAAAAGGTTCAGGCTATGGCCGAGGAGCAAGGTTCGCAAGCGGTTATTATTTGCGCATCTATCGAAGCTGAAATCGCACAATTAGAAAGCGAAGAAGAAAAGCAGGAATTTTTGTCCGATATGGGGCTGACTGATCCAGGGTTGAACCGCATCATTGGTGCAGGGTTCAAATTACTGAATTTGCAGACATACTTTACATGTGGCCCGAAAGAAACGCGCGCATGGACCGTACGTGTTGGCGCCAAAGCACCAGAGGCTGCGGGCGTTATTCACACCGATTTCCAAAAAGGCTTTATCCGCGCAGAAGTGATTGCCTATGACGATTACGTAACCTGCAAGGGTGAGCAAGGCGCAAAGGATGCGGGTAAAATGCGACAAGAGGGTAAAGAATACGTTGTCCAAGACGGTGACGTTATCTTGTTCCGCTTTAACGTTTAGTTTAGATAACAAGCCTCTCGCTTGGGGCTTGTGCTTGGGCATTGGTATAACCTGTATGATCGTTATCTCTGTCTAAAAGCTGATCATCAATCTTTTCTGTAATATTGTGGGTGCGCAATGCCTGGAAGTTAGCATGCAATGTGCTGGTGTGTGTGCCACTGCCATCGCCGCTGCCTTGGCCGAAGAAATCAACGACTGTAAAATGTGACGTGGTGTAAGCAATTTGTTGCTGCAGGGCAGGGTTGATAATGGTTTTGTCAATGTGCCCGTCTGTTCCGATTGCGGCAAGGGCTTCTTCTTTATTAACACCGTAGATGAGCTCAAAATTTTCTGGAGTGCGATATTTTGAAATAAGCTCTACTGCAAGCTGCGCTCCGCTGCGTTCAATCTCTTGCGCGCTATAACTACCATCATCGTTGCGTTGGTTTTCGAGTGTCTTGGCGTGCGTGACATCGGCAAGTGAGCCAAACTCTTTGTTGAAGGCCTGATTGCGGTAATCATCAATAGTATTGCTCATAACGAAGTCTGGCATAGCGTTATACGCATTATGTATCGCAAGCATTTCATCGCTTGTAGGATTTGCAAGTGCGCTTTCTAAAAAGGCTTTTGTGTCCGCGCTTTTGATGTCGGGATAAGGCAAGCCCTCAACGTGGATAAGGCCGCTATTCATCGCGCTAAAGAGGTCATCGCGATACTCTGGGTTATTAAGAACCTCATCAAGTGTTGGGCGTGGGTAGCTTTGTTGAATGAGTTTTAAGTCTTGATAGCTCAACGTGAATTCGCCTGTCACTAAGGCCTGCGTCAGGTCTTTCGGTGCGATTTCTGCCTCGCTTAGGCGTTGTTGCAATAGATTATAGGCAATGTTGCTAACTTCCTCTGGCGTATACATGGTGCCTGCCGCAGTATCGTTTCCAGGAATTGAGATGCCATCAACCGAATTGCCGTAGAGAAGCGCATCGTAGGCTTCTTTTTCAAAGAACCAATCTTCAGTATAGGCGCTATCCTCTTTCTCGGGCGCGCCTGCTTTTGCAAGTAGGCTGTTATGAACGCCGCCTTTGAAAATGTGGCTCATGATGTCATTTGCGGCAAATAAAGCGCGATCATCATTGGATAGTTGTGCGATGATATCACCTTGCAGGGCGGCGCGGCGCTCAAATTCCATCATCCAGATTTGCTCTAAAAATTCTTCTGAGCGTTTGGCCGTTTCTGCGCTCAGCTGCTTGTTCAGGGTGCTGCGTGCACTTTGAATATCGGCTGATTGATCTATGACTTGTAAGATCGCATCGCTTTCATCGTCGCTAAACCCATTGCTGCCGAGCAAGTTGGTTTGGCGGGTGCGAATGGCATCGCGCGCTTCTTCACGGTGTTTTTCAACAAGGCGATTAAGCGCGCTATCAAGCTCGTCAATGATATGCTCGTTTGACAGTGCGTTAAGCTCGCCATCAACTGTAACCATATTGTTTTGCAATAGGGTATAAACGGCGCGCTGTGTACTGTCATCCATGTGTCCATTTGGCGTGATGCCAAGCGCTGTTTGCAGGTGAATAATGCGTGGGCGCATTGCATCATCCAGCGTGCGGTCCAGCTTGTCGTCATATACGTACCCATCTGGCGCAGGGATGTCTTGCTCTGCGAAGGCTGTGCTATAGACATCTTTAAGCGCCGTAATCGTATCGTAAAGCTGCTTTGCTTGCGGCGCATCCTGTGAATTTGTACTGTTAAAATAATGTGTTATGCCGTCATCTTGTGATTGTGGCGCGCGCATCGCAAGAAAAACATTAAAGGCCCTTACCGTGTCGAAATCAAGGCATCCATTTGCGTCTAAGATACTGGTTGGCGCTTCGACCATATCTTGCCCTGCATGGTCAAGGTCCATGCCCAAACTGTCGTGAGCGGCGGCGTTCCATGACGTCCTGAAGGGTGATGGTGTGCTTTCATCCTGATCAGGGGCATCGTTTAGCGCATTAAAACGAATTTTTACGGCGTTCATAAAAAGAGCAAAGTTGCTTTGGTATGCGTCATTCGTAAAGTTATCAGGGTCTAATGGCGTGTAAGGCGAACCACTACCATGCTCGGCCATGAAGTCGTTCATTTGACGGACTAGGCCTTGCACAGCGCGCTTATCATCGTCGCTGAGTGCTGTTTGTGTATTGTTTAAGGTCGCCTCGACCATGGTTTAAACTCTTCCTCTTAGGTCTTCTTTACATGACCTTTATAAAGGGAAAGAGTTAAAAATAGGTTAGGATTGGCAAAAAACGCCGTTAGCCGTGCACGAGCGCGCTGTATGCATCCATCAATTTCTTTGTGATGGGGCCAACGTCATAGTGACGCTCATCAATGCGGCCAATTGGCGTAACTTCTGCGGCAGATCCTGTTACGAAAACTTCTTGCGCGTGGTCAAGTTCTTCAGGCTTAATGCGGCGTTCTATCACATTGATGCCCATATCTTGTGCCAATTGCATAACAGTTTGGCGCGTAATGCCATTAAGGAAGCGATCCGCTGTTGGGGTGTGGATCGCGCCATCGATAACTAAAAACAGGTTTGCGCCAGAACATTCGGCCAAATTGCCTTCGAAATCATTGATCAAAACATCCGTAAAGCCCTTGTCTGTGGCTTCGCTTTTTGCGATGCAGCCCATATTGTAGTTCGATGCGGCTTTACTGTGAATAGGGGCCATATTCGGGGCCGGGCGCACCCAAGGCGAAGTCATAAGGGAAATGCCTTTTTCTGCAACGCTTGGGTCAAAATATTTGCCCCAATCCCATGCCGCAATGGCAAGGTGCGTGACTGTTTTTGAGATATCAATGCCCATTTGTTCGCTGCCGCGCCACGCAGCAACGCGAATATAGGCGTTTGTCAGATTGTTGGCCTTTAAGACTTCTTCCTTGGCGGCATTGATTGTATCCGCGTCAAAGGCGCTCATGTCCATGCGAATAATCTCGGCAGAGCGGAACAAGCGCTGCGTATGATCTTTTGATTTAAAGATTTTGCCATTATAGGCGCGTTCACCTTCAAAAACACATGTGCCATAATGCAAGGCATGCGTGAGGTAGTGAACCTTCGCGTCACGCCAGGGGACAAGCTGTCCATCCATGTAGATAAAACCATCACGATCATGATAAGGTTGTATTGCCATCTGTATTGTTACCTTTATACTGCTATGGTGCCAAAATCCGCTGTTACAGCGAAACGAGAGTATCCCGAGAGCCGTATAATGGCAAGAGAAGAAACAGACACAAATTTAATTTCTACGCCCCATATTTTGGTCGTTGATGATGACGAGCGAATCCGTGGCTTGCTAGCGCGTTATTTGCTTGATAACGGCTGTGTTGTGCTGAGCGCAGCTAACGCGCAGGAAGCAAAATCGATGCTAACGGTTTCAGAAGTTGATCTGGCGGTTTTAGATATCATGATGCCTGGACAAACAGGGCTGGACCTTGCGAGTGATTTACGAGAATCGGGTTTTGAATGGCCAATTTTATTTTTGACGGCGCTCGGCGAATCGTCAGACCGTATTGCTGGCTTGGAAGTTGGTGCAGATGATTATTTGGCAAAGCCGTTTGAGCCTAAAGAGCTGCTTTTAAGGATCCGTGCGTTGCTGCGGCGAACCATGAAAAAAGTAAGCCATACAACCGCGCAGAAGGTTCAAATAGGAACGCTAATCTTTAATACAGAAAATGGAGCGCTCTTGGCTGAAGGAGGGCAAGATGTCTTTTTAACTGACGCTGAGCGCGAACTTTTAATGATGATGGCAAAAAATGTTGGAAAGACACTCAGCCGCGAGGATCTTTCAGCGATCTCAGGGGTGAACAGCGCGCGCGCAGTTGATGTGCAAATTACCCGCCTGCGCCGTAAAATTGAACAGGGCGGTGACGCCGCAACGCGATATTTGCAAACAGTACGTGGTCAGGGCTATGTCCTTAGGGGACGGCCGCTATGATATTGAAAAAATACTTACCAAGAACACTGTTGGGGCGATCTTTACTCATCCTCGTTGTGCCAGTTATCTTGGTGCAAATTGTTACGGGCTACGTTTTTTTCGAGCGTCACTGGGGCAAAATGATTGAGAAATTATGCTACGCCGTAACAGGCGAGGTTGCTTACCTCGCGGATGTTTATGAAACGATTGACCTGCCAAATGTAGTCGATGCTTATGATAACGTGCGCCTGCAGGCTATAAACCGCTTTGATTTGGACGTAACCTTCCACCCGAAAGAACGCTTACAAAGTGCCATGCGTGTTTCAGCCAAGCCTGGCTGGGAAACTGTGGTCGCGGATATCTTTGTTCCCGTTTTAAATCAAAAGCTAGAGCGCCCCTTTGATTTGCGCTTTGATTTTTCAGATAAATGGGTGTTCTTGGATGTGCAGTTGTCAAATGGTGTTATGGCGGTATCATTGCCTGAGCGAAGAATTTTTTCCTCGTCAGGATATATTTATTTGCTGTGGGTGTTCGGCGCGGCCATGATTTTATTGATTACGGCTATTTTGTTTATGCGTAATCAAGTCCGTCCCATTCGCAAGCTAGCGGCGGCAGCATCGCGCCTTGGGCGAGGACAAGAAGTATCCTATTTTAAACCCGAAGGTGCGCGTGAGGTCAGGCAGGCAGGCAGGTCTTTCATCGACATGGCAACGCGGGTTCGTCGCCAAATTGAACAGCGCACACTAATGCTCGCAGGGGTGTCGCATGACCTGAGAACGCCAATTACACGCCTTAAATTAGCTTTCTCAATGATGCCCGATACGCCAGACAAGCAAGACATGCTTGGTGATTTATCTGATATGGAGCGTATGATCGATGGTTATTTGGAATTTGCCCGTGGCGAAGGGGATGAACAAAGCGCGCCGCACAATATAAAGGAACTCATATCTGACATTGTCGTAGCTTATCAAAAGAACAATGCGAATGTATCGTTTTCTTTTTCGGCCAACGACACAATAGATCTTAAGCCAGTCGCTTTTTCACGATGTTTGAACAATATTGTAAGTAATGGCCTGCGTTATGGCGACCAAGTATGGGTTACCTTAGGGCGCGGCGAAGATGGTGAGGTTTTTATTTCCGTTCAAGATAACGGGCCGGGCATCAAACCAGAACATTATGATGATGTGTTTAAGCCATTTTTCCGAGAGGATACTGCGCGATCTCAGACAGAAAATCACGGCAGTGTAGGTCTTGGACTATCTATCGCTATGGACATTGTCAACGCCCATGGTGGCACTATTTGGCTTGATAAAAGCGTTGAGCATGGAGGATTAAGCGTGTGCATAACATTGCCAATATAGAATATTTACATAAGAAGTTAGTCTTTTTTTAAAGATATTCATGCATCTTACATAGTACGGGGAGTTATTTTAATAGCTCAAAAACATAAAAACAGCGAGCAACGCATGACACAAGTAAAGTCAGAACTTAAAAGTATATTTAAATCCGCCGAGGTTGTTTCCTATAGACAGGAAGCAGCAATGCGCTCGCGGGCCTATATTGTTTTGGCATTATTTGGTTTGTTCCTCTCTGGCTTTATTTACGTCGCAAGTAATAATTACGTAACCCAAGTTGTAAAAGAGCGCGCACAAACTCGTGCAAACCAAACGGCAGCAGATTACCTTGCGCGGGTGCAGGGCTACACGGACAAAGTTGATGCCATAGCCAGTAGCCTGGAAACGCTACCTGCTGGGCAAATTAATCAACTTGGAACACTACAAAATTCAGGCAGCGTCCTCAGCGAACTTAATCCGTTTAATTATGTGGCACTCTTTCAAGTTGAAAATGGCTATGAGAGCGTAAAATTACTTGAAACTAGTCCGCAGATGAGTGGCGCTTTGCCGACACTGCAAGCGGTTTCTATTAATTCAAGTGGTTTTGCGGGGTTGGTGGGGCAAGGGCGCTTTAATCAGACTGCCGCACCACAAGTCATTTCCAGCGCAAATTTACTATCAACGCTTAACCAAATTGGCAGTACGCAAAGTGCAGGCGAGAACTTGGTTTTTATTCGCCGCGTGAATATTCCAAATGGGGCAGGGCAATATTGGTTGCTTGCCGAAGAGACTGCCAGCGATATCTTTGGCGCGGATTTTTCTGCACTTCAAAACCATGTTCACAAAGTCACCGTGCGTGAGCGTGCCACAGATCAAATCTTGTATGCACATGAAAACAGAACGATTCAAAGTACATACGCTGAGCAGCTTCAGGAAGTTTCTTTTGGTGGGGCGACCTGGTTCATGACAATGGGCTTTGTGAAAAGTAATCTCGTACTATTGCTAGAAAAAGTTCCTTTTGTGGGTTTGTTCTTAGGCGTTCTTTTTACCGCTGTTTCCAGCTTCCTTGCGAGCGCTCAGCTGCGCCAAGAGGGACATATCAAACAAATTAACCACGTTCTTGAAGAAAAGAATAAAGCGCTTGAACGTGAAATGGATAAGCGCGAGAAGCTAAACTGGGATCTGAAAAAATCCGAAGAGGAAAATCTCGCCCTTATTAATTCGATTAGTGACATTATCTTTGAAACCGATTCAAAAGGAAACCTAGCCTTTGTGAACGCTGCATGGGGGCGCATTACAGGTTTTGATGTGGGGCAATCACGCGGTAAAAATCTATTTAATTTGCTGCACCCGGATAACCAACTTGAAGAGGTCGGTAAATTTGAACAGCTTGTAAAGGGGCAAAAGTCTGCTTATCGCAGTTACACGCGTTTGCGCGGCATTGACGGCACATTCCGTGCGATTGAACTGAGTATTTCTATGGTAAGGCGCTCTGCCGAGGGGATTGTTCATGTGGTGGGCAGTATCACTGACGTAGAGGAGCGCCGCCGCGCTGAACAAGCCTTGGGTGAGGCAGAAAAGAAATACCGTGCGATTGTTGAAAATGCCGCGTGGGGGATTTACCAAATGACCCCGGATGGCGTTTACCTCAGTGTGAACTCTGCAATGGTTAATATTCTTGGCTATGAGAATAAAGAAGATCTACTGCATACCGTTCACAATGCGCACGAACAAGTTTACGGGAATAAAAATGAGCGCCGCGCATTCTTGCGTGAAATTGAGGTTAACGGCCAAGTGAGCGCGTATGAAACGCGCGTGTTGAATAAAGAAGGTGAGACGATTTGGGTGAATGAAAATATTCGCGCGGTCAAAGATGATGATGGCAATACGCTGTATTACGAGGGCAGCTTCGAAGACATCACTGACCGTAAAGAATCAGACATCTTACTGCGTGATGCGAAAATGCATTCGGATATGGCTAACCGTGCAAAATCTGAATTCTTAACAAACATGAGCCATGAACTAAGAACGCCATTAAATGCGATCATTGGTTTTTCTGAAATAATTAGAAATGAATCCTTTGGTCCGCTGGCAAATGATTCATACAAAGAGTATATCGATGAAATTCATAAAGGCGGAAGAAACCTGCTGCACATCATTAATGAGATTTTAGATATCTCACGCATAGAGGTGCGCGCACGTGAACTGAATGAAAGTACTGTGAAGATACCTGCGGTTATGAACGTCTGTTCGTCATTGCTGGAGAGTAAGGCACATGCCAATCAAATAGATGTCGTTAATCTGCTTGAAAATGTGCCTGATATCATTGGGGAAGAGCGCGCAATGAAGCAAATCTTCACCAATGTTCTATCAAATGCGATCAAATTTACACCGCGCGGCGGACGTGTAACCATCCGTAATGAGGTCACGCAGGCAGGGGATTTGAGCATTTCTTTTGCCGATACTGGCGTTGGCCTTGATGTTGACGAAATTAAAAAGGCGCTTTCACCGTTTGGTCAGGTGGGGTCAACCTTAGATACAGAAAATGCAGGCACGGGCTTGGGACTGACTCTAGTGAAATCACTTATTGAGCTACATGATGGCAAGCTTGATATTTTCTCGCAAAAGGGAATGGGTACAACAGTGACGGTGCAAATTCCTGCAAAACGCATTGTACAAAAGCCTGTTACGCAAAATGACAGCGTAACTGAAATGAACGAAGCGCCAGAGCAGCCTGCTCAGCAAGACGCTCAGGTGCAAGATGTCTTTGCCAATCCTGAAGATCGGGCCTAAACCATGGGCATGTTCTGAAGGTCTTCCTGGGGTAAATCCATAACGCGCTTTGCCGTTTCGTAAGAAAAGCCCGCGCGTGCCAGTGAGCCTAACCCACGTTTATAAAGTTCGTCTGAAGCGGGCTTGGTATTGTAGGGGCCTAGCCGTTTTTTTCGCGCATGAATGAGCGCCGCTTTAAAGTCGGCCGAGATATCACCATCGCGATCAGGCGTAACAAAGTATTCGTCAAAGCTCTCTAGCTCGCTATGGATAAGGTCTGGTGCGAGGCCTTTTGTTCGCAGTGTCTGCGCAATCAGCTTATGAGATTTCCCCTTACGACGGAGCGATGTTACCATGCCGCGCGTGTAAGCTTCGTCGTCTAAAAAACCTTCATCAATGAGCCGGTCCGTAGCAGCGTCAAGCATAGTTAAACACGCGCCAAAATCTTGATCTGTATGATGAGCGCACGATTTTTTGATTTTCCTGCGCATAACGCCTTTAAAATGCTCAATGCTCGCCGTGTAACGCTTTAAATAATAAAGCCCTGCGTTATACAAATAGCGCTCGTTGATTTTCTTAGGTGTCTTTGGTTTGCGTTTTTTCTGTGATGAGGGCTTTTCCGTATCCATAATGCATAAGGTATATGGAATAGGGCGCGAAATAAAGATCTTAAGTGCGGCGCTAATAAAAAGCCTTGCCCGCAGGAAGGACGCACATTATTGTGCGAAAAAATAAAGAATGACACAACATGGGTATGAACGTGACAGATCAGCAAACTATCAAGCAAGATAATATTATACAGCCTTTCCAAATTGAGCATACATCTTTGCGCGGTCGTGGCGTGACGATCGGTGACGAGCTGGACAAAATCCTGCAGGCGCACAATTATCCTTACCCAGTTGCGCACATGGTGGCGGAAACGTTGGTTTTAACGATGCTTTTGTCTTCGATGCTGAAGTATGACGGCATTTTCACATTGCAGGCCAAAGGTGATGGCGCAATGTCGATGCTGGTCTCGGATATGACCTCTAAGGGGGATTTGCGTGCCTGCGCGACCTTTGACCCTGAAAGGCTTGAGGTGTCACGCGAGGCGTTGTCAGCACTTAAAACGCCAGAAGGGTCAGAAAATCATTTGGCTCAATATTTGGGGCAGGGGCATATGGCCTTTACAGTTGATCAAGTCGGTCAGCGTGATCGTTATCAGGGTATTGTGGCACTTGAAGGTTCATCACTGGTTGATTGTGTTCAGCACTATTTTGCGCAGTCAGAACAAATACGTACAGGCATTAAAGTCGCGGTAGGCTTGCGTGATGGTAAATGGCGCGGCGGCGGTATTATGCTGCAGGCGATGCCTGAAAATGACGGTAATCAAGAAAACGTACAGGTCAGTAATGTGCATGAAGATGATTGGCGCCGGTCAATGGTGCTTCTTGGTTCTTGCACCGAAGATGAACTGCTTAACCCTGACTTGCCGATCAGTGATCTTTTGTTCAGGCTCTTCCATGAGGATGGTGTGCGCGTATATGACCCGTTGACGGTTCAAAAGAAGTGCCGCTGTGATGCGCAGCGCGTAGAAAACGTTGTTGCGTCACTGCCAGAAGAAGAACGTCATTTCCTCGTCAAAGACGGCGCGATTGAGGTTGTGTGTGAATTTTGCAGTAACACGTACAGGCTCAACCCAGATACAGGAAAGGCGCTTTAGGATAAAGCGCCTTTTTATTAAGTGTATTAAATCTAAGATATGCTCTTATCTTTGGAATGAAATGTTAACGCGGCGGTTTGCAGGCTCGCGAACATTGTCAGGCGTTGGGACAAGCAAGTCTGTTTCACCCTTAGCATCAAGTAAGATCATCTCAGGGCTAACGCCGCGCTCAACAAGCTTGTCTTTTGCAGCTTTTGCACGCTTAACAGCAAGGCGCTCGTTGTAGGCTTGAGAACCTGATGTATCAGTGTGACCAATGATGCTGACATTTGAAGGCAAAGTCGTGTTGATTTCATCAACGACAGCGTCAACGATGCTTAGCGCTCCAGAACCAATTTCTGCTGAATCCCAGTTAAAGAAGATCAAGTACATCGCGTTTTCGGCGGCCATTGGCTCTTCTGGATTGATATCAAAGACTTCAGATTCAAAGGCTACTTCTTCAATCGGCGCAGGCTCTGGTGCAGGCTCTATAAATGCGGCTTCATTATCGTCTTCAGGTTGCTCTACAGGAACAAGCTGCGCTTCGATTTGGTCCATAGATGATTGGAAACCCAGGCGGCATTCATCTGCGCTTTGATCCGTCCAGTATTCTTCTTGTACTTCAATCCAGCAATCAAACTGAGCCTGTGCTTTCGCTGATAGCTCAGGAGAGCTTTCACGCGCGCCGTAATCATAAGCAATGATCAGGCGGCTGCGGGCTGCGGCAAGTTGCTTTGAGTGAAACTCATCCAAGTTCCAGTCTGTAACAGGCTCGGGCAGAACATTCTCGCCTGACGCTGCGGCAAGACCTTTGCGCGCGAAGTGCAAAGCATCTGGATAGTCAAAATAATCGTGAAGCTGTGTGTTCGAGTAAAGGCGATACTCATTAGCAAGGGCGCGTGTAAATGTGCTTCCGCGCGCTTCAACAGCATTGAGCTTTTCAACTTCGCTATAGCTATCGATACCTGAACATGCGCTTACGGCTAATACGCTGGTTGTCAGAACTAGTTTGCCCAATGTTTTCATGGTCTTGCCTTTTCCCTACTCGGTGGAGTTTCGAAAATAAACTCTGTTATAAAAATGTATGTATAGTGAGGTTTTAGAATTTTGAAACGGTAATGTAAAGTATGTTTTCAAGAATATACAGACTATTCACAGGTAAATAAATGCCTTGCGGAAAAATTTTATTTTTTACTTTAGTTGCCCTAAGAAAACTGCATAATGCACCGTGATCAAAGGAATATTTTTTGTAAAGGGACGCTGGATGCGCGCTGAAATCGAAGCACTTTCAAAATCAATCGAGCAATCATTAGAATTGCTGAGGAGGAATCTTTGACTGGGATAACGCTACGCTGCGTCTAGAAGAATTAAACGCGCTGAGTGAAGATCCTGAGCTTTGGGAAGATCCGCAAAAAGCGCAGAGCATCATGAAAGAGCGCACAATCCTTGATCAACAAATTTCTGCCGTTATGCAAATACGCCAAACGCTCGACGATAGTGTTGAAATGGCCGCGCTCGCCGAAGAAGAAGGCGATGAATCCGTCATAGATGAAATCATATCTGAACTAACTGCTTTAGATAAGAAGGCGCAGCGCCAACAAATTGAGGCATTGTTGTCCGGTGAAGCGGATAGCTCGGATGCGTATCTGCAGATTAATGCAGGCGCCGGCGGCACTGAGGCGCAAGATTGGGCGGATATGTTGCTGCGCATGTATATGCGTTGGTGTGATAGAAAAGGTTACAAAACTTCTGCGCTTGAGCGCAGTGACGGTGATGAAGCGGGCATTAAGTCTGTGACATTGAAAGTTTCTGGGCATCAGGCTTATGGCTGGTTAAAGACTGAAAATGGTGTCCACCGTTTGGTGCGCATTTCACCATTTGATTCAAACGCCAAGCGCCATACAAGTTTCGCGTCTGTATCTGTATCTCCTGTTATTGATGATAATATTGAAATCGAAATAGAAGATAAGGATATTCGCGTCGATACGTATCGGTCTAGCGGAGCAGGCGGGCAGCACGTAAACACCACAGATTCCGCGGTGCGCATGACGCACATCCCAACGGGCATTGTCGCGGCGTGCCAAAGCGAGCGATCGCAACACCAAAACAGAGCCCATGCGCTGTCGCTTTTAAAGGCAAAGCTGTATGAGCAAGAAATGCGCGAGCGTGAAGAAGCCGCCGCAAGCGAACATGGTGAGAAAACCGATATCGGCTGGGGGCATCAAATTCGATCCTATGTACTTCACCCGTACCAGATGATAAAAGATCTACGTACAGCCATTGAAACCAGCGATACAAGCGGCGTTCTTGACGGCGATATTGACCGTTTCCTCGAGGCCGCCCTTGCAGAGAAATTGAATAAAAATTAAAAAAACTCTGTATAACCCGCGTAAACATCGTGACAAGCCCATTGCAAGGATATGATTCTCTAATTATCCTTTAATCGCACATTGTCTTAAGGTGCGTATTGTCTGTACGCATTCATTTGACCAAAGATTTAACTGTTTGATTGCGGAGTTGTTCGTGAAGTTTTTGACACAATCCTCACTATCTTGTTTGACATTGTCCTGTCTTTTGATTGGGGCAGGGGCATCCTCTGTGCATGCGCAAGATATGGCAATCAACCCATACCCATCCGCATCTGAAACGGCCCCTCAGCAAGCCACAAATGATCCAGATGGCGCTTTTCAACCTGACCAAGCCGTGATTATGGAGCTTTTGGCGCGTCAAGCTGAACGCAAACGCCTTGCTGGTGATAAGCCCGTCAGTTTGTCTGCTGCGCCTTCGCCTGCACCGTCTGCTGCAACCAGTGCGCCTGCGCCGCGTTACGTCGCGCAAGATCGCATTGTCGCGCCAACCCAAAATGGACAAAAAGCTTCTACGCCGCAGCCTTTAAAGCCATCTGCGCGTACTTATCAGCCAAATCAAGCAGTGGCAGATAATGTGCAGCCCCCGGAAACGGTCAAGCAACAGCTTCAACGCGGTAAAGTCGCAATGAAGCCGATGCCAGAGCCTCAGCCAGATCCCGAATTTGCGCCTGCTGCAAAGGCGTCGATCCTCGAAGAAGATAAGAAAAAGCAGCACTATGGCCGTTTAACGCGCAAAACCATTCCGATTACAGAGTGGGGACAAGAAAATATCGAACGCGGAAAAGTCGTATCGCGCGAAGATACGCAGCCGACATTGCAAACAACCTACGAAACAAATGTCATCGTTCCTGAAAGCCAAAAGGACATCCTAGAGCGCATTGAGCCAACGCGCTTCAAGCAGCCTCAATGGGGACCTGTTTCTGCGTCGCCTAATAAAAGAACGGCTAGTAAAGCTCAAAATCCAGTCGCAGTCGAGCCTGTTCAAGCCAAGCCTGTAGATACACCTGCGCCGCAATATGTTGCCAAAGGTGGCCGCGCGCCGCTTCATAAGCAAATTAAGCAACATTTGCAGCCAAGCGAAACGCAGTATCAAGAGCAAACGTTACGCCCCCTTAATCAGCAAAACGCTGCCGTGGCAAAGCCAGCGCCTGAGAAAGTGGTAATGAAACCAGTTGAGGTCGCGCAAGAGGCTGCGCAGAAAGTTTCTCCTCCTGTCGCAGAAGCTCCGAAAGAACCTGAGGCATTGTCGCCAGCGCCTGAAACTGTTGCTGCAGTGTCGCGTCAGCGTGTGGTACCTACGCGCGAGCCATCTGTTCAGCCTGCTATGACGGTAACTACGCCGCAAGTCGCGACCAAAGCACCTGCTGCTATCGAACCAGATGTCGAAAAAATGCAGGCCGCGCGTGATGGTATGACACTCATGGAAATGGCAAGTGAAGATGTCGTCATTGATACCGATACAGGTTCGATCTTATCAATGGGCGATGAGCCTACATTTGCTCCTGTAGAAGTTGAAAGTGAACTGAAAGAAGTTGCTGCGATTAATGCGCCGAAGTCAAAACCTGCCGTTGTAAAGGTCAAACAAGACAATATGCGTGATATCGCCGCAGAGGTCGCAAGTTTAGATCAGGCATCTGATACCATCCCCGCGATGATGCAAGAGCAAGCCTTAAAACGTGGCCTGCAACGCCAAGCAGGCGCGATAGTGCCTGAGGTAACGCGCCCAGAAGCGCAAAGAAATGCCGTGTCCGAGCTTGCACGTAAAATCAACGAAGAAACTGAAATGCTTGCGCAGAAACAAGAGCAAATCATCGCAAAGCAGCAAAAGCGTGAAGAGGGTTATGTGATGCCTGTGCAAGAAGCAGTTGCGGTTCAAGACATGGCAGATCCTGCACAAGCGCAGGCTCAAGGCGCGCCTATCGGTGTCGTGGCAATGGATTTGCCGCATTCCACTCCTGGAAGCCTAGCGGCTAATGCAGGCACGGGTATGCGTGATCTTGGTGATGGCACATTTATCTCCGAGGAAAACTTGGGTGAGGTTTCGGAACAGTTTGTTGATATGACGAATGTTGTTCTTCCAAAAGAAGCAACGCCGCGTTGGGCCGCAGAAAAAGGCCAAAGCGCTTATAAAATCTTGAGCCAATGGTCACGTAATGCAGGCGTTGACCTTATTTGGAACTCGCAGTTCTTGGTTGATCTGCAAAACGATGTTGCTGTGAACGGGTCTTATGAAGAAGCTGTGCAGGAAATATTGTCGCAGTATAGGGGGCGCAGCGCAGGCGTTCATGGGTCGCTTTTTGTGGATTCGGTGTCTGGAAAGAAAACACTCGTCATTGAAACAAACAGAAGCTAGGCATTTAGGGAATTAAAGAGCATATGAAACAGGGCAAAAACAAGGCAGGCATTATACCAACCGCTTTTGTTGCGGGTTTAATGATGTGCACCGCGTTAAGTGGCGCGTCTATCGCGCATGCTCAGGAAGAAAATGCGGCGTCTATCCTTGAGGCACGCTCTCGCGCAGAACTTGAACTGCAAAACAAAGATGCTCAAATTAAACAGTTAAAATCAGTTTTAAACGAAAAAAATGACAAGCTTGACGAGCTTGCCGAACAATTATCAGCGCAAGAATTGTTATTACGTGAGAAAGACATTCTAGAAGCCGAAATTACGGCAATGGAAAATAAAATCTCTGACAAGGAAAGCGCGCTTCAAAACGCAAAAGAGAACATGGCCTTCAAAGAAGGGCGAGAGGCTGAACTTAACAGTCTGATGTCTCAGATGCAGCGTATCATCGATGATCACGAAACATTGCTCAGCAAAAATGAAAAATACAAAGAAATGCTGCGTGAAAAAGAAGGGATCGAAAATCAGCTTACAGGCATTAGTGAAGAAAAGCGTATGCTGTCTGAGAATATGCAGATCCTCCAAGATGAATATGATAGCGTTTCTTCGCAGCTAACCACATTAAAAGAGGGCAAGCTGAGCGAATTTGAAACAAAAATCTCTGAAAAAGATTTGGAAATCGCTGAGCTGCGCATGCAGGTGCAATCCCTCGCGCAGCAAGCCAAAATTGGCGGGCAGGCTGTAGCCGCGCAAGAGCAAAATGAATCAATAGCGCTTGAGCAGAAAAACAGTGAAATCGAAGCATTACGCCAGCAAGTGCGCGCATTAAGCGCTCAGGCACGCCTGAGCGAAGATATTATTGCTGAAAAAGAAGCAAAAATTGCGGCACTGTCTGATAAAGCGCCTCAGGCGCCGATTGTTCAGACATCATCTGTTTTGTCTGAAGCGCAGCGCCTAGAGCAGCGCATGGCCGCGCAGGCGCCAAGTGCTCTTCTGCCAATGAAGGGGGAAGAAGCAGTGGTGGCCTCTGATGAGGTGAAAAATATTAAAGAAGACCCGGCGCCAGTACCGCCAGAGAAATCATGGGCGAAGGATAAGCCTGCCGTTAAAGCGCCAGAGCCTGAGCCAGATGTAACGCAGCGCATAACTGATCTTTCATACGAGAACCATGAGCTTCAGCGCCAAAATCAAGCCTTAAAGACCTTCCTTGAGCAAATGACCAATACCATTAAGGACGTTGCTAGTGGACGTCTTGGCATTGGTGCGAAGCAAGCCACGCAAGAGGCAAGCCCAGTGCCTGTAAGTTCGGCCGCTATTCCAGTTGTTCCTGCGATGCTGATGGAAGATGATTATGGTGATCTTTCAGAAGCGCAGCGTATGGAGCGGGAAATGATGGGCGGCAGGATTTCTGCCCAGCCTGCACCTTCGGTTGCGCAAGATGCGCCGCTAGATATTGCCACGGTCAAGCAGTCAGATATACAAGAAGAGCAAAAGCCCGTCTTTGAGGTCGCTGTAAAACAAGGGGAGCCGATTAAGCCAGCAAGTAATATGCCTGCGGTTCTTCCGCAATCCGTTGCTCCGGCAGAAGTGCTGTCTGAACCACCTGTTTATTACGAGCCTTCGGTGCCAATCTATGGCCTTGTTCAGGCATCAGAAGGGTACGTGCCCGATACGTTTAATATGATGCAGTCAAATTCTAGTGAAGATAAGCTGGTGTTCCAGTGGCATGAAGATTCAGTCTACAGCTCTGCCGAACAGCGTCCCGTTGGAGAAAATGAATTTGATGATCTTGTTAAGGATTATTTAATTGAAACGGAAAACCGTTGTCAGGGTGATTTTGCGGCAATTTCTGTTGATACACGTGATGTTGGTGATGTCCGTATAGACAGTTACGATATCGCGTGCATCATTGATGAAAACGGCATGAATGCGGCTGCTTCACTGATGTTCTTTAATAAAGACGGTACATTTTCATCGGTATCACATGAAACGGCGACTGCCTATGTTGATACGGCCATGGATAAGCGCGATAAAATGATACACACACTTGAAGGCGCATCGTTCTTCTGAGCCCCAAATGTTTATTCTAAAAACAGGCACAAAAAAACCGCCACGCAGGCGGTTTTGTCATGTTTAAGACGTATAAAGCTTACTTATCTTTTGTTGGCGGCGTAAACGATGAAAAGATTTTCATTGTGCGCTCAACCATGGCAACGTTTTGCTTGTTAATTTCTTCAAGCATTGCCTGTGCAGGTTGCATGCCAGGGATAGAGCCCATGCCGGCAATTGATTGATTAATATGCTCTTGCATGCGCTCTTGGTTCTTCGAGAAAAGCTCCATAGATGCTTCTAGATAATTAGGAACAACTTCTTCCATGTTGCCGCCGTAAAAGCCGATAAGCTGGCGCATGAAACTTGTTGGCAGCATTGTGCCTTCGCCGTCATTTACAGATTCTTGGTCAAGGATAATCTGAGCCAAGACAGAGCGCGTAATATCTTCGCCTGTTTTTGCGTCTTTGACTGCGAATTCGTAACCATCACGCACCATTTCTGATAGGTCATCAAGCGTGACGTAGCTGCTGCGACCTGTGTCATAAAGACGACGGTTCGCATACTTTTTAATGATAGTTACTCCATCTTTTTTGCTGTTAGCCTTGCTCATAATGCGTATATCCTTGCTATAGAGTGTCAGTATTGCACAAGGACAACATACACTAGCAGCGTATGAATTTCAAAAATAAAGTTAAAAAAAATCATAGGCTTGTCATAGTGTAAAAACAGTTTCTTGCAGGGGATCCTTGTGCTATTGGATAATATATGCGTAAAGGCCCACATCCCTTATCCGTTCATATCGGCATGGCAGCGTCTGAAATGGCGCGCGATAGCGCCCAAACTGGCGCTGCAGGCGATATCAGCTATCAAGAAAACTTTGCCAAGATGCTGCGCGGGATACAGCGCTATCAATGTTCTCCTGCACAGGTCAGCGCGCCGCCCTTAAAAACGATCTGGCAGGAAGGCGAAGTGCGCCTGATGACGTTGCCTGATCAAGCCGTTGCAACGCCAGTCGTATTTTTGCCATCACTGGTGAATAAGGCGAATATTTTGAATTTGATCGAGGGGCGGTCAATGATGCAATACTTTGCCAGTCAAGGGTTAGCGCCGCTTTTAATTGACTGGGGGCAAAGCGCACAAGACCCGAGGCAGGCCAACTTTGAGAGCTTGATACAAGATCGTATCGTTTCGATATTGGGTTTTGTTGCGGATATGTATAGCCAAAAGCCGCACGCCATGGGGTACTGTATGGGCGGAACAATTTTGGCGGCGGTTGCGGCGCTTGCAGGTGATAAACTTGCATCAGCAACTTTCTTGGCTGCGCCGTGGGACTTTCATGCGGGCGGCGGCGCGCTACAAAAACGTGTGGCTTTCTGGTATCCGTCTGCGATGCAAGCCTTAGAAAGCAAGCGCGTCTTAGATCAAGATTGGCTGCAAACAGTGTTCGCCAGTTTGGATCCTTTATTAACGCGTAATAAATTTATCAAATTCGCAGACATGGAAGAGGGCACGCCAGACCATGATATCTTTATCGCTATTGAAGATTGGCTCAACGATGGTGTGGATTTGCCTTATGAGATTGCACAAACCTGCATTCAGCGATGGTTCTTTGATAATGAAACCGCGCAAAATAAATGGCATGTTGGCGGTAAAGTAATACAACCTGCGCATATTGATGTGCCGTGCCTTGTTGTCGCGTCCAAGCAAGACCGCCTTGTGGAGTATGCCAGTGCGCATGCCTTA
The DNA here is from genome assembly GCA_002448815.1 of Micavibrio sp. UBA6929. Taxonomy (GTDB): domain Bacteria; phylum Pseudomonadota; class Alphaproteobacteria; order Micavibrionales; family Micavibrionaceae; genus UBA6929. The sequence goes on from DKAJ01000012.1 coordinate 100,424, forward strand.
ACCGCATCCTTAAAAAATGTGCGCGAGGTATCACCGCAATGCGGTCATGTCGGCATGATTGCAGGGCGTCATGCAATAAAAACAGCCTGGCAACCCATGGTGGAATTTATTGCCTATTGCAATAATAAAAATCCATGATAACCTTTTGCAAAATAAATAATTTGTCACGATCATTTTGCAGGAGAAACCACCCATGACATCACCCGAAACAGTAGTAATCGTCGCCGCACAAAGAACGGCTATCGGCAATTTAGGGGGCGGTCTTTCAACTGTACCTGCGCATGAATTGGGCGCAACGGTTATTCAATCTTTGCTGGAAAAAACGGGCGTTGATGCTGCGGATGTGAACGATGTCATTTTGGGGCAGGTTTTAACCGCATCAACAGGGCAGAACCCTGCGCGTCAAGCGGCTATTGCGGCGGGCTTGTCTAAGGTCAGCACTGCCCTAACCATCAATCAAGTTTGTGGGTCCGGCCTGCGCGCTGTTGCCTTTGCCGCGCAATCGATTTTATGTGGTGATGCCGATATCGTCATCGCAGGCGGTCAAGAAAATATGAGCCTTGCGCCGCATACTTTGCCTATGCGCACAGGCGTCAAATTTGGTGATGTAAAGGCCGTAGACACGATGATTAAAGACGGTCTTTGGGATGCGTTTAATGATTACCACATGGGCATTACGGCTGAAAATGTGGCGGCTGAATATGATATCTCGCGCGAGGATCAAGATAACTTCGCAGCAAACTCTCAACAAAAGGCTGAGGCCGCAATGGGCTCTGGCGCTTTTGATGCAGAAATTACGCCTGTAACAATTAAAACGCGCAAAGGCGAAACCATTGTCAATAAAGACGAATTTCCGCGTGCGGGCGTGACTGCCGAAGGGCTATCAGGTTTGCGCACGGCCTTCAAAAAAGACGGCACCGTAACCGCGGCAAATGCATCGGGCATTAATGATGGCGCTGCAGCACTAATGTTGATGAGCGCATCTGAAGCCGAAAAACGCGGCCTAAAGCCACTGGCGAAAATTGCATCTTGGGCAACAAAAGGCGTTGATCCGTCATTGATGGGCACGGGGCCCATTCCGTCATCTCAGGCGGCATTGGAAAAGGCTGGTTGGTCAGTGGATGATTTGGATTTCATTGAATCAAACGAAGCCTTTGCGGCGCAGGCTTGCGCGGTTGCCAAGGAATTAAACTTGCCTGCAGATAAGGTGAACGTAAACGGCGGCGCGATTGCTTTGGGGCATCCGATCGGCGCATCAGGTGCACGCATTTTGGTGACTTTGCTGCACGCAATGCAGGCGCGCGGCGGTAAAAAAGGCCTTGCGACGCTTTGTATCGGCGGCGGTATGGGCATCGCAATGTGCGTTGAGGCTGCTTAGCATCAATAAACGACATTCACGATTTCAAATAGATTAACCAAACACGAGGAATAAAATGACAGAGAAGAAACTTGCAATTGTAACTGGCGGAACGCGCGGTATTGGTCTTGATATTTCAAAGGCACTTATCGCCGAAGGATATCAGGTTGCTGCGCTGTATGCAGGTAATGATGCCGCGGCAAAGGCGTTTAAGGATGAAACGGGCCACGCCGCTTATAAAGTTGATGTGACAGATCTGGATGCTTGCATCGCAACAGTTGAAAAAGCGATTAAAAAATTCGGCGCGCCAGCTGTTCTTGTAAACAACGCAGGCATCACGCGTGATGGCATGCTGCATAAAATGGGCGCCGATCAGTGGAGCGATGTGATCACCACGAACCTGTCATCATGTTTTAACATGTGCCGCGCGGTGATGACCGCAATGCGTGACGCAGGTTTTGGACGTATTATCAATATTAGCTCAATCAACGGGCAAAAAGGGCAGTTAGGCCAAACAAACTATGCCGCGGCAAAGGCAGGGATGTTAGGCTTTACCAAGTCATTGGCTTTGGAATCTGCGCGCAAAGGCATTACAGTCAACGCAATTTGCCCTGGCTATATCAAAACAGATATGACGGCATCTATGGATGCGGCTGTTTTAGATAGTATTGTCAAACAAATCCCGCAGGGACGCATGGGCGCGCCATCGGAGATTGCTGCAATCGTTGCGTTTTTGGCATCTGAAAAGGCCGCATTTATCACAGGTGCGACAATTTCTGCCAACGGCGGTCAGTACATGATATAATTGGTGCATGGCCGGTTTACAGTCGAAATATAAAACCCGTAAATTTAAACAGGGCGAATGCGTTATCCAAGAGGGTGATGTAGGTGATTGCGCCTATCTTGTGCAATCAGGCGCACTGAAAATTGTCCGTAATTTTGGTGGCAGCGATGTTGAAATTGCGCGTGTTGGTGCAGGTGATTTCATTGGTGAAACGGCGCTTGTCTTTGATGAGCGTCGCTCGGCTTCGGTTATCGGTACGATGCCAGGCATGTTGATTGTGATTGATCGCAGTTCTTTTAAAAACAAACTTGAGGGCAGTGACCCAACCATTAAGGCCATTGTTTCTATGCTTTCTCGGCGTGTGCAGGCGGGAAATAAGGCGCTTATTGAAGACCAAACGGACGCCTTTGTCTTGCTAAGCGCAGTTGAGAGCTTATTTAAAAAGGTGCGTTATGATTTGCCGGTTGATCACCGTGATGTCTTTATCGAAAAGGCGCAGCCACATATTGATGCCTTTATCGAGGCTATCAAGGCAATGAAGGATGTAGGCGAATAATCGTGGGGCTAAGGCTGTATCCTGTTAAGGCAATCATTTAAAATGAAAATGCGAAGCGCACTCGAAAGATTTTCTGATGTGCGCGCTTCGTCTATTTTGGCTATAAGCGCGTTTAACGAGCGCCCGTCACGTTCGGCGATGAGCTTCAGCTGCTGCCAAAATTCATCTTCCAAGGTTATGCTGGTTGCATGCCCCAGAATTTTTACCGAACGCTTCTTCATGATACCGCTTAGTCGCGCGGTTTGATCATGCTGAGCGGATCTACCCATGCATCAAATTGCTCTGATGTGAGCAATTCAAGCTCAATAGCCGCTTCTTTGAGGGTTGTGCCGTCATTATAGGCTTTTTTCGCGATTTTTGCCGCGTTATCGTAACCAATATGTGGGTTCAGCGCTGTAACCAGCATCAAAGATTGCTGCATTTTTGCAGTGATGTTGGCTTCGTTGGCTTCGATGCCAACAACGCAGTTGTTTGTAAAGCTTACGCAGCTATCAGCGATCAGGCGGATAGATTGCAGCACGTTGTAAATCATCACAGGCTTAAAGACGTTAAGCTCAAAATGACCATTCGATCCTGCCACAGTCACAGCCATGTGATTGCCCATCACTTGCGCGCAGACCATTGTCAGGGCTTCACACTGCGTTGGGTTCACCTTACCTGGCATAATAGAAGAGCCAGGCTCGTTCGCGGGCAAGATGATCTCGCCAATACCCGAACGCGGGCCAGAGCCAAGCAAGCGAATGTCATTGGCTATTTTCATCAGGCTTGTCGCCAAAACGTTCAGTGCCCCAGAGTGTTCAACCAACGCATCATGCGCGGCGAGGGCTTCGAATTTGTTTTCTGCGGTGACGAACGGCAAGTCAGTGATGCTTGCGACATTTGCTGCAAATTTCTCTGCAAAGCCAGCTTGAGAATTGATGCCTGTGCCAACGGCTGTGCCGCCTTGGGCAAGCTGATAAAGGCGCGGCAACGTATCTTTAACGCGTGCAATGCCGTATTCGATTTGCTTGGCGTAACCAGAAAATTCTTGGCCAAGCGTCAAAGGCGTCGCATCTTGCAAGTGTGTGCGGCCGATTTTAACAATCTTCGCATAAGCCTGTGCTTTCTCGTCCAAGGCCTTGTGCAGCATCTCAAGGGCAGGGATCAAATCATGGTGAATTTGCTCAACCGCGGCGATATGCATGGCTGTTGGGAATGTGTCGTTTGAACTTTGACCCATATTGACATGGTCGTTCGGGTGCACAGGTGACTTGGAGCCAATCTCGCCGCCCAGAATTTCAATGGCACGGTTCGAGATAACTTCGTTCGCGTTCATGTTTGACTGCGTGCCTGAGCCTGTTTGCCATACGGCTAGCGGGAAGTGCGCCGCAAGTGTGCCGTCAATAACCTCATCTGCGGCTTGGATCATGGCCTCTGCAAGCTTTGCGTCTAATGATCCTAAATCTTGATTAGTCATTGCCGCCGCTTTTTTCTGAATGCCGAGCGCACGAACAAGCGGTGCAGGCATCTTTTCCCAGCCAATATCAAAGTTTTTCAAAGAGCGCTGTGACTGCGCGCCCCAATATTTATCGTTTTCGACTTCAATCGCGCCGATTGAATCAGTTTCTGTGCGAGTGCTCATTATAATTTAGTCCTCATTCGTTGGGTTTAAAAAAGTAATATGGCCCATTTTTCGGCCGGGTTTGGCGCTATCCTTGCCGTAAAGATGCACGCATGCACCTGATTGCGTAAGATAGCGGTCAATGGTGTTAATATCATCACCAATCAGGTTCAGCATCTCTGATGGGCAAATGGGCGCAGGGGGCGCAACGGGCTGGCCCGCCACCGCGCGGATATGGTTTTCAAATTGGCTGACTGCGCATGCATCAATGCTCCAGTGGCCCGAATTGTGTGTGCGCGGCGCAATCTCGTTGGCGAGCAGCCGTCCATCGCGCGTTAAAAATAGCTCAAGCGTCAAAAGGCCGGTCAAGTCGAGCTTTTCCGCAAGTTTTTCCGCCATTTCGATGGCTTGATCGGCAATATCTTGTGCGAAGGGCGCAGGTGTGATGGTTTTGTGCAAAATATGATTTTTGTGAATATTAAGCATAGGGCCATATGAAACGATGTTTTTGCCGTAGTCACGCGCGGTAATAACAGAAAGCTCATCCGAAAAATCAACAATTTCCTCGGCAATAAGGTCGCCATGAAGGTTTTCTATCGCTACGGAGAGTTTTTGTGATTTATTGTATTTAATCTGGCCCTTCCCGTCATATCCGAAACGGCAAGTCTTGATAATGCAAGCCTCAGATTCCCATTCTTCAAGTGTTGCATGAAGTTTTTCTTCATCCTCTACTTTAACCCAGCGTGCAGTGGGGATGCCGATATCGTTCAGAAAGCTTTTTTCACTGATGCGGTCTTGTGAAATATCTAAAAGATTGGAATCTGGGTAGACAGGTTTTTCTTGCTTTAAAATCTCGATTGTCTCAACAGGAATGTTTTCAAATTCATATGTGATGACATCCACCATAGAGGCAAAACGTTTCAATGACACGGCGTCATCATAAGGTGCGACCACCGTTTGGTCGCAAACTTGCGAGGCCGGTGAACCGCTTTCGGGAGTATAGATGACACAGTTTAAACCAAGGCGCGCTGCGGCAAGTGCGCTCATGCGCCCAAGCTGACCTCCGCCGACAATGCCAATTGTTTTCTTAGGTGTCATGGGGCTCCATCGCGACGCTTTGTGTTTGTTTCTCGCGGAATTGATCCAGCTTATCTGCAACGTCTTCATCTTGAAGCGCGATAATCGAAGCCGCCATGATGCCAGCATTTTTTGCGCCCGCCTTGCCAATGGCAAGTGTACCAACAGGAACGCCGCCTGGCATTTGTGCAATAGAAAGGAGGCTATCCATGCCTTTTAACGCTTTGCTTTCAACGGGAACGCCTAATACGGGCAGGGGGGTCATGCTGGCCGCCATGCCCGGTAGGTGCGCTGCGCCGCCTGCGCCTGCGATGATAACTTTAAGGCCGTTATCCTTTGCGCCTTTGGCGTATTCGAACAGACGTTCTGGCGTGCGGTGCGCGCTGACGATGCGCACTTCGTGCGGAACGCCAAGTGTGTGTAACATGTCGTGTGCTTCTTTCATAGTGTCCCAATCGCTCTGGGATCCCATGATAATACCAACTAATGGATTTTGATCTGAATGTGTCATACGGGTTTTATAATCCCGCTTTGCCGTGGATGCAATATGATAGGGCTACAATTTTACAAGAAGCTAAGCTATAATATCGTCAATAAGATCACTCTCGATCTTTTGAATCATGTCTTTAAACCACAGTTTACGCTTTTTAAGCTGCTGGATCTGAAGCAAGTTAACAGGCTGGTCGCTTTTGTGGATGCGCTCTAGCATTTCGTCCAAAGCTTCGTGCTCGGTCTTGTATTCCAGCAATTTTAAGCGGAGTTCTTCTTGGTCTTCCATGTGGTAAACTTATTCTAGCCGTAGGTTATTTAAAGATATATTCTAACATAGAAAAAAAAGCTAAGAAAGAGATTAACTATGAAAAAAACTATTGCCGTTTTAACCAGTGGAGGTGATTGCGCCGGATTGAATGCCGTGATGCGCGCCGTGGTGTTCCATGCGACCTCATTAGGCTGGACTGTTTTGGGGATACAAAACGGCACGGCAGGCTTGCTGGAAGAGCCTTACGCGGTTAGAGAGCTGAAGCGTGAAGATTTTGACGGGTTCACAATGCGCCGTGGTGGCACGGTGCTTGGCACGACCAATAGTCGCGACCCGTTTCACTATCCAATGCCTGATGGCACATATAAAGACCGCTCGATGGAGATTTGTGATGCGCTCAAATCATTGGATGTTGAGGCACTGATCGGTATTGGTGGTGACGGCAGTTTTGATATTCTCTCGCGTTTGACTTCGCAAGGCGGCATTAAATTTATTGGTGTGCCAAAAACGATTGATAATGATGTGGGACTAACAGATTTGGCGGTTGGCTTTGATACGGCTGTTGAGGTTGCCACTGAAGCGCTTGATCGCTTGCAACCCACGGCCGCGTCGCATGACCGTGTCATGATCCTTGAAGTTATGGGACGCGATGCGGGGCATATCGCGCTTTCTGCGGGAATAGCTGGCGGTGCAGATGTGATTTTGATCCCCGAAATTCCTTATTCTATTGATGCCATCGCAGAGAAAATTAAGGGCATCAAAGAAGCTGGGCGTAACTTTGCCCTTGTTGTCGTGTCCGAGGCCGTAACCGCCCTTGATGGTGAAAAGCGCGAGGTCGTTTATCATGGCGGCGAGAAACGCTATGGCGGCATTGCAGAATATCTTGCGCCCATGATTGCCGAGGCAACTGGCTTTGAAACGCGCGCAACCGTTCTTGGGCATGTGCAGCGCGGCGGCTCACCTAATCATAATGACCGTTTACTGGCGCAAAATCTGGGGGTTCATGCAGTAGATTTAATTGCCAAAGGGCGCTACAATCGTATGGTTGGATGGCAGAATCGCGGCGTCACTGATGTTGCTATAGAGGATGCTGTGAAAGTGTGCCGTACTGTTGATTTGAACGGAACGCGCGTTCATACCGCAAGAGCGCTTGGCATCTGTCTGGGCGATAAATAAAGGAACATAAAAAATATGCTGTATATTCAACAGTCCCTTGGGCCAAGTGAGGAAATTATTCACTTAGGTCAATTTCATTGGATGCACGACGTAAAGGCCGTTATTAATATATTTTTTGGCGTTATTATGGCTGTAATGGTCGTGGTTGGCGGCGTGTTTGCCTATTATAAAATGGGGAAAATTCCTGCGAGTGTGAGCTTTGTTGAGGCAATAAAATACCTGCCGCCTGCGCTGAAGATCTTTGCCTTTATAATGTTTGTGATGGGGCTGTATAGTTTTGCACGCATGATGACGGAAAAGGCGACGACCGAAATGGCGATTACGAATTTACGCATCATCTATAAGCAAGGCTTGATGTCGCGTCATGTTGGCGAGATCGCAGTTGACCGTATTGAGGGCGTTGTTGTGTTGCAATCGCTTTGGGGGCGGATGTTTGATTATGGGCAACTTGCCGTGCGCGGTATGGGCGTTGGTGAGGTTGTCCTGCCACCAATTCGTGAGCCTATTAAGTTTAGGCAAGCCATCCAAGAAGCGCGTGAATTTTTGCCAGTAAAAAAAGAAAGTGACCCTCATGCCTTATAAAGTGACCCTCATGCCTTATAATGATGATTTAAATGCATTAGATCCTCGCACGCGCGCGCTTATCCAAGATCGTCTTGTCGATGGTGAAAGTATACTGGGCGTTACACACATTCATAAGGGAATTTACTGGTCGACCATTGCTGTGGCACTTCTTACGCTGTTGGCAGGTGTCTTTATCGCGCCTCAGCTGATGATCGTTTTGGGGAGCGCCGCGGCACTAATGGGGCTTTATGCCTTCTGGCGTCAGAAGTTTTTTATTATGGTTCTAACAGATAAGCGCATTCTTGCACGATATGGCGTCTTACAAATGGATATGGTGGATATGCGTTTCGATAAAATTGAAAGTATGGAAACCGAACAAATGCTGCCGGGCTATCTGATGGGCTATGCAAATTTGGTTGTCATGGGCACTGGAAATCGTTATATCACTATTCCGTATGTCGCCAATGCGGCTGACATGCGTAAGAAGTTTAACGAAATTGTCCTAAAGGATTAGAAATATGTTTGATAAAAAGCGCGCTCACCCCAATGGATGGGATAAAAGTAAACTCGTCAGCCGTTACGTGACCGAGGGAGCAAAAAGCGCGCCGCACAGATCATATTATTATGCCATGGGCATGACCGAAGAAGAAATCCACCAGCCCCTAGTTGGTGTTGCAACATGCTGGAACGAGGCTGCGCCATGTAATATTTCTTTGTCGCGTCAGGCACAGGCCGTGAAAAAAGGCGTTAGCGCTTCTGCAGGGACGCCGCGCGAATTCACAACAATTACCGTAACAGATGGTATCGCCATGGGACATGAGGGTATGCGCTCGTCATTGGTTTCGCGCGAGGTGATTGCCGATTCGGTTGAACTTACAATGCGTGGTCACTGCTATGATGCGCTTGTGGGCTTGGCGGGCTGTGATAAATCATTGCCAGGCATGATGATGGTTATGGCACGTTTGAATGTGCCGTCTGTCTTTATGTATGGCGGCACGATTTTGCCAGGTAAATTCCGCGGTAAAGATGTTGATGTTGTCAACGTCTTCGAGGCAGTGGGCAAGCACGCCACAGGCGAGATGTCTGATAAAGACCTCAAAGAGCTTGAATGCGTGGCATGTCCATCGGCTGGCGCATGTGGTGGTCAGTTTACCGCCAATACAATGGCCTGCGTGTCCGAAGCAATGGGGCTTGCCTTGCCAAATTCTGCGGGCGCGCCTGCACCATATGAAAGTCGTGATGAATACGCCGAAGCCTCTGGTAAGGCCGTGATGGAGCTTATTAAAAATGGCGGCCCATATCCACGCGATATTATTACGCTGAAATCATTGGAAAATGCGGCTGCGGTTGTTGCCGCGACAGGTGGTTCGACAAATGCGGCGCTTCACTTACCTGCAATCGCGCACGAGGTCGGCATTGACTTTAATCTTTTTGATGTCGCTGAAATCTTCAAGAAAACGCCTTATATCGCAAATTTGCGCCCAGGCGGTAAATACGTTGCCAAAGACCTGTTCGATGTTGGCGGCGTTGGCATTGTCTTAAAAGAGCTGTTGGATAATGGGTATATTCACGGCGATTGTATCACAGTGACTGGCAAAACAATTGCCGAGAACCTAGAAGGCGTGAAATTGCCAGAAGATCAAGATGTCGTATTCCCTGTTAAGGCGCCAATTCGTCCAACAGGTGGCGTTGTTGGCCTGAAGGGGAACTTGGCACCTGAAGGCGCTATTGTGAAAATAGCAGGCTTACAAAACTTGGTCTTTGAAGGGCCTGCGCGCGTATTTGACGGTGAAGAGGCATGTTTCGATGCAGTGCAAAAACGTGAGTACGAAGACGGCGATGTTCTTGTGATCCGTTACGAAGGCGCAAAAGGCGGCCCAGGTATGCGTGAAATGCTCTCAACGACGGCGGCTTTGTACGGGCAGGGTGCTGGCGATAAGGTTGCTTTGATTACAGATGGTCGTTTTTCAGGCGGTACGCGCGGTTTTTGTATTGGTCACGTTGGGCCAGAGGCTGCTGTCGGCGGGCCAATTGGCTTGATCAAAGATGGTGATATTGTGCGCATCGACGCCGAAAACGGCACGCTTGATGTGAAGCTGAGCGATGAAGAGCTTGAGCGCCGCCGCAAAGAGGAATGGTCACCTCGCGAAAACAATTACACATCAGGTGCGCTGCATAAATATGCACAGCTTGTTGGTCCCGCAAGAGACGGCGCAGTAACGCATCCGGGCGCAAAGGTTGAAAAGAAAACCTTCGTTGATTTGTAAAAGCGGATTGGCAATTGACGCGCCCCTGCGTCCGTGTGTAATATAATGTTATAACCATAAAACAACTACCGGAGCCTTTCATGATCTTGGATGCATTGAAATCTATTCAAAAACCAACAGATTTGGCAGAAAAGAAAGATTTGAAAGTAACGCGCCGTGATGTCCTGCAAATGGGCACGGCGGGACTGGTTTCGATGGTGACGCCGCTTTTGGCTGGAAAAACTGCGCAGGCGGCTTCGCCAAAAATGTGGCAGGTCTCCTTCCGTCAGGCCCATACGGGCGAGAGCTTCTCTGGCGTTTACCGTGTTGGCGATCAATATCTTCCAGACGTCTTTGAACGCTTGAATTATATGCTGCGTGACTTCCGCACTGGCGAGGCCTTCCCAATGGACCCACGCGTGATTGACGTTCTCAGCATGGTTCAGCAGGGCACAGGCAAAGATACGCCGCTAGAAATCCTTTCTGGGTACAGAACGCCAAAAACAAATGCGATGCTCTACCGTGTGAGTGAAGGTGTGGCACGTAATTCTTATCATATGTACGGTCAGGCGATCGATATTCGCATGCCAGGTTACAATACAAAGAAACTGAGCCAGGTTGCACGCGGTTTGCGCGCTGGTGGCGTTGGTTACTACCCGAAAAGCCACTTCGTCCACGTTGATACGGGCGAAATTCGCAGCTGGTAATCAGGTTCTAAGCGCATAAAGGCATGAAAGAATGATCATAATTGCCTATGGAGCAAATCTTCCTTCACATTTAGGCTCTCCATCCGAAACATATCATGCATTGCCTGAAATTCTGGCGAAGTCTGGTATTCATGTCGATCGCGCATCGTCTCTTTATGAAACAGCGCCTGTTCCTGTGTCGGATCAGCCCAATTATATGAATGCCGTCATGCGTGTTCACACAGATCTCACCCCAGATGCCCTTATGAGCGCTCTTATGGACGTTGAGGCCGCATTAGGGCGCATTCGCCATCACGCGAACGAGGCCCGCGGCATTGACCTTGATCTCATTGCTTACCATGATGAGGTAACGTCGCACGAACATGTGACATTGCCGCACCCTAGAATGCACCAAAGACGCTTTGTCCTTGATCCTTTGCTTGAAATTACGCCCGATTGGGTGCATCCTGTGTCAGGTAAGCTTGTATCTGAGCTTATTTCCTCACTGACGCAGCAAAATATCGCTGCTTAACCCGATAATAGAGCATGAAACATTCATTTTTTAACGACACGCCCCATATCATGGGGATCGTCAATGTTACACCTGACAGTTTTTCTGACGGAGGTCAGTATTTTTCCCCTGACGCAGCTATTGAACATGGCCTGAGCCTGATTGAGCAAGGCGCACATAGCCTTGATATTGGCGGGGAATCGACCCGACCAGGGAGCAACCCCGTGTCACCCGAGGAAGAAATCAGGCGAATCGTGCCCGTAATCGAAGGTCTGCGCGATAAGGTCACACATATTTCTGTTGATACGCGTTATCCACAGACTATGGAAGCTGCATTACAGGCCGGAGCAGGTATTATCAATGATATTAGTGGTTTAACACATGACCCCAGAAGCGTGGACATTATCGCCGAACATCAAGTGCCAGTCATCGTAATGCACATGCAAGGTCAGCCCAAAAGCATGCAGGAAAAAGTGAATTATAACAATGTGATGGATGATGTTATGGCCTTTTTTGAAGGGCGTCTTGAGATTTTTGGACGCAAGCGTATCGAAAAGGAATTGCTTGTTTTTGACCCAGGTATCGGTTTCGGTAAAAATGATGAGCATAATCTTCTAATTATCAGAAATATAAAGGAGTTTTTGCATTTTGATGTGCCGTTGCTCTTAGGGACTTCGCGTAAGAGTTTTATTTCACGTATTACTGGGGATACTCCTGTGGATAAGCGATTACCCGGATCGCTCGCCAGTGTCTTATGGGGGCTGGATCATGGGGTGCAATTCTTCCGGGTTCATGACGTCGCAGAGACCCATCAAGCATTCACGATCCACAATGCGATCAAAAATGCAGGTGAATAATTTTATTTTATGAAGGTTAATGAGAAAAAAGTTAGCTCAAATTTAAAAGACATTAAATTTGAAAATCTTCGGCGATATGTTCATCGCCATTGGCGTCAAAATAGGTCACTTGCCACGGGAATTTGACCTGCTGTGGTTTCGGTTCAAAACGGTATAAAGTGCAGTTAAGAACTCGCTTTGTGTGAATCCCATAAAGAATTGCAAAAGCACGAAAAACGCCGCCATGACATACAATCAGTGGCATGCGATGACCTGCGTTCAAATGCTTTGTCTTGACCTGCTTGATACGGTCAAAAAAGTCATCAAAACGCTCACCATTAGGCGGGTCGATATACGCTTTCCACTTGTCGATAGAGGTACTGCGGGGCTGTCCTTGCCAGTCGCCGACAAACATCTCACCGTAATCTTTATCCTCGATCATGGGCAGGTCTAAGGGCGCATTGATGATGCGCGCCGTATCGCGGGCGCGTGATAGGGCGCTGTGAATAATGACATCGGGTTTATCTGTAAGGGATGATATAATGCGCTGCGCGCTGTGGGCTTGCGCAATCCCTGTGTCAGTAAGCTGCGTGTCGATACTGCCCGAAAACCAATCTTCTTTGTTGGCAACGGTTTCACCGTGGCGGATCATATAAAAGGGATGCAGGGGAAGGGGCATAATTCAGTCCAGATCTCGTTTTATAAAACCACAAGCGACGCGCTTGCATTGCGCAAAGTGGCAATAATACTTTGCGCCGCCAGCATAGAGCTTTTAGGGTTCTGAGGATCAGGCGTGTTTTCAACGCGCGCAGTCATGGTGCTAAATTCGCCTTTGACGGTAATCTCGTGACAGTTGCCCGCAATGTCAGGATCTGCCCAAATTTCCACGCCTGTGTTCTCGGCGCCAATACCCGCAAGCGAAAGCGTAGCCGCAACATTCAGGTTCGCAGGGAAACCTTTTGCCGCTTCTAGCGCATTGCCTGCAAAGATTTGTGTTTTTTCGGTGATGTTGTCTAGGTCAATATTGTTATCAGTAATATAAGGCGCGCCCGCATAAGCCAGTGGCTTTTTGGTGGAAGCGATTGATGCGCTGATGATCCCAAGATTTTTCATGGATGACACACCATCAATGCCAGTAAGTGCGCCGCTTGGCACGATGATGCGGCTCTCGCTGACACGGGCTTGATCCAGGATATCAGGCGCGGTTAAAAGGGCGCATGCACTAATCATGATCATGTCGCGGCGTGCGGCCAAACATTTGCGCGCTAAGTCTTGCGCGGCGGATGGGGGCAGAGCCTCGACAATCAGGTCACATTGCGCGATCAGATCATCTTGCGTCAGGTTGGGCACGTTGAAATCTTGCTTTAGCGCAGGGTCGCTGACCCCGTGCAGGGTGAACCCATCAATGCCCCCTTGCAGGGCCTTGCAGACCGCTCCGCCTATGGCGCCAACGCCGATAACGCCGACTTTTTTCTGTTGAGAACCACTTGAAAACATAGGAAAACCCCTCGCTTTGTTTCGCCAGAATGACCATAATCATACAATGGAACAATGGCAAGACCAAGGCATCATTCTATCATCACGTAAACACGGTGAAAGCGGCGCAATCGTCAGCTTGCTGACCCGCACGCGCGGCCGTTATGTCGGCTATGTGCGCGGCGCGCAGGGCACAAAGATGCGCGGCGTTCTTGAAATCGGCAATAGCGTCGATGTCGCATGGCAAAGCCGCGTCGCGGAAAATATGGGGACATATGCACTAGAGCTTAGCGCTAATGCTGGCGTGCATCTGCTCCATGACCCGCTGCGCCTCTCGGCGTTGCAGGCCGTGTGCGCCTTATGCGATGCCGCCATGCCCGAGCGCGAAGCCCATGAAGGTCTGTTTGATGGTACGCTTGCGCTGTTCGAGGCAATGAAAAACGAAGACATCTGGGCCGCGGCCTATGTCATGTGGGAAATTGCTTTCTTGCGTGAGCTTGGCTTTTCTTTAGACCTGTCTAAATGTGCTGCTGGTTCAGGGGATGATGATTTGATTTATGTGTCGCCCAAAACAGGCCGCGCCGTCAGTCGCAGTGCTGGCGCGCCCTATAAAGAAAAGCTGTTATCCTTACCTGCATTTTTAACGCCGCGCGGCGGTGACATTGATGATATCGCCATTGATCAGGCGCTGCAATTAACAGGATTTTTCTTCGAACATTGGGCTTTTACCCATCATTCTCGCGGAATTCCAGACGTACGCTTGCGTTTTGCCGAAAGATTTGCCAAGACTATAAAACCCGCTGACATAGCTGATTCAAAGGACCTTAAACGCGCATGAGCCAAACGACCGACCCGATTGAGCATAATATTATCGATCAACGTTTTTCTGATTTATTGTCAGATCGTTATCTTTCTTACGCGCTGTCCACGATTATGAGCCGATCTTTGCCAGATGTGCGTGACGGCCTGAAGCCTGTACATCGCCGCCTGATGTACGCAATGTATCAGCTCAAACTCAACCCGCAGCAACAACCTAAGAAATCTGCCCGCGTTGTCGGTGATGTGATCGGTAAATACCACCCGCACGGTGATACGGCCGTTTATGATGCGATGGTGCGCATGGCACAAGACTTTGCGCAGCGCTATCCGTTGGTGGATGGGCAAGGTAACTTTGGTAACGTTGACGGCGATAATGCCGCCGCGATGCGTTATACTGAGGCACGCCTGACAGATGTGGCGTTACTTCTGCTTGACGGTATCGAGGAAGACGCTGTTGACTTTCGCCCGACCTATGATGGTTCGGAAAGCGAGCCAATCGTTTTGCCCGGTGGTTTTCCGAATTTGCTCGCCAACGGTGCCAGCGGCATTGCCGTGGGTATGGCAACGAATATTCCGCCGCATAACGTCGCAGAGCTTTGCGAGGCGATGGAGGTCATGCTGGATCGTGACCCGTCGATTGAGGATCTTTGCGCTATCGTAAAAGGCCCTGACTTCCCAACAGGCGGTACGCTGGTTGAGGGGCGCGATGCAATTATCAACGCCTATAAAACGGGTCGCGGATCATTCCGCATGCGCGCGAAATGGCATAAAGAAGAGCTCAAGCAGGGGCAGTATCAAATTATCGTCACGGAAATTCCGTATCAGGTACAAAAATCACGCCTGATCGAGAAAATCGCCGATCTGATTACATCCAAGAAAATTCCAATGCTGGATGATGTTATGGACGAAAGCGCCGAAGACATTCGTATTGTCCTAACGCCGAAAAACCGTAATGTGGAGCCTGAATTATTGATGGAGGCCTTATTCCGTCATTCTGATCTTGAAGGCCGCTTTAGTCTGAACATGAACGTTCTTGATAACGGCCTTGTGCCGCGTGTCATGAACCTGAAAGAGGTGCTTCAAAGCTGGCTCAACCACCAACAAGAAGTCTTAGTGCGCCGTTCACGCCACCGTTTGGGCAAGGTCTTGCACCGTCTTGAAATTTTGGATGGTTATTTGATCGTCTATATGAACATTGACGAAGTGATCCGCATTATCCGTTTCGAAGATGAGCCTAAAGAAAAGTTGATGGCGACATTTAACCTAACGGAAACGCAGGCTGAGGCTGTTTTGAACTTGCGCTTGCGCCGCCTTCATAAGCTGGAAGAAATGGAAATCCGCGGGGAGCATGATAAGCTCTCTGAAGAGCGTGATCAGCTTGAAAAGCTTATCGGATCCGAAGCGCGTCAGTGGACACGCATTAAAAAACAAATCGCCGCCTTGAAAAAGCAATTCGGCCAAGATACTGCGCTTGGCGCACGTCGTACGGTCATTGGTGATGCGCCTGCCGCGATTGATATCGACCTTGACGCCGCCATGATTGAAAAAGAGCCTATTACTATTATTTGCTCGGCCAAGGGGTGGATCAAGGCCATGAAGGGCCATGGCCATGACCCGAAAGGGTTCTCTTATAAGGATGGCGACAAACAAGGCGTTATCCTTGAGGCGCAAACAACGGATAAAATCCTACTCTTTGCCAGTAACGGGCGTTTTTATACGCTTGGCGGCGATAAATTGCCATCAGGGCGCGGCTTTGGTGAGCCTTTGAGTCTGATGATTGACTTACCGCAGGGCGTCGATCTGATATCGCTTCAGGTCTATGAGGAAGGCCAAAAAATGCTGGTGGCCTCAACTGATGGGCGCGGCTTCATTGCAAACTCAGATGACTTACTTGCGCAAACCAAAAACGGTAAGCAGGTTTTGAATGTGTCAGGCAATGTAACGGCAAAGATTTGCTTGCCGCTGGCTGATGAGGATGATCACATCGCCATTATTGGCACAAACCGTAAGCTTTTGATCTTTGATCGTGCGGAGCTACCTGAAATGAGCCGCGGTAAAGGTGTGATCTTGCAAAAATATAAAGATGGCAAGCTGTCTGACGTTAAAGGTATGACGCGCGAGAAGGGGCTTGAATTCCGTTATGGATCGGGCACTACCGTTGTCGATGATTTGATGGCATGGCTGGGCAAGCGCGCTTCAACGGGGCGTATGCCGCCTAATGGCTTCCCGAAAAACAACAAGTTTTAAAAGCTAGCTGGGCTATTTGGCGGCGGTGCATCTGATGGTGTTGTCAGGGGCTCAAGTTCGCGTTCCACGGCTTGTGTAAAAGCGTTACTCTTTATAAAGTTAAGATAGCCTAGTATTTTTTGAGGTGATCCTGTGATGATCACATTGTTCTTGTCAATTTTATCAAAACCGTTATCAACTTTGTGGAACTCTTCTGTAAGAAGCCGTCCAGCCTTATGGTGGCAAGCCAAAGCCATGCAAACTGATTCTTTTATTTGTGGGGCGTCTGAAACAAAAAAGAGATGCAAGCTTAGTGTGTTTTGATGACTTTTATCTTCATCTAATGCGCCTGACGGTATGTTTATATAGGCTTGAACCTTGTTATTTAATTGCTCGGGGAGTTTTATCTGATTTGGATGTACTTGTAATCCAAGCATGCAGCTCGCAGCATATAGAGATGAATCATTGTCATTCTTTTGGTTTAGTCGCAGGACTTTCTGCTCAGAAGTTTGCATGAGTATGGGGCCAATTGTTGGTGTGTCCAGAATATCTCTAACGACTTTATCTGCGGTGCTATAATCAAATTTTAACATTACTCTTGTCTTTTTAATGCTTGTGGGTGTTGCTGTTGGTTTTTTTGGCTTTATGACGGTTTGTAAAGGTACTCTTCGCTAATTTCTGGGTATCTAGTGTTTAGTATTTCTAGAAAGTGTGGTCCAAATGTATTTGATGCCATATAGTTTAGATATTCACTGATTAATTTGGGCGAGCCAATTAAGGTAAACTCATTATTTCTAATATCTGTAGCTAATGTGTACGCGTCTGAGAATTGCGCGCTTAAAAGATTTTTCTTATTATGATAAGACGTAAGGGCAACATAAAAAGCCTCGGCAATATCGCAATCGTCATCATTGAAGAACAGGGATAGCTCAACCCGGTGCTTATCGGACCGATCCGGTATAAGAGCTTCCGCTGGAAATGTAATTAAACCATCGATATTTAGCTGAATTGTCTCGTGTACATTTATAAAGTCAGGGGCAAGTTCGGCGCTTAATATGGCTTTGCATAGAGCTATATTTTTTGTGTCTGGGTCAATGTGTGCGGGAATGGATTCCCCTTTGCTTGCCTCAATTCGAAGACCTTCATCATAGGCCGCAGACAGAATGTCTTGAATAGGCTTGTCTGCGTTCTGATAACTGATATAGGGCATATAATCTCCATACTCTGGCAATTCTGTCAGAGTGTATATCAACTAAATGAGTAAAAGTAAAGCTTTATGGAAACTCGACCGCGCCAGGGGTGCGTCTGAACGTTCCGATCGGCACTTGCACTGGTGAAGGCGGTCCAGCATTACCAGGGCCAGCCTCGGCGTCAGCATCGCTGTCAGCCGCTTCGTCTGCAATAATATCGCCCGCCATATCCTCAGCCTTCTTGTTAAACGCTTCAGGTTTGGCAATTTCTTCTTTGAGTAAGACAATCGAAATGCGGCGATTACGTGCATTGTTTGGATCTTCTGGTAATAAATGCTCGGTATCGGCGCGGCCAATCACATTTTTAATGCGGGCCGTATCCATGCCAGATTCTTGGATGACGCGGCGCGCTGTATTTGCGCGGTCAGCGGAAAGCTCCCAGTTGGTGTAGTTCGCGCCAGGGCCGTAAGGAATACTGTCTGTATGACCGCGAATAGAGATATCATTGGCTAATGGTGCAATCAAGTTAGTCACTTTTTCCAGCAGCCTGCGCGGCAGATCAAGCATCTTTGCACTGCCACTGGCGAACATTGGGCGGCCTTTTTCATCGACGACTTGGATGCGCAGGCCTTCTGGGGTGATATCAATCAGCAAATTTTTTGCCAGCTCTTTTAGGTCATCATCTTTTAAAATCGCCTCTTCGATGATTTTCTTTGTTTCTTCAAACATGGTTTCTTCGGCCTTACGAAGCGCTTCTTTTGCCGTGTCAACGGCTTGGACGGCCTTGGTTATAACTTGCTTCTTTTCTTTTGTCGGTGTGTCGGTTGTTTCTTCCGTGCCGTCAGGTGACTTGCGCGCACTTTGGTTGTTAACCGACGCGGCTTTTTTCTCATTAGAAACAATAGGCTGCTTGTTCGTTGCCATTGATCCTTCGGCGGACATGGAAAGGCCGCCTAGGACGCCGCCTGCGCCGCTGGTGAAGTCAGACACCTTCACTGCCGTAGGGTCAAAGTAATTAGAAATAGCGTTTTTTTGCTCATCCGTTGTAACGTTAAGCAGCCATAACAGCAAGAAAAACGCCATCATCGCCGTCACGAAATCCGCATAGGCAACTTTCCATGCGCCGCCGTGGTGACCGCCGCCTTTGACGATCTTCTTTACGATTATGGGTTGTTCTTCTTTTTTCTCTTCATCGGCCATAGCTATATCATCCTATGACGGGGTAGGAAGCTCGTTAAGGCTTTCTTCGAGTTCTTGGAAAGTAGGCTGAATGTCGTGCGGTAAAATCTTACGGCCAAATTCAACGGCAACTTGCGGCGCAGCGCCTGATAAGAATGAAACAATGCATGTCCTGATGACTTTGTAATAATGCACCTCAGTTTCGGCCTTCGCGGTCATAGCACCTGCAATAGGGCCAAAGAAACCATAGGCAAACCATACACCAAGGAATGTTCCAACTAAGGCGCCGCCGATAAGCTTACCAAGAACTTCTGGCGGTTCTGAGATAGAAGCCATTGTTTTAATAACCCCCAAAACAGCCGCAACAATACCTAGCGCCGGAATACCGTCGGCCATAGTTTGTATAGCATGACCAGCATGGCCTTCGTGATGTTCGATACCTTCGATTTCTTGATCCATGATGGATTCGATTTCATGCGGTTTGTCATTACCAAGCGAGATAATGCGCAAATAATCACAAACAAAAACAAGGGCGTGATGGTTGTGCTGGAACGTTTGGAACTGTCCGAAAAGATCACTTTCATGCGGGTTTTCGATGTGTGATTCTAGCGCAAGCCAGCCTTTAGTGCGAGCGAGTTTGAAAATCGTAAAGAGAACACTGAAAAGCTCGATATAATCATCTTTACTGTAGGCACTTGGCTTGGTGAGTGCGCCAAAATATTTCATTGTCTGTTTGATGCCATCGCTGCTGTTGGCAATCATAAAGGCACTCACCGCGCAGCCAAGGATAATAACAATCTCACCAGGTGCCGCAGGAAGGATGTTGGCGGTCAGAAGGTGCATAGCCTTCTCAAAGCCAGCGGTCATAATCAAACCGCCGATCGTGCAGCCAAGAACAAGTAATAAGCCTAATAACTTCATACGCGTATCATCCCAAGGTAATTTTTACACACAACGCCGATGATTGTGCGTTTTTTTGTTTTTATAATCAAGCAGCAGATTGGGTTTTGTTAATATAATCCGGAGCAGGGCGCGGGCGTGAATAGTAAAACCCTTGTCCGTATTGGATGCCGAGTTTTCTTAATGTTTTTACCAGATCATAATCTTCGACATATTCCGCGACCACATCAATGCCCAAATCGAGGCACATATTCGTAATATTTTTTACAATGGTGATGTCGCGCTGAGATTCTCGGATGTTGCGGATATATTTGCCATCAATTTTGACGCAATCAACATTAAGTTCTTGCAAATATTGCAGTGACGCAGATCCAGCGCCAAAATCATCCAGAGATACTTTAAAGCCTAGAGCGCGAATTTGGTCGATGTATGACGCAACGCTTTTAAGGTCTTCGATATGATAAGATTCAGTGATTTCAAATGACAGGCGCGTATGCACATTATCGTATTTCATCAAAAGCGCGCTAAGGCGGTTGAAGAAGCCCTCATCTGCAATGGACTGACCAGAAATGTTCATTGCAAATTTAGTATTGGTCGTCCCGGCCTTATAGTGAATATAATTTAAAACCTTGTCCGCTACGGCTAAATCAAAATCAATGGCCATGCCAACATCCTCGCAGAACATTATCCACTCTTGGGTGCTGCCGTAATTAAAGCGCGACAAAACCTCGTAATGAGAAAGCTCTCCAGTGCTAAGCTCGACAATGGGCTGGAAATAAAGGTCAAAACGCTTGGTGTTGATAAAGGTTTCAAGCTCTTTGATTTTTTCTGAGTTGGCGTCCATATAGCTGGTGAAGCCTTGCTTGATGTCATTAATCTCAAGCTTTGCGCCGCGGCGCTCAAACTCGTTAAGCGTGTAGAGTAATGAATGGGCGGCCTGTTTAGGCGACATGGTTGTTGTGTCTGCCGCAATTGTTTTTTCCTTGATGTCTAAGCCTTCCCCGTGCGGGTCGTTGCTGATCATAAGGTCGGTAATATATTGCTTTATGCCTTCAATATCGGCGTTGCGTTCATGCAAAAGTGTGTATTTATTATCTGCGATCTTGCCAGCGGCATCGCCGCCCAGTGATGTTTTGCTGATAGAGGCTGCAATTTCATTAGAGACTTTGGCCCAAGTTTCTTTGCCTACGCGTTCCTTATATGCGGTGTGCGAACCAAGGTCCAAAAATGTAATATCGGCGTCCTTGTTCAAGGAGTTTGCAACCAATAACTTTTCCTCTAACGCTGTTGAAAGGTCTTCTTTTCCAGGTAAAGTGATGTTGGCTTGATCTTCTGCAGGTTTGAAAATCATGTCTTCCAAATTATTGGACAGGCCAACAGTTGCGTAAAAGACATTGCTTTGCGGCATCTTGATGCAGCTGAATAAAACTTTACGTTTATTGTGGTTAAGCTCTACGAAAAAGGGGCCAATGCGTTGGCCCACAACGGCTTGTTCAACGGATTGCTTTAAGTATGATTGGTCTTCTAATGTAAAGATATCATACCACCGGCACTCTTTGATCGCGGCGTCTGTCATGCCAATAAGATTCTTGGTGGCCCCAAGTGCAGATAAAATAAAATCGTCGTCTTTGATCTCAAGTAACAAGTCAGCAGAAGCAAACGAAAAGGCGAGAAAACGATCTCTTTGTTTTTTTATCGTAGCACTATCGTTTGACATGAATGAGTTAACTTTAGCCGTTAGGTGGTTTTATAAGTTGAATGATAATGAAATAATTATAGCATGCTTTGGGGGATAATTGAATGCGACAATTTATAAAATTTTATCCTTTATTTATTTAATATAATTTGCGTACAATAAATACATTACATTTTTCTGAATTTAAATTGATCCCATCGAATAATCTTAAGTGAGCAGGTAAAAATCGTGGAAAGTTCTTCTTATTTCGAAGCCATTCAGTTGATCGAACGTTTGCACAGGCATTTTATGGATGTCCTGAAGGTAGAGCTTGATCGCAGTAACATTCAAGACATCAATAACGTGCAAAGCATGATCTTGTATAATATTGGCGATGATGAACTGACCGTGGGCGAGCTAACTGTGCGCGGTTATTATCTGGGGTCAAACGTGTCATATAACGTCAAGAAAATGGTTGAAAACGGTTACTTAGAGCAAGAGCGTTCCGTCCATGATAAGCGCTCTATCCGTGTAAAATTGTCGGAAAAAGGCAGAAAATTGCATGCGCTTGTGCAGGAGATGTTCTTGCGTCATCAAGGCGCGATTGACGAGGCAAACCTCGAAGATGGGGCGCTTGATAAAACGAATGATATGCTTCGCCGTATCGAACGCTTCTGGGCAGCGCAAATTCAATATACAGGTGACTTTTAGTAATACGCCATGGCAAAGCAAAACCTCAATGGTCGCGAGATTATTCTCGAGCTTCACCCCTATGGCACTGTGATGAAAGTCACAGCCATGGATGTCCAGACTTTAACAGAAATCTCGATACAAGGGCCTGCCAATGCGGGCGAAGAAATCTTAAAGCGAAACGCAATTAAGCGTTTAGAGTATGTCTTGCGCAAGAAAGGATTGATTTCTTAGCGCAAGGAGGATTATAGTCCCAAGCATGTTTAAGACGATTGCAATTGCCAGTGATCATGGCGGGTATGAATACAAAGAAACGATCAAGACGTTTCTTGCGGAAAACTTTAGCGACATAACCATAATAGACTGCGGGCCTAGCGATACGCAATCCGTTGACTATCCTGACTTTGCGCAGGCTGCGTCCGGTAAAATTGATGCGGGCGAGGCAGATGGTATGATTCTTATCTGCGGCACGGGTATTGGTATTTCTATTGCTGCGAACAGATACGAATCTGTGCGCGCGGCGCTGTGTACGGATGTAACCATGGCGCGCTTAACACGTCAGCATAACAATGCAAACGGCCTTGCCTTGGGGCAGCGCATTATCGGCATTGAAACGGCGCTTGATATCGTGCGCACATTTGTCACAACAGAATTTGAAGGCGGCCGTCATCAGCGCCGCATTGATAAAATCAACGTAAAGCCTAATTAATCAAGAAGGAACGAAGGATACAGTTATGTCACAAGCCGCAATCAAACCAGAGGGAAATGAGATGAATAGCTTTTTTACAACAGACCTAAAAGACAGCGATCCAACGCTTCAGGCCGCTATCGATAACGAGCTTGAGCGCCAGCAAACACAAATTGAGCTGATCGCATCTGAAAACATTACATCAAAGGCCGTTTTGGATGCACAAGGTACAGTGCTGACAAACAAATACGCTGAAGGATATCCTGGCCGCCGTTATTATGGTGGTTGTGAATATGTTGACGTTGTAGAAGACCTAGCCCGCGATCGTGCAAAAGAATTGTTTGGCGCAAAATACGCAAACGTGCAGCCTAACTCAGGTTCTCAGGCTAACCAAGGTGTTATGATGGCGCTGGTTAAGCCAGGTGATACTGTTTTGGGCATGTCATTGGCTTCTGGTGGTCACCTAACACACGGCGCTGCGCCGAACCAATCAGGAAAATGGTTCAATGCTGTTCAATACGGCGTGGGCGAAGACGATGCCTTGATCGATTATGATGAGGTCGAGCGCCTTGCAAAAGAACATAAACCACAATTGATTATTGCGGGTGCTTCGGCATATCCACGTGTAATCGATTTTGCACGCTTCCGCAAAATTGCAGATGAAGTTGGCGCTTATTTCATGGTTGATATGGCGCACTATGCAGGTTTGGTTGCTGGTGGTTCGTACCCAAGCCCAATGGAATATGCTGATGTTGTGACAACAACGACGCACAAAACATTGCGCGGCCCACGCGGCGGTATGATCCTGACGAATGATCTTGATATCTTTAAGAAGATTAACTCTGCAATCTTCCCAGGTATTCAGGGCGGCCCATTGATGCATGTTATTGCTGGTAAGGCGACATGCTTTGGCGAGGCGCTAAAGCCTGAATTTAAACAATATGCGCAAGATATCGTTGATAATGCGCGCGTGCTTGCGAAAACATTGATCGATGGCGGCCTTGATATCGTTTCTGGCGGTACAGACTCGCACATCGTGCTGGTTGACCTGCGTCCAAAAGGCGTGACAGGCAATATCACTGAAAACGCGCTCGAGCGTGCAGGCATGACCTGTAACAAAAACGCGGTTCCATTCGATCCTGAGCCACCAATGGTGACATCTGGTGTGCGTCTAGGAACACCAGCCGCCACAACACGCGGTTTTGGCGCGGCAGAGTGGACGCAAATCGGTGAGTGGATTATCGAGGTCGTTGATGGCTTGGCTGCGAATGGCGAAGAAGGCAATGCCGAGGTTGAGAAAGCCGTTCGTGCAAAAGTGAAAGACCTATGCGCACGCTTCCCGATCTATCCGACGCTATAAACGCCGTTAAGGAAAGCGATATAAAGATATGCGTTGCCCGTTTTGCGATAATGAAGAGACCCAAGTGAAAGACTCGCGCCCATCCGAGGATGGAGCAGTTATTCGCCGTCGCCGGTCTTGTCCCGCGTGCGAGCAACGCTTTACGACCTTCGAACGTGTTAACCTGCGTGAAATGACCGTAGTGAAGCAGGGCGGTAGACGCCAGCCCTTTGACCGCGATAAAATTATGCGCTCAATGCAAATTGCATTGCAAAAACGCCCCGTGGATCTAGAAACGATTGATCAAACGGTGTCGCGCGTGGTGCGTAAGTTTGAAAAAAGTGGCGAAGCCGACATTCAGGCATCTGATATTGGGCGCGCCGTCATGGAAGAACTGCGTGATATCGATCCGATTGGCTATGTTCGATATGCTTCTGTGTACAAAGATTTCAATGATTTGAACGACTTTTTGAAAGAGCTTCAATCCGTCAATACGGGGGGATAACCCCGAAAAGGAGGGCCTATGCACTCTGAGTATATGAAGCGCGCATTAGATCTGGCCAAAGCTGGACTAGGGCGCACATCTCCGAACCCGACTGTGGGCTGCGTAATCGTAAAAAATAATCAGATAATCGGCGAAGGGCGCACTGCTGATGGTGGGCGGCCTCATGCCGAGGCTGTCGCGCTAGAACGCGCTGGTCAGCAAGCCAAGGGCGCAACGGCTTATGTCACGCTCGAGCCATGTTCCCACCATGGGCAAACGCCGCCATGTGCGCGGCGCTTGATCGATGCAGGGATCAAGCACGTCGTTGTCGCGTGTGAGGACACAAATCCGCAGGTTGCTGGTGATGGCATTCGGATGCTACAAGATGCGGGCGTTCAGGTGTCTACAGGCATTTGCGCGCAACAGGCCAAGGCTTTAAACGCAGGGTTCTTTTTACGCTTTAGTGAAAAGCGCCCCTTTATTACCCTAAAAATGGCGCTGTCTGCGGATGGAAAGATTGCCGCTTCTGGTGGTGCGCCCATACAAATTAGCAGCGATCAAAGTATCGCGCACATGCATAGGAACCTGCGTGCGACGCATGATAGCATCCTTGTAGGCATGGAAACGGTCATCAATGATAACCCGCGCCTGACGGTGCGCCATGTCCCTGAAGAAAACGTGCATATTCTAACCCATGTTGTTTTGGGTGATCCGCTGCGCTTCCCAGACGACAGTCATCTTCGTGATCGTGAGGGCGAAGCGCCATTGCTGATTTATAAAACGCACAATCTCACCGAAGTGCTAGAGGATTTGGCGCTGAACCATGGGTTGACACGTTTGATGGTCGAGGGCGGCGCGCAGGTTATGCAATCCTTCTTGAATGCGGGGCTGTGGGACCAAATTTATCTGTACCATGGTAGTGCTATAATCGGCGATGACGGCGTAAAGGCGCCAGATTTTACCAGCGTGAAAAACTATTTATCCGAAACGCAAAAAATCGGTGATGACAGACTTGATATTTATACCCGTCAGGCGTAGCTTCCCATTATGTTTACGGGAATTATTCAAGATATCGGAACAGTTCAATCCATCGACAAGCAAGGCGATTGGCGCTTTGTGATTAAAACGGCGCTGCCGTTGGCGGATAAACCTCTTGGTGCGTCTATCGCATGTGCGGGATGTTGCTTGACCGTCGTTGAAAAAGGCGCGGACTGGTTTGCCGTTGATGTATCCGGTGAAAGCCTGTCAAAAACAACGCTTGGTACGTGGGAGCAGGGAACCCGCCTTAACCTTGAGCCCGCGTTGCGCGCAGGGGATGAGCTTGGCGGGCATATCGTGTCAGGACATGTTGATGGCTTGGCCACCTTGCAAAGCATTAAGCCAGAAAATGATTCTCATATTTTGCGATTTTCCGTGCCGCAGGAATTTGCGGCATATATTGCGCCGAAAGGCTCTATTACGCTTAACGGTGTTTCTCTGACCGTCAATGACGTCGAAAACAATGAATTTACCGTCAATATCATCCCGCATACGTGGGAGGTAACGACATTAGGGCA
Source organism: Micavibrio sp. UBA6929 (assembly GCA_002448815.1). Taxonomy (GTDB): domain Bacteria; phylum Pseudomonadota; class Alphaproteobacteria; order Micavibrionales; family Micavibrionaceae; genus UBA6929. The sequence continues at coordinate 126,799 of DKAJ01000012.1, forward strand.
TTTAAAGGCTGGCGATGCCCTGAATTTTGAGGTAGATATGCTAGCACGTTATATTCTCAGACAAAGAGAGGTACTATCATGAGTAATAAAGACCAAAAAATCGCAGTATTTTCCGCTAAATGGCATGCCCCGATCGTAAGCTCGGCAGAAAAGTCGTTTATCGAGGAAATGGTTAGGCGTGGTTACAAGAAAGAAAATATTACCGTGATGAAGGTACCTGGCGCGCTTGAGATCCCGTTGATGGGGCAAAAGGCACTGGAAGGCGACTATGACCTCGCCGTGGGGATCAGCTTCATTGTTAACGGCCTTATTTATCGCCACGATTTCGTAGCGCAGACTGTTGTAGACGGCATTGTGAATGTTGGCCTGAAAACAGGTAAACCATTCTTGTCTGTTTGCCTTGCACCACAAGCCTATAGTGAAGTATCAAAAGAAAACGAAGATTTCTTTGTGAACCACTTTGTTCTTAAAGGGCAAGAGGCCGCAGAAGGTGCAGATGAAATGCTGGAATTAATGGCCGCTGCATAATAAATGACTTAACGAAGGATCAGTAGGGTGACAGAAGAAAAACAAAACAAAGCACAAAAACCTTCGGCCAAGGCGCGCAAAACTGCCGCGCGCCTTTTGGCATCACAGGCGGTTTATCAATCATCATTGAACGAGCAGCCATTAAAAGATGTTGCCAAAGAATATCTTGATCACCGCATCGGTATGGAAGTCGATGGTGAAGAGCTTGTCGCCGCGAATAAAGAGCTTTTCTCGCGCATTCTAACAGGCATCGCCGAGAACAAATCTGACATAGGTCACGTGGTTCAGGCGAACTTGAAAATTGATGGAAAGCGCACCGAGCCTTTGATTAAGGCGATTTTAATGTGCGCCGCGTATGAGCTTTTCGCGTGTCATGACACGGACAAGGGCATTATCATCAATGACTATCTGAATGTGGCGCATGCGTTCTTTGATCAAAAAGAAGTCAACCTGATGAACGGCATTTTAGATGCTGTTGCCAAGGCTTTGCGCGATAATTAATTAAAATTGCTGCAATTGCTAAGATTTCGTTTACCCTTTTGCTGTTATGCTTAGAAGATAGGGACAATTCTTTTAAGTACAATTACAGGTTGGGGAACTCATATATGCATTCATTGCTTACTGGCGTAGCTGCCATCACTCTTGCGTTTGGAATAATGACAGGCGCGTCGCAACAAGCTCTTGCAGGCGGCGGCGGTGGAGGCGGTGGTGATTCCGCATATCAATATGTAGAAATGAACCCGATTATGCTGCCTATTATTGATAATAATGGCGTTAATCAGGTTGTAAATCTGATCATTGCACTTGAGGTTGAAAATGGGGCGCTGGCGCAAAAAGCTGTCGCGCTCCAGCCTAAATTAACGGATGCCTTTATTCAGGACATGTATGGTGCCTTGAATAAGCAAGCTGCACGCCATGGCGGGGTATTGCCACTGCAATCTATTAAAAAGCGGCTCTTAAAAGTGTCGAATACGATTCTGGCAGATGAAGAACACTCCGTCCATGACGTGTTGCTCCAATTCGTGGATCAACGCCGCATCTAAGCGGTGACGCCTTAAGGCCGAAACACAATTTTCTTAGAATTTTGCGATAACTGCGCCCCATGTGAGGCCCGCTCCCAGGGCTTCCATCAAGACGGTATGTCCGCGCTGTATGCGGCCGTCGCTGACGGCTTCATGCAAGGCTAGCGGTATTGACGCCGCTGATGTATTGCCGTGACGGTCAACAGTGATCACGACTTGATCTAGGCTCATCTTTAATTTCTTTGCCGTGCCCTCGATAATGCGCAGGTTTGCCTGATGCGGCACTAAAAAGTCTACGTCACTGGCGCTAAGGCCATTATGGGACAGGGCTTCTTCGACGACATCGCTCATTAAGGTGACCGCGTGCTTGAAAACTTCACGCCCATGCATAACGATGTGGCCGCTCTCGCCAGTTGTGGATGGTCCGCCATTTGTATACAGAATATCCGCATGATCGCCATTGGCATGCAAATGCGCTGACATAATGCCTTGATCGTCCGCGTCCGCATCGCTTGAGGATTCAAGCATGACCGCGCCAGCGCCATCTGCAAACAAAACACATGTTGTGCGGTCTTCCCAATCAACAATAGATGACATTTTCTCGGCGCCTATGACCAAAATACGTTTGGCTTGGTGCGCTGTGATAAAGTTATTAGCCACGCTGAGCGCATAAATAAAGCCACTGCAAACCGCTTGCACGTCAAAAGCAATGCCTGGCGGCACGCCAAGCGCCGATTGCACGCGCACTGCAACCGATGGAAAGGTGCTGTCGGGCGTTGTTGTTGCAACAATTACGCCGTCAATATCCGCCGCAGTTAATCCTGCATTCTCCAAGGCTTGCTTTGCCGCGCGCAGGGCAAGGTCACTCGTCGGCTGGTCGTCCGCGGCGATATGGCGGCTTTTGATGCCAGAGCGCTGTGAAATCCATTCATCGCTTGTGTCGACGATTTTTGCCAAATCGTCGTTTGTCATGATTTTTTCGGGTAAATAAGCCCCAGTTGAGCGGATAATTGCGCGGGTATGTGTCATAAATTTATATCTTAAAGTTATCTGTAAAAATTAATCGATAAGGCTTTCTTGTTCCATTAGCTTTTCAATTTCGAAACGCACTTGGTCGATGTATCCAGCGTTGGCAAGCTGATAAGCAAGTTTAATTGCGCTGGCAAAGCCAATCTGATCTGTGCCGCCGTGGCTTTTGACGCATAAACCGTTTAGGCCAAGGAACACCCCACCATTATAAAGGCGTGGGTCAGCTTTCTTCTTAAAGCGGCTGAAGGCGAAAAAGGCCAGTAAACTGCCAAGCATAGCCAGTGGATCAGATTTAAGTGCGTTTTTCAGCATACGCCCAACGCTTTTGGCTGTGCCTTCCATTGTCTTAAGCGCGATATTTCCCGCATAGCCATCGGTGACAATCACATCTGCGGGGCCATTTAAAATATCATTCCCTTCAACATAGCCCGTGTAAGTGCCTGGGAATGTTATAGTGCTTAAAATTTCGGCTGCGCCCTTAACGTGGTCTGGGCCTTTGCTGTCTTCTGAACCGATGTTTAAAATGCCAACTGTGGGCTTGTCGATGCTTGCGCCTTTGTGTGCCTTAGCAAATAAGCTGCCAAGCAAAGCAAACTGAACAAGATTTTCTGCCTCAACCAGCAGATTTGCGCCCATATCCATCATAATTGTGTCGCCTTCAGGGGCAGGGATGATGCTTGCGATCGCAGGGCGGTGAATGCCTTCAAGTGGACGCAGGATAAGTTTCGCCATCGCCATAAGCGCGCCAGTATTTCCCGCGGAGACCACTGCGCCCGCGTCACCGGTGTTCACGGCTTCAATGGCCATGCGCATGCTGGTGCCCTTGCTTTTACGCAGAGCGCTTGATGGTTTGTCGTGGTTTTCGACATATTTATCTGTGTGAATGACTTTGCTTGCCACGGCAAGATCGGGATATTTATTCAGGTAGATATTAATCTGCGCTTCGTCACCATAAATCAAAAAATGAAGGTTTTGATGGCTTTTTAAAAAGCGCGCAGCACCAGGAATTACGACGCTGGGCCCGAAATCGCCGCCCATAGCATCAAGTGCAATAGTTACTGTGTTGTCCATAGCTAACCTGAATTCGTTATAACGGAGAAACTATAGAGGGGCGTCCCTCAAAATAAAAGGGCGTATAAATGATATTTTACGCCCTTCCACAATCGTCAATGAGGATAAAGATCTAGCCGCGACCTTCGATGATCTGCTTGCCTTTGTACATGCCTGTTTTTAGGTCAATGTGGTGACGGCGAGTAGGTTCACCTGTGTGGCTATCTTCAACCCAGTTAGTTGTAGTCAACGCATCGTGTGCGCGGCGCATGTTGCGCTTTGATTTTGTTGTTTTTCGCTTTGGAACTGCCATGTCAAAAAATCCTTTAATAATCCAGTGCGGGCAGGTTTAACGGACTTTGCCGGGCTATGCAAGTAAAAAGTGCAGAAAAATCAGGAATTGTCTGTTTCTTTTTTCCAGTCTTTCAGCGCCTCGAACGGGTTGCGGAAGGCTTTCTTGTGCTCCTCAGATGCATCTGTCGAGTGCCCATCAAAGGATACACCGTCTGCACGCGGGTATGCGGGAATCGCCAAAGATAAATTTTGTGCGATAAATTCACCTAAATCAATCTGGCCATTAATAAACGGCTCAGGGTCTTCTTCTTCTTCAAGAATCGGTAATTCATTGCCGTCTTTGATGGCTTTTTCGCGGCGCGCTTTATGCAGTGAAACAATCTGTGCAGGGTCGGCAAACCAGCCTTCAACGTCTTCTGCGATGTCTGTTGTGACGGGCTCATCACTGACAACGCACGGTTGTTGGATTTGCGCGGTAAATGATCCAGTGACATGAACAACATGGCTGGCCTTGGAATTGTTGACAACTAACTTGGCGCTAAGGGTGTCGATGGCAATCAGGTCAAAGCGACGCGCCAGATTTTTGCGCTCTTCTTCGCTAGCTTCGATCACTTGGTGCGTGCCAGTATCTTTGATTTTTAACGGATTAAACGGCACCGACCATTCATTGATGATCGGCTGGTCTTTTGTGATGTCGGTCATGATGATCTTTCTGTGAAAAGGGGCGTTGTCGTGAGCAAGTCACGGTATAAAATACCTTTGAGGTGTTCGCGCTGCTCAAGGGCGTAATCTGTCAGGATGCTTACGAATGATTCGTCTGCATTGTCGGCGTAGATATTTCGTTTAATCACGGCGCGCAGTGGTGCGCTGTCATTTGCGTTATCTAACGTGTCAATTGCATCATGATAAGCGTGCATGCGGCCGTTAAAGCCTGTCATCATCTTGCGCATGCGCTTTGGCACGCCCATATCACCAATGCCCATTTCGCGTAGCGTTTGATCCATATCCTTGAACATGATGTCAAAGAGCGCCTGATTGAGCGCCTCGGAATCGGCGGTCTTTGCATCGCTTAAATTACGGTCGATCAATAAAAAGACATGCAATAAAAGCAAATCAAAGCGAGCCTCCATCGTGTCGGGCAGACCGCAATCGGTGTAAAACCAAGGTCTGCGCACCGTTGAAAGGCATTGTGCGTAAAGCGCTTTTGCCTCTTGCTCATAAGGTTTTTTTGTTTTTAGAATGTTCAGCATCATATAACCGCGTCTTTGACGTTGATCTAGGTATAAACAGGATATTTGCACATGACAAGAATGGCATTACTTTTTTTCAGTCTTTCTACACTGATCACTTCTGCATGCGCGCCAACACTTGCAACGCGTGGCAATCTGATTGAGGATGAGCAAATTACCAAGGTTAAGATTGGCTTTCACACGCGTTCGGACGTGATGCGTGCAATGGGGTCGCCAACGACGACTGCGCCTTTTGATGATCATGTCTGGTATTACATCGGTCAGGAAACAACCAAAAAAGGCATCTTGGATCCCGAGGTTGTGAATGAGCGCATCGTTATGGTGACATTTGATGATGCGGGCGTGGTGCAGAAAATCGAAGATATCGACGCCGAGCGCATGGATGTTGCCCTCAGCCGCGAGCGTACACAAACGCACGGCAATGATTATACCGTCATGCAACAGCTCCTCGGGAATTTAGGGCGCTTTAATACGCAAAAATAAAAAAGGCCAATAGATTGAATTGGTTGTGAGTTTTTTTTGCGACAATATTGACGAGGCGTCATTTTTTGCGTTAGTCTAATTTTATCACTTGATATTGGGAGGCATTCTTGGGAACAACCGTTACCAGAGCAGATATTGCAGAATATGTGTATGAAGAAGTAGGTTTGTCACGTACAGAAACCGCAGGTTTTGTTGACTCTGTCCTTGAAGAAATTGCATCCACATTGGTTGAAGGCGAAACAGTCAAAATTTCCTCATTCGGAAGCTTTAGCGTCCGCCAAAAGGAAGAGCGCGTTGGTCGTAACCCTAAGACAGGAGTCGAGGTTCCAATCTCTCCGCGTAAAGTATTGATCTTCCGCGCATCTCATGTGTTGAAAGACCGCATTGTTGCGGGCGAATAAGAATATCAAAAAGCCCACCTGAATGTGGGCTTTAAAGTGTTTATAAAAAGAAAATAATAAAGAAAGGCGGATATCAGAATGAGCCAGCCCGATAGACACGAAGCAGATAAATCTACCGATAAAATGCAGGCCTCAATGCAGGCCCATGCAGCCGCCCGATCTTTTAAAAAACGCTCTGCCAAGGCAGGTGGCGCATTCCTGACTATTCGTGAGGTTGCTGACGAGCTTGGTGTTCAGCAACATGTTTTGCGTTTTTGGGAAACGAAATTTTCACAAGTAAAGCCAATGAAGCGTGGTGGTGGTCGTCGTTATTATCGACCAGATGACGTTATCCTTCTTAAGAATATTCAACATCTTCTCTACACCGAAGGTTACACAATCAAAGGCGTACAAAAGCTTTTGCGTAGCGAAGGTAAAAAGGCGTTGTCGCAATCTTTGTTGGCCGAGCAAGAAAATGCTGGCGAGGAGCAAGCAGAGGACGTCGTAAATGAAATTTCTGCAAGTGAAGAGACTGTGCTAACGCAGCCGCAGCAAGATAAGGCCGTGTCTTACAAAACGCTCAGCGATAATCAGCAAGAAGCCCTTCATGCGATGCTTGACGAGCTTAAGGCGCTGCGCGAGTTTATCTCGTCACAATAATTCAAACGCTTTCATATCTTTGTGTCGATACAGCGTTGACGCGCCCTATTTAAATAGGGTAAAACCGCTTCACATGATCGGAACGTGGCGCAGCCTGGTAGCGCACTTGCATGGGGTGCAAGGGGTCGTAGGTTCAAATCCTATCGTTCCGACCATTTTGTTTTAAAAGCAAGGCTTGTACCATGCAAATTGACCAATCATCTTTTCCTTATCGTCGAATGCGCCGCCCGCGCCAGCATAAATGGTCGCGTAACTTGGTGCGTGAAAATGCATTATCAGTTAACGACCTTATCTGGCCTGTGTTTGTTATTGACGGGCAGGGGCAGCGCGAGGCAGTCCCTTCAATGCCGGGCGTAGAGCGTTATTCGGTTGATATCTTGCTGGAAGAAATTCAAATCGCCGCTGATCTTGGCATTCCTGCTGTTGCACTTTTCCCCTCGGTGGATAGCGCACTGCGTACGCCGCTGGGCGAGGAAAGCTATAACGCAGATAATTTGGTATGCCGCACGGTGAAGGTGATCAAGGCGCGATTCCCTGATCTTGGCGTGATCTGTGATGTGGCGCTTGATCCCTATACGGATCATGGTCATGACGGGTTATTGGTGGATGATGGAATTGATAATGACACGACGGTTGAGGCGCTGTGCAAGCAAGCCGTGGTACAGGCGCAGGCTGGGTGTGATGTAATCGCTCCGTCTGACATGATGGATGGACGTATCGGCGCAATTCGGAAGGCTTTGGATGAAGCCGGCTGTCAGCATGTCATGATTATGGCCTATGCCGCGAAATATGCATCGGGCTTTTACGGGCCATTTCGTGATGCCGTTGGTTCTGCTGGGCAATTAAAGGGTGCATCAAAATCAACCTATCAAATGGATCCTGCAAACAGTGATGAAGCCTTGCGCGAAGTTGCCCTTGATCTGAATGAAGGGGCGGATATGGTAATGGTGAAGCCAGGGATGCCATATCTGGATATCGCGGCCAAAGTGAAGGAAGCATTTAAAGCGCCAACATTCGTTTATCAGGTGAGCGGCGAATACGCGATGCTGCAAGCGGCATTCCAAAATGGCTGGCTGGACGAGCAGCGCGTTATCCTTGAAAGCTTAATGGCGTTTAAACGTGCGGGCTGTGACGGTATCTTGACTTATTTCGCGCGAGATGCAGCGTGCAAGTTATCTGAGTAGCTTACATGAGGGTATTTTAATACCGCACCTTTAATTTGCTGATTTATAACAAAAAATAATGTTGACACATGAATTGTTATGCGTCATAAAGCGTCCAATCGAAAATATAAAGGATATAAGCGATGGGAACTACATCTATTAAACCTGCTGAGGTTGATAAGAAATGGATTTTGATCGACGCAGAAGGCGTAACGCTAGGCCGTATGGCAAGCTTGATCGCAATGCGTCTACGTGGCAAGCACAAGCCACAATACACACCGCACGTTGACTGTGGTGATTTTGTAATCGTAATTAACGCTGAAAAAGTTCACCTTACAGGTAACAAGCGTCAAGATGACATCTTTTACTGGCACACTGGTTACCCTGGCGGTATCAAAGAGCGCAGCAAAGGCCAAATCTTGGACGGCAAGCACCCTGAGCGCGTAGTTGAAAAAGCAGTTGAGCGTATGTTGCCACGTGGTCCTTTGGGCCGCAAAGTTTTCAGCAACTTGCGTGTATATGCAGGCGCTGAGCACCCACATGAAGCACAAAAGCCAGAAGTTCTGGATGTTGCTGCGATGAACCCAAAGAACAAGCGCTAGGATTTGAAGGATACAAATAATGACTGATACAGTAAAAGATTTGAAAGATTTGAAAGGTGCTGTTTCTGCGGCTGAAGCAACAGAAACTCCTGTGGAAACACAAAACGAAGCGCCAAAGCGTGAAAAAGAAATCGATGCGCAAGGCCGTTCATACGGTACAGGCCGTCGTAAAGACGCGGTTGCACGTGTATGGCTTAAGCCTGGCACAGGTAAAGTGACAGTAAATGGTCGTGACCAAACTGAATACTTCGCACGCCAAACACAGCGCTTGGTTCTTAACCAGCCTTTCTTGATCATCAACGGCGTTGGCAAATATGACGTAACTTGCACAGTTAAAGGCGGCGGTCTTTCTGGTCAAGCGGGCGCAGTTCGCCACGGTATTTCACGTGCTCTTGAAAAGTTTGAGCCTGAATTCCGCCCTGCATTGAAAACAGCAGGTATGCTTACACGTGATGCACGTATTGTTGAGCGTAAAAAAGTCGGCAAGCACAAAGCGCGTCGTACAAAGCAGTGGGCAAAGCGTTAATCGCCAAGCTATTTGCTTTTTATACTTATTTCCGAAAGGGCAGCGAAGAGGGGTCTCTTTTCTGCTCTTTTATTTTGCGCATGCCTCTTGTAAGATTGGCGCATGACAAATACGCCTATTATCCTGCCGTTTAACGGTGTTTCTCCTGTAATCTCTGAGACGGCTTATATCGCGCCAGGCGCCGTTGTGACTGGTGATGTGACTATCGGCGAGGAATGCTCGGTATGGTTTAATGCGACTTTGCGCGGGGATGTCGGCGATATTAAAATCGGCGCGCGCTCAAATGTTCAGGACGGCAGCGTTTTGCATATGACCTCTACAACGCAAGGGACTTATATTGGTGATGATGTGACGATTGGCCATATGGCGTTGCTGCACTCATGCACGATTGAAAATGAATGCTTGGTTGGGATGCAGTCATGCATTTTGGATAATGCGCGCATGGAGACGCAATCAATGCTGGCGGCGGGGGCGTTATTAACGCCGGGGAAAGTGGTGCCAAGTCACCAATTATGGGCAGGGCGTCCTGCGCGCTATGTGCGCGATCTAACGCCCGAGGAAATTGCCTTTTTCAAGAAATCCGCTGATAACTATGTCCGCAACGCGGCGGGATACCGTTAAGGTCTATCCGCCCATGATAAGGGTGTTTTTATCGTTTAATAGGGTTGCGGGTTCGCTGCTTGGAAGAATGTTGCTGGATGCATTGATTGTATCAGCGGACGATGCCACTGTTTTTACGCCATCTGCTGCGGATGCGACGAATTCTTGAGTGATTCCTAGCATATCCCTAATAGGATCTGTGATCATGGCGACGCCAGGCTCTACAGCATCAAATAACGGTCCCCAAACGGCGCTGCCTATTTGGGCGATGTGTTGTCCCGGCCCTAGGTGTGTCCACACATACGCGAAAAAGGGGTCTAGCAACAGCATTGTTCCTGCTGCAACAGCGGCTGTTTTAAAAATGCCGCTAAGGCTCCACCCTTTGTCTTTCTTTTTTTTGTCTTCTTCTGCCATTTTTTTTACCTAAATGCTCAAAAAAAATGTTGTGCTTGTTTTTTGATGATGATAATCATTCTCATCATTAAGCATTTTTGCGCAAGGTAATCAATATAAATTTTATGAAAAAAATGAATGGATTATAAAGATGGAAGATAATAAGGGCGTATTCAATAAGCTTGCAAAGGTGACAAGGGCTGGGGCTTTGGTTGCTGCGATGGCAACGGTATCGCCGCCTGCCGAGGCATCTGCAACGGATGTGGTCGTGGAAAATGGAAAGTTTGGCGTTGTTATTAAGCGCCCATCAGGAGATCGTGATCCAAATGGACCAGAATTTGTGATTACTTACAGCAAGATGTATAAAGGTGACTATACATATGACAAAGATGGTGTGCAGGGGCGTGCGATTGATGTTGATGATTTGGTTGTCTCTAAAGATGACCCTACGAAATGGATATTGACGGCCCGCTTCTTGGCGCGTGCGGCCGATATTGCGGATGGATCTAGTTTTGATGGCGCGTTCAAGCAAACAGGCCGAGCGGTAACGTCAAAAGATTTTTTGCAAAAATATGCGATGCACATTAATTCTGCTCATCATAAATGGGCAGAGGTTCAGGCTGTGCTGCAATATGCGCAGACACATTATCCTCCAACTCCATCTCAATAAGATGTTTTCCGATGAATGATGAAGCGGTGATCATAAAAAACAAAGGGGAAGCGACGTTGCCTGTCGAACATCGCCTTGGCGTGAAGGGTAAAGTGATGATGCCTGAGCATTTAGTGCGCGCAGCATCCAACCATGGTCTGTTGATTGCCAAACGCCGTTTAGAGGACGAATATCACTTAAAATCAGAGCAGGGACATAATGTCGCCACAATTTTACCTGGTGTCGTGCAAGGAGAGAACCCTTTAACATTTCTAGAGTTGAAAGCAGCGCTCGAGAAGCTGCATCAACCGCTAAGGCACATATCGAGCAATCTATCTGCCGCAAAGCATCAAGTGAATTTAGACGAGATCGTTGATTCTGAAATCGACTTATCGATGAGGCCAGAATTTGTCGGGCGTACCCAGTCGTTGAAAGACTCTGTTACGGCAACAAGTAATCGTATCTATAGATTGCGAAACGCAGAGATTGAGGGGGGAAGTCAAAAATTACATGATAATTTTTATCGTATAATTGGTTTTATCTCAAAAGGCTCTCTCAAAGAAGAGGGGCTTAATAAATCTGAGCAAAGTGATTATGATGATCATGATGACGGCTGCGAAGTTGTAGCTGAGGAGCTAGAGCTAGCTGAAGCTAAGAAAAATGCGAGCGAAATATCAGGTTTGTTGCTGGAAGGTTTTCGCTTTAGCCGAACACACGGGAAATACCGTTTGGCGCTAGCTCCCGAATTTGCTGAGGGGCAATTTTCAGGCAAGGCACAACAAGAAATTTATGAGCATTTAAAATCGCTTCTCCATCAGGTTAAGCCAGATGTGAACTGGAATGAACCGCCGAAGCATGTTTATCTAAGCGCGATCGAGTTATATCGTTTTTTTACGTCATTTTATGAAGCTGATTTACAAAGAGAGATACCGTTCCACGAAATGGTTGAAGATGCCTTCCACGAAGAATTAGAGGTGGAAGATGTAAAAAATATACAGCGCATAGCCGCAGAGTTAGAATCGTCTCCATGGCTTGATAAATTGGAAGCGATTCCATCTTTGGCTGAAAAAAATGCCAAGCGGGATATGTTGCAGCTTTCTGCAGGTCTAACCGCATTACAAGCGTTGATAGACAACCCAGAGATGCAAAGCATATGGAAGAAATATAACATCTCTAGTCGCTTGCTTGAAAACCATGAGAATGCGTTGGCAACAATGTGTACTGATATTGAGCGTGTGCAGCGCGTGTTGGATCGTAGTATGCAAACAAACCGTATGAGCCGTGCGGATCTTGAAGCTGTGATGTTACATTTTCGTGAAACGATCGCAGGTGGACGAGAAATTGTTCAGATTATTAACAATGCGATTGATCAGCCCTTGTATCCTTCCGAACAAGCCAAGCAAAATCAGTCGCATCTTAAGCAATTAGATGCAATTTTGGCTAATGCTAGTCTTGCACCCACTACATTGGTTCGTTCAAACCTTAGTAATGAAACACAAGAAATAGCGCATTATGTGGCGCGCCACACGGGGCAGGAAGGAATCAATGTTGCTAAGGGGGTAAAAGATTTTGTACAAGATTTTGGTGGCGAAATATCAGATTTTGTTGCTAAAAACAAAATCTTGACCGTCAGCCTCGGCACTGCGTTTTATTTTGCAATGTCTGCTGGCCAGGCTATGGGAGCCGATGCGGGAGCCCCTGCAGATCCATCTTTGGATATGTTAGCGCAAGTTGGTGACGGTGTTATTACCGCAAGCTCTTCTCTTGATCCTAATATGAGCTTGGCAGACATGATGAATGCGCAGGTGGAGATTGTACCAATGGCGCTAGATCTGCAAGAACAAGAGTTTGGATCGCAGGCTGTTAAGGTCTGTCATTTCCATATGCCTGTTAAACTCCCGTATTTCGAGCATTGCCTTGTATCAGATCAAGCTGTTAAGCAGTTTAATGATGGTTATGAGCTGTTAAAAGGACCGTTGAATGCGATTCTTGATGCTCCCGCGGAGAGCCTTGGCAATATGGTTTCGGGAAACTCTGATCATCAAGCCTTGTTCGGAGATCATTTTAAAAATAGTCTGCGTGCTACGGGCGATGTGTGGTTTGTCGCGAATGGATATCAGAATATTGCGCATGCACCTTGGGCTGCTGTAACTGCGACAATGGGGTATAAGTTGGGTGTGCTTCCTTCTATGAAGAAAACATCAGGGCTTATTACACCGTTAATCGATAGTGCGTATAGCCTATCTCAGGATAATAAATATTTGCTCGCGAATATACCAGCCATGGCTTATGGCTATGCGGAGCAAGGAGTGAGCGGCGCCATCATGGCGACAACAATGACGAGTATTGGGGCTTATGGGCTGAACTCTGGACAAAATATATTGCAAAAAGGTGTAGCTAAGATATCTGGACGATACGCGCATAACAAAGTATTGCAGGCAGCGTCTTATGGGGCTGCGTCTTCCAAGTTTGGATCGCGTGTGGCCTCATATGCCCACCTTGGTGAGGTTAGCGGTTATCACCAAATGGATAGTGGTTTGTATATTCCTGATGAGAAAAGCGTTGCAACGACACCTGAAAGACAAAGTCTAACGGTTCCTCGTGAGCAGGAGGGGGCCGTTTCAATAGATATAGGCGGAAAAACCATAGAAATGAATCTTGATACAGAAAACTTTCAAGATCTGTATCGGGATTTTGTGCAGTGGCGTTTTTTATTGGAGCACGGCGCCAATATTGTAGGGGTAGAGAAAGAGAGCAGCATAGGCAGTGAGCAAGCACAATGGGAAAAAGCACAGTTTGAGGCATTTAAGCGCTTGGCTGGTGAAGAAAAGCGGCCCTATAAAAAGATTACTGATTTTAAATATAGCGATTATTTAAAACGCTCTGCGAGCAATGCGATTGATGCTCTCGAGATGTTTGTGGCTGGCGAATTGTCAAAAGAGGCTTTAGCAAGGCAAATACAGGTGCCGCTGAATGATATGCTAACGTCTAAAATGATACATCTTAATGATGCGGGCATTGTGTTGGACGCTCAGCAGAAGAACGTTTTGCGCATCAAGGGATCTCAGACTAAACGTCAGTTTGAACGTGATTCTGCGCATAGAGATGATTACTATAAGTTGGCGTTGTTGCGCTACAATGCAAAAAGGTCTTTCGGTAATATTAAAGATATGCCAACGGCATTCAAAGCAGCTGCATCGTTAGGTTTGAAATCTACTGCGGCTGTAGGGATTGTCGCAAAAGTTGGAGGCAGGGACGCGTGGTCAGTTGTGCGAAATGACGCAATTCCTGCTGTGCAACAAGCATGGAATAAAGTTTCACCTGAAACCAAAGGTACGATTATAGGAGCAGGCCTTGCGACAACGGCTTTAGCCGTCGCAACGGATGTTAATCTTGATGTGTATAATGCAGTGAATGATGCAATTCCACATGTTGGCGGTGATGTTGCTCAATCATTGAAGGGGTATTCTGCAGTGACGGCTGATGTTGCTGGTGCGACAACTGCAACCGGGCTGTTTGCTGTCTATAACTTTTTAGAAGATCACATGTTAATCCATATGGGAACGGGTTATGCGTGTATTGTTATGGGCGGCGGCGGTCGCGCGGTGGCATACCCTTTAAGGCAAGTAGGTAAGCTCGGTGAGTTTCTTGCTGAAGAGCTTTCAGACATCTCGGGTGGTTTTGCGGATGCACGCTTGCCGTTTAGACATGCAAAAAAACTAACACGTTCAGCAGAGCGCCTGACGAGAGATATTCAAAATTACGATCGCACTTATTTGCCGTCACTCGCCGTTTAGGCCTTCATTTTGACGTAACTGCCTGGCGCGGGCTCAAGTGATTTTTTGATGCTGCGTGCAGGCACTTTTTTACCTGCATATTTCTTTGCCCATTCATGCCAGTGTGGCCACCATGACCCTGCATGTTCTTCTGCGCTGTCCAGCCATGCTTGGGCGTCATCGGGCAGGTCTTTGTTCGTCCAATAGCAGTATTTATTCTTCGCGGGCGGATTAACGACGCCGGCAATATGCCCTGACGCAGCAAGTGTAAATGTACGGTCGGTATTGAGCGATTTTGCGCCATCATAGGTCGCCAGCCAAGGGGCAATATGGTCTTCTTTCGTTGATAAGAAATATGACGGCGTATCAATTTGCGATAAATCAATAGGGGTGTCATTAAGGGTGACGCCGCCAGGGCGCATCAGCAAGTTATCACGGTACATATTCTTCAAATAAAAGCGCTGCATTTTTGCAGGCATATTTGTTGAATCGTCATTCCAATAAAGTAAATCAAACGGAAATGGCTCGCGCCCCATAAGGTAATTGTTCACAACAAAAGACCAGATCAAATCATTCGAGCGAAGCAATTTAAACGTTTGTTGTAGGCTTTGCGCGTCAAACAGGCCAGTGGCTTCAAGTTGGCGGTCGATGACTTCGATTTGTTCGGGATCAAGGAAAAGCTTTAGCTCGCCAGCCTTGTCAAAGTCTAGAAGCGTCGTCAGGAACGTGGCGCTTGCAACGCGTTTATCCATGTTTTTGCTTTTGAGGTACGAAAGCGTCATCGACAAAAGCGTTCCGCCCAAACAATATCCGACGATATTTAAATCCTCTTCCTCTGTTGCGGCTTCAACGGCGTTCATAGCTGCAAGAACACCTTCCTCCATATAATCTTCAAAGCCTTTTTGCGAAAGCTTGGCATCAGGATTTACCCATGAGATCACAAAAACGCTGTGTCCTTGGTCGCACGCCCATTTAATGAAGGAGTTTTCAGGCTTCATATCCAAAATGTAATATTTGTTAATCCACGGCGGGACGACCAATAGAGGGCGCTTATGGACCTTGTCTGTCGTGGCCTCATATTGGATGAGCTGAATAAGGTCATTTTGATAAATGACGCTTCCTTTTGTGACGGCAAGGTTCTCCCCAACGTCAAAGGCGCTGTAGTCAGTTGTGCTGATCTGCAGTAATCCATCGCCGCGCTCAATATCTTTGATCAGATTTTCAAAACCTTTAATCAGGTTTTTACCGCCTGATTGGATTGTCTCACGCAGGACCTCAGGGTTGGTCATGGCAAAGTTGCTAGGTGACATGGCATTGGCATAAAGCTTGGCCGTGAAGGCAAGCTTGTCTTTTTTAAGGTTATCCAGTCCATCCGTATTTGCAATGGCATCGTCAATCCAGTTGCATGTTAAAAGATAGGATTGCTTTAAAAAGTCGAAAACAACATTGTTCTGCCAGTCTTCATCACGAAAACGGCGATCACCCTTTGATGGCGTGACTAGTGGCTTGGCCATTGCATCTTCGTCGCCCAAAAAGCGTAGCGTGCTTGTCTGCCAAAGCTCAAACCACTGTGACCAGTACTGCGATTGCATTTGCCAAAACTTATCAGGGTCGTTCAGCAGTTTTTCCATGAACTCGGCATAAACAGGATTGATGTTCATCGGGTCGAGGTTCTTGTTCAGGTAATCTTCATCGACATAGCGCTGCATTGCGCGCTCGAAAATGGGCTGCGCTTGCTCGTAAATATCAAAGATTGCTTGAGAAAAAGCAACCGGATCAATTGAGGGTGCGTTTTGCTCTGCTGCTTGGGTGTTCTTGCCTGATGATGTTTGTTTTGAGGCCATGCCGTTTTTACCTGATGAGATTGTGATGAAAACACCATGCCTTATTTAGGAAACTGAAACAACGGCTAAAATTTAAACACTGAAATCTTGTAAAATAAAGCGATGCCCCCTTGATAGAAGAGGGCTTTCACGCCTATGATGCCTGTGAATGAAATGTAAACGGAATTGATATGCGACTATTTTTAATGATGGCATTAGTAATGATCGGTGGTTGCACATGGTTGCGAGGAGATGCTACGCCAGAAGAGCCTCCTGTAATTGTAGAGCTAACCCCGCCAGAGAAAACAAATGCATCGTTTGAAAACGACGCGATGGATGCACTGCCGGAATTCGAGGCGCAGCCAGTTTATCAAAATATGGTGGAGCCTAAGCCATATTATCCACTAATGAAGGGGTTTCGCGTCGATAAAAGCGTCGCCGTCTATCCACTAGACGATTGGCAGCCACATCACTATTCAAAATAAATACATAAAGACGATTAAGAGGGTAATATGACATCATTGAAAATCGGGGTCGCTGGACTTGGTACAGTTGGGATCTCCGTTTTAAAAATTCTAGAGGACAACAAAGCCACAATTCGAAATCGTGCAGGCAGCGCGATTGAAGTTGTTGGTGTTACCGCGCGCAATAAAAATGCCAAGCGCCCAATGGATATTTCTGCGTATACATGGTTTGACGATGCGCAAGACATGGTCGCGCATTGTGATGTGCTTGTTGAGCTGATCGGCGGATCAGATGGCATTGCATATAAACTCGTGAAAGAAGCGCTCAGCAAAGGTGTGAGCGTCGTGACCGCCAATAAGGCGATGATCGCACATCACGGGCTTGAGCTTGCGACGCTGGCCGAGGAAAATAACTGTAATTTGATGTTTGAAGCCGCCGTTGCAGGCGCAGTGCCGATTGTTAATGCAATCCGCCACAGCTTCACTAGCGATAAAATTACAGGCGTGCATGGCATTTTAAACGGCACATCCAATTATATCCTGACGCAAATGCGTGAAACAGGGCGCGATTTTGCCGATGTTCTCAAAGACGCACAGGATAAAGGCTATGCCGAGGCAGACCCAACATTCGATATCGAAGGCGTTGATGCCGGTCATAAGGTTGCAATCCTTGCGGCGCTGGCCTTCGGGACGCAGCCAGACTTTAGCGGCGTGCATATGACAGGTATCTCAAGCCTGACAGAAGAAGACTTCCACTTCGCGGGCGAGCTTGGCTTTAAAATTAAACTGCTTGGCAGCGCAGAAATGCATGACGATCGCGTTTTACAAATTGTCGAGCCGTGCTTTATACCAGACGGCAGTCCTTTCGCCGCAATCGAAGATGCGTATAATGCGGTATATTGCGAATGTGAATATGCAGAAACGCCTTTGATGTCAGGCCTTGGTGCCGGCGGCGATGCAACTGCGTCATCTGTTGTTGGTGATATTGTGGCCTTGGCCCGCGGCGAAAGCGCACCAGTCTTCGGCGTGCCAGTATCAAGCCTGAAAAAAGTAGGCAGCTTTGACCCGCGTGAAGTCGAAAGCCGCTATTACATACGTTTCAATGTAAAAGATAAGGTTGGCGTTATGGCGGATATTTCTGCTATCTTGCGTGACCATGGCATTTCAATTGAAACCATGATACAGCTTGGACGCTCGCCAGAGCAAAACGTCAATGTTGTTATGGTGACACATGATGCCCTGCGCGAGGATGTGAATACCGCGAGTGATCTGATCTCTCGCCTTGATGTGATCTTCGGAGAGCCTTGCATCATCCGAATTGAAGAAGATTTTTAAAAAGAAAGACCGAAAGTAAAACAATGGAAAGCACAGCAAAAAAATCACCATCTGCACAAGATGAAATCATTATGGACCGTAACCTCGCGCTTGAGGTTGTTCGCGTAACAGAGGCTGCGGCGCTTGCGGCGTCTTCGTTGACAGGACGCGGTGATGAAAAGGCTGCCGATGCGGCGGCTGTTGACGCGATGCGCAGTTCTTTTAACGGCCTGCACATGCGTGGCCGCGTTGTTATCGGCGAAGGCGAACGCGACGAAGCGCCAATGCTTTATATCGGTGAAGAAGTTGGTGATGGTCACGGCCCTGAAATTGACATCGCACTTGACCCGCTTGAAGGCACAACAATCACTGCAAAGGGCGGCAATAACGCACTTGCAGTTGTTGCGATGACAGATAAAGGCGGCTTTTTGAATGCGCCTGATACGTATATGGATAAAATTGCGGTTGGCCCAGGCATTGATCCATCTATTTTGGATTTGGATGCACCAATCAGCGATGTCCTGCAAAAACTTGCCAAGGAAAAGGCCTGCAAAATCGAAGAATTGACTGTGTGCATTCTTGACCGTCCGCGCCACGATCACTTGATCCAAGGCGCGCGCGAAGCTGGCGCACGTATCAATTTGATCCAAGACGGTGATGTAAGCGCCGTAATCGCCACAACAACCCCTGACACTGGCATTGATTTATATGTGGGTCAGGGCGGCGCGCCAGAAGGCGTTCTTGCCGCTGCGGCGCTACAGTGTATTGGTGGTTCGATGCTGGGCCGTTTGGTCTTCCGCAACGATGACGAGCGCGCACGCGCAGATCGTTGGGGCATTACAGACCTGAACCGCGTATACAAAACAGATGACCTTGCAAAAGGTGATAACGTAATGTTCGCGGCAACTGGCGTAACGGACGGTTCAATGCTACGCGGTGTGCGCCGTTTTGCAGGTGGTGCAAAAACATCATCACTTGTGATGCGCTCAAAATCAGGCACAGTCCGTTATATCGAAGCAACGCACAACTTTAATCGTAAAGACTGGGTGAAAATCTAGGACTATGACGGCGCAAGGCACGCGGCGCTCTCTTTCCGGGGCGCAATGGAGATTTGGTGAACCTGACATGCAGCAGGTTCACATCCTAACCCAGCGTCATGCCTTGCCCGAATATATTGCAAGATTACTTGTATTGCGCGGGATATCTGATGAAGATGTGCCCGCGTTTTTAAATCCGACCTTTCAAAATGACCTGCCTGCACCGTCTTTATTCGCAGGTATGGATCAATGCGCACAAGACGTGGCGCGCGCCATTCAGGCACAAAAGAAATTCGCCATTTTTGGTGATTTTGACGTCGATGGCGCAACATCATCGGCGGTGGCTTATCGCTTTTTAAAGGCGTGCGGCATCGAGGCACCAATCTATATTCCTGAGCGTTTAACAGAAGGCTATGGCCCGAACGAACAAGCCTTACAGTCCTTGCGCGATCAGGGGGTAGAAGTTTTGTTGATGCTGGATTGCGGGACAGGTGCGAAAGAAACCATTGCCGCAGGTCAGGACATGGGGCTGCAAATTGTTATCCTTGATCACCACGAGGCCGGATCGGACCTGCCGCCTGCTTGGCACGTTATTAACCCAAAGCGCAAAGACGATGGCAGTGGCCTTGATATGCTTGCCGCGGTTGGTGTGACCTTTTATTTTTGTGTTGCCGTGAATGCGCAGCTTAAAAAAGATGATTTTTACAATAAAAACAATATTAAAACGCCAAATCTTAAAGAGTTAATTGATCTTGTTGCGCTTGGAACTGTGTGTGACATGGTGCCCCTGGTTCATGTGAACCGCCTGTTTGTTAAGCAGGGGTTCAAGCAAATGGATTCCTTGTCTAACGAGGGGGTCAATGCACTTGCGTCCGTGTCAGGGATTGCGCCGCCCTTTACGCCCTATCATGCGGGCTATGTTTTAGGGCCGCGCGTCAATGCAGGGTCGCGTGTTGGGAAGTCCTCGCTTGGGGCGCAGCTTTTTACTCTTGGCGCAGACGCCGCAAAAGAGGCAGAAAATATTGCGTGGACGTTAAATGACTGCAACGCCAAGCGCAAAGACATGCAGTCCGCAATGGAGGCCGAAGCGCTTGCTATGGTGGATCAGACAGGTGCGTCAGATGACACGGTGATTATCGTCGCGTGTGAGGGATGGCATTCAGGCCTAACAGGTCTTGTTGCAGGCCGCTTGAAGGAGCATTACGGCAGACCCGCCTGCGTCATTTGTTTAGAAGATGGCCTCGGTAAAGGGTCAGGGCGCAGCATCGATGGTATTCACCTTGGCCAAGTTTTCATCGATGCAATGGATAAAGGCCTCATTACCAAGGGCGGCGGCCACGCAATGGCAGGCGGCTTTACCCTAAACGAAGATCAAATTGATACCTTCAAATCCTTTGTGCAGGATCACGTGAACGCGCAAATCAACAGTGAATTGCCAACCGTATCACACGACATTGAAGGCGTGGTTTCGGTGCGCGGGGCATTGAACCTTGAAAATGCAAAACGCCTGCACGAGGAAATCGGCCCGTTTGGTATGGGCTTTGAGGAGCCACTTTTCCTGCTTAAGGGCGTGCGCATCATCAGCGCCGATATTGTCGGCGGTGCGCATGTACGCCTGTTGCTCAGCGATGCGGAAGGCGGCGCGCGGATCAAGGCAATGGCATTTCGCTCTGCTGGTACAAACATGGGCGAGGCGTTGATAAAGCAAAAGCATCAATCCTTTGACATCGTAGGGCAGCTTAAGATAAATAGCTGGCAAGGCCGTGAAACGGTCGAGCTTCATGTGCGTGATGCGCGCATTGCGGAATAAAAAAACGAAGACTTGCGTAAAAATAAGGGGATGTAATGATCGAAGCCTATAAAACTCTGCGTCATGTGGTGACATCGTATTTTGGACTGTTCATGATTGGGGCAATGCTGGTGGCGCTTGTTTTGCCCTTTGACATGTTGATCCCCTCAAGCGGCATTCCCTATTTAATGTTTGGCGTGGTCTTTTTTGCCGCGAGTAAAATTAAACCAGATGATATTAAAGCGCTGCATTTTGGGGATATCGCAGGCATTTATATCCTGCGCTTTTTGGCAGTGCCGTTTGCGGGTTTCTTCCTCGCGCAGTGGTTAGTGCCCGATTATAAATTTGCTGTTTTATTGCTGTTATTTTTGCCGTCGGCGGCGACATTGCCTGCGGTAACAATGATTTTAAAGGGAAACCCAATGGTTGCTCTTGGCCTTTTGGCGCTGACCAGTGTATTGGCGCCTTTTGTGATCCCTGCAGGCTATGGCTTTTTATCTGGCGCAGAGATCAGTATCGATAGTTGGAGCATGTTTAAAAGCCTTGCCTTTATGATTTTGGCGCCGATTGTTCTGTGTTCTGTTTTGTACAAAACTACGCCCAAAATCATGCCGCACTTGCGTGAAAACGCATCTTTTATGTCGATCTTTTTGATCATTCTGATTATCATGGTGATCGTTTCTGCGAAAAGCACATACTTCATCGAAAATCCGATGGTGGTTTTGCATGCCGTAGTGCTGGGCCTGGTGATCTATGCGGCGCTTTATGCGCTTGGCTGGTCGCTTTTCGGTCATAAGCCCGCGCGCGAACGCATCAGTTATTGCTTGGCCTTTGGCAATACAAATATCTCAGTTGGAATATCGCTGGCCTTTATGCACCTGCCCGAGCGTGAAATGCTGGCCATGGTGTCGTGGGAAATCGCGTGGATTACATCCTTATCTGCGGCGCAATATGCACTATCCAAAGTCAAGCAGCGATGATAGAGTCCCGATTCATAAATATTTCATTTTCTTATCAAGGGTTATCATGGAAGTAGGGCTTATAGAGGCATTTATTTTGGCAGGCGGCGCAATTGGCTTTGGGTCAATGCTGCTCGTCAAAGGGGGCGACTGGACTGTTGATGCCGCCGTTTACGTGGCGCAGCGCTTTGGAATCTCTCAGTTAATCATCGGTTTTACCATTTTGGCGTTTGGAACCTCACTGCCCGAACTGATCGTTTCGATCCTATCAAACTTGCGCGGCTCACCGGGGATTGCCGTTGGTAACGTCTTGGGGTCAAATATCGCAAATATTGCCTTTATTATTGGTTTTGTTGCTATCGCTTCGCCGCTTGTAAAACGATCAAAGGCGATTGCACGTGACTTGGTGTTTATGGTGCTGGTGACATGCTTATTTGCAGGGCTTCTTGTTTATGGATATATTGGCTACCTTGCGGGGGCAGGGATGCTCGCACTGTTGTTTAGTTATATCTTTTATCAATACTATGCCGCTACCCATGGCGAAGAAATCCCAGAAAGCGAAGATGATGATGAGCCCGGATTCCAATCTATGGGCCGCGCCTTAATCTTTCTAGGCCTAGGCTTGTTTGCCATCGCCATCGGGGCAGAGTTTCTTGTGCGCGGCGCGCGTATTGGCGCGCTGGCAATCGGCGTGCCTGAATCTGTTATCGCGCTGAGCTTGATTGCATTTGGAACCTCATTGCCCGAGCTTTCAACGTCGCTTATTGCAGCCAAAAAAGGGCATAGCGACATGGTTTTCGGTAATATTATTGGCTCTAACGTCTTTAATATTTTGATGATTATGGGCGTGGCAGCTATGCTAAAGCCGATATCATCATCCATGTTTGCCGAGCAACTTGTGAATTTTGATGTTTGGGTGACCTTAGCTGTAAGCGTTATCTTTGCTGCGATTTTGTTCGCGCGCAAATCGATCGGACGTTATGTCGGGATGACGATGTTTGCAGGATATATTCTTTACAATATCTATATTTATGCGATATACGTCACGCCATGAGTAATCGCCGCCGCAAAGCCATTGTTTGGGCCGTCTTGTTGTCCGAGGGAACGCACATCTTTTGCTGCGTTCTGCCGACAATCTTTAGCTTGCTTTCATTATTATCGGGCGCAGGCATGATTGCTGTTATGCCGGCTTCAATGGTGAAAATGCATGATGTTTTGCACCATTATGAACTGCCGATGATTATCTTTTCTGCCTTTATCTTGGTGGCTGGATGGGCGCTGCATTGGTATAGCCAAAAAATTGATTGCCATGATACAGGCTGCGGTCATGGCCCTTGCGATACCAAAAAGAACAATACGCATATTTTGCTCATGATCGCGAGCGTCCTATTTGTTGTCAATGTGAGCGTGTACACCGCGTTTCACCGTCATAATGCCTTACAAAAGGCTATAACTGTGCCAGTGGAAAGCTACGATCACGCCGTGCACGATCATTAAAATTTAAGCGTACTATCACCGAGGTCTACGCTGCGGTAAAAGCAGCTCTCTCGCCCTGTATGGCAACTAACCTCTGTGCCATCTTGCCCCGCAGGCATATCCACTTCAATCCAAATGCAGTCTTGGTCACAATCTGTACGCATAGCAACGATTGTCTGCACATTGCCACTGGTCGCGCCTTTATGCCAAATTTCTTGACGAGACCGTGACCAATAATGCGCTTCGCCTGATTGAAGGCTGAGTTTAAGGCTCTCTTCGTTCATATAGGCCATCATTAAAACGCCCTTGGTCTTATGACTTGTAACGATGCAAGGAATAAGGCCTTTGGCATCAAATCGAGGCAAAAAACGTGTTCCTTCCTCTAATTCGGCTTTTTCCATTGCTTTTTTCTCCTTTTCTCGTTATACGGCTCACATGTCATTTGAAGAACTAGGATTAAGCGAAAATCTTTTAAAAGCAATAAAAGATTGCGGATATGAAACACCAACCCCCATCCAAGCGGGAGCAATTCCCCATGTCTTGATGGCGCGCGATGTTGTTGGGCTTGCTCAAACTGGTACAGGTAAAACCGCTAGCTTCACATTGCCAATGATTGAAATCCTTGATGGTGGACGCGCTAAAGCGCGTATGCCGCGCTCACTTATTTTAAGCCCAACGCGAGAGCTTGCCGCGCAAATCGCTGAAAACTTCGAGATGTATGGCAAATATACAAACCTATCAATGGCATTATTGGTCGGCGGTGTTTCGATGGACGAGCAAATTAAAAAGCTAGACCGCGGCGTCGATGTTCTGATTGCAACGCCAGGGCGTTTACTTGATTTGTTTGAGCGCGGACGTATTTTGCTAACAGATATTAAAATCTTAGTCATTGATGAAGCTGACCGCATGCTTGATATGGGCTTTATTCCCGATATTGAAAAAATCGTCAGTAAATTATCACCAATGCGCCAAACATTATTGTTTTCCGCAACGATGCCTGCGGCGATTAAAAAGCTTACCGAAAAATTTCTCAGCAATCCGCGTGAAGTATCCGTATCTGCGCCTGCTTCTACGGCCAAAAATGTTGAGCAATTTATGATTTGGACGCATAAACGCGCCAAAGATGATGAGCTTTTTGCATTGATCGAGCAGGAAAACCCAGGAACGGCCTTTATTTTCTGTAACCGTAAACGTGATATTGACGGTCTATGCAAGGCTTTGCGCGCGCGCGGATATGATGCAAAGGCGCTTCACGGTGATATGGACCAAAAAAGCCGTACCAGCACCCTTGAAGAGCTTCGTGACGGTAATGTGCGTTTCCTCGTATGCAGTGACGTTGCAGGGCGCGGCATTGACGTTGATCACATCACACATGTGTTTAACTATGATGTGCCAATGAACGCCGATGACTATGTACACCGCATTGGCCGCACTGGCCGTGCAGGCCGTAAAGGTCGTGCCTTTATGCTCGCAGACAAAAAATATGATGAAAAATTTGTGGCTGCGATCGAAGAAATTATCAAAAAACCTGTCCCTGTGCAGGAGCCTTTGGTGCAAAAAAATGCCAAGAAAACGGCAGCGCCAGAAAAAAGCGCAAAGCCCGCCAATAAAAATAAAAAACCGCGCGGAAAAGACCGTGTACAGGATGAGGAAATCGTCGGCTTTGGCGATGACATTCCGTCGTTTATGAAGTAAAAGAATCCTTATGGGATTCGCGCGTTTTCAATGTAAAATTATCACAATTTTTGTGCTTGTAATGATGCCGCTATGCGCACGTGCGCAGGTGATGATTGGCTATTCTCCGCTTGAGATGCGCGCCGCACAAACCCGAACGCAAAGTAAACAGCAAACGTCTGTCCGTTCAGCCCCGTCTGCATCAGCGCCAGTGGCCGCAGCGCAATCTCAATATGCGTCAGTAACACAACGTCAACCGGTCCAGCAGACAAGACCGCAGCCGCGCGCACAAAAACAAGAAAAAGCGCCAGTAGACTTTCAGGCGGATAAGCTTGATTATGATGAAACATCTAAAATCATTACGGCAACCGGTAATGTTTTCCTGACGCAAGATGACCGCATTGTTCGCGCCGATAAGGTTGTTTATGATTTAAACAGTGATACGGTCAATGCCTATGGGCACGTGGTATTAAATGAGCCTAATGGTGACGTACACTATTCGCAGAATCTTCTGCTGCGCAATAAATTCAAAGACGGTGTTGTCGATCATCTCACCAGTGTTCTTAGTGATGGATCACGATTTACCTCAGAAAAAGGGCACCGCGTTAACGGTGAAAAAACGGTGATGCGTGATGCTAGTTATACGTCGTGCGAGGCGTGTAAAGAGAACCCTGATGCCGCGCCAGCATGGCAAATCAAGGCGAGTAAGGTAACCCACCATAATCACGAGCAACGCATTAGCTATAACAATGCTCGTTTTGAGGCCTATGGGGTACCATTTTTATATGTGCCATATTTTTCTCACCCTGATGGTACTGTTGAACGTAAAAGTGGTTTTCTCGCACCGAATGCAGGCTTTAAAAGCGATCAGGGCATGATGTTAAGTAACCGTTATTACTGGGATATCGCCCCTGAGCAAGATGCAACAATTGGTTTGATGGCGTTCACCCAAGAGGCACCTTTGCTTCACGGTCAGTGGCGCCGTCGTTGGGATAACGCGGCAATGGAGCTTAATGCAGGCATTACCCATTCTGGATACACAGATTCCGTCGCTGGCAATGAAGTTGAACAAGATGATACTTTGCGCGGTCATTTTCAAGGTGAGTTTCTGTGGAATATGAACGATAAGTGGCGCAGTGGGGCAGAAATAAACTGGGCCTCAGATGACCAGTATATGAACCAATATGATTTTGAAGATGAAGACATCCTAGTGTCAGATTTTTATGCAGAACGCTTTTCTGACCGTAATTACGGCGCAGTACATTTTCTTTCGTTCCAAGATACGCGCATTTTAGAAGAGCCCGTTGACCAGCCCGAGGTTATCCCTGAAATACTCGCTAACTTCCAAGGGGATCCAGGTAAAGTGCCTCTTATTGGAGGAAGCTGGTTTGCAAATACTAGCTATCTTGGATTGCGCCGTGAAGGCGATGACGAGCAAGACGTTGACCGCTTAAGTTTTGAAGGTGGCTGGAAACGTCACTTCGTGTCAGATTATGGTTTGGTAACTGATGCGACTCTCTCGGCTAGGCAAGATTTTTACCACCAAAGGGATTTGAACGGTGCAGGTGTTAATCCTGGGGAAAGCTCGGATGCAACAGAGGTGCGAATGTTTCCTCAGGCGCATATTGTAACCAGCTATCCTGTTGTGAAAAATGGTGAGGCTTACCAAACGCGCATTGAGCCTGTAGTAGCATTCACGGCTGCGCCAAATATTAATGTATCCAGTAAAATTCCAAACGAAGACAGTCAAGATGTACAGTTAGATGCAGATAACTTGTTTAACGCGAATAGATTTCCCGGCCTTGACCGTGTAGAAGATCAATCGCGCATAACTTATGGTATCCGTAATGGATATCACTTTTATAACGGTGGCGACATCAGAACATTTCTCGGGCAAAGTTATCGCTTTGAAGACGATGACAATCCGTTCCCAACTGGGTCAGGCCTTTCACAGCGATCGTCAGACGTTGTTGGAAGTATTGAAGCAGCCTTAGACGGGTATAATATTGACTACCGTTTTCAATTGGATAGTCGTCATTTAAATTCAAACAGGCATGAGGTTGATGCCGGTGCGGATTGGGGGCGTTACAATCTCTCTACACAGTATCTGTATGCAAAAAGTATTGCAGGTGGTGACTTTGATGTAAGTCGTGAGCAAATCAAAGTCGATGCCGGGTATTATTGGAATGAGCAATGGCGCTCACGCGCAGGAGTTGTGAATGACTTTGGTGAGTCAGAGGGCTTGCGTAGAGCTTATCTAGGTCTAGAGTACTATGGGCAATGTGTATCTTGGGGGCTTGTTGCGGAACGTAACTACACCGATGATATTTCTGGTGAGAGTGATTTAGAAATATCTTTTAGGTTGGGGCTTAAAAATCTTGGTGAATTTGAGCGCTCTGAGTGGAATAATTAATGTTTACGTGATACAACATGCTATTATAACGAACAAAAAGTACCTGTAAGCGTGGATTTTTCTTTGCCTGCCGATTTTCATATGATGTTTGTGCTGATTTTGACGGTGTTTTCCGTCATCGCGTTCGTGCGCGAGCGTCTGCCTGTTGAGGTCGTCAGTATTGGTATATTCGCGTTTTTGCTACTGTTTGGCCATCTTTTTCCTTATGAATTAGCCGACGGCAAGAATGGCTTGAATGCAGATGATATTCTCGCCGGCCTTGCTAATCCTTCTTTGATCGCAGTAATGGCGCTGCTTGTGATGGGACAAGCGCTTGTGCAGACAGATACTCTGCGCTTTATTACGGCGGGGTTTGCGCACGCATCCAAGCCGCCTTATACGCAAATTGCGCTCTATGCGACCTTTATATTTGTTATGGTGATGAGCGCCTTTGTCAATAACACGCCATTGGTTGTCATCGCTATCCCATTGGTGCAGGCCTTGGCGCACGCAAGTTCAATCTCGGAAAGCCGTATGATGATCCCGCTCAGCTATGTCGCCATTTTGGGCGGCATGACCACCGTTATTGGATCATCCACAAACCTGCTTGTGTCCAGTAAAATGGTTGAGCTTGGCTACGAACCACTTAGCTTCTTTGCCTTTGTTGTGCCTGGTATGGTACTGGCCGCAGTTGGATTTGTCTATGTTGTTTTAATCCTGCCTAGATTCATGAAAGACCGTGTAAGCATGGCGCGCGGTCTTGTCAGTGACACAAAAGAATTTATTGCGGAGCTCGACGTTGCCGAAGGCAGTAAATTAATCGGCGCGCAATGTGAAAATGGACGCTTTGCTCTGCTCGGTGATTTGAACGTGCGCATGATTCAGCGCGGCGGTCAGCTTCTCTTGCCGCCATTTGAAGAATACACAATTTCTGCTGGGGATGTTTTGATTGGCTCTGCAACGCGTAAAGAACTTACGAAGATTTTGTCGAGCTATCCGGGTTCATTCTTGCCTGAGGAAACTGACGCGCCAGAAGAAGGTGCGGAAGAGCGCCGCCAAGAAGACCGCGTCCTAGCCGAGATCATGGTGACGCCTGCGTCGCGCTGTTTAGATATGTCGGTTGAACTTGCCGCGCTTGATAAAAAATATGGCCTAACAATTCTGGGGATTCAGCGCCGCGCGCGGATTGTTCGTCGCAGAATAGGGCGCATCCGTCTTGAGGCAGGGGATGTTCTGTTGGTATCAGGCGTGCGTAAAACTATTGATGCGCTGCGCGATAATACCGACTTTATTGTCTTATCTGGGTCAAAGCGTGACTTGCCAACACCAGCCAAAGCGCCAATCGCAGCAGGTGTATTTTTGTCGATTATCACCATGGCCAGCCTTGGCATTTTGTCCATTCCGATCGCAGCGATTACAGGCGCCGTGATTATGGTCGCGACAGGATGTCTGAATATTCGTCAGGCGTTGCGCGCGATGGATCGTAAGATTTACTTGCTGGTGGCCTCTATGCTGGCGCTCGGCACGGCTATGCAAAACACAGGCGGCGTTGGGTTTATTGCCGATGTATTGCTGCATTTGCCTGTCAATCATACGCCATTTAGTATCCTTGCAGGGTTCTTCTTGCTTGTTGCGATCTTAACAAATTTGCTCAGTAACAATGCCTGTGCGATTTTATTTACGCCAATTGCAATTAACTTGGCGGAGACATTACATATGCCACTGGAATCCAGCTTTAGCCTGTCATATGTCTTTGCCGTAACAGTGATCTTTGGTGCGAACTGTTCCTTTGCATCGCCAATTGGTTATCAGACAAACTTGCTGGTGATGGGGCCTGGACATTACCGCTTTAGCGACTTTATTCGCGCAGGCGTGCCACTGATTTTATTGCTTTGGGTAACGTTTATGTTCTTACTCAAGTTCTATTTCGGTGTTTAACCGGCTAAGCAGCCCAACCAGAGCTTCCAGTTCTTCCCCCTCTATTTTATTGAGCGCTATATACTCATTCCAAAGGCTTTGAGTAGGCGTATGGATGCGCGTGCTTGGCGTGTCGCCTTGCGTTGTTAGTGCAAGCTCAAGACCTTCTAGACCAAGTGAATGAGCGCTCAGGAAGATTTCAGAAAGGTTGTTTTCGTATTTATATGTCATGGACGCATTTTGCCACGGCAAAGACCCAAGACGCATGCCGCCAGAGCGCAATTCAGAAAATAGGGACAGCCCATCGCGGCTATATGCCGCGCGTCCCCATCCACTAAGGCGTGTCATATCAATGCTGAGGTCGGGAATACTGACTTTGCCGCGCTCAAACTGCGTTTCTGCATTGATAAAATCCTTGGATAAACTGCCGCTGCCTGTGCCGCTTAGGCTCAGATAGCGTTGCTGCGTCTCAAAGCGGCTTTGGAATTCATACAGGGGCTTTTCATGAGGTTGACTGGTTAAAGATGCCGTCATATCCATATACAGCGTAATGCCGCCATATTCCTCGGTCAAAATGGTGATTTCGGCGTCGCGTAAGTGCAGGGATTTAATGCGCAGGCCTAAAAAGCGTTCAATCCCGCGCGTGCCAAGCCATCCATCTAATGTGAGGGTATTATCTGTGCCGGTAGAGGCGATAATGTCAGCGCCCTGAATGATAACCTTGTTAAATGCACCTTGCACAAGGCCAAGTGGCGTGAACAGGAATGTAAGCTCTTTAATCGTGTTGATATTATCGGGGTCAAGGCTAACATTTTCGAAGCGTATAAAATCAATGCCAACATGCGCAGGCGGCAAGGCAATCGTTTCAAGTGTTTTACCGCGCCCATGCAAGTGGTGGAAGGCCACCGACTGGATCAAAAAAGGTAAAGAGGCATAAAGGCCAGCAAGACACCCTGCAAGCAGGCTTAAAAAGGCAATCGTTTTAATGTGCGTCTTAGACATCAATATTGTCTACAAATTCGGCATTATCCTGAATGAATTGAAAACGTTTATCCGCATTTTTACCCATCAAACGCTCAACAAGGTCTTTGACCTCGGCTTGTGGGTCGATATCCATGATATCAGAATCCTCGGCAATATCCCCGCTAAGACCAAGATCGGCGCTTGCCATGGCCGCAACGGGCAGGGTTACGCGCAGTAAAATACGGCTTTTAGGGTCCATTGTCGTTTCTTTAAGCTGCTTGGCAGGCATCTCGCCCAAACCTTTAAAGCGGCTGATTTCAACCTTCTTTTTGCCTTTGAACATGCTGGCCATTAATTCGTCTTTATGCTCGTCATCGCGGGCATAAGCGCTCAGCGAGCCACTAACAAGACGGTAAAGCGGAGGTTGCGCAATGTATAAGTGGCCTTGCTCGATAAGTGGACGCATTTTAGAGTAGAAAAATGTAATCAGCAAAGACGCAATATGCGCGCCATCAACGTCCGCATCCGTCATGATGATGATGCGCTCATAACGAAGCGTATCCAGATTAAACTCTTTACCAATGCCGCAGCCTAATGCCTGAATAAGGTCTTGAATTTCTTGGTTTGCGCGAATTTTATCATTTGTGGCGCTGACAACATTCAAAATTTTACCGCGCAGTGGCAAAATAGCCTGCGTTTCACGGAAGCGGCCTTGCTTGGCCGATCCACCCGCACTGTCCCCCTCAACGATGAAGAGCTCAGTATCATCCGACGACTTGCGCGAGCAATCAGCAAGCTTACCCGGTAGGCGCAGGCGTTTTGTTGCGGATTTACGTGACATTTCACGATCAGATTTACGCTTTAGGCGATCTTCTGCGCGTTCAATAACGCTTTCCAAAAGGGCATTTGCACTGTTCGGATCGCTGGATAAGAATAAATCAAAATGATCGCGCAGCGCCGTATCAACCCAGCGATTAACGTTGTTCGTAACAAGTTTCTCTTTGGTTTGACCTTGGAACTGTGGGTCTTTGATGAAAACCGATAAGATGATCGCTGCGCCCGTCATAATATCATCGGCCGTTATAATAGCGGCCTTTTTGTTGCCAACCATCTCGGCATAGTTGCGTAAACCGCGCGATAGGGTGCTACGCAGGCCTGCCTCGTGCGATCCGCCAAGCGGCGTTGGGATCGTATTACAATATGAATGGGAAAAGCCCTGACCATCCTTAGGCCATGATACAGCAAATTCAACGCGCCCCTCATTGTCAGGCAGGTCAGTTTTGCCTGCAAAATGCTTGGATGTTAGAGGCGTGCGCCCTTGCAGCGATGCATCCAAAAAGTCAGACAGGCCGCCTGGAAAATGCAAAGTCGCCTCGGCAGGGGTTTTGCTATCCTCTGGAATAACAGAAGGATCACATTTCCAGCGGATTTCAACGCCTGAAAATAAGTATGCCTTTGCGCGTGCCATCTGATAAAGCCAGCTAGGCTTGAACGCGGCCTTATCGCCAAAAATTTCTGGATCGGGGTGAAAACCAACGGTCGTGCCACGGCGATTGTGAATGTCGCCTAAATCTTGCAGGCCGCCTTGTGGCTTGCCGCGTGAAAAGTTTTGACGGTAAAGCTTTTTGTCGCGCGCAACCTCGACAAACATGTCATCAGATAGGGCGTTGACCACTGACACACCAACGCCGTGCAAACCGCCAGAGGTCTGATATGCTTTGTTTGAAAATTTACCGCCCGAGTGCAAAGTCGTTAAAATAACCTCCAGCGCAGATTTTCCAGGATATTTGGGATGCTCGTCAACGGGAATGCCGCGACCGTTATCACGAATGGTCACCGTGTTGTTGGCATCAAGGCCAATTTCAATCCAATCGGCGTATCCTGCGACGGCTTCATCCATCGAGTTATCAAGAACTTCGCCAACCAAATGGTGCAGGGCGCGTTCATCCGTGCCGCCGATATACATGCCGGGGCGCTTGCGAACAGGTTCCAGTCCTTCAAGGACTTCGATCGAAGAAGCGTTATAATCTGTGGGGTTTTGTGTTAAGCTCATAATAAGGAATTATCAGTTATTATATTGGTTAATCAATCAAAAACAGTAGTAAGGCATACTCTTAGCATGGGATATTTTCGGATCATCGGTCTTTTGACAGTTGTTTTTGCAGGCATCGTAACATTTTCGCCGCAAACATATGCGAGTGCATTCATTGATATCTTTGATAAAGGCATGCCTGTTTATGAAGCTATTCCCTTAAAGGAATTCCAAGAAAGTGGCCGCGTCCATACGCAGCAGCCATTGGCAGATGAAGCCTTGTCTTATGAATTAACTTTGCCGAAAGTTTGGCGCGAAACAAAAAGCTTTGGTTACTCGTTAAGCCAAGATATTTTTACAGATATTGGCCGTTATATCGGGCCAGTTAAATTTAATAAAGCCAATAGCTACATCGTTGTGCAGGCCTTGGATGTAGGTTTGCAGGCATCTGCGAAAACGATGGCTGCAGCGCATTTTATGAATAACGGTTTTACAGTGCAAGGCGCACATGACTTTTCACGCAATGATGTTGAAACGCTGCACGTTGAGGTCAGCAAAGGGGAGAGCTATATCGTGCGCTCTCGCTTTATTATCAATGGTGGACGCCTTGTTATGATGTCGTATTACCTGCCAGCAACCTCATGGAATGAAGAGCGCGACTTGCAGTTTCGCGTTGTGCGTTCATTTAAATTACTCAACGAGGTTGAGGCAAAAATTGAAAGCGCCAAAACGCACGAATTTTGGGATGTTTCATCTTTCAAGTATCCCGCGGTATGGACCTTAGAGCCCGGTGAAGCGCCAACATTTGATCATATGAATGTAATGTTGTTGAATTTTGACGGCGATATCAAAAAGCGGCAAAATCTGGTCGTTAAAGGACGTATTTCAGTGGATCTGATTTCACGCTATGTAATGCCTTCTTTGGAAGATGCTCTCGTTGATCAAATTGATTTGATGGTATCGCAGGGCATTGTGATGAAGCGTAAGAAAGAAAAGTTTGATGCGCCTGTCTGGCCTGAAGTATTCCAAAATGCATCGGCCAGTGTATATGAAGTGCTGGATAGTTATGCTCCTGATCAAAAAATGGAGCTTTGGGTCGTGGGCGCTCAGGCACTAGGGTACTATTATGTGTTCAGTATGGTTACGCCCACGCGTGATGAAGACTTTATGTTATGGGGTGAAAATACCGAGGCCCTGCAATATATTATTGAGCATACCGTCCCCGGCGAAGAATGGTAAGGCTGCTAAGCTTGAGGCGTGAACAGATCACCTAGCTGTGCAATCAAACCTTCTGCAAGTCCCGTTGCATCGGTGAGGGTCATGGCGCGGCGGTAATAACGCGTGACATCATGGCCGATACCAATCGCGCTCAGCTCTACATCGGATTGTGTTTCAATCCAGTTGATCACAGTGCGCAAGTCATCTTCAAGAATATTGCCTTGGTTCGCGGACAGCGTTGAATCATCAACAGGCGCACCATCTGAGATAACCATCAGAATTTTACGGGCCTCGTTACGTCTGGCAAGGCGGTTATACGCCCATGCAAGTGCCTCGCCATCAATGTTTTCTTTAAGCAATCCTTCTTTTAACATCAGGCCTAAATTTTTACGCGATCTGCGCATCGGTGCATCGGCGGCCTTGTAGATAATGTGACGAATATCATTCAGGCGCCCTGGGTTTTTCGGGCGGCCGTTCTCAAGCCAGTGTTCGCGGGCATGGCCGCCTTTCCATGCGCGGGTTGTAAAGCCTAAAACCTCGACATGGATATTGCACCGCTCAAGCGTTTGCGCAATGACATCGGCGCTCATCGCGGCGAGGGCTATGGGGCGGCCGCGCATAGAGCCCGAGTTATCAATCAAAATACTCACAACAGTGTCACGTTCATCGCTTTGAATTTCTTGTTTAAATGTCAAAGGCAGGGTCGGGTTGGCGATGATGCGGGCCAAACGCGCCGCGTCTAATTTGCCTTCCTCAAGATCAAAGCGCCATCTGCGCTGCTGCTGCGCCATGATTTTGCGTTGCAGGCGGTTTGCCAGTTTTGCGACCAATGCACGCGTGCCGTGCAACTGCTTATCCAGCATTGCGCGTAAACGGGTCAGCTCCAGCGGGTCAGAAAGGTCCGCCGCGTCAATGACCTCGTCAAAGGTACTTGTGTAAATTTTATAGAGGCCGTGAATGCTGCTTGCTTGGCTGCGTTTGGCGCGTTCATTGCCAAAGTCGCTGTTGCCTTCGCTTTCGCGTTCTTGTGCGTCTTCTGGTGGTAAGTCGACGCCTGCGCTCATGCTGCTATTCTCGTCGCCGTCTTCTTGTTCGCTTGGCGTGTC
Organism: Micavibrio sp. UBA6929; assembly: GCA_002448815.1. GTDB lineage: Bacteria > Pseudomonadota > Alphaproteobacteria > Micavibrionales > Micavibrionaceae > UBA6929. The sequence continues at coordinate 161,368 of DKAJ01000012.1, forward strand.
ATCTTGAGATCCAGACGCGCCTTCTTCGTCCTCGGGCTGTTCCTCTGGGGCTGTGTCTTGCGTGTCTTCAGGCTCGCCTGAATCAAGGCTATCATCATCGGCGTGGTCAGGAAGGTCAGACTGCGTATCAAGCCCCCAATCGCGCAGTTGATCGCGGACATTTTTAGAAAACATTTCTTGATTGTCGAGATGCGGCGCAAAGGTGCTCCAGTCCATATCTTGAAGTGTCTGAGGAATATGTTTCAAACTCTCACGCAGTGCCTTAGGAAGCGGTTTTACGCCCGATAGCGCGCAGTACCCCGCCAAATGCAGTGCATCGGCCATAGGAATTGGCGGGCTGTCATCGCCTTTATTATGATACCCCATCAGCGTACATTTTTTTGCCAGCATTGCGGCAATGTTTTTGCCTGCGCCTGGCATGGTCTTTGCGCCTAAGGCCTCGCAGCGCATCGTCTCCATTGCGGCGAAAAGGTCTTGTGCTTCAAATTCCACAGGCGCGTCGCGTGTGTGCAGGGCAGGAGAGTGATAATGCCGCACGAAGCTTTGCGCATCGCTGCTGCCGCGGACAACGTGAACAGAGCTTGCATTGAGGTTGTGATCGGGCAGGGGCAGGCGCAGTGTCGTGTCAGCGCTTAGGTTATGTTGCCCCGGAATGGTCGAGGGAGTGAAAGACACGTCAAGATCACCCTGATGCGCAATCGAGCGTGTTACGGCGCGAATAGCATCTTGAAAATGATCTGACTTGTTATCGTTTTGGCTCATCACCATACCCTAGCTTTTGCCATGCCACAGTCACGTGCGGCTATGCGCCAAGTGCACTGTCTGGCAGTTCAATGTCAAAGCATCGCTGATAATACTCGGCGATAATTGGGCGCTCTGCTTCATCGCATTTATTCATAAAGGACAAAATAAAGGCCGTTTCGCGGTTGCCGAAAATCTGCATATTTTCGATCCAGCTAATAACTGTGCGCGGGCTCATCAATGTGGAGATATCCCCGTGAATAAAGCCTTGGCGCGTAAGGTCGGCCATCTTAATCATGCTTGCGACTTCATTTTGTCGCGCGGGGTCGCTGGCGATATCAGGAAATTTCTTCAGCATAATCTCAAGTTCCTGTGCCTCGGGCAGATAATTGAGCGTCGCAACAATGTTCCAGCGATCCATCTGACCTTGGTTTAGCTGATGCGTGCCGTGATACAGACCTGTTGCATCGCCTAGGCCAATAGTGTTGGCGGTCGCAAACAGGCGAAAGGCAGGATTGGGTGCGATAACCTTATTTTGGTCAAGTAAGGTCAGTTTGCCTTCTTGCTCAAGAATACGCTGAATAACGAACATAACATCAGGGCGGCCTGCATCATACTCATCGAAAATCAACGCGCACGGATTCTGCAGCGCCCATGTCAGCAGTCCATCTTGCCACGCGGTGACTTGCTTGCCGTCTTCCAAAGTAATCGTGTCTTTGCCGATAAGGTCAATGCGACTGACGTGGCTATCAAGGTTAATGCGAATACATGGCCAGTTTAAACGCGCGGCGACTTGTTCGATGTGCGTCGATTTTCCTGTCCCGTGATAGCCCTGTATCATAACGCGGCGGTTATGTGCAAAGCCCGCCAAGATAGCCAGCGTTGTTTCTTGGTCAAAATGGTAACTGGGGTCAATGGGCGGCATGTGCGCGCCAGCCTGTGAAAACGCAGGAATATCCCAATCGCAATCAATGCCAAATGTGTCAGATGCCTTGACGGTTATATCCGGCAAAAGTGCGCTATGTTCGCTTGACGATTTTAATTCTGTAATGTCACCCATATTTAAAATCCTTTATCCATCATCTTTTCGTATTTTTCGAAGGCCTCTTTCAAAATGGTATACGCGATATTGATCTCTTTGAGAAGGTCTTCGGCCTTGCTGCATCCCTTATTACGGTCAGGGTGGTGCTTTTTAGCGAGTTCTTTATAGCGTTTCTTTAAGATATCTAAATCAAGTGGAGGCTCAAGCCCCAAAAGCGCCATGGCTTTATATTCGTCTGAATCATGATGATAGGCAAATGCCGTTGATCTGCGTTTGCGCTCTTCTTCGCTAGAGCCTGATGGGTCTTCATCAGTATTGTGATATGTCTGCCATGCTTTCTTGCGTAGCGTATCTGCGGGGTCTTCTGTGCCCTCGTGGCGCCATGTTGGGCGATCACCATATAGGCTGCGCAGCATTTCTTGCTCGACCTGCAATGGGGTCATACCGTCAAAATAGTCCCAGGACGCGTTATAGGCTTTTACGTGTAAAAGGCAGAAGTGATAATAATCGTCACATTGGCGCGATTTTGGCGCTTTAAATTCACCTGGTGCCTCACATTCACGGAAATCACAGCGCATTGCTGCGCCGCAGGAGCTTTTTTTATCCTTATATTCTGGGGAGTTAGGCTTAAGCTCTATTCTTGGCATTGAAAGAAAAGTCCAAATGTGGCAAATTAACACGCATTAAACAGTATATAGACTTATATATGCCCTTCGTAAACCAGTGCGAGAGACTTTCGTGATGAATATGGCACAATTGATAGAAGATCAAATAAAAAGCCAGTTAAAAGTTTCTGACTTGATTATTGTCAATGAAAGCGAATTGCACGCAGGGCATGCTGGTGACAACGGCACTGGTCAGACACACTTTAAACTTAAGGTTGTTTCTAAAGGCCTTGCGTCCTTACCGCGAGTGCAGGGGCAGCGCCAAGTGATGAGTCTTCTTAAGCCCTTGTTTGATAAAGGCTTACATGCTGTTTCAATTCACATTTCTGCTGAGTAATTAAAAAATATTAAAAAAAGTTTGCACGCACAGGTTGTGTTTTGTTTATATCTTTTTACTGAGTTATGTCATTTTCTAGCACCTAATAGGTGCGATTTTCTGAGTTTGTAAAATCTTAATAATAACAATAAGGGGATTCGAAATGGGCTCATTTCTTGAAGACGAAATTAAATCTACACTCATCAGCCGCAACGTAACAGTAATGGGGCGCAGAACATCTATCCGGTTAGAGCCTGATATGTGGAAGGCTCTCAAAGAAATCGCAAGCCGCGAGCAATGCACAATCCATGATATCTGCACATTGGTTAAAATGCGTAAAAAAGAAACAACGTCATTAACTGCGGCGATCCGTGTATTTATGATGTTATATTTCCGCGCTGCAACAACAGAAGAAGGACACAGACGTGCAAGTCACGGGTCGTTTTCCGTTATGGCAAAACGTGCGCGCCTCACAGAAGAGGATGCAGCGTATTTTTCATGCATCAAGCCTATGCCATCTAATAATGATGTAAGTCAGATTCTACGCCGCGGCAATGCCATGGGCGGTATGCGTCAGGTAAATTCGCTTAGTGCTTAAATATCACGGCCGAATTTAAGGAATTTTTCACGACGGTCTTTGACGATTTTATCCTTATCCCAGTCGCTCAGTTCATCTAATGCGGCTTGGATTTTGATGCCAACATTATGAATTGTTTCTGTGCGATAACGATGTGCGCCGCCAATAGGCTCGTCAATGATATCGTCGATCAGGTTGAAGCTCTTAAGATCTTGCGCTGTTAATTTTAGCGCCGCTGCCGCATCCTGCGCATGCTCGCCACTGCGCCATAAAATAGAAGCGCAGCCTTCTGGTGAGATGACGGAATAGATAGAGTGTTCAAGCATAAAGACTTTATTTGCAGTGGCAATTGCAATCGCGCCGCCTGAGCCGCCTTCACCAATAACAACAGAGATAATAGGAACATGTGTGCGTAAGCAGCTCTCGATTGACTTCGCAATGGCCTCTGATTGACCGCGCTCTTCCGCGCCACGACCTGGGTATGCGCCTGCAGTATCAACTAGTGTAATCACAGGAATCTGGAATTGGTCAGCCATCGCAAGCAGGCGTTGGGCTTTGCGGTATCCTTCTGGGCGTGTCATGCCAAAATTGTGCTTAATGCGGCTTTCGGTATCGTTACCTTTTTCTTGTCCGATCACCATAACCGATTGACCGTTAAAGCGACCAAGGCCGCCAATTAGTGCGTGGTCTTCTGCGAAGTTGCGATCACCTGCAAGCGGTGTGAAGTCTTCGATCAGTTCCACGATATAATCTTTGAAATGCGGACGGTTTTGATGGCGTGCAACTTGGACTTTCTGCGCAGGTGTCAGTTTGCTGTATGTGGATTGCAAAAGACGATCTGCCTTTGCTGTCATGCGTTCAACTTCCTCGGCAATGTTCATGCCGTCTTCGTCGCTATTCATGTGGCGAAGCTCGGCAATTTTGCCTTCAAGTTCCAAAACAGGTTTTTCAAAATCAAGTTGATTCATCAAGGTATCCTTTAATTTGTGAGGAATTTTAGCCTTTATAAAGCTTTATAAGGGGGAGTGCAAGCCATGAAAAAGGAGGTCATTTGACCTCCTTGTCCGTATTCATTGGCAAAGCGCTTATGCTTTCTTGGATAGCGGGTGCTTTTCTGCAACTGTTGCTTCCAGTTTATCACCCAAAACATGTGTGTAAATCTGCGTTGTCGCAATATCGGCATGCCCAAGCATTTTTTGCACTGCGCGTAAGTCTGCGCCATTGCTAAGCAAGTGTGTTGCAAATGCGTGACGTAATACGTGCGGGCTAACGCGGCTTTCGTCAACTTTCGCTGCGCGTGCAAGATCTTTAAGCAACTGTGCAAAGCGCTGACGTGTTAGGTGGCCACTGCCAGATGTACGTGATGGGAATAAGAATTTCTCTTGCAAGGCGCGTTGGTCGTCTTCACCAATATGTTGATCGCGCATATCAAGATAGTTGTTAAGCGCTTCGCGCGCTTTATCTGATAGGGGAACCATACGCTCACGGCCAGCTTTGCCCGCAACCATAACAAACTGACTGCCTTCGCCGATAGCTGACATTGGCAAGCCAACAAGCTCGGATACGCGCAAACCAGTTGCATAGAGCATCTCTAGCAAGCAAACCAAGCGAACATTTTCGGCAGAGTTGCTTGATGCTGCTGTGTTAATCAGTTGATCAACTTCAGATTCGCTTAATGTTTTAGGAAGTGTACGGCCTTGCTTAGGGCTTTCAATCGTTGATGTTGGATCTTCTGTGCGTGCTTCTTCAGAGATCATGAAGCGATAAAACTGACGCAAAGCAGAAAGGCGGCGTGCAATTGTGCGCACGGCAATGTTGCCATCGTTAACGCCTTTTGTGTGTTTCTTTTGGCTAAGGTGAGTAAGGTACGCTTTAAGGTCCTCAGTTGTCGCCTTATCAATATCAGTGTTTTTCTCTGAACGAAGATAAAGGCTTACATCTGCAAGATCTCTCCAATATGCCTGACGTGTATTCATTGCTGCGCCACGCTCTGTGGTCAGCATATCTAAAAAAGCATCCACCATAGGGTGAAGATCTGGTTTCGGCATTGCTGGACGACCTGGTCTTGCCATTCTTATCTCCTTAAAAAAATTCGTTCTTATTATTATTGTTTAGTAGCATTGTACTTCTAAGATCTCGGCGAGTGACCGAAAAAGACCTAAGAGGAATAACGCTTTACCCCACAGCTTTCAAGCAACTTATTTTATGTTATTCACATAAATTGATCCCGAAACAGGGACGCAATTTAAAATAACGTGCCACAAGTGCCGTATTTCTGCACGTATACGCAGTACACAGTCGTTTAATTTGCATAGATTTTACGGAAAGTCAAGGGATTCTTTTCACATAAAACCGGGTGCGGCGCAGCAATAAAAAGCTATTCCACAGCGATTTTGTGAACGGTTTCTGATTGAAGAACCTTGACATCAAGGCTGCCAACAATGATAAAACCAGCTATAAGGCCAAGGACAACAAGGCCTGTGAGAATTGGAAACAACTTCATAACAATCCTTTCGTTTGCATAGGTGGGTATACCAATCGCATGATAAGTGATCAAGGCATTTAAAAAATGAGACCATCTACAACATCATTAAGGAAGCGCCCAATATCATTCGTGGGCATGATGGGGACAGGTAAAACAACCCTAGGGCGAATCATTGCCCAGCGCTTGGCGATTCCTTTTATCGATACGGATCATTATATCGAGGTCGAGCAAGGACGCACAATTCCTGACATTTTTGCGAGAGATGGTGAAAAAGCCTTCCGTGACATCGAGGCCTCAGCCATAAAGTCAATATTAGACAAAAACGAAAATGTCGTTATTGCGACTGGTGGCGGCATTGTAACAACGCCACAATCGCTCGCCATGCTAAAAGATAAAACGCACATGTTTTGGCTACAGGCAACGCCGGAAAATATTTTCGCAAGGATAAAAAAAGATCCCAACAGGCCGTTACTGCAAACAGAAAAGCCCTTGCAACAATTAAAGGATTTATTAGAAAAGCGTCAGGACTTATACGCGCAGGCGCATCATCATATTGTGCTGAATGAAGGCAACCCGCACGCCACAGTCGATGAAGTGATTGATTTAATTCAAGGATAGTCTAAAAACCAATCAACGAAGAACAAAGAAGAATACAATGAACCATAAAACTGTACAGATTGATTTAGGCGTGCGTTGCTATGATATCCATATAGGCCGCAATTTGATTGGCAATATCGGTCGCTATGTGCCCAATGATTTGATTGAGCGCCATGTCTACATCATTGGCGATAAGGCTGTATCAGATCATATTACAAAAATTGAAGCGGCTTTAGAAGATTCTGGCGCGCTGTCCGTGCAAACACGTTTGTTTGCAGGTGGAGAGAAAACAAAATCCTTTGAAGCTTATCAGCAAGCATGTGAGTGGCTGTTGGAGCAGGGGTTAAAGCGTGACGCGGTTATTTATGCCGTCGGCGGCGGGGTTATCGGTGATCTGGCGGGGTTTGTAGCGGCAAGCGTGATGCGCGGTGTTGACTTTATTCAGGTGCCAACAACGCTTCTTTCACAAGTGGATAGTTCGGTGGGCGGAAAAACTGGCATTAACACAGCCCAAGGCAAAAACCTTGTTGGCGCGTTTTACCAGCCCCGCGCAGTCATCGCGGATATTGATACACTCGAAACCTTACCTCAGCGAGAGATTTTAGCTGGCTATGCCGAGATCGCCAAATACGGCCTTATTAATGACCCAGAGTTTTTTGCGTGGTTAGAAAACCATGGGCAAGATGTGTGCGCGCTGAAAACCGAAGAGTTAACCCGCGCAATTGAAATAAGCGTGAAGGCCAAAGCCGCCATCGTGCAAGAGGATGAGCGCGAAGGCGGAAAACGTGCATTGCTTAACCTTGGGCACACATTTGGCCATGTCCTAGAAAATGCCGCGCAATATGACGGGCGGTTACTACATGGCGAGGCTGTTGCCATAGGCATCGTTATGGCGCATGAGGCCTCTGCGCGCCTTGGTTTATGTGATGATAAGGACGCGCAGCGTGTGCTTAGTCATTATCAAACAATTGGCCTGCCCATTAGCGCTGCCAGCATTACACCCGCCATCACGCACAGCGCGCAGCAGCTTGCCACGATGATGCAAAAAGATAAAAAGGCGGATCGTAACGCCATTAAATTTATTTTAACGCGCGGCCTTGGGCAAAGCTTTATTACGTCTGACGTTGATATGAACGTGATCACCGATGTGATAAAAGACTCGCTAGAATCAGGCGAACATGCATAATTAACAGCATGGAACTCACGCTTATCATTGCGATTGCCGCAATCTTCATTCTATTGGTTTTATCTGGATTTTTCTCAGGCTCGGAAACAGCGCTGACTGCTGCGTCGCGCGTGCGTTTGCATGCGTTCGAACAAGACGGCGATAAACGCGCAAGTCTGGTTAACAAAATCCGCGAGAAAAAAGACCGCATGATTGGCGCGTTACTGCTAGGCAATAATCTCGTAAACATTTTGGCATCCGCACTGGCGACAAGTGTTTTGATTAAAATCTTTGGCGAGGCTGGCGTGGTGTACGCAACGCTTGTCATGACCATGTTGGTTCTTATCTTTGCCGAAGTTCTGCCAAAAACATATGCGTTGCACCATGCAGATACTATGTCGATGGTCATTGCACCTTATATCCGCGTTGTCATTTGGCTGTTTGCCCCCGTGACCGAGGCTGTGACATGGATTGTACGCTTTGTACTGAGGATCTTTGGTCACGATGTAGACAAGGTCGCCGCAGGCTCGCATCTTGAGCTTATCCGCGGCGTTATTGAAATGCACCAAGGGCCAGAGCAAGAAACCCAGCAACAGCGCGCAATGCTACGCTCGATTCTTGATTTGGCGGATGTGACCGTCGAAGAAATTATGATCCACCGTAAAAACGTGGTGATGATGGATGCAGATCAAAGCATTGAAGACCTCGTCCTTGAGATATTAGAATGCCCCTATACCCGCGTGCCGTTATATCGCGGTTCGCCTGATAATATTATCGGCGTTGTTCACGTCAAAGAAATGCTGCGCGAGCTTCATAAAGCCAAAGGCAAAACCAGCAAAATTGATTTAAATGACGTAGTTCAAAAAATCTGGTTTGTTCCTGAAACAACAACATTGTTTGACCAGTTGCAGGCTTTCCGCGATCGCAAGGAGCATTTCGCAATCGTTGTCGATGAATATGGCAGCATCATGGGGATTGTAACTCTAGAAGACATCCTTGAAGAAATTGTCGGCGAAATCGATGATGAACATGATTATGCCTTTGCTGGCGTTTCGACCAGCGCCGATGGCAGCTTTATCGTTGATGGCAGTGTTACAATTCGCGATCTGAACCGTGAGTTTGAATGGCGCTTGCCAGATGATGATTATGCAACGCTTGCAGGGCTTATCCTATTTGAAGCCAAAATGATCCCAGAGGCTGGGCAGAGCTTCATGTTCTATGATTTCCGTTTTGATGTCCTAAAGCGTCAGCGCAACCAGATTAAAAAGATCCGCGTTACGCCGCCCGCACCTTCTCAAGAGAGCGAAGACACGCCATAACATTTTCGCGTAAGTGATGGGGGTTAATTGTGCCAATAATGGCCGAGGTTACGCCATTGTGGGAAAAAGCGAAGTCCATTGCGTGTTGAACAGGATCGTCTTGTGTCCCAAGTTTATCAACATGACCACTAGCGAGTAATTTTTTCAGCAATACTGCGCCACCATAGCGTCCTGCATAATTAAGGACGCGCTCTTCATCAGTGTAAACAGGATTATAGCAAGCCATCACCACATCCATTGTATCAAGCGCGCGCATGCCACCTTCGACAGTTTTGGTCGATGCACCAATCGCGCGGACAAGGCCTTGTTCCTTGAAGCTGTGCATCTTTTTCATGAGCGCATCATTTTCAAGGATATCCATGTCATTTCCATCGGAATGAATAAGTAATACATCCAAATGATCGGTTTTAAGGCGTTTCAAGCTGCGCTCAAGGCTCATCTCAAAATGATCCGGGGTAAAGATATACGTGCTTTTTCCATCCTCGAATTCCTCACCAGCCTTACCAACAATCACCCAATCCTTTCGCTGTCCATAAAGGATTTCACCAAGACGTTCTTCGCTTTTGCCGTATGCTGGCGCGGTGTCGAGCATATTAATCCCAAGGCTTTTTGCTTGGGCTAATAAAACGGAAATATGAATATCATCAGGCACCGAGAAATCGAGCGGATATTTCACGCCTTCATTGCGGCCAAATTTTACTGTCCCCAGCCCAATAGGTGATACATCAATATCAGTTTTGCCCAGCTTAACCAGCGGCAGTGTTTGTCCAGTCATCATCTTTATCCCATACGGCGCTTGCGTAAGGCGCCTTTTCTAAAAAGTTCCAGTTAGCTTGCTTGCTTGAAGGCTTGCCAATAAAGGCGAAAACCTTATCAGCCAAAAGCGGTGAAAAGGTCAGTTTCGTTGGCCAGCAATAATGATATGTGCCGTGCGAGTGAATAACGGGCGTGTCCGGCATCCATCCTTCTTTGTCGGATTTGCCTTCAAACCGATCGATAGGCAGGCTGTTCCATTGGACGTTAGACAAGTCCAGCTTTGGCAAATATTTGGTCAGGCCTTTTATTGTACTTTTATACACTTCTAGCGGATCAGATTCCTTGGCGCGTTCTGCCACGCCGCCGCCAAGATACCAAACCAACGTGCCATCTTTATCCTTGTGCGTGGTAATGGTTGCGACAGGCTTGTCACTTTGCCCAACAAGATGCGCATACAACGCAAACGGAGCAGGGCGCAACATTCCCATGCGCAATGGCCGCGCTTGCGTTTTAAGGCCAGTGTCGTGCCCTAAGGACGTTGCAATCGCGTGATTGTTGCCCGCGGCCGTAAAAATAAAGTGATCGGCTGTGATGGTGTGCTTACCAATATGGAGGTCCTTCCCATCAAACGACACATCATCCCACTCAATGCGGCGAATGCTATCATGATATGGGGTGCAAAGGGCGCGCACAAGACTGGGGACATTCAAAACAGGTTCATCCATATAGACAAGCTGCCCTTTGAACCCTGAGCGAACAATGTCATTAGGCCATTCAGACTTTGGAATCTCACGCACCTGACCGCCGAGCACTTTTTTGGTGACAAGTTTAACCAGGCCGCCCATAAGGCCAGAGGGAATCATCAAGATTTGTGATTGTGTTGATACGTCTGTTGCAGACAGGTCAAGCTCGCCAGTGCCATTCAGACATGCGCGCCAGCGATCTGGCATTGCGCTAATAGACTTGGCAAGCTTGTTAACCTTACCAGCAAAGGCATATTTTAATCCTGAATGGATAATCCCTTGCGAGGCAATGCTTTGCCCGCCGCCAACGGCATGTGTTTCAAGTAAAAGGGCATTGTACCCTTGACTGCGCAGGCGTGCATGCAGCCAAAGCCCAGCAATGCCCGCGCCAAGAATCACAATGTCTGCATGATGATGGGACGCCATACCATTGGTATAGCATATTTTTATTCATCAAAAAGGCTTAAAAATTCGCCATACCCTTCTTTTTTAAGGTCATCTTTGTGAATAAAACGCAGTGCCGCAGAGTTAATGCAATAACGCATGCCGCCATGCTCGGGTGGGCCATCATTAAAAACATGACCTAAATGCGAATCCGCGTTGGATGATCGGACCTCAGTGCGGGGCAGGAAAAGTTTGGTATCTGTATGCTCGCTCACGGCCTTGCTTTGCAAGGGCTTGGTGAAGCTGGGCCAGCCTGTACCACTGTCAAATTTATCAAGCGATGAAAAAAGAGGGTCCCCCGATACCACATCTACATAAATGCCGGGCTCTTTATTGTCCCAATATTCGTTGTCGAATGCGCGTTCGGTTCCGTCATGCTGCGTGACATAGCGCTGCATATCGCTGAGCTCTGAAATGTCTTTTAAAGGGCGTTCGGCCATGGCGCTATGTCCTCCTGTCATCAATGTAAGGGGCGCAAGGCCCATCAGTAATATATGCTTCATTGTAATCTCCTTATGCTTATCTATTCGCACAAAGTGATGAAATGGTTTCATATATTCATTTAGATCAGGCGTTTTGCTGGGCAAGGGCGCCGTGGCAATGCTTATACTTCTTGCCAGAACCGCACGGACATTGCTCGTTACGCATAACGCGTCCCCAAGTGGCGGGGTCAGCAGGGTCACGCTCATTTGCATTGCTGCGGTTTTTCAGCGGGGTTACCGATGGATCTTTTGGCGCGGTTAAGCGAGAGCCGTTTTGACCAGACGGCGCGCCCTCTGTCGCGGCAGGGTCATCACGCGTTGCTTGTGCATTTTGCGCATCTTCTGGACTGACCATGCCAGGAATGAACAGACCGCGGCGACCTTCTGGCGTTTCGCCAAGCTCAACCATGCTAAGCGTTTGTGTTGCTTGCTCGCGCATCATCGCAACCATGCTTTCAAACATTGCGAAGGCCTCGGTTTTAAATTCATTCAGCGGGTCACGTTGACCAAAGGCGCGCAAATTAATGCCTTGGCGCAAGTGGTCAAGGTTCAAGAGATGCTCTTTCCAGTGCTGATCAAGAACCTGCAAAACAATCGTGCGCTGAATACGTGGCCATAGGTCAGTGCCAATATCAACGGCCTTGGCCGCGATCCGGCGGTCTGACAGGTCAGTGAGGCGCTCAAGAATTTCGTGATCTGCAATGCCTTCTTCGTTGAACCATTTTGCCGCAGGAATATCCATGCCAAGCAAGCGCAGCGATTCATTTTGCAGGTGATCCGCATCCCATTGGTCAGGATATGTACCTGCAGGAATAGCCTGCGCAACGATATCCTCGATCAGCTCATGACGGATGTCTTTGGTGAAATCATCGATATCATCTGATTCCATGATTTCACGGCGTTGCTCGTAAACTTCTTTACGTTGCTCGTTCATGACATCATCGAACTTCAGAAGGTTTTTACGCACTTCAAAGTGCATTTGCTCGACCTTGCGCTGCGCATGCTCAAGCATCTTAGAAATCAAAGGATGCTCAAGCGCTTCACCTTCTTTAAGGCCAATATTTTGATTGTTCAAAAGGCTTTCCATACGGTCGCCCGCAAAAATGCGCATAAGGTCATCTTCAACGGACAGGAAGAAAATTGATGCACCTGGGTCAGCTTGACGGCCTGAGCGACCACGCAGCTGATTATCGATGCGGCGCGATTCATGGCGCTCTGTTCCGATGACGTATAAACCGCCAGCTTCCTTAACTTTAACTTCGTCTTGTTTGACTTCTTCTTCAACTTTGGCTGCAAAGCTTGCTTTTTTACTGTCGCTCCAGCTGGGGTCAGTTTCTTGCTCGATGCGCATTTCGGCGTTGCCGCCCAATTTAATATCCGTACCGCGGCCTGCCATGTTTGTGGCGATCGTAACCGCACCTGGTCGGCCTGCTTGTGCAACGATATAGGCTTCTTGTTCGTGATACTTGGCGTTCAAAACATTATGTTTGATTTTCGCCTTTTTAAGCGCTGCGGAGAGCTTTTCACTGCTTTCGATGGAAACTGTGCCCACCAAGACAGGCTGCTGGCGCTCTTGGCATTCTTTAATCAGACTGACAATCGCCGCGTCCTTATCGGCGAGGGATCGGAAAATCTTATCATCATGGTCAATGCGCTGAATAGTCTTGTGCGTTGGAATAGCAACCACGCCAAGCTTATAAATCGTCATAAATTCGCCCGCTTCGGTCAGGGCTGTACCTGTCATACCAGCAAGTTTTGGGTATAAGCGGAAATAGTTTTGGAACGTAATCGACGCCAGTGTCTGGTTTTCATTTTGAACAGGCACACCTTCCTTCGCTTCGATAGCTTGGTGCAATCCTTCAGAAAGGCGGCGGCCCTCCATCATGCGCCCTGTAAATTCGTCAATTAGCATGATTTGATTGTCTTTAACCATATAGTCTTTATCACGCTGGAACAGTTTGTGCGCGCGCAATGCCTGATTGGCGTGGTGCACAAGTGAAATGTTTTGCAGGTCATACATTGACCCTTCGCTCAGCAAACCATGCTCACGCAAAAGCTGCTCAACATGTTCTTGGCCTTCTTCGGTAAGAACGATGCTGCGATGTTTTTCATCCTTTTCAAAGTCCGCTTCGACCAAAGATGGAATGATTTTATCGACCGCATAATACATCTGAATATCAGATTGTGACGGGCCAGAAATAACCAGAGGTGTACGGGCTTCATCAATCAGGATCGAGTCAACCTCGTCAATAATGGCATAGTTAAAGGGACGCTGAACCATGTCGGCGGCGCTGAATTTCATATTATCGCGCAGATAATCAAAACCAAATTCGTTGTTTGTGCCGTATGTGATGTCACATGCATAAGCCGCGCGGCGATCTTCTTCGCTCATATTTCCGGTGATGCAGCCCGTTGTCAGGCCAAGGAACGCAAAGATCTCGCCCATCCAGCTACTATCACGCTCGGCCAGATAATCATTGACGGTCACAACGTGGACACCTTTACCGCTTAGCGCGTTTAAGTAAACCGGCAGCGTCGAAACCAGTGTTTTACCTTCACCAGTTTTCATTTCAGTGATTTTGTTGTCATTCAAAACCAAACCACCAACGATCTGTACATCATAATGGCGCTGACCAAGAGTGCGTTTGGCAGCTTCGCGCACGACAGCAAAAGAATCGTTGAGAATATCATCCAGCGTTTCGCCATCTGCCAGTCGCTGCTTTAAAATGCCCGTTTGTGCGGCCAAATCAACATCGCGCATCGCTTCATAAGTGGGCTCAAGCGCGTTAATAGCCTCAACACGCGGCAGGTATTTCTTTACGGCACGTTCATTGGAAGAGCCGAAAATTTTGGTCAAAAACTCTAATATCATAGTCCTTGATATAAGGGGCGGATAAGATTGCGTCAATGCTTGAAAAGGCAATAAGCATTGGTTAGCATCGCTTATTCACTGAAAAATGTTGTTTAAGGAGATTTAAACTCATGGAAGATACTAAAAAACCATCTGGCAATAATGGCCTGATTATTACTTTGGTCGTCCTTGCTGTTGTTGCGGTTGGTGCGTTGGCCTTTATTTCTGGCAAAGTTGCAGATAAGCAAACTGTTAAGGTTGCAGGTGCGCCTGAAGTGGCTGAGCCAGCACCTGAAACTGAGGTTGCAGACCAAATGCCAGAGATTACACCAGGTAATCCTGTGGTGGCGACACTGGGTGATACAGAAATTACACGCAATGATGTGATTGCATATATGCGCAATTTGCCTGTGCAGGTTCAGCAATTACCACTAGATCAAATTTTCCCTGCCGCGCTCGAGCAAATCATAAATGAAAAGCTTGTACGCATAAACGCGGAAAAAGTGAACCTTGATAATGACCCTGTCGTGAAAAAGAAATTGGCCGCAGCAAAGAAAGAAATCGTTGCGACAGTCTTTTTGAAAAACGCAATCGATTCACGCGTGACCGAGGAAAATCTCAAGAAAGCCTATGATGCGTATGTTGCAGATCTGGAAGAAGTCGAAGAAGCAAAAGCGGCTCATATCTTGGTTGAAACCAAAGATGAAGCCGTTGCCCTTATTCAGCAATTAGAAGCAGGCGCAGACTTTGCAGAGCTTGCACAGGAACAATCAAAAGACATCGCCAGTGCTAAAAAGGGCGGTGACATTGGCTATTTTGCCGCAACAGAAGTTGTCCCTGAATTTGCCGAAGCATCTTTCGCACAAGAAATTGGTAAGCACTCGTTCGAGCCTGTGAAATCCCAGTTCGGATATCACATTATCTTGGTTGAAGATCGCCGCACACGCCCAACGCCAACATTAGACGAACTAAAGCCAATGCTGGAAGGGCAAATTCGTCAGGCCGCATTGAAGGACATGTTTGATGAATGGCGCGCGAACGCAGATCTGGCTGTTTATGATATCAACGGTCAGGAAATTATGCCTGCCGCCGGTGAAGAAGAGGCCGCTGTAGAAGCGGAGCCTGCGACTGAGGCTACTGATGACAGCGCGCCAGAGGCTCAATAAACATGAGCTGCGCTGAAGCCCTAGAACAACCACCGCCACCGCCGCCAAATCTGCCCATCGTGTGGGTGGCGGCCGCGGCGCTTATCGACAGGGATCAGCGCATTTTAATCGCTCAAAGGCCAGAGGGGAAATCAATGGCTGGCCTTTGGGAATTTCCAGGCGGCAAAATTGATGACAAAGAAACGCCTGAATATGCACTCATGCGCGAACTGCGCGAGGAGTTAGGCATTGAAACGCGCCCATGCTGTTTTGCGCCGATTGGCTTTGCATCGCATTCTTATGATGATTTTCATTTGATGATGCCGCTGTTTACTTGCCGCGTTTGGGACGGCGTACCATCTGCGCAAGAGGGGCAGGTCTTGAAATGGGTCACGGTCAAGGATTTATATGATTATCCGATGCCTGCGGCGGATATCCCTTTGATTACGGCATTACGGTCGCTTTAGGATATGGGCGCATAGTCATGGATATAAGCGCGCAAACACTTCACTCTTTTTATGAAACAAAAACCGGTCTGGCCGTAGCGAGTGTTTTGAATAAACGCGTGCGCGCGATATGGCCGTCACTCGATGGGCTGTCGCTTGCAGGGTGCGGTTATCCGGCGCCTTACATGGGATATGAGGAGGCCCAAGCGCGCTATGTGCTTATGAATGCGGGATTAGGGGCGCTGCCGTGGGGCGGCGGTGAAACGGCAAAAAATGTTGCCGCATTAATCGATCCTGCAATGATCCCAATCGGGCCAGAGCGCCTTGACCGTGTCATTATGGTACATCACTTTGAGCATATCAGGCCGCTGAAAGAAAATTTGCAGGAAATCTGGCATATTTTGCGCCCTAATGGGCGGGCCATCATTATTGTTCCCAATCGTCATGGCCTGTGGGCACGGACAGATTGGACACCTTTTGGCAGTGGCACACCGTTTAGCCTGCGACAAATTCTACACTATCTACAAAGCAGTGGTTTTGTGGTGGAACAAACGCAAGAGGCACTCTTTACGCCGCCATGGAAGAAAGAGTTCCTATATAAAACAGCAGGCTTTTTCGAAAAAACGCTGCGCTATTGCGCGCCCATTGTCGCAGGGGTTCATATGATCGAGGTCAGCAAACAAATATCAGGTGGGCAGGGCGTTCGCATGACAACGTCAAACCTGCGTACAGCTAGGCTTTTTCCCGCCCAAGCATCTTGATTTATCCCCGTAAAGCCAGTACCTATTGCTCATGAGCGAAAATCAGTCAAACGACCTTCAGCATGTGCGCGTAAAAATTGACGCGCTAGACGATAAAATTCACGACCTGCTGATGCAGCGGGCCGAGCTTATCCGCGAGGTCAGCGCGATTAAACGCAAAACAAATAAACCTATCGTCCATCCCGCGCGCGAGGCCATGATGCTGCGCCGTTTGTTGGGCCGCCATCAAGGCATATTGCCGCAATCCGCAGTGATCGGCATTTGGCGAGAGCTTGTCGGCGCGGTTTCGATGCTTCAGCGCGGCCTTCACGCCTATGTCAGCACTGAAGGTGATCAAAATTATTGTTGGGATATGGCCAAAGATTACTGCGGCAGTGTCATTCCGATGACCCGCTGCATTGGGTCAGTTGGCGCATTGTCATCCGTGCGTGATAAGCCTGATGCCATTGCTGTCCTTCCTTGGCCGATTGATGAAGAAGCAAAACCTTGGTGGCACTCGCTAGTGCAGCAAGATCAAATGAACCAGCCAGATAAACTGCCCATGCGCATTATTGCAGGATTGCCGTTTGGACGTTCGCAAGAATATACAACGCTTGAGCATCGTGCGCTTGTGGTTGGGCGTATGCATTATAACCCATCTGGCGACGATAACAGCTTTATCGCAATCGCGGTGCAAAGCCCAATTAGCCGCGCCAAAGCGATTGATCTTTTGAAAAACCAAGGCTTTGACCCTATATCTATAATTTCTAATATAGATCAGGCAACGGGATCAGCCGCGCATTTTGTTGAGGTCAAAGGCTATGTTGACCCCGCAGATGAACGCCTGCCTTTAATTGAAGAACAACTCGAAGAAAATGCAGGGCGCTGCGTCATGCTGGGCGGTTATCCCATTCCGCCAATTTTGCGCGCAGGTGATACTGACCCTGTGAAGCTTGATTAAAGGGGCGTTGATATGGCGCTGTTTAAAAAGATTGCCATTATTGGCGCTGGCTTGATTGGATCTTCGCTTGCCCGCGCAATTCGCGCAAATGATATTGCCGATAAATTAACCCTAATTGATATGTCTGAGGACGTCTGTAAAAAGGCCGTCGAACTGTCATTAGCCGATGAAATTACCGATGACGCCGCGCAAGGTGTCATCAGCGCCGATCTCGTTGTCTTGGCAACGCCTGTTGGGACGTTCGAAGAAATTGCCAAGCAAATTGGCCCATCACTCTTGCCAGGCGCTATTTTAACGGATGTGGGCTCGGTTAAGGAAACGGTATTTAAGCAACTGGAAAAACATATCCCGCCTAGTGTCATTGTGTTGCCATCTCACCCCATTGCAGGGACTGAGCATTCTGGCCCAGAGGCTGGCTTTGCGGAGCTTTTTGTTGATCGTTGGTGCATCGTAACACCCAAGCCTGATGCAGATTTGCGCGCCATTGAACGTCTGACCAGTTTTTGGGAGGCATGCGGTATGCGTATCGAGCTTATGGACGCGGCGCACCATGACCTTGTCTTGGGCATTACATCGCACTTGCCGCATTTGCTTGCCTATACGATTGTTGGCACAGCCGCAGATCTAGAGGATGACGTAAAGACCGAGGTTATTAAATATTCAGCCAGTGGCTTTCGCGGTTTTACCCGCATTGCGGCATCTGACCCTGTGATGTGGCGTGATGTTTTCTTGCATAACAAAGATGCGGTTCTCGAAATTCTTCAGCGCTTTACCGAGGACCTAACAGCCCTACAAAAATCAATCCGCCGCGGTGATGGGTTCTACTTACAAGAAGTCTTCAGTCGCGGCCGCGAAATTCGCCGCCATATCGAGCGTCTGGGGCCAGAGGGATACCCTTCGCCGCAGCAAATGAACAAAAGCGACGATTAGTTCACGAAAAATCTTGTTTGAATGTTTAATAAGGCGCTTTATTGCGCACTTCTTCTGCTAAGGCGTTTGAGCGCTCTTCGATTGTATCTTGCAAATGAGCCATCATCTCCTTGCGGGATAATCCTGCAGGCAGAGCAGGCAGGAATTCAAAGACAACTGTTCCAGGACGTTTTAGCAGCGATCCTTTCGGCCAGAAACACCCGCTATTGGTGGCCAGAGGCACCACAGGCAGGCCAGTGGCCTCATGTATGCGAAACACACCGGGCTTATACGA
This sequence comes from Micavibrio sp. UBA6929, assembly GCA_002448815.1. GTDB lineage: Bacteria > Pseudomonadota > Alphaproteobacteria > Micavibrionales > Micavibrionaceae > UBA6929. Next base: position 180,047 of record DKAJ01000012.1, read on the forward strand.
AACGTCTTTTGGCGTAGTTTCTGGCGTTACGCGCGTTCCTTGCGGGTAAATAACGATAGTGCGCTTTTCATTGGCAACCTTGATGGCACCATCACGCACAGAAACGATGGCCTTTTCAGGTGTGCTGCGATCAATCGCGATTGCACCTGTTTTCATTAAATACTGCCCCCAAAGCGGAACGCGAAACAGTTCTTTCTTTAAAATGATGGCGCTGTCTTTGAACAAGTTATGGATCTTAAAGGTTTCATATGTTGATTGATGCTTGGATGCAACGATGCAGTGCTGATCTTCGGGGAGGTTTTCAATACCGCGCACTTCATAGCGTAAATTCAAAATCACCGCTTCCAGCCAAGCAACGCCATCTGCCCATAAATGGATCAGTTTCATAAATGTTGTGCGCGGCATCAACAAAAAGGGCGATCCGAAAATGCAGATGATTAATGTCCATATCGGCAAGGCAATAAATGCGAACAGGGCACTGCGAATATATTGAACAATCATGCGGCGGCCTCCTGCCATTTAGGGGGTAGTTTTTGTTGCGCAATGCGGAAAAGATACTTGTGATATTCTTGTAAAAGTAACAGCCAATATGTCTTGTCGCGTTTGCGGGCATTCGGCGAAATAATGGGGTGCGGATAGACTGTAACATCTGGCAAGATGCGTTTAAAATCGATCAAAGCGCGCGGCATATGATAATTGGATGTGACAAGGCGGATCGAAGTAATTTTCTCTTCATTTTCTGATGTCGCCGCGAAATGTTCAACCCATTGGCGCGCCATCAGTGCATTTTGCGCGGTGGTGTCTGCTTCGCGATCAAGGAAAATACAGCAAATAGGCAATGGCGTTGCCCCTTTCCATCGCGCGCGAATGTCATCTTCGCTGATTTGCTCATAGACGCTTGTAATAAACAGGTAGAGCCCGCGCTTCGCTGCAAAGAGGTTAAGTCCTGTATCTAAGCGGCCTTCGCCGCCCGTAAGGACAACAATTGCATCGGCCTTCTGGTTAACGTCATAGGGACGAATACTGCTGGCCTGAAAAGCAAACCAACCAAATCCCGCGCTCCACAAAAGGCCGCCAAGCAGCGTGAAAAATAAAAGTGTTTTGAATGTGCGTCCAAATATCTTCATGGCATTCTTTGTAATACTTGCATAACTGTGTAGCGCGCACTGCCTGCAGAAATGCCGCAAATAATCAGTGGCAACAGGCAAAGAACGCTAATGTCGTCCCAATGTATAGCAGCCTTGGGCAAGAAACCATAGTCTTGATCTTTAAAAACAAACCCAATAAGCGCCATAATGCATAGCGCTGATACTAGCCCTGCGAAGGCGCCAGTCAGTGACAAAATACTGGCGTGGCGCACAAACTGATTGGTGATATATTGATCTCGCGCGCCCATCAGATGCAAAAGCTCGACATCATTACGGTGAATTTCAATCTGTGACTTCATTGCGCCCGCAATAGCCGCTACGGTCGTTAAGGCGATAACCAGAACAATCGCAAGGATTCCCGATTGCATCGATCGTGTTAATTTAAGTAAATCATCCAGCCATGTTTCATGCGTATCGATAAGAGTGTGCTTATCAATCGCGCGCAAGCTAGTGCTGATCGCATTAAGCGCCTCAGGGGAACTCTCATGCAGTTCCATTGAAATGAGCGAAGGCATAGGAAGGTCATCTATAAATGTACTTTGCCCCAACCATGATTGCACAAGCGTTTGCAATTTCTTTTCTTCAACAGGCGTAATAGTTTTGATGATGTCAGATTGTGACATTTTTTCGATGATAGAGGCCTGAATCTTTTTCAGCTCACTGGAAGAGCGCAGCGTGTCTTCATCAATCTTAGCAGGAATTTCTAATGTGATTTTGTTCTCTAAGCCTTCAGACCAGCCATCCATAACGGTGTTCAGGGTAAATGAAAACGACAGCACAATTGTTGATAAAAATGCCATTAAACCAACAAGAACAATCAGAAACCCAGTACCTTCGTCTTGATGCAAGGGCAGGTCGTATTGGCGGGTTTTATCACTGCTGCCGACGCGTTTATCTTCTGCGTTAAACATCTTCTAGAAGACTCCCTCAATTTTACGCTGGATCCAGTTTTTAGAATCTTGCAGCTGCAAGGACCCTTGATCCAAAATCAGGCGGCTGTGACCAAAGTGATCCATAAGCGCATGGTTGTGCGTTGCAATCACAATGGTTGTGCCCATACGGTTTAATTGCTCGAACAGGTTCATCAGGCGCATACCAATTTCATCGTCAAGGTTACCTGTGGGCTCATCGGCGAGTAAGAGCTTAGGCCGGTCAACAATGGCGCGTGCAATGGCAACGCGCTGCTGCTGGCCGCCGGACAGTGTCGCGGGTAGGGCGCGCATGTGATCACCCAGTCCAACCCAGTCTAAAAGCTCGTTAACGTTACTGCGAATTTCTTTTTCGTTTTTATTCAAAATGCGCAAAGGCAAGGCCACATTATCAAAAACAGACATGTGCGGCAGCAGGCGAAAGTCTTGAAAGACGACCCCGATGCGTTGACGGAACGATGCCATTTGCTCACGGTCAAGAACGCTGGTTTCCTGGCCAAACATGGTAACAAGGCCGCGTGTTTGTCTGCGTCCCAAATAAAGCAGCGACATGAGCGAGCTTTTTCCCGCGCCACTTGGGCCGCTAAGGAAATGGAATGAGCCTGCTTCTAATGTAAAGTTGATATCGCTTAAAACTTCGGGGCCAATGCCATAGCGTAAGCCAACATGTTCGAATTTAATCATGCGGTTGCTCCCGTGGTTTTTGTTGATCCAAAATATACTGCAAGGCTCTGGCACGTTTGTATGTGTTTGTAATGCCTTCTGCTGCGCCGAGTGCGTGGTCGTAATGGCCATCATCTGCGAAGATCTTGCTTGTGATGCTAAAGGCTTTGTTTTTGAACGATTCACTGTTGATTTGCTTAATGCTTTGCATCGCTTGTGCGTATTTGCCGCGCTCGGCCTGTATTTCTGCAGTTTCGCCGTAGGCCTTGTTGCGTAAGGCATCATTGTCCATAGATCCCGCGGTTTTCCATGCGCCTTTATCGTCATTGGCAAAAGCCTGCACCATTGCAATATACGTCAAGGCAATGGCGTGTGAAGGCGGATGTTCAATGTCTGCAGCTTTACTGTGCAGCGCCTGAAAGAGCGTATTGTAGTCATCCGCAGAAATGCCATGCTCGGCCGCAGTCATACCAATGCCGCGTATTGTCATGGCCTTCGTGTCAGGATTGCCAACTTTATCAATGAAATTAATGGCGTCATCATAACGTCCTTCAGCGGCAAGTGTCTTTGCAATTTCACGATATGTTTGATCGCGCCAATGATCTTTCTCAATTTTTTCCGCAGTTTTAATGAGGTCACGAATCACGCACGCACGGTCACTCGCAACACATGCCGCTGCCGCTCGGTGTGCTGGAAAAATTAAAACAACAAGTAATATCAGTGCAATAAAACGCATTATCCTTAATGTGCTCATTGAAATTAACCGTAAAAACATAGCCTCCAGCGCTTGAAAAAAAGCACAATAAAAGCTATACAATCTTTAGATATAGCCATACTTATTGGCTTTGAGAAGATCACGCGCATAATGATTCTAACCTGCCCACAATGTAAAACAAAATTTTCGGTGCCGACAACGGCTCTTGGTGAAGAAGGCCGCAAGGTGCGCTGCACCTTGTGTGAACATACATGGTTTCAAACACCTAATGGCGTAAAGCCTCAGGATGAGCCTGATGATGTTTTAGTGGATCAGGCATTTGAAAATTTGGTGGCCCAAGATCAGGACGCAGATAGTTTTAGCAATGATGATCAGGATCTGATTTCAGATAACCAAGATTTTGATCAAAGCTTTGTGGGCGGTGATGATGAAGACTTGCCGCAGGTTTTAAAGTCGTCGGGTTTGGACGATGAGGGGCAGGATGATAATCAAGCTAAGCCGCCAATCGCACTATCAAAAGCGCACCAATTAGGCGCGGCGGTATCGTTGATAGTTCTTATTCTTGTTATGGCACTGCTGTTTATTTTTAAATCACCTTTAATCAGCGCATGGCCAGCTTTGAACGGTTTTTATGGCTTATTCGGTGCAGAGATAACGCCCAAAGGCCGCAATATTGTCTTCAATAACCTGTCGGCAGAAATTTTTAACGGCCAAATAACACTTGGTGGAGATTTGGTGAATTTGTCATCTTCAGAAAGTATCGTTTTACCAATGCTAGCGCAGCAATTAGACGATCATCAAAATGTTGTAAAACAATGGGTGATTATGCCGCCGGTTGATCATTTACCTGCTGGCGGGGTGACCGCCTTTGAAAGCATCTACGAAGCCGCAGAAAATGCACACAGTTTAAATGTTGGCTTTACGTTGGAAGACATGGTTGCTGTATCCACGCATGATGAGCATAAGGATCATTCTGGTCATGATGACGTGGAAGGCTCTCATGGCGATGAGGCGGAGCATGGAAAAGAAACCCATGGTCACGAAGGTGCCCATGAAGCAGAAACATCACACCATAGTGATGACCATCATGGTGCGCCTAAAGCCAAGCAGGAACACTCTCCCGTGCAAACAGATCATCATAACTCTCACGGGCATTAATAACGGCATATTGATCGCCGTCTACCAGGATTTCTGCCGCGCGTGGGCGTGTGTTGTAATTGCTGCTCATGCACATGCCATATGCGCCTGCCGTTTGTATTACGGCAAGGTCATCGCGCTTCATCCGCGGTAATGTGCGATCACGCGTAAATGTATCACCTGTTTCGCAAACCGGCCCGACAACGTCATAGACGGTTTCAGGTGCATTATGATTTTGAACAGGGGCAATCTCGTGATAGGCGTCATACATCGCAGGGCGTAGTAAATCATTCATCGCGGCATCAAAAATCAGGAAGTTTTGACCTTGAGCCTCTTTAACGTCAGTGACACGGGTCAAAAGAACGCCGCTATTCGCAACCAGATAGCGCCCAGGCTCTAACGCAATATCAACGTCTAGTGGTACAATGATGTCGCGCACCCAGTTTGCATAGGCCGATAAATCAAGCAGTTGGTCGTCCTGCGTGTATTTCACAGGAAAGCCGCCGCCAATATCAAGGCGGGAAACCGTGTGGCCAGCCGCGCGCAATTCACCAACAATCGCAGGTAATTTACTAAAAGCGGCGTCAAAGGCGTTGACTTGCGATACCTGTGATCCGATGTGGATCATAAGGCCAAGCGCCTGAACATTTTTCATGCCTTTGGCCATGTCATAGGCCTTAAACACGTCATCTTTCATAAGGCCGAATTTATCGCCGCGTCGCCCAGTTGAGATTTTATGGTGACCGCCGCCGCTGACCTCGGGGTTGAGGCGGAAAATAACGCGCGCAGTTTTATTCATGTCATCAGCAATGGCGCTGATACGCTCAAGCTCTGGCAGGGATTCGACATTGATGTTGTAAATGTCGGCCTCAATTTGCGCGCGAATTTCCTGATTTGTTTTACCAACACCAGTCGAAACAATTTTCTGCGGATCAATGCCTGCCTTTAGGCCGCGAATAAGCTCACCTTCAGAGACAACCTCAAGACCGCATCCTTCTTGTTGTAACAGTTTCAAAATCGCAAGATTACTGTTTGCCTTGCAGGCATAGCAAATCATCGCACTGCGGCCCTCGGGCATAATGCCTTGAATGGCGTCGTTAAGTTGCTTGTACTGATTACGGATATGGCCTGCTGAATACACGTAAGTTGGCGTGCCAAATTCTTCAGCAATGCTTGTCAAGGCAATGCGCTCGACGTGCATTGTGTCGTCTTTAACGGGAAAGAAGGGATTTTGCAGGGCCATAATGATGTGTCCTAGTCTACAGGGATGGCTGTGGTCGATGGGTAAGGGCGCGGAAAGATATCGCGTTCCAGCCCTTGTGGTGGGTCAACAGATTCAGGTTTAATGCCGCATGCGCCAAGACATAACATTAAAACGCAAAGCGCGGGCAGGGCTGTGTAAATGCTTCTCATCGGGCATTTATATAATAAAACGCAAAATAATCAATATGATTATATAAAGTGCGCTCTATTAAACCTTTTCAGTGAGTTGCGGAACGGCCTCAAAAAGATCCATGACAAGGCCATAATCTGCAACCTGAAAGATCGGAGCGTCTTCATCTGAATTGATGGCAACGATGACCTTGGAATCCTTCATGCCGGCCAAATGCTGGATCGCACCAGAAATGCCAACGGCAATATACAGGTCAGGCGCAACAATTTTACCTGTCTGCCCAACCTGATAGTCATTGGGAACATAACCTGCGTCAACGGCTGCGCGTGATGCGCCAACGGCGCCGCCCAATTTGTCGGCCAAGGCCTCGATAATGGCAAAGTTCTCTGCCGAACCAACGCCGCGCCCGCCTGATACAACAACCGATGCTGAGGTTAGCTCTGGCCTGTCAGATACAGATAGCTCTTGCGACACAAAGCTGGCCTTATCCTGCACGCCAAGACCTTCTGCGCCGTCCAGTGCGGAAACAGAGGCACTGCCACCTTCGGCGCTTGCTGCGTCAAAGGCACTGCCGCGCACGGTAATGACCTTGACCGCGTCACTTGATTTGACCGTTGCAATCGCATTACCTGCGTAGACAGGGCGCTCAAACGTATCATCGTCAATGACCTTTGTGATGTCAGAGATTTGCTGAACGTCCAGCAACGCCGCAACGCGCGGCAAGGTATTTTTACCAAAACTGGTCGCAGGCGCCAGAATGTGTGTATAACCATCGGCGGCCTTAACGATGACTGGTGTAAGGGCCTCAGCCAATGGGTGTGATAAATCTGCGCTATCAACGGTTAAAATCTTTGTGATCCCATCAATCGCGGCGCACTGCGTAGCAACCGCGTCAACGCCAGCGCCAGCAACAAGAATATCAATGTCACCGCCAATGGCCTTTGCCGCGCTTATAGTCGAAAGCGTCGCGGGTTTCAGGGATGTGTTGTCGTGTTCTGCAATGATAAGAATGCTCATGATGAAATCCCCCTTATATAACTTTTGCTTCGTTTTTTAATTTGTCGAGCAGCGCATCAACACTGTCGACCTTAATTCCGCCCGATCGCGCAGGCGGCGTTGAAACCTTCACGACCTCAAGGCGCGGTGCAAAGCTTACGCCCGTATCATCTTCGCTGAGCGTTTCAAGCGGCTTTTTCTTGGCCTTCATAATATCAGGTAACTTCACATAGCGTGGCTCGTTCAGGCGCAGGTCAGTCGTTACAATCGCAGGCAGGGTCAATGACACTGTTTCAAGGCCGCCATCGATTTCGCGTGTCACGCTGGCTTTGCCTCCATCAAGTTTGAGTTCAGATGCAAATGTCCCTTGTGGCCAGTCGAGTAATGCGCCAAGCATCTGGCCTGTCTGATTGGAATCATCATCAATGGATTGTTTGCCCATGATGATTAAATCAACGCCTTCTTTTTCCGCAATGCTTTTTAAGGTTTTTGCTACGGCAAGGGGCTCAACGCCGCCAAGGTCGATGGCTTTGTCAGTGCTGACTAAGATTGCGCGGTCTGCGCCCATGGCAAGGGCGGTGCGTAATTGCTCTTGCGCTTTGTCTGGGCCAATACTCACGGCAATAATTTCACTGGCGGTGCCAGCTTCTTTAAGGCGCACAGCTTCTTCAAGGGCAATCTCGTCAAAAGGGTTGATCGACATTTTGACATTGGCAAGCTCAACACCTGTTTCATCGCTTTTGACGCGGATTTTAACGTTGTAATCAACAACGCGTTTGACGGGAACGAGTATCTTCATATCGCTGTCCTCCTGACTTTATGATTGATAAGTAATATAGGCTAAAAAGACGAAAAAGATGGCGGCACCTTGTGAAATTACGCGCACGCGCATCAAAGTATTCGCATGGCGTTCGCGAAATTCGGCGGATTTTGCCATGGTCGACACGCCAGCGCCCAATGATAATACGGTAAGAAGCGCTGATAAAACTGCGCAGACGAGAAAGAATAAGCTCATAAACTTATTCTACCGCAAAGGCTTAGACGCACTCAAGAGATAGTTTACATCAATTGTGTTGCGGCGCAGGGTAAATTGCGCGCTGATCGGGTCGTAGTGAAGACCTGTCAGATCTGATGCATCTAGGTCTGCTGCGCGCATCATGCGGGTTAGCTCTGATGGTTTAATGAATTTTTTCCAATCATGCGTGCCCTGCGGAACCCAGCGTAAAATATATTCTGCGGCGACAATCCCGCCTAGGAACGATTTTACAGTGCGGTTTAATGTCGACATGATCAAAAGACCGCCTGGTTTAACGCGCGCGGCGCATTCTTGAACAAAGGCCTGCGGGTTTTCGACATGCTCTATAATCTCAAGGGCGAGGACAACATCATACTGCGCGTCGATATCTTCAACAGGCTGATTAAGGTATGTAATATCAAGGCCACCTTGCTGACTATGTGCCTTTGCAACGTCAATGGCTTGTGTGTCTGCATCTGCGCCAGTCATCTGCGCGCCTAGGCGTGATAGGGGCTCGCAAACAAGGCCGCCGCCACATCCTACATCTAAGATCGATTTGTCATGCAAGTCAGAGCATGAAAAATGCGCCTCAATTTGGTCGCGAATATAACCAATGCGCACAGGGTTCAAGCGATGCAACGGTGCAAAAGGGCCATCTTCATCCCACCATTGGTGCGAGTCGCGCGAGAAATGAATGATTTCAGCGTCGTTCACTGTTGTGTTTTTCGCGGCTTGGGTGCTGGACATTTAATTTATACTCTTGTAATAAAATTGATCTGACCTGAAAACAGATAGAGGGTCATGCGGTAAAAAGCAAGCCAAGAGGGACGTAAGAGCATACGATGCCAACAATTGTAATGAAATTCGGTGGGACGTCTGTTGCCAACATTGAAAAAATCAATGCTGCGGCGGATAAGGTTGCTGCGGAAGTTGTACGCGGAAATAAGGTCGTTGTTGTTGTGTCAGCAATGTCTGGCGTGACCAATAAATTGGTTGGCTATTGCCGCGAGATGAGCAGCATGTACGACATCCGTGAATATGACACCGTTGTATCAAGTGGCGAGCAAATTACATCAGGCCTGATGGCTATGGCCTTGCAAGAGCGTGACATCACTGCACGTTCATGGCTGGGTTGGCAGGTTCCTATCCACACAGACAACGTGCATGGTCAGGCATCAATCACATCGATTGAAACAGACGCTTTGCAAGAACGCCTAAATCTGGGTGAGGTTGCTGTTGTGCCAGGGTTTCAAGGCCTTACGGAGCGCAACCGCATTTCTACATTAGGGCGCGGCGGTTCTGATACGACGGCTGTGGCCTTGGCGGCGGCTCTGAAGGCGGATCGCTGCGATATTTATACTGATGTGGACGGCGTCTATACAACCGACCCACGCATCGTGCCCGAAGCACAGAAAATCAACCGCATTTCATACGAAGAAATGATCGAGCTTGCTTCATTAGGCGCAAAAGTCTTGCAAACACGCTCGGTCGAGGTTGCAATGAAAAACAATGTAAATCTGCAAGTGCTTTGCAGTTTTGGTGAAGAAATCGGCAGTGACCTACCCGGAACCCTGCTAACAGCAAACGAGGATGACATGGAAACAAAAATCGTAAGCGGCGTTGCATATCAGGCCGATGAAGCAAAAGTAACACTATTGAATGTGCCCGATATTCCCGGCATTGCATCAAAGATTTTTAAACCCCTGTCGAACGCGGCCGTCAACGTTGACATGATTGTTCAGAATATCTCGTCCAATGGTGATGCGACAGACATGACATTCACCGTATCCAAAGGAGAGCTGCCACGCGCACTAAAAGCGCTCGAGCAAGTGGAAGGTGTCGATGATCTGGAAATCCGCGTTGCAGAAGACCTTGCGAAGGTTTCTGTTGTTGGCGTGGGCATGATTACAAACCATGGTATCGCCAGCACAATGTTTGAAACGCTCGCCGAGAAAAATATCAATATCGAGGTTGTTTCAACATCTGAAATTAAAATCTCTGTTTTGATTAAACGTGACTATATGGAGCTTGCTGTTAGAGCTCTCCACAGCGCATTTGGCCTTGATCAAGAATAAGACTTTACACCTTATTTTTATCTGCCGTACCCTATGGGTATGATTCAAAACGCGCCCTTGCATGAAGACGATCTTTATTATGCTGACACACCTGTCGGCGATATTTTGCGTCTTAAGCGCGAGGAATATAATCAATCTTTATCCGATATCGAACAGGCACTGCACATTCGCGCTATTATGTTGGACGCGATCGAGCAAGGCCACTATGACGACCTGCCTGGGCGTACATACACAATTGGCTTTATCCGAACATACGCAGAATATCTTGGTCTTAATGCCGAGCGCATGGTGAAACTGTTTAAAAGCCAAGCGAGCAGCGCGCCAAAAAAACGCCTGTCTAAGGAATTATCACCTGCATCAAACGACAACAACGTGCCAAAACTTTCTTTGGTCAGTATCTCAATTTTACTGTTTATTGCAGGCTTGGTCTTCATGGGGAAAAGCTCCGACAGTGCCGATATCCAGATACGCGATTTACCTGCTAGCATGAGTATGCCGCATGATGCTATTTTTCTAGAAAAGAATAGCCTTACCCAAAATAATGCGCTAAACCCTTCGGCAGAAACTTTATATTATTAACCACCTAGAAGTTTATAAACATGAGTATGAGTGCGAAATTAGCGTCCATTCGTGCCCGCCATGACGAATTGGCGGCATTAATGTCCGCTGGCAATCTAAGCGGTGATGAATTCACGAAATTATCGATGGAGTACGCCGAGCTTACACCCGTTGTCGAGGTCATCGATGAAGAGGCGCAAACGCGTCAAGAAATCATTGATCTAAAAGAAATGCTCGATGATCCTGAAATGAAGGATATCGCTGCGGAGGAACTTCGCGCGCTCGAAAAGAAATTGCCTGATCTTGAACGCCAAATTCAATTGGCCCTTATCCCCAAGGACGAAGCCGACAGCAAAAACGCCATTTTAGAAATTCGTGCAGGCACAGGTGGCGACGAAGCCGCTTTATTCGCCGCAGATTTATTCACCATGTACAAAGGCTACGCCGCGCAGCGCGGATGGTCACTTGAAGTGATCGAAGCATCAGAAAGCGATATCGGCGGCTATAAAGAAATTATTACCCGCATTAGCGGCGCGAACGTATTTGCTCGCCTGAAATATGAATCAGGGGTTCACCGCGTACAGCGCATTCCAAAAACAGAATCAGGTGGCCGTATCCATACATCGGCGGCGACAGTTGCCGTTCTTCCTGAAGCCGAAGATGTCGATATTGAAATCAATCAGGCAGACCTGCGCATTGATACATATCGCTCGCAAGGGGCAGGGGGGCAGCACGTAAACACCACAGATTCTGCCGTACGCATTACCCACGTACCAACAGGCGTGGTTGTTGAAATGCAAGAAGAGCGCTCTCAACATAAAAACCGTGATAAAGCGATGAAAATCTTGCGCACGCGTATCTATGACCAAGAGCGTCAGCGCCTTGCGTCTGAGCGTGCCGAAGACCGCAAATCACAGGTTGGCTCAGGCGACAGGTCAGAGCGCATTCGCACCTATAACTATCCGCAAGGCCGCGTCAGCGACCACCGCATTAACTTGACCCTCTATAAATTAGAAGAAGTCGTGTCAGGGCAGGCCCTTGATGAGCTTGTCGATGCGCTGATTGCCGAGGATCAAGCCGCTGCGCTTGCTGATTTTGCGGCGTAAAGCCAATGAACGCTAAAACCCTATATAATGAAATAAAACAACGCCTTCAGGACATGCAGGTTCATGACCCTGCGTATGAGGCGCGCTGCCTGCTGGAAGATATTCTTTCAATTAAGTGGATGGATATCATTGCAGGGTCTAATGTGGACGTATCCAATGAGGCCTTGAGAAAATGTGATGTCATCTTGGATGAGCGCGCCACGGGCAAGCCATTAACCCGCATATTGGGAGTGCGCGAATTTTGGGGGCTGAACTTCACATTAAATGATGACACCCTAGACCCGCGCCCAGAAACCGAAATTTTGGTTGAAAAGGCACTGTCATTTATAACCGAGGCTGGATTGCTAGCACCTAATATTCTTGATCTTGGTACAGGAACAGGATGCATACCCATTACCTTACTGCATGAAAAGAAATCTGCGCGCGCTACCGCCGTTGATTTATCCGAAAAAGCCCTCGAGGCAGCAATGCATAATGCAAAATATCACGGCGTTGATGATCGCCTGACATGTGTTCAATCAAATTGGTGTGACAATGTGCAAGGCCAATTTGATGTCCTTGTGTCGAATCCGCCCTATATTGATACCAGTGATATCACGAATCTTTCCCGTGAAGTGAAGAATCACGATCCGATTCTGGCCCTTGATGGCGGCGAAAATGGAGTCGCACCCTATGAAATTATTTTTTCACAAATAAAAAATGTGCTAAAGCCCGCTGGCCGTGCCTTTCTAGAGATCGGACAGGGGCAGTGTGGATACATTCAGGGAATCGCGGAAAAATATAGGATTCGCATTTTGAACATCTATCCCGATTACGCAGGGATTCCGCGGGTTGTGGAAATCTCCTGTGGGGATAAATGATAAAAAAGCCCTTAACCTAAGTTGATTAAACTTCGTGCGGCGATGTACTTTGAAACCAGTTCAAGGCAAGCATTTCGGAATGAGCAAATAACTGCTTAACCGCTTAATTTTATCGTTGTGGATAAAATGTGGATAACTTGTTTTGTGCCCTGTGACTTTTGACAGAATCATGTAACGATCATTCGTATGCAATTCTGCAGAGTCATAAAAATATAATAAAAACTAACTTTTAAGAGACGAAAGACTTGAAAATCATGAGGCATGGTAGCGGAAACAGACGTCAGCGCAACAGAAACAACGGGCGCCGTAATAATAATGGTAACGGTGGTGCGCCAAATCGTTCTCAGGTCTTCGACAGTAATGGTCCAGAGGTTCGCATCCGTGGCACTGCCCATCAGATTGTTGAAAAATATGCCGCGCTTGCCAAGGATGCAACGTCTTCTGGTGATATGACGCTGGCAGAAAACTACCTTCAGCATGCCGAGCATTATCAGCGCATTATTGTGGGCTGGGATGAAATGGATCGTGAGCGCGCTGAACGCCAAGCTCAGCAAAAAGCCAAAGAAGAGGCAAAGCAAGCCAAAGCTGAACAAGAGGAAGACGATCTTGCGCTACCATCAAGCGTCATACCTGAAGCACCAGTTGTGTCTGAGGAGAGCAAGCCTGTTCCAGAAGATGCTTAGACTTTTGACGTATTACTATAGATCGCGTATAACCCTTTTAATTCTAAATGTTAAAAGGGTTATTTTATGGGCAATCACTTGGACGATCTATTGGAAGAATTTTCTGAAGCAAAACTCTCTCAACCACCTGAGGTAGTTTTAGAGAGTTTAAATGATTTCATCGATGTAGCTGAAAGTACAGATTTATCTGAAATTGATGATTTGCGCACAGCGTTCATCGATGCATTAAAACATGCACATTGTGAGTACATGCCACAAGACTATACGTCTTTAATGCAAAAAGTAGATGACATTTTATCTGAGCACGGCAATATAATGCGTACCGATAATATTCTGCGCGCCGCACGCGAATTATCATAACGACAGAATATAATTTTAATACATATTATAAAAAAATAATATAGTTTCGATAATTTTTTCTAGTGCTGTTGACTTCATTGGTTGAAAGGCTATGTTTATTAGTAGTTAAATTGTTAAACACTAACTCAATATGAAGAAAGGTCTATTATGTTGATCAAACAGGCGTTCCAGAAGCGCCGTTTGGGGATATTGAAAAATCCACAAGAAGCAACAAGTCCAGAGGAAGTATCAAATGATGATGTTCCTCATTTTATTAAATCTCTTACCCATGAATACCAAGCGGCATCGCAAGAACATGCCGAAGGTAGGGGCTCTCCTAAAACTGAAGACACAATGGAGCGTGCTCGTAGCGCACTCATAAATGGCTTAAATGATCTACGCGAAGATGATTTTAATGCTGCTGTGCGCGCGGCGGAAAGATTCATAACAAATAATGCAGGCGAGTCTGCAATCAGTTATGAAGCTGCGCCTGAACCAGCAATGGCCGCATAACTTTCAAGTATATACGTATAAAATTTTAGTTAAGCGCCCTTGACCCGGATCAAGGGCGCTATACTATTCTTCATATAGCCTTACTTAAGGCATGGAAGGATAACAACTATGAATTTTGATCGGTATACGGAAAAAACTAAATCTGTACTGCAGCAAGCACAAACCCTTGCGATGCGCCGCGACAACCAATCGCTTGAGCCAGAACATCTTTTGCGATGTATGCTTGACGATGATGATCGCATGGCGCTTAAGCTTATCGATTCTGCGGGCGGCGATACCGCGCAGCTCAGCACTGATATCGACGCGGCGATTGCGAAACTGCCGGCTGTGACAGGTGGCGGCGCAGGCGGTCTGCGTCTGTCGAATGATGTTGCAAAAATCATGGATAACGCGCTGAACTTGGCAGAAAAGGCAGGCGACAAATTTGTAACGCTTGAACGTATTTTACAGGCGATGATCATGGCAAAGAAAAGCCATGTCGCAGAATTGCTTGGAAAATGTGGACTAGCAGATCAAGCGCTGAACCAAGCCATCAATAGTGTCCGCAAAGGCCGTACCGCCGACAGCGCCAGCGCAGAAGACAATTTCGAGGCGCTCAGTAAATATGCGCATGACCTGACGAAGGCGGCTGAAGACGGTAAATTTGACCCGATCATTGGCCGTGATGAGGAAATTCGCCGCGCGGTGCAAGTCTTATCACGCCGCACAAAAAACAACCCAGTCCTGATTGGGGAGCCTGGCGTGGGTAAAACCGCAATCGCCGAAGGCCTTGCCATGCGCATTATTAATGGTGATGTGCCGGAAAGCCTGAAAAACAAGCGCTTGCTTGCGCTTGACCTTGGTGCGCTGCTTGCGGGTGCGAAATATCGCGGCGAGTTTGAAGAGCGCCTTAAAGCCGTTCTTGATGAGGTGAAGTCAGCCGAAGGTGAGATCATTGTCTTTTTAGATGAGCTCCATACGTTGGTGGGCGCAGGAAAAAGCGAAGGATCAATGGATGCGGGTAATATGCTAAAGCCTGCACTTGCCCGAGGCGAGCTTCATATGATTGGCGCAACGACGCTGGATGAGTACCGCAAATACATCGAAAAAGATGCGGCGCTTGCCCGCCGTTTTCAGCCCGTCTACGTATCTGAACCCACTGTCGAAGATACAATTTCTATTCTTCGCGGATTGAAAGAGAAATACGAACTGCATCACGGCGTGCGCATTACTGATACGGCAATTGTTGCTGCGGCAATGCTCTCTAATCGCTATATTACAGATCGTTTTTTGCCGGATAAGGCGATTGATTTGGTGGATGAGGCCGCATCACGTATCCGCATGCAAGCCGACAGTAAGCCCGAAGAAATTGACGAGCTTGATCGCCGCATTATTCAGCTTAAAATCGAAAAAGAGGCGCTGAAAAAGGAAAGCGACAAGGCCTCACAAGAGCGCTTGCAAAAACTAGAAGATGAACTGGCTGAGCTTGAAAGCAAAAGCGCTGATCTGACCAGCCAATGGCTTGGAGAGAAAGAAAAGCTTAACGCGGGGCAGCGCGCTACGGAAGAACTTGATAAGGCGCGCATTGCCCTTGAACGGGCCGAACGTGAGGGCGAATGGGCCAAGGCAAGCGAGCTTAAATACAGCCTTATTCCTGCCCTAGAAGAAAAACTGGTGAAAAGCGCAGATGCTAATCATCAAAAATCAAATAGCAGCCTCATTAACGAAGAGGTTACAGATAACGATATCGCCAGCATCGTCAGTCGCTGGACAGGCGTTCCGGTTGATAAAATGCTAGCGGGCGAACGTGAGAAGCTCCTGCAAATGGAAATGGCGCTGCAAAAACGCGTGGTGGGTCAAGATCAGGCGGTTACAGCAGTATCCAATGCCATTCGCCGTGCGCGTGCAGGGCTGCAAGATCCGCGCCGTCCTATTGGCTCGTTCTTATTCTTAGGCCCAACAGGCGTTGGTAAAACGGAGCTAACAAAGGCGCTTGCAGAATTTATGTTTGATGACGATACGGCGATTATTCGCATGGATATGTCGGAATACATGGAAAAACACGCCGTTGCACGTCTTATTGGCGCGCCCCCAGGCTATGTTGGCTATGAGGAGGGCGGCGCCTTGACCGAAGCCGTGCGCAGACGTCCTTATCAGGTTGTCCTGTTTGACGAGGTTGAAAAGGCACACCCTGATGTCTTTAATATCTTGCTACAAGTCTTGGATGATGGCCGCCTAACCGATGGGCAAGGCCGCACGGTGGATTTCAGTAATACGGTTTTGATCATGACATCAAACCTCGGCGCCGAGCATCTCGTGTCCCAAGAAGAGGGCGCAGATGTTGAAGATGTGCGTGATCTGGTGATGAACCATGTGCGCGCGGCCTTCCGTCCCGAGTTCTTGAACCGTCTTGATGAAATTTTGCTGTTCAAACGTCTTGGCCGCGAACAAATCACAGGAATTGTTGACATTCAACTGCAATATCTGCAGCGCTTGTTGCAAGACCGTGATATAACTTTAGACGTCGATGACGCGGCGAAGCTCTGGCTCGGTGATAAGGGATATGACCCAGCCTATGGTGCGCGGCCGCTGAAACGTACAATTCAAACGGCGTTGCAAAACCCACTGGCGGAAAAAATCCTGAAAGGGGAAATCCTCGATGGGGCAACGGTCAAAGTTACCAAAGACAAGGATGAACTCAATATTGCCGTCTAAAACATACTTTTTCTGCGGGATCGGGGGCAGTGGCATGATGCCTCTTGCGCTGATCCTGCAAAGTAAAGGTCATGCCATTATTGGATCTGATCGCGCCTATGACCAGGGCGCTTCACCGGAAAAATTTAATCTACTGACCAGTAAGGGGATATCATTATTCCCTCAGGACGGAAGCGGCCTTGCAAACGCAGATGTCCTAGTCGTGTCAGGCGCGATTGAGGATACGGTGCCTGATGTTGCTGCTGCAAAAGCCAAAGGCATTGCAATCAAAACGCGCGCGGAAATTTTGTCATCGTTATTTAATGATGCGCCGTGCGGCATTTCTATTGCCGGTACCAGCGGTAAATCAACTGTAACAGGTATGGTGGCAACAATATTTGATGCCTGCAAAATGGATCCGACCGTCATGAACGGCGGCATGATTACAAATTTCGACGGAAACGCGGCCTGTCCTGCGGCGAATATGCGCGTTGGACAGGGGAAAGCCTTTATCACAGAAACAGATGAAAGTGACGGGTCAATCGCGCTGTATAATCCTGCAATTGCCGCGCTGAATAACATCGCGTTGGACCATATGCCCCTTGATCAGCTCAAAACGATCTTTTCTGCGTTCTTGGGGCGCGCATCACGCGCCGTTGTCGTCAACATGGATGATCCACATATTCCATCACTTCTGAAGGACTGTAAGGCACTTGTCATCAGTTATGGCATCAATGCGGCTGAAGCAACACTAAAGGCGCATAATATAACCTATCGCCCTGATGGCGTTGATTTTACCGTGCAAGGACAAAAGGTTTCACTAGGCGTTGCGGGGCGTCATAACGTTCTTAATGCACTGGCTGCGCTTGGTATTGCGATTGCCGCAGGGATTGACCTGAACTACGCGATCAATGGGCTTGAGCGCTTTACAGGCATTAAACGCCGCCTGCAAGTGGTTGGAACGCAAGGCGGGGTCACTGTCATTGATGACTTTGGCCATAATCCAGATAAAATCGCCGCAACATTAGAAACCTTAAAGCAATTTGACGGACGTCTTTTGGTGATGTTTCAGGCGCATGGTTTTGCGCCGCTGCGTCTTATGGGCGATGAAATTGTTCAATCCTTTGCGCGCCATCTAGCGCCAGAAGACGAGCTTATAATGCCAGAGGTCTACTACGCAGGCGGCACGGTTGATCGCTCAGTCACAGCAAAAGACGTTATCGCAAAGGCTGAGGAGGCCGGCATAAAGGCCAAATGGTTTGCCGAGCGTCCACAATGCGCACAGTATTTAAAAACAGCGGCCAAAGAAGGTGATCGCATTGTTATCATGGGCGCGCGCGATGATAGCTTAACTGACTTCGCGAAAGCACTTTGTGCATAAAGGTAACGTCAGGAACGCTGTACGTTTAGGCGTACAGCTTTTCTAGAAGTGCGAAAATGCCGCGCAATCCTGTATCTTTACCGCCTTTGGGGCGCCCTGGGCGTCCAGATTGCTCCCAAGCAAAGCAATCAACATGGATCCATTTTGCGGGATTATCATCACCGATAAAATGCTCAAGGAAAATGGCGCTATACATCAGGTCACCCGGAACGCCGGCATGATTAACTAAATCAGCAATATCGCTTTTTAAGATGCTACGATAATCGCGGTGCAGAGGCATTGGCCATAGAGGATCATGAACTGACTTTGGAATGCTGCGCAGATGATCCTCAAGCTCAGCATTATTTGTAAATGTCGCAGGAATATCCATGCCGAGCGCCGCGCGCGCTGACCCCGTTAGCGTTGCAAAATCAATAATCAAATCAGGCGCTTGTTCGGCCGCGTAGGCAAGGGCATCGGCTAAGATCAGGCGACCTTCTGCGTCTGTGTCTGTATTTTCAACGGTAAGGCCTTTGCGGCTGGTGAAAACATCGCCTGGGCGGAATGAATTTGCGCCAACCGCATTTTCAACTGCAGGGATAATCACGCGCAGGTTCACAGGCAGGTTCAATGCCATGACCAAGTCTGCTAGCGCAAGCGCATGCGCCGCGCCGCCCATATCTTTTTTCATGAAACGCATAAATTGTGAGGGTTTCAAGTCAAGCCCACCTGTGTCAAAGCAAACGCCTTTACCAACGATCGCCAGCACTGGCAGGTCTTTATTGCTGCCCCAACTGATATCAATCAGGCGCGGCCCACGTTCTTTTGTAGCGGCCTGGCCAACGGCATTCACCAAAGGAAATTCTTTTTCTATGGCTGATCCCTTAACAACCTTAATCTTGGCTTTGTGCACCGCCGCCAGTTCCGAGGCAACCATCTCAATCTGCGCTGGCCCAAGGTCATTAGCTGGCGTATTGACCATATTACGAAGGAGCGTAATAGCGCGAATAAAGGCCTTTGTGCGTGTGATGTCTTCGGTTTCAGGTAAGTAAAGCTGCGGCGTAGGGCGCGCAGGCTTTTTATACTGCGTAAAATTATAACATCCCAATGCCCATCCTAATATCGCCGTTTGACGCGGGAAATTGCCGTAAATATCAAGGCTAAAACTTGTTTCATCAAGAAGCGCATCTGAAAATGTTTTCTGGATATAGGCGGGCGCACCAGCAAGACCATCATAAAGTGACGGCGCATCACCAAGGCCGACTAAAATCTCGGTAATTGTGCCATTCTTATCATGAACGGCCGCATATTCACCCGACTTGCCAGCAAAACCATTTTGACGAATTTGCGCTTGGCAAAAGTCAGGTTGTTCTATCACCCATTCAGTAAAGCCATGCGGCGTGAAGGCGTGAATTTCAACACTATTATCGCGGACTTCGCGGGTAAAAGATGGTGCAATATCAAATAAAAATGATGTGTTCATAAGAATGTTATCCCTTGGTTATCTTTATATTCTACGATGAAATGGCCTTGAAAAAAAGGGTTCTCACCCGTGCGCGGCCAGAATTTTCTTAACTGGGTTAAAGCTATGGCGATGATGCGGTGTAACGCCGTGCGTTTGCAGGGCGCTTAAATGCTCTTTTGAAGGGTAGGCAGCATTGCGCTCCCAGCCATAATGCGGGTAGTCTTCAGCCAGTTCCGCCATTATTTTATCACGCGTATATTTTGCAACAATCGATGCCGCGGCGATGGATTTGGATTTTAAATCCCCTTTGATAAGCGCACTCGCCGCAGTTGGCATATCAGGCGGAACTCGGTTTCCATCAACAAGGGCATGATCAAACGGTGCATCCATTTGATTGCTGGCCTGCATATAGGCACGTTTCATTGCCTCCATAGATGCCCAAAGGATATTCAGTGTATCAATCTCACGAGGGCAACATTGTCCAATGCCAACGACACAATGCTGGCGTATGTGTGTATGTATACTTGATAATTTACTTTTAGAAATCTTTTTACTATCTTGAATTAAATCAATAAAATCATGCGTACGCACATGATCTGGAATATAAACGCACGCCGCCACAACAGGGCCAGCCAAAGGGCCGCGCCCAACCTCGTCAAGGCCGCAAACAAGGCCGCTTATCTGATCTTCATGAAAGAAATCGGCGCTCATGGTTTAATCTTGCAGGCTTTTAGAGGCAATCTCGTAAATGTCAGGGGCAATGTTGGGGATGCGTAAGATATCTTCAAGGGCATCTCTCATTTTTTCCTGCCTGCCCAAATCAAAGCTCTTCCAGCTACGCAGCGGCGTAAGAAGGCGCGCGGCAATCTGCGGATTAATCGTATTCAGCGTTTTAATGACATCACGTAAGAAGGCATAGCCACTGCCGTCTGCTTTATGGAATCCTGCGGGATTGTTCATGGCGAAGGCCGCATATAAGCTGCGCACACGGTTAGGGTTTTTGATGTTAAAGTCTGGATGTTTGCTCAGCGTAGCAAGGTGATCAATAATATCACTGCGATCCGCGGACGCCTGCAGCGAAAACCACTTATCAATGACCAGCGGATAGGCTTTATAACGATCATAAAAATCAGCAAAAACCTCATCACGCTCGGGATTATTGTTACTTGCAAGCGAAGCAAGCGCGGCAACGCGGTCTGTCATGTTATCGGCATGCTCGTAATGCTCTTTGGCACGTTTTGCGCACCCTGTACCATGCGTAGCGGTGAGCAACATCAAAACAACATTACGCAGCGCGCGACGTCCCATCGCAATATGGTAAATTTCAAAGGCACCATCATTGCGCATCATCTTGTAAACGGCCTCAAGGGGCTTGCGGTGAATGCGTTTAATGCCCGCAAGGACAGTTTCACGGGCTTTGTGAATCAGCAAAGGATCGGCGTGCTTGCGCTGCTGAAGAAGGGACTCTGTCGAGGGCAGCGTTAAAGCGCGCGCGATTAATGCCTTGTCACTCTCTGGATCAAGAGCATCTTCCAGCAGAGGTAGCAGGCCTTGAATGTAATCTTCTGGGGCACTGATTTTCTCGCCACGTTCCAATTGGTCAATCAGGCCATGCAAAACGCGCCCAGCCAAGATTTGTCCAGATTCCCATTTGTTAAACCCATCACTGTCATGTTGGCTTAGGAAATAATAATCTTCATCACTCAGGTCTGTGTCTAAAATAACGGGCGCTGAAAACGCGCGCAAAATAGATGGAATAGGTTTTTCTGTTATCTGATCAAAGGTAAAGCTTTGCTCAGACTCTTTTAGGTGCAAGACTTGCGTTTCAATCAGGTCATTTCCATCGCTCCCTAGCAAGCCCATCGCGACAGGGATATGCATGGGCTGCTTATTCTTTTGTCCGGCAGTATCTGGAATGCTTTGTGTGAGCGTAACCGTATATGTTTGCGCATCAGGATCGTATCGCCCTGTAAAGCCAACGCGCGGCGTGCCGGCTTGTGCATACCACAGTTTAAATTGCTCAAGATCCAAACCGCTGGCCTCGCTCATGCACTGGATCCAATCATCACAGGTGGCGGCTTGTCCGTCATGGCGGCTGAAATACAGGTCTGTCGCCTTACGGTAAGTGGTTTCCCCCATTAGTGTGCGGAACATACGAATAACTTCTGCGCCTTTTTCGTAGACGGTCATCGTGTAGAAGTTATTGATCTCGATATATTCTTCTGGGCGAATAGGATGTGCAAGGGGGCTGGCATCTTCGGCAAATTGCAAGCGGCGTAAATGCGTTACGTCATCAATGCGCTGCACCGCGCGGGAATGCATGTCGCTTGAAAATTCTTGATCCCGAAAAACGGTAAGACCTTCTTTCAGGGAAAGCTGAAACCAGTCACGGCATGTGACGCGGTTACCACTCCAATTGTGGAAATATTCATGCGCAATCACGCTTTCCACGCGAATAAAATCCGTATCGGTTGCTGTTTCCTGCTGCGCCAAGACAAGCGCCGTATTAAAGATGTTCAGCGATTTATTTTCCATCGCGCCCATATTAAAATCACTGACCGCAACGATGTTAAAGATATCAAGGTCATATTCCAGGCCATAAACATCTTCATCCCACTTCATCGAGCGTTTTAAAGACTGCATCGCATGATCACATTGGTCTTCATCGCCTTTGCGGACATAAATATAAAGGTCAACGTCGCGACCACTTGCCGTTGTAAATGTATCGTGGATATGGTTTAGATCACCCGCGACAAGCGCAAATAAATAACAGGGTTTTTTGTGCGGATCTTCCCACGTTGCAAAGTGACGCCCACCGGGCAGATCACCACTATCAATCAAGTTGCCGTTGCCAAGTAAAACAGGGCACGTATCTTTACTGGCCTCGATGCGCGTTGTGTAAATGCTCAAAACATCAGGACGGTCTGGGAAATATGTGATGCGGCGAAAGCCCTCGGCCTCACATTGTGTGCAGTATGTCCCGCCTGATTGATAAAGCCCTTCAAGGCGTGTGTTTTTTTCAGGATAGATCTTTGTAACAATCTCAAGTGTAAAATCTGTGCGTTCCGCGGGCGGTGAAAGCGTCATGCCACATTCATCAACCGCGAAGTCACTATGGTCTTTACCGTCAATTTTTAGGGATAAAATCTCTAGATCTTCACCATACAAATAAAGCGGCGCTTCATCCGTTTGCGTAATCGCCAAAGTCGATGCCACATGCGTATGTCCATCATAAATTTGGAAGAGCAGGTCGATGGATTTTAGTGTGTAAGGGTAGGGTGCGTAGTCTTTTAAATAAGTTGTTTCAGGCATGCCAAAATATCTATGTTATGAATCAGATTGAAGATCACTGATCATGGCATGAAACTTTTTCTTTTGCGAGTCCTGTAGTGTTCTAAATGCTTCTAAATGGCGGCGCTCATAATCACAAAGATGACGCTGCTCAGAAGGAAGTAAATCACTTGCAGTGATTTTCAACCCGTAACTCTGAAGAGCACTTGCAATCTTCAGCATCCAGTTCTGAGTAAGCTCTTGGTTGCCGTTTTCTAATTTTGATACCTTGGATTTATTGCAGCCAATATGCTCACCTAAACGCTCTTGGGATAGACCTGCTGCTTTGCGAAGCTCTTTAATTCTATTTTTTAACAACATAACAACGTCTCAAATTACCTCCATTAAATTTTGGGTACCTATATAGTACCAATTTTATTACCTATTCAAAAGTATATATAAGATAATCTTAATAAAAGATAGTTGCTTTTTTGGAAAATAATATCCGTTGAATACGTAAATTTGATGTGTTTATATAGTTCGTATATTTGCGCATTCAAGGGCAAAATGCATTTTATGAGATGCGCGCAGGAGTAACTGATGAAAATTTCCAAGCTAACAGACTATGCGGTGTGCATTTTGCTAACGATCGCACAAAAGGATGTAAAGCACATCAGCGCCGCCGATATCGCGGAGGATACAGGTTTTCCATTGCCAACGGTGTCTAAAATCTTAAAGGCGTTGACGCGCAAGGGGTTGGTGAAGTCGGTTTTGGGCGCAGGCGGGGGGTATTATCTTTCAGATGATATCGCTAATTTCTCGGTTGCCGATGCGGTTGTCGCCATGGAAGGTGAAATTCAACTGACTTCATGTGTTGACGGGTGCTGTGAAACATGCGATTACACTGACACCTGCCTCGTAGAGGGGAAATGGGATCACGTCAATAATGCGGTGATATCTGCATTAAAGTCTGTAAAGCTTGTTGATTTAGTCGGGCAGTAGTCTACCTTACTGTCTAAAAAGAGGGACAGAAAAGGTACTTTTAATTATGAGTAGCGAAATTTCAGAAGAAACAATACAAACGGTCAAGGATATGGCCGGTAAGTATGATGCGGGTTTCGTCACCGATATCGAATCGGATAAAGCGCCCAAGGGCCTGTCCGAAGAGATTATCAAATTTATCTCCGCCAAGAAAAAAGAGCCTGAATGGATGCTGGAATGGCGCATGAAGGCCTATAAAAAGTGGCTCGACATGCCTGAACCCACTTGGCAAAAACCTGATTTTGAGCCCATCAATTATCAAGATTACTATTACTACGCCGCGCCAAAAAGCATGGCAGACAAACCAAAAAGCCTTGATGAAGTTGATCCTAAGCTTCTTGAAACATATGAAAAATTGGGCATCCCACTGCGCGAGCAAGAAATTCTTGCAGGCGTCGCAAACCCTGTCGCAGTTGATGTTGTTTTTGATTCTGTTTCTGTTGCCACAACATTTAAGAAAACCTTAGAAGATGCAGGTGTTATTTTCTGCTCGATTTCCGAGGCTATCCAAAACCACCCTGAATTAGTCAAAAAATATATTGGCTCGGTTGTTCCACAAGGGGACAACAAACACGCATGCCTTAACAGCGCCGTTTTCACAGATGGCAGTTTCGTTTACGTGCCAAAAGGTGTGCGCTGTCCGATGGAGCTTTCGACATATTTCCGCATTAACGAGCTTAACACTGGCCAGTTCGAGCGCACATTGATCATCGCCGATGAAGGCAGTTATGTGTCGTACCTTGAGGGCTGCACCGCGCCAATGCGTGATGAAAACCAATTGCACGCGGCCGTTGTTGAGCTTGTCGCGCATAAAGATGCAGAAATTAAGTACTCAACCGTGCAAAACTGGTATCCGGGCGATGCGGAAACAGGCAAAGGCGGTATCTATAATTTCGTGACCAAGCGCGGCTTATGCGAAGGTGATCATTCGAAAATCAGCTGGACGCAGGTTGAAACAGGATCATCAATCACGTGGAAATACCCAAGCTGCATCCTAAAAGGTGATCATTCACAAGGTGAGTTTTATTCTGTTGCGATTACAAATGGCCGTCAACAAGCCGACACCGGCACTAAAATGATCCATATCGGTAAAAATACACGCAGCCGTATCGTCGCCAAAGGGATTAGCGCCGGAAAATCCGATCAAACATATCGCGGCCTAGTTAAAATTATGCCAGGCGCAGACAATGCGCGTAACTTCACCCAGTGTGACAGCCTTCTGATCGGCGATCAGTGCGGCGCGCATACTGTGCCTTACATTGAAACGCGCAACAAAGGCGCGCAGCTAGAGCACGAAGCAACCACAAGCAAAATCAGCGAAGATCAAATGTTTTACTGCATGCAGCGCGGCATCGGCGAGGAAGAGGCGCTCGCCCTTATCGTCAATGGTTTTGCCAAAGAAGTCATGCAAAATCTGCCCATGGAATTTGCCGTCGAAGCACAAAAGCTTGTCGGTATCAGCTTAGAAGGAAGTGTTGGATAATGATTAAAATTGAAAACTTAAAGGCGTCTATCGAAACTGATGATGGCGACAAAGAAATCCTAAAAGGCGTCGATCTTGAGATCAAAGGCGGCGAAGTTCACGCAATTATGGGGCCGAACGGCGCAGGTAAATCAACGCTGTCTTACGTGCTTGCAGGTCGTGAAGATTACGAAGTCACAGATGGTTCTGTCATGTTGGACGGTGAAGACATCACCGAAATGGACCCAGAAGAGCGCGCCGCAGCTGGCCTGTTCTTGGCGTTTCAATATCCCATTGAAATCCCTGGCGTGAATATGAGCACATTTTTGAAAACATCACTGAACGCCATTCGCAAGCAGCGCGGCGAGGAAGAGCTTGATTCTCTAGCGCTCCTTAAGCTGATGAAGGCAAAAACGAAAGAGCTTGGTATTTCAGAAGACATGATGAAGCGCGCTGTGAATGTTGGTTTTTCTGGCGGCGAGAAAAAGCGTAACGAAGTGCTGCAAATGGCAATGCTAGAGCCAAAATTCTGCGTCCTTGATGAAACAGACAGTGGCCTTGATATCGATGCACTTAAAGTCGTTGCAGACGGTGTAAACGCTATGCGCGACGAAAAGCGCAGCTTCCTTGTTATTACGCACTACCAACGCTTACTTGATTACATCAAACCTGACGTTGTTCACATCTTTGCAAACGGCAAGATCGTTAAAACAGGCGGGCCAGAGCTTGCCAAAGAACTGGAAGCAAAAGGTTATAACGACCTCATCGGAGAAGCCGCGTAATGAAACGCATCTGCGCCAAAATTTTATCTTTAACGGTACTTTTGGCAGCTCCCGCACTAGCCAGCAATTGGGAAGAATGCAAAATGGATGTGATGGTTAACCACGCAACGGAGCAAGGCTATAACATTACAATTCAAAAGGGCATTGTAACAAATGGTATGGCAAACATTGGGGGCGCTTGTTTACAAGGCACATGGGGAAAGCCAATGGATATTGTCCTTGATGGCGATTTAACAGTTGGCGCAATGACGCATCTTGATTATGCCCGCTATAGCGCAATGGGAGCAAACGGCCCTGTTAATTCAGAAACGTGGAAAGTGACACAGGTTAAATAAAGGTTGAAAGATAAAGCAGTGAGAAATCTATTAAACATTCATGATTTGCCAACGCCAAAGGATGAACGTTGGAAATATACAAACCTGCCGCGCGCAGTTCCGGATGGCCTGACGCAGCAAGATACGCGTGAAGAAATAATCCATATCAAGCGTGGAGAAAACTGTGAACAACCTGTGGATATCTTGTGGACAGGTGAAGAAGGAACAATCCATCAGCCTAAGCTCAGCATCACTTTGGAAGAGGGCGCGCAGCTCACTGTCATCGAACGGTTTACAGGTGTGGGTAACTACTGGCAGAACATGCAAACAGAAATTACCGTTGGTAAAAATGCACGCCTAAACCACATTCGCGTGATCGAGGATTCTGCCGCGGCCATTAACACAAATATGGTGAGCATTAGCGCAGATCAAGATTCCGTCTATAGCGGTTTTTCACTTAATCTTGGCGCGAAGATGCAGCGCCATGACATTCATGCAATCCTTAATGGTGCCAATGGCGAGGTGAGCTTTAATGGTCTTAACCTTCTTGGTGGAGATCAACACGGCGACACAACCATTTTAATTGAACATGCCGCGCCGCATTGCCGGTCAAATCAATTCTACCGTACGATTTTAGACGATAAAGCGCGCGGTGTCTTTCAGGGCAAAGTCCACGTGCATCAAATCGCACAAAAAACCGATGGCTATCAGCTTTCTAATGCGATTTTGCTATCTGACAAGGCTGAAATGGATACCAAGCCAGAGCTTGAAATCTACGCCGATGATGTAAAATGCTCGCACGGGGCGACTACAGGCCAACTGGATGACGAGCCACTCTTCTACCTGCGCTCACGCGGTCTTAGCGAAGGTCAGGCGCGCATGTTATTACTTGAAGCGTTCATTGCCGAGGTTATCGTTAAAATTGACAACGAAACGCTTGAGCAAGACGTCGCAGAAAAGGCGAAAACATGGCTCAGCAACGCTCTGTCATAAGCGCGCGGCAGGATTTCCCAATCCTGCAAACGCAAATGAACGGCAAACCACTGGCGTTCCTTGATAGCGGCGCTAGCGCGCAAAAGCCTTCTGCTGTGATTAATGTCATGAATGACATATACGAACGCGGCTATTCGAATATTCACCGCGGTCTTTATGCTATCTCGCAAGATCTTACTGCACGCTTTGAAGAGGCACGCAAAAACATCGCGGCCTTTATCGGTGCCAGCAATGAAAATGAAATCGTCTTTACACGCAACGCAACCGAAGCCATTAACTTGGTTGCACAAAGCTGGGGACGGACATTTTTATCCGAAGGTGATGAAGTTATTATCACGGCGATGGAGCATCACGCCAATATCGTGCCATGGCAAATTCTGCGTGATCAAATTGGCATTGTGATCAAAATTATCCCTGTGAACGACGATGGTATTTTAGATTTAGACGCTTATCAAAACATGTTATCCCCAAGGACGAAGTTTGTCGGTGCTGTGCATATCTCAAACGCGACTGGTGTTATTAATCCTATAAATAAAATCATAAGCTTAGCAAAAGATTTTAATCCAGAAATTAAAGTTTTAATTGATGGATCGCAATCAGTTGTCCACACACCTGTCCATATGTTATCCACAGGCGCAGATTTCTTCTGTTTCACAGGCCATAAGCTCTATGGCCCCAGTGGAATAGGGGTGCTTTATGGCCGTCACGAGGTCTTGCAATCAATGCCGCCATACCAAGGCGGCGGTGATATGATCGAACGCGTAACGTTTGAAAAAACAACATACAAAGATGCGCCATTCCGTTTTGAGGCAGGCACGCCCGCCATTGCCGAGGTCATCGGTCTTGCCGCTGCCATTGATTACGTGCAGGACTTTGGCATGGAGGCCATCGCCGCGCATGAGCATGACATCTATACCTATGCTATGGATGCCCTGTCAGACGTGGATGGCATGCGCTATATTGGTAATGTAAAGCACAAAGCAGGTATTATCAGCTTTGTTATGGACGATGTCCATATCAGCGATATTGGCATGATCTTAGATCAGTGCGGCGTTGCCGTGCGCGCAGGGCATCATTGTTGTATGCCGTTGATGCAGCGTTTTGGCCTTGATGGCACGGTGCGTGCATCGCTTGGTATGTACTCGAATAAGGATGATATAGACGCCCTTGTTGGCGGATTGAAAAAAGTAAGGGAGTTATTCGCATAATGTCTGAAAAGATGGAAGCCGTTGCAGATGAAGAAATGGTCAAAAATGCCGTTGGCGAAGAAGGCTATGATGAACTGGCAGAGCCGCCAGAGCTGAACGCGCCCAACGATCATCCAAAATGGCCAGAGGTGCGCAAGGCGATCAAAGAAATTTATGACCCGGAAATTCCCGTGAATATCTATGAGCTTGGCTTGATTTATGCGGTTGAAATTACCGAAGATAACGGCCATTTCGATATTGCGGTTAAAATGACGCTCACCTCACCAGGGTGCCCTGTCGCGCAGGAAATGCCTGGCTGGGTACAAGGCGCTCTTTTTCCTCTGGAAGGCGTGCGCGACGTTGATGTTGAAATCGTATGGGATCCAACATGGACACCGGCAATGATGGCTGAAACCGCGAAGATGCAGCTTAATATGTTTACCTAAAGGCACTTGAAAGAGTATTTTGATGATTTCTCCGATTAAATTAACTGATAATGCCGCCGCGCAAATTAATGCGTTAATGACGGACGCGGATGAGGGCACGGCAGGTATTCGCTTGGCTATCAAGCAAACAGGATGCTCTGGCCACAGTTACGCGATGGAGTATATCAAGCCTGAGGAAGATTTATCGAAAGACGAACCTTTTGAAAGCAATGGTGCAAAGATCTATATCCCGAAAATGCATTCATGGATGCTCTTTGGTATGACGATTGACTATATTACGGATACGCTTGGAAACGCGCGCTTTGACTTCCAAAACCCGAACGAAACTGGGCGCTGCGGCTGCGGTGAATCGTTTCATGTTGGTGATGTGAAATCACCTCAATCATAAATTTATCCCTCAACAAATTTGAGCGCTTCATCAATCACGCTTTCAGTTGCGCCGTCTTCGTAAGGCAATGTTGACAGAGCGCGTCTAAATCCGCGTGCCCCAGGTTGTCCGTGGTAAAGGCCAAGGATGTGCCGCGTCATTGATTTAAACGGTGTGCCATATTTATCATGCTGCGCGCGCATGTAAGTCTTATACGCAAGCGCAATATCTTTGCGAGAACGTGTCGTTTGTCCGTGAAGTTCTTCTTCAAGCTCAGCCAAAAACATGGGGTTTGAATACGCCTCGCGCCCAATCATAAAACCATCAAATTTATCTCTCAATTTTACAATTTGAGGAGTGTGCGTTAACCCGCCATTTAAAACAATCCACAGATGTGGATAAGTTTCTTTCACAAGCGCGGCGCGCTCATAGTCAAGTGGCGGTATTTCACGGTTTTCCTTAGGGCTTAGGCCGCTAAGCCATGCCTTTCGCGCATGGATAATAAAAGTTATTATATTTTTATCCACAGACTTATCCACAAAGGTTTTTAGGAAATCCCAATCATCATACGCATCAATGCCAATGCGGCACTTAATCGTGACAGGGATGTCCACTGCGGCGTTCATTGCGGCCATGCAATCGGCAACAAGCTCTGGTTCTTTCATAAGGCATGCACCAAATCGTCCATTTTGCACACGATCTGATGGGCAACCACAATTGAGGTTAATTTCATCATAACCATATTGCTGGCCAAGCTCTGCCGCCTTGGCAAGATCATCAGGATTACTGCCGCCTAATTGCAGGGCGACAGGATGCTCCGCCTCATCAAAGCGCAGGTGACGATCAACATCCCCGTGCAGAAGCGCCCCCGTTGTCACCATTTCCGTGTAAAGGCGTGCATTCGGGCTGATAAGGCGGTGTAAATAACGGCAATGCCTGTCTGTCCAATCCATCATTGGCGCCACTGAAATTTCGGGTTTGTTTTTCATCATCTTTTATTGTTTAATACCGCGCCATGAAACGCATAATTTTATCACTGTTTGTCCTGTTTTTAAGTTGTAATAACGCATCTGCGCAAAATAGCAAGGATGCCTTTACGTCTACGGGGTATCCTGTGCCGCGTTTTGTGTCGATAAGATCGAGCGAAGCCTATGCGCGCACTGGCCCGGGCAAGCAATATCCTATCCGTTACGTCTATCAGCGTAAAAATCTGCCTGTTGAAATTGTCTTAGAATATGAGGGGTGGCGTAAAATTCGTGATCAGAAAGGCGAAGAAAGCTGGGTGCATAACTCACTTCTAAGCGGTAAGCGCACAGGTCTGATCAAAAGCAAGGCGAATGTAAAAATTATGCGTGCGCCAGAATCGGACAGTAAGACAATGGCCGAAATAGAATCAGGCGCCATTGTTGAAATCGAAGAATGCCTTAAAGGAAACTGGTGCAAAATCAATGCAGCTGGTTACAAGGGCTGGATTATGCGGAAAAACCTTTGGGGTATTTACCAAAACGAATTTTTCGATTAGTATTGATTCTATTACAAGTTTCGTGATTATCCACAAACTTACCCACAAAAATTAACGACCTTATCAACAGGTGCGCCTCTGCAATCTCTGCAGGCGTTTCAACACAAGAGATTTATATGTTCGTATTGTCGCAAAAGCCAAAAATGGCGGCGCAAATATACAAAAGCCTCATGCGCTTTTCCGTTCAGGAAAATGGTCAGCAAGATGCAATGCGCGTTTTAATGCTCTTATCGGGTATCATTGTCGAGATGAGCCTTATCTTCGATAAAGCCCCTGACGAAGCCGCATGCAGCGTACTAGAAAAACTTGCCGTTGATTTAAAGACTGCGCCGAACGTCGGCAAAATTGGCTATAAGGCGCTTCCGCCGTCGGCGATCATCGACCAAGAAATTGAAAAAGGGCGCGCAATAGCCCGCGAACTCTTTGAAGATTGGGATGATTGCACATTTGAATTTTACGACTTCTTTATTCAGCTTACGCACGATATCTTTATGACGTGGGAACAAGAAGGTTTCCGCCGTGGCGATATGCTTAGGCTGTTATCTGAATGTGTTTATCGCGGTCTCGCGTATGAAATCGCCGCGCAAGAGCTTTGTGATCTTGTCATCGATAAAAAGGCGCGCTTATTCCAGTGGGACTTAAACTCTTGCATCGCAGCGCTCAGCGCTCTGGCAGGGCATAAACTTGCGTGGTCGGATAGTATCTTGCTGCATTACGGCTTGCGCGCGGCAATCGATGACCTTGATCAAATTATGTACACCATGACGCAAGAGGCTGTGCGCCTTGGCGTGCCTGCGGGCAGTAATTGGCGTTTTGGTTTGGCCGCAAATGACGTGCCGCTAAACGCGCCGTATGAGCTTATTAATACACTTGGGCCAGTATGCGACAATTTCTTTGATGCCATTCAATTGCACGGCGCCGAAGATCAAGCCGTTGCGTGCGCAAAGGCAGCAGGGCGTATGCTTGCGATTACCGCGGGCGGCGATCTGCCTGAAATAGAACCCGCAATCGCCAAGCCACTGGCTGTTTCTGCGATGAGCGATACCTATAAAACAATCTGTATGGACAAAATGCATCGCGCGTAAAAGGTGGGGTTGCACCATCTGAATATAGCGCTTATAAAGGCCGTTAAGTTGTTATCACTTGAAACACTTAAACGACGAAGGACCCTTTATGAGCTTTGAACAAAAATCCAGCTATTCATACGAAGACATCATCCAGTGCGGCGAAGGTAAACTCTTTGGCCCAGGCAATGCTCAACTCCCATTGCCACCAATGTTGATGTTTGATCGTATCACGAATGTTTCAATTGACGGCGGCGCAAATGGAAAAGGCGTCATCGAAGCCGAATTTGATATCAATCCTGACCTATGGTTCTTTGACTGTCACTTTAAAGGCGATCCAGTTATGCCAGGATGCCTTGGTCTTGATGCCTTATGGCAGCTTCTGGGCTTTTTCCTTGGCTGGACAGGCGCACCAGGTTCTGGCCGCGCGCTTGGCCTTGGCGAATTAAAGCTGACTGGTCAGGTTCAACCTGACGTAAAATTAGTTAAATATGTCGTAGACCTAAAGCGCGTTATCAACCGCCGTCTTGTAATGGGCATTGGTGACGGTAAAATGTACGCAGACGGCGAATTGATCTACGAAGCATCAGGCCTCAAAGTTGGCTTGTTTGACAATTCTAAGCCTGAAGAATAAGCACGGCTTTAACACATTAGACTACAACACAAGCAAAAGGATAAATATTATGCGTCGCGTTGTCGTAACCGGTATAGGCATTGTGTCATGCATCGGTAATAACAAAGAAGAAGTTCTCGAATCATTGAAGGCTGGTAAATCTGGCATTTCATTTGCACCTGAATATGCTGAGCTAGGCTTTCGTTCTCAGGTTCATGGCAAGCCAAATATTGACCTCTCTGCCGAAGTCGATAAGCGCAAATGGCGTTTCATGGGCGACGCGGCAGGATATTTGCACCTTAGTATGGAGCAAGCCATCGCCGATTCAGGTCTTGCAGAAGATGTTGTCAGCAACGAACGCACAGGCATTATTGTGGGCTCAGGCGGCCCATCAACACGCGCGCAGGTTCAGGCCGCCGATGTTACCCGTGAAAAAGGCCCAAAACGCGTTGGTCCATTTGCCGTGCCAAAGGCAATGTGCTCAACCACATCAGCAACCGCGGCAACAAACTTTAAAATCAAAGGTGTGAACTATTCGATTTCATCAGCATGTTCAACATCAGCGCATTGTATCGGCGCCGCGACCGAGCAAATTCAATGGGGCAAACAAGATGTTATGTTTGCTGGCGGCGGTGAAGAGCTTGACTGGACATTATCCGTACTCTTCGACGCAATGGGCGCGATGTCGTCTAAATATAATGACACCCCTGAAAAAGCGGCGCGCGCCTATGATGCAAACCGTGACGGTTTTGTAATTTCTGGCGGCGGCGGTGTTGTCGTGCTTGAAGAGCTTGAGCACGCACTTGCACGCGGCGCGAAAATCTATGGCGAAGTCACAGGTTATGGCGCAACGTCTGATGGGCATGACATGGTCGCACCAAGCGGTGAAGGCGGTAAGCGCTCGATGATGCAAGCGCTTTCAACTGTTGAGGGCGAAGTGACGTACATTAACTCTCACGGGACATCAACACCTGTCGGCGACATTACTGAACTTGACGCCGTGCGCGAAGTTTTTGGCGATAAAAAGCCATATATCAGCGCAACAAAATCAATGACAGGTCACTCTTTGGGCGCAACGGGCGTACAAGAAGCGATCTATGGTTTGTTGATGATGGAAAATAACTTTGTCGCGCCAAGCATTAACGTCGAAACACTCGACGAAGGTGCAGCGGATATGAACATCGCAACAGCGCGCGTTGATAATGTCGAGCATGACACAATTATTTCGAACAGTTTTGGCTTTGGGGGCACAAACTGTACGCTAGCAATTAGTAAATATAAGGGATAAATCTATGAAAGATTTGATGAAGGGTAAACGTGGCCTAGTAATGGGCGTGGCCAATGAAAAATCAATTGCATGGGGCATGGCCAAGGCATTACATGAACAAGGCGCAGAAATGGCCTTCACTTATCAGGGCGATGCCTTTGGTAAACGCGTAAAACCCCTCGTCGAGAGCATCGGCGGCAATCTGATGATTGACTGTGATGTAACAAACGAATCTGACATTGATAAAGTCTTCGATACATTGAAAAGCGAGTGGGGCAACATTGATTTCATCATCCACGCGATTGCCTATTCAAACAAAGATGAATTACAAGGCCGTTACGTTGATACGACGCTTGATAACTTCCTTAAGACAATGCATATCTCATGCTATTCTTTCACATCAGTGATGCGCCGCGCCAAAGACCTTATGTCTGAAGGTGGCTCGGCAATTACCCTGTCATATTATGGCGCAGAAAAAGTGATGCCAAACTATAACGTTATGGGTGTGGCCAAGGCCGCATTAGAGGCTTCTACACGCTATTTAGCCTCTGACCTAGGTCCAGATGGTATCCGCGTTAACGCGGTGAGTGCAGGGCCTATGCGCACGCTTGCTGGCGCTGTTATTGGCGGCGCGCGCCGTACATATAAGTACAATACACTTACTGCGCCACTACGCCGCGCAGTCGAGCTTGAAGAGCTTGGCGGCACTGCGATTTACCTGCTATCTGATCTTGCGGGCGCTGTAACAGGTGAAGTGCACTATGTGGATTGCGGTTACAATGTTATGGGCATGCCATCACATGACAGCTTTGACACAGTGGTACAAAGCAACCTGTAAGATACCATTAGATATTGAAATTATAAATTAGGGCTGGCGATAAACGTAAATGTTTTTCTCTAGCCCTTTTTTCATGGGTGTAATGCTAGCAGGATCCGCAAAGGAAAGAAAGATAGTTCAAACCCAGATACGCGCCGCATGATAGGCCAAACCACCCCAACCAGAGCCAAGCTCGTAAATAACAGGGGATTTGGGCAGAGAAAAATCTTGCAAGATATCTGTGATTTGCTGGCGCACACCAGGCAAGGTTGGCATCGGCACAACCTTTAACTTGTGCGAATAATATTCCGTAACAATCGCGCCTATAATAAGACCAGCATCAAAAGACTAAATAAGGCGGAGATAATCGCCATGGCACTTAATGCACTGTTAAGATGCCATCCATAATGACATCAGGCTCGTCAGAGCAAATGCACCGCACACCGAGAGATTGCAGGACATGTGCCTGACCCGGGTCATTAATCGTATAGGCCATCAATTGCTTGCCTGTTTCTAAAAGCGCGGCAATAAAATCTGAGTTAGCATCATTGCCATTAAAGTGAATGGATGAAACGTCTAAATGCTGTGCAAATTCCTGCCAGTTTTCTGGCGGTTCAGCCGTCAAAAGAAGCCCACGATTCCAGTCATCAGCCATATCAAAAGCCGTTTCAAGTGACACGTGCGAAAAGCTGGATATCAATAAACGATTATGATCATCCCAAATGTGAGATAGCTCATCCAAGACAACTTCGGCGGTTTCTTTCTCGCGCCCGGGGCATGCCTTGATCTCAAGGTTCAGGCCAAGGTCACGCTCTAGTATGGCGTCAATGGCCTCGTGCAGTGTTGGAACTTGTGTCCCTAAGAAACTTTCTGAAAACCATGTCCCTGCATCCAGTTTTTTTACCTCGTCTAAGGTCATCTCTGCAATAGGGCCGGTCGTATTGGTTGTACGCTCGACATCGTCATCATGGAATAGAATTGGCACTTGGTCCTTGGTTATTTTAACGTCAAGTTCAACCCATTTAATGCCCATATCCGCCGCAGTATGTATGCCCGCAAGCGTATTTTCAGGCGCGTAGCCCGCACATCCACGGTGACCAATAATCTGAGGGAGCTTAAAAACCATAATGTTTTAACCTTGTATATTTTGCAGCATAAATAGCTCGATAAGAATAGCGGCTAAATTACCGATAAAAAAGATAATATAGGATAATTTTAACCAGAAAAACTTCGGACGCAAAATATTGCGGCTTACATCATGCAAATCACGAATGACCGTCATCCCCATTTTTGAAGGCTCGTTATACAAAGGCTTCATAATCTCCATATATTCGTCTTCGGTAAGGCGGCCAATATCACTAAAGTGCAAGGGATTAATACTGCCGTCAGGCTTGCCTAAGCCGCGGCGCTTCGGAAAAATACAAATCATGGCTGTAAACATGCTGATAACGCATGACACAATCGAAATAGTCGAGGCCGTTTGAAATTCAGCGGTGCCCATTTTGCTAAGCACGACCGGAATGATAATAGAGTTCAATATAATCACGCCCATGGCCTTACGGTCGGCCAAGGAAACATACCCAAAAAACTTATGCGTTGTGACCGCCAATATGGAGGCACGAACGAGCCCTTGCCATTTTTGCGCATTTTCATCCATTGGCTTTGAATCTTGTATCATTATGCATCACCCAATTTGTTGTTGAACAGAAAAAGGAGGAACGATGTCCTCCTTTTTTAACTTTATAAGATATTTTGAAACTAAAGTTAAGCCTCTTTCTTCTTGCGCTCTTCCTGTTGAATTTCT
Source organism: Micavibrio sp. UBA6929 (assembly GCA_002448815.1). Taxonomy (GTDB): domain Bacteria; phylum Pseudomonadota; class Alphaproteobacteria; order Micavibrionales; family Micavibrionaceae; genus UBA6929. The sequence goes on from DKAJ01000012.1 coordinate 216,624, forward strand.
TCACCAGTTTCTTGGTCAACGCGCTTCATAGAAAGTTTAACTTTACCGCGATCATCAACGCCGATGCATAGAACCTTAACCATGTCACCTTCGTTAATCACATCAGTTGTCTGCGCAACGCGGTGATCGGCAAGTTCTGAAATGTGAACCAAACCATCGCGGCTGCCCATGAAGTTCACGAACGCGCCAAAATCAACACATTTCACAACTTTACCTTCATAGATAACGCCAACTTCAGGCTCGGCAACGATGTCGTTGATCATTTTAAGAGCCATATCAATTGACGACTGGTCAGAGCCAGCAACTTTCACTGTACCGTCATCTTCGATGTCGATTTTTGTGCCAGTCACTTCGATCATCTCACGGATAACCTTACCGCCAGTACCAATCACTTCGCGGATCTTATCTGTTGGAATAGATAGGGTCACGATTTGTGGTGCATGTTCGTTAAGCTCAGTGCGGGCCTCAGTCAATGCCTTAGACATTTCGCCAAGAATATGAATACGGCCGTCTTTCGCTTGCTCAAGCGCAATCTTCATGATCTCTTCAGTGATAGATGTAATTTTAATATCCATCTGCAATGAAGTGATACCTTCTGATGTACCAGCAACTTTAAAGTCCATATCTCCAAGATGATCTTCATCACCAAGAATGTCTGAAAGAACCGCAAAGTCATCATTTTCTTTGATCAAGCCCATTGCGATACCTGCAATCGGGCGCGCCAAAGGAACACCAGCATCCATCATCGCAAGAGATGTACCGCAGACTGTCGCCATAGAAGATGAACCGTTTGATTCAGTAACTTCTGATACTGTGCGAACTGTGTAAGGGAAGTCCTCAGACGTTGGGAATAGCGGGTGGATTGCACGCCATGCAAGCTTACCATGACCAATCTCGCGGCGACCAGGTGCGCCCATACGGCCACATTCACCAACAGAGTATGGAGGGAAGTTATAGTGAAGCAAGAAGCGCTCTTTGTATTCACCTTCAAGGGCGTCGATCAATTGCTCATCTTGGCCAGTACCCAATGTTGTTACAACAAGTGCCTGTGTTTCACCGCGTGTAAACAAGGCAGAGCCGTGTGTACGTGGCAAAATGCCAACCTCTGCAACGATTGGACGCACTGTTTTTGTGTCACGACCGTCAATACGCTTGCCTGTTTTAAGGATATCACCGCGAACAACGTCAGCTTCCAAAGATTTAAACTTAGATGTGATCAAGCTCTCATCAAAGCCAGCTTCTTCATCTGTGAAGGCTTCGATCGCTGCCTTGCGTACCGCGCCAACAGCCGCTTGACGCTCAAGCTTATCTTGGATTTCGTAGGCTTTTGCAACATCACCAGCAAATTTTGCTTTGATGTCTTCGCTAAGCTTAACGATAGCTGCTGGTGTTTCTTCCAGATCCCAAGGCTCTTTCGCGCACATTTCCGCAAGACCAATAACGCCATCAATCACAGCTTGGTATGCTTTGTGACCTTCTGCAACCGCGCCAAGCATGATCTCTTCAGTGAGCTCAGAGGCCTCTGATTCAACCATCAAAACGCCTTCTTGCGTACCAGCAACAACAAGATCAAGATCACTATCAGCAATCTCTGACATTGCAGGGTTTACAATATATTTGCCGTCTTTGTAACCAATGCGCGCCGCGCCAATTGGCCCCATAAATGGAATGCCTGAAATTGTAAGCGCCGCAGAAACACCTGCCATGGCGATCATATCAGGGTCATTTTCAAGGTCATGCGAAATCACAGTTGCAACAACCTGAACCTCGTTCAAAAAGCCTTTAGGGAACAATGGACGAATAGGGCGGTCAATCAAACGTGATGTCAGTGTTTCTTTTTCGCTAGGCTTTGCTTCGCGTTTAAAGAAACCACCAGGAATTTTACCTGCAGAATATGTTTTCTCCATATAGTGCACAGAAAGTGGGAAGAAGTCTTGACCGTCTTTAACGCTTTTTGATGCAGTAACCGTACAAAGTACGCTTGTTTCGCCAACTGTTGCGATAACTGCACCATCAGCTTGGCGAGCAACTTTACCAGTTTCCAACGTCAACGTTTTACCAGCAAAATCGATTTCTTTTTTAAATACATTAAACATGTAAGTTTAGTCCTTTCTAGTATTGGCGATAAGATCATCACCAATGGATTTACAAATGAATCAGAAAGGATGTGTATGAGCCATTCGCGGCGGACGGTAAAAAACACTAAAATCTGTGGCTAATGCCCTTTACTGTCAACCGAAATAGGGCTCATAACCCCTCTCAAATTCGCGGTCAACTTCGCATGTTACCAAGGCAAAGTCAAAGTCTTTTGCCCAAATAAGCCATTTTTCTAAAACGGGGGAAATTAACATTGCCAAGCCTTGCGCTTTTTACGGTGACCTTTATAAAGAAGGGGCACATTGACCAAAAAGGAAGTATATTTCTATGAGCTATCTCGTTCTATTACGCCACGGACAATCTCAGTGGAACTTAGAGAATAAATTTACGGGCTTTCATAACGTGGATCTAACGGATCAGGGCGTTGCCGAAGCCAAAAATGCAGGAGAAAAAATCAAAGAGGCTGGCATTACATTTGACCAAGCCTTTACAAGCACACTCATGCGTGCAAACCGCACTGCAAAATTGGCACTTACATCTGCGGGGCAGGAAGATTTAATCGACAGCATGATCGCGCATGATGACCTGCGCGAGCGCGATTACGGCGATCTCACTGGCCTGGACAAAGATCAAACACGCGAAAAATATGGCGAGGAACAAGTCCACATTTGGCGCCGTTCTTATGATACGCGCCCACCAGGCGGCGAATGTCTAAAAGATGTCGTTGAAAACCGCGTGCAGCCATATTTCACCGCAAACATTAAGCCTTTAATGGATGAAGGGAAAAACCTTCTGGTTGCGGCGCACGGGAATTCCTTGCGCGCAATGTTGATTATCTTGGGCGTTGAAACGCCAGACACAATCAACGATGCCGAGTTCCCAACAGGCACACCATTGGTGTTTGAACTGGATGCAAACGGTAAAATTATCGACCGTAAGTTCCTATAAACGGAACTCAATTATAAAAATTATTAAGCCTGCGCCATAAACCGCGCGGGCTTTTTTGTGTGTTCCAAAGAACAATCAAATAAACAGGGCAGCAAAAATGGAGGAGGGAGGAAGTGGCGGACAGACAGGGATTCGAACCCTGGGTGGGCTATAAACCCACGCCGGTTTTCAAGACCGGTGCATTCAACCACTCTGCCATCTGTCCGCATAAGTGATTCAAACTGTTCGGATGTTGTAATCATCCCGCCGACCTTTGTCTAGTATCATCTGATAATTTTTTGCATATTTTTTTAAATTGAGGATAGCGCGCGTTTTTTATTTCATTCACCGCCCTATTTGTGACACTCTGGCAGGTATGAAAATAAGAATAATATCTCTTTTATGCGCCGCCTTAACAATTGGTATGGCGCAAACGTCACAGGCTGAAAGCTTCGAGGCTTGGCTTTACCAAATGCGCGGCAAAGCCGCTCGCGCGGGAATCAGTGAAACAACAATTAATGCTGCCTTTCAGGGAATCAAACCGATCGAACGCGTGATCGAACTTGACCGCAAGCAACCGGAAGGGCGCCTAACCTTGGCGCAGTATATTGATAAAATCGTATCGCACGATCGCATTAAAAAAGGCCGCGCTTTATATAAAAAACATTATAACACCCTGCAAAAAATTGAAGCCAAATACGGCGTTCAGGCAGAATATGTGGTGGCGCTTTGGGGGATTGAAACCAATTATGGTGGCTTTACAGGCGGCACAAAAACATTATCCGCGCTAGCGACGCTCGCGCACGAGGGACGCAGACGTGATTTCTTTACGAAAGAGCTCATAAATGCGCTCACCATCATTGATCAAGGTCATATTACTGCGCGCGATATGAAAGGCTCTTGGGCGGGTGCACTTGGCCAGAACCAGTTCATGCCGTCCAGCTTCCTTGCTTACGCCGTTGATGAAAATAACGACGGTAGAAAGGATATCTGGGCAACATTGGTGGATGTGTTTGGATCAAGCTCTAACTATCTCAGTAAAAGTGGCTGGCACGGGGATGAGCGTTGGGGCCGCGAAGTCGTTTTACCTAACAAAGGTATCTCGCAGTCCATGATCGACATCAAAAAAGAAAAACCTCTGTCATACTGGCGCGAGAAGGGGGTTAAAACAACTTCAGGGCAACCTATCCCTGTTGTTGAGGGGATGAAAGCCTCACTCATTCAGCCTGACGGCACAGGAAATAAAGCATATTTGGTTTACAACAATTATAAAGTTTTACTAAAGTGGAACCGCTCTACATATTTTGCAACATCGGTGGGCCTTCTGGCCGAAGCCATTGCAGCGCCATAACTTTCAACATATGATCTCGATATCCATGACTATGACTTCAAAACTTTCTATATCCGTACTTTGTCTTTCTGTTCTTATGCTCAGCGCCTGTTCCACGCCTGTGACGCGGTGGACACCAACATCTATGTGGAGCCAAAAAAGCCACTCCAGCGGATCATTTAAGGTCGGAAACCCGTACAAAGTTGGCGGCGTACGTTACGTGCCCGAGGAAACATATAACTTCACACAAACAGGCATTGCATCGTGGTATGGGCCGAATTTTCACGGTAAATACACCGCCAATGGTGAGATTTATAACCAAAACGCGCTGACCGCTGCCCACAAAACATTACAAATTCCTGCCATTGTCCGCGTTACAAATTTGGAAAACGGCAGATCAATTATCGTACGCGTGAATGACCGCGGACCATTTTCACGAGGACGTATTATTGATATGTCCCGCAAAGGTGCTGAACTCTTACAGTTCCACAATCAAGGCACGGCTAAAGTCAAAGTGCAGGTCTTACCGCATGAAAGCCGCATCGCCGCGCAGGCCGCCAAACGCGGGCAGAATATCTCTGGCGTAGAAATCGCCCTGAACGAAGGTAAAACAATCGAAGAATTTTTGGGCATGCACACCCAAACGCCAGCGCCTGTTATGACCGCCGAGAATGAGCTTACAGAAACAATGGAAGCACAAGGCCTTCTGCCATCAGACATGGATACGCTTGCCGCGCAAAAACGTGCCCAATCAGGCATTGCCCCAACGGCGCAACCAACCTCTGTTGTCGCAGGACAATCAGTCCAATCTGTCGATACTGGCATGAACAAACCCATTGACCCGCAAGGAATGCAATCTCAAATCGCTGTGAAAGATGCGGGCACTGTTGTCAGTGAAGACCTGCCGCCGCCTGTTTCTCTATCTTCAAAAGCGGCTAGTACGCCTGCAAAACCGGTGCAAACAGCACAGGCAAATCTAGCTCATAATGAAGATCGTGGCTCGCTCATGCCTATGCCTGGGGAAAGCGCACCTGCGGCGGCTCAAAGCACTGCGCGCACGTCACAAGACGTTATCGCGGATGTTATTGGACAAGGGCAAGACTTGGTCAAAAAAGTCCCCGTAGGCACACCTGAAGATATTTTTGTGCAGGCCGGATCTTTTGGATCAAAGGATAACGCAACCGCCTATGCCAGCAAATTGTCATCTTACGGACAAAGTCAGGTTCATACCGTTGAAATTGGCAACAGAACTTTCTATCGTGTACGCCTTGGCCCTGTGGATACAGTCGAAAAAGCCGATGCTATGCTTGAAAAACTTGCTCAAGCTGGCGAAAATCAAGCCATCATAATTTTAGGTGAATAAACAATGACAACATTTCTTAAAACCTTAACTCTCAACCTTTTTCTTGTTTGCGCGCTTGCAAATCCTGCGTTAAGTGCAGAAATGACAAGCAAGGCCAAACAAGCCATCGTCATTGATGATCTCACTGGGCAGGTTCTATTTGAAAAGAATGCGGATGAACGTATGCCAACCTCATCCATGAGCAAAACCATGACCATCTACGCGGTTTTTGAGGCCCTTAAAGACGGAAAAATCACACTGGAAGATACGTTTCTTGTCAGTGAAAAGGCGTGGAAAAAGGGCGGCTCTAAAATGTTTGTCGAGGTTGATAAGCGCGTCAAAATCGAAGACCTTATTCGCGGCGTTATTATTCAATCGGGCAACGATGCAACAATCGTCCTTGCCGAAGGACTCGCTGGCGATGAAAGCTATTTCGCCGAGGCAATTACCGCCAAAGCGCACGAGCTTGGCATGACCAATACAAACTTTAAAAACGCCAGTGGCTGGCCTGACCCGGATCATTATTCAACGGCGCGCGATCTGGCGACCTTAGCGCACAACATCATTCACAATTTTCCTGAACATTATCACTATTTCAGTGAAAAAGAGTTCTCGTACAACGAGATTAATCAACGCAACCGCAATCCACTAATCTACCGTGATATTGGTGCAGATGGCCTTAAAACAGGTCATACAGAGGTCGGCGGTTACGGTCTTATTGGCTCGGGCGTGCAAGATGATCGCCGCGTAAACATTGTTATTAATGGCCTGCCTGATGAATCAGGGCGCGCGCAAGAATCTGCGCGATTGCTAGAATGGGGTCTGCGCCGTTTCGAACATAAAACATTCTTTAATGCAGGCGATGTCGTTGCACAGGCCGCAGTCGTCTTCGGCCAAGACAAAACCGTTGATTTGCACGTGAATGAAGATGCCATCGCGGCGATTCCGAAAATGGCCATTCGTGATGTACAGGCACAAGCCATTGTTAACGAGCCCATCACCGCGCCCATCACACAAGGGCAAGAGCTTGGATCGCTTCATATCTTAATTGATGATAAAATTGCCATGCAATACCCGCTTTATGCCGCGCAGGACGTTAAGGAAAAAGGCTTTATTGGGAAGACCCTTGAAAAAATTCCTTATTTGTTTCAACAAAAACAAGCGCAATAAGCGCAAGGAAGGCATTTCAAAATGACATCAGCGACAGGGTTGTTTATTTCATTTGAAGGCGGCGAGGGCAGCGGTAAAACAACGCAAATCAACCGCCTTTCCGATTATCTGAATGCACAAGGACGACGCATTGTCTCCACGCGCGAGCCTGGAGGCACCGATGAAGCCGAAAAAATCCGTAATTTCCTTGTGAAACGTGATGGCGGCAATTGGACGCCCGAGGCAGAAACGCTTTTGCTTTATGCCGCGCGCTCTATGCATGTGCAGCAAATTATCAAGCCCGGCCTAGACGATGGTAAGGTTGTAATTTCTGACCGCTTTAGCGATTCAACCTTGGCTTACCAAGGCTATGGGCATGGCTATGACTTGCAAAAGATTCGGGATTTGGATGCGCTGATTTTAGATGGCTTTAAACCCGATGTGACATTCATTTTAGACATAGAACCGCAAAAAGGCATTGAGCGCTCAACACGCCGACTAGCCAACGAAGCCCTTAACCTCAACCGCATGGAAGACAGGTTTGAGCAACTCGATATCTCGTTCCACGAAAAATTACGTGCTGGATTTTTAGAAATTGCCGCGCAAGAGCCAAAGCGCTGCCATGTGATTGATGCCTCGCAGGATCTTGATAAGGTGACCGAAGACATTCAAAAGATTATTGATAAGGTTATAACCGCATGAGCCTTTTTGGTGATGAAATGCCTGAAACTGATGCGCTGCTGCTGGATGACAGTGACGCACTTCAGGCAGGCAGCGACAATCACCTTCGCCCCGCGCGTGAAATGCAGTTTTGCCTAGCGCATGACGCGCAAGAACAACAATGCCTGAAGATGCTTGCCGAAGGAAAAATGCCACATGCTTTGCTTTTGACGGGTGTTAAGGGCATTGGCAAGGCCACTTTCGCACACAGACTTGCGAAACATTTGCTTGCCAATGACGCGGCAAAGCCTGATCCAAATCAAGATGCACTCTTTGGTGATGATGCACCCGCTGCCGCGCCGCAAAATATGGATGTCTCGCCTGATAATAAGGCCGTACGTCTGTATTTAAACGGCGCGCACCCAGACTGTAAAACGGTTGAGCGCGCCTATGATGATGCCAAAAACAAATACAAAGACGCCGTTGACGTTGGCGAGATCCGTAAAATCGCACCATTTCTACGCATGGCCGCCAGTGACGGTGGCTGGCGCATTGTCATCATTGATGACGCCGACACTATGAACCGCAGCGCGCAAAACGCCTTGCTGAAAGTGTTAGAAGAACCGCCAAAGAAAACGCTGATTATATTGGTTGCGCATCGGCCAGGCAGGTTAATTGCAACTATTCATTCACGGGTGCAGCGCATCGCGTTTTCTCCGCTTTCCTCTGATGATTTGCATCAATTGCTGAATATGGCTGAAGACAAGCCCGACGACACACAAATTGTACCCCTTATCTCAATGGCGCAAGGCAGCATTGGTCAAGCTCTTGAGTTGTGGGAGCAGGGGGGAATCGATTCCCTTGCGACAGTGGTTGATTTGCTCGCTACATATCCGCGTTTTGATTGGGTCAGCCTGCATAAGAAAATCGACCCCTTAACCCGCGCAGGTCAAGATCAAGCATACCGCCTGTTTCAGGCTATATTATGCCGCATTTTCTGTGATATGACATCTGCCAAGGCACGCGGAAATGCTCTGCCCGAATATTTACAAGGTCATGCGGCCGCCACAAAAATTCAAACAGAAAAAAGCCTTCAAAATCTTGTAAGCTTAAGCGGCGCACTTCAAGATCACTTCGATCGATCGAATTTTGCGAATTTGGACAAAAAACAAACCTTACTTCATGCAATTAGCTTGATCGCAGCCTAAAACCATGCTTCAAATACAGGCATGAACAAAACACCATTTTATATTACAACTGCGATTTCTTATGTGAACGGCGTTCCTCATCTTGGGCACGCTTATGAGATTATTTTAACCGATGTTATGGCACGTTTTAAACGCCTTGATAATCATGATGTCTATTTCTTGACAGGAACGGACGAGCACGGCGAAAAAGTAGCCAAAACTGCCGAGAAAAATGGTGTCACCCCCAAAGAATTTGCAGATAAAAATGCCGCAACTTTCATCAAGATGACGGAAACCTTAAATATTTCCAATGATGATTTTATTCGCACAACCCAACCACATCACCACCTTGCCGCGCAAGCGATGTGGGAAAAACTACACGCCAACGGTGATATCTATCTTGGTAAATATGAAGGATGGTATTCCGTCCGTGAAGAGGCTTACTTCACCGAGGATGAGCTGATTACCGTTCCTGAAACGAAAGAGCGCATCACCCCCAACGGGACAGAGGCCGTATGGGTCGAGGAAGAAAGCTACTTCTTTAAGCTTTCTAAATACACAGATATTTTATTGAAATTCTATGAGAATAACCCCGATTTTATTCAGCCCTCAACGCGCCGTAATGAGATCATCAGCTTTGTTAAACAAGGCCTTAAAGACCTGTCTATCTCACGTCATAAAGACCGCCTGAGCTGGGGCATTCCAGTGCCAAATGATGAAAATCACGTCATGTATGTATGGCTGGATGCGTTGACAAACTACCTGACAGGTATTGGCTTCCCAGATGAAGCCAGCGAAACATATAAAAAATACTGGCCTGCAAATTACCATGTGATCGGCAAAGATATTACGCGTTTCCACGCTATTTACTGGCCAGCATTCTTGCTAGCCGCGCAAATTGAAACGCCTAAAACAATCTGGGCGCATGGTTTCATTAATGTCCACGGCCAAAAAATGTCGAAATCAATTGGCAATGTTTTATCGCCAGATGGTCTCGTTGAAACATACGGCCTTGATCAAATTCGTTACTTCCTCATGCGCGAAATTCCGCATGGCCAAGATGGTAATTTCGGTCATGAGCAAGCCATTAACCGCATTAACGCAGATCTTGCCAACGGACTTGGCAACCTAGCGCAGCGCACATTATCCATGATTTACAAAAACTGTGATCAACAAATCCCTGATCATGGTGACTTCACCGAATCTGACAAGGCGCTTTTAGATAATGTTTACACATTGATGCTGAAAAACGTGCGCATTGTGATGAATGATTTTAAAGTGCACCGCGCCTTGGAAGAGATCTGGCGCGTAGTAGGGGATGCAAACGCATATATTGATGAACAAGCGCCGTGGGCTTTACGCAAGCAAAACCCTGAGCGCATGAAAACTGTTTTATATGTGCTTAGTGATGTTATTCGCTGCCTCGCAATTATAATTCAACCTGTTGTGCCACAATCTGCGCAAAGCATGCTGGATCAATTGAAAATCAGCGCAGATGAGCGCGACTTTGCAATGATCAGCAGTGACTACGCCATGAAGCCTGGTACTGACATTGATAAACCGCAAGGCGTCTTCCCGCGCCTAACCGTTGAAGAAGCCGCAGCATAACAATGATCCAGATGTTTGTTCAAAACCTCTGGTTCGTTTATGCACTGGCGACAGCCATCATTTGGGGGCTTGTTTATACGCTTTCTGAAAAAGTACTCGGCGAACAAAATGTGACGCCTGCCGCGCTTATCGCAGTGCAGGGCACAATCCTGTTCTTTTTCTATTGGGCATTGTTCTTTGTGGTGGAAAGCAAGCCAGTACAACAAATCACAAATATTCTGTCCGATACTAAGCAGCTTGCATTAATCGCACTTATTGCAATCCTGACTGGATTTGCCGCATTTTTTATCATCAGCAGCGTTTCACTAAAAAATGCGACATTGGCAAACTTTGTCGAAATTTCATATCCTTTCTTTACCATGCTGTTTTCATGGTTGTTATTACGTAATTTTGACTTAAATATAGAAAGTATCATTGGTGCCTGCCTTATCATTGCAGGCATCACATTGATTTACTTTAAGGGGTAGGTACCAATGTGGGTTGATTCACACTGTCATTTAAATCACAAGAACATCAATGACTTAGGCGATCCTGACGTGATTATTGCGCAGGCTAAGGCGAATAACACTGATGCGCTGGTGACGATTTGCTGCCGCATTGCCGAGGAAGCATCACATTTGCAAGACATCGCCGCGCGTCACGAGCATGTATGGTGTACAATCGGAACGCACCCACATGACAGCGGCCTTGACACAGAACAAGCCATCACCGAGGATGAGATTGTCACAATGGTCACAGCCAATGATAACGTCATTGGAATAGGGGAGACCGGCCTCGATTACTATTACAACAATTCCCCTAAAGATGATCAAATTCAATCCTTTAGAAAGCATTTGCGCGCATGTGTACGTGCGGATGTACCTGTCATTATTCATACGCGCGATGCTGATGAAGACACCGCAACAATTATCGAAGAAGAATACCGCGCATCTGGCGGTGCGCTAAAAGGGCTCCTTCATTGTTTTTCCTCTGGCGAGCAACTAGCGCAGCGCGCACTGGATATTGGCTTTTATATTTCATTTTCTGGGATATTAACCTTTAAACGTTCCGATGAACTGCGTGACATCGCCAAGAACATCCCAGTAGATAGATTACTGGTTGAAACCGATGCGCCGTTTCTTGCGCCGCAAGCAATGCGCGGCAAAGTAAATTCGCCGGCCTATGTGCACCATGTTGGTGAAATGTTGGCCGACTTGCACGATATGTCAGCCGAAGACATGGCGCGCATCACATCAGAAAATTTCTACCGTCTGTTTAGCAAGGCAAAAGGTTAATGGCGTTAACGTTTACAGTTCTAGGATGCGGCAATTCCACAGGCGTACCTGCGGCGGGAAATTATTGGGGAAAATGTAACCCTGATGAGCCTAAAAACAAGCGCACGCGCCCTAGTTTACTTGTGCAATCAAACACGACAACCATAGTCATTGATACTGGACCAGACTTTTCTCTGCAGGCCACGCATCATGATATTAACCAAATTGACGCCGTTTTATATACGCACTCACACGGCGATCATGTGCACGGCATTGATGATTTGAAAATATACGCCAAAGCCAAACCTGATGGCATTTTGCCTGCCTTTACCAATCATGAAACGATCTTGGAACTTAAACGACGTTTTTACTATCTGTTCGAAGGCGGCAATGAATCGATCTATCAACCCATGTTGCAAACGCATGCGCTTGATGATCGCTATGGCCAGACAGTTACAATTGGCGATATTAACTTTATCCCGTTCGAGCAAACACACGGCAAAGTGCGCAGTGTCGGTTATCGTTTTGGCGATTTTGCTTATTCAACGGATATGAAGCATCTCAACGCTCAATCGATTGAGATATTGCGCGGCGTTAAAACCTGGATCGTTGATAGTGCGGGCTACCACCAAGAAAATAATCCCGTGCATGCAAGCCTCAAAGAAATCTATGCGCTCAATGAACATGTACAGGCACAAAACGTATATCTAACAAGCTTATCCTTGGCTATGGACTATGAAACCATGATAAGCGAATTGCCTGAGGGGTACTTGCCATTATATGACGGCAAAACCTTCACAGCCTAATATAAGCGCCCTCCTTTAAAAGAATGTGCTATATTTTCCATAATATATATTATCACTCTGTATTGTGAGTATCTATTCCGGCAATTGCCTGCATCATCATAACGCAGAAAACGTAATAATTTTTATCGACAATAAAATCAATTTCTTCTATACCATTCGATATGAAAATTGAACGCACAGCCGTATTAAACGTTATCGTGATGCTTGCAATATTAACATTGCAGATATCGCCCGCATGCGCGTTCAATAATGGATCTGCGTCAAGCTTGATTGAAATCTGTACGGCGGACGGTACAATTGAATATGTTGCCGCCGTCCATGGTCAATCAACTCGTGACCAACAGCATACAATCAAACAAGAATGTGGCTTTTGTTTCACACATGCATCCCAATCTTCTGCTATCCTAGGACAAGCAAACCACATACAGGCCGTTGTACCCAATGGCCAATATATCCTGCTTGGCCGTGGCAGCCTTGTCTATAAAAACTATAATGCGCAAAACTATCAAACGCGCGCGCCCCCTGCTCTGAAAGCTTAAAAACAGGTGATCTCATCATAACGAACGACAGGCATTCCTGCGCGTTATGCCCCGTATGATCACCATGCAATCTTTCAACAAATGCAGGAATGTCATTATGGCATCAGACACCCCCAAAGAACCTGAAAAAAAGGGTGGATTAAAGAAAACATTTAATAAATTCAATCATATACGGCACATTTTAATGGATGTCAGTATGATTGGCGGCGCAATTGCGGCCTTTGCCGCGACCGGCGGCGCAGTTGGTTTTTTTGATCCGCTTGCCTCATGGGCAAAAATGCATGTATCAGGCATTCCAGACTTGTTGACAAGCACCCCCGATTTCCTCAGCAATGCCTTTGATCAAGCGCAAGATGGCGTGTTTTATACAGGCAACGAAGCCATGATGAACCATGGGGGGCATGAGCCCATACACGATCATAGCAGTGGACATCAGCATGAGCTGACTGAAGAAGAAAAAGCCGGCCCAGAGCTAACAGAAGCCGGAAAACAAATACTAGGATTAATATAATGAATAGACGAGAATTTATTAAATTATCAGCAATTTACGCACTAACTGTAGCAAGTGATAATCACGCCGCGCCGCACCATCCATTTAGTGCGTTACTGGATATAAAAACAGGACATCACTACCAACCAAAAGAAAACAAATACCAATTGGCACTGTTAATGACCGCACAACAAAGCCAGCCAAACTGTGGGGCTTCTTTCATAGGCCTGCACCAGCTTTTCTCTGCATTGCAACGGCAAGGGTTAAGCTCTGATGTAGAACCAATTCTGATCATGCCTAAGCCCGCGGACCAAAGTCAGGGAAAAGCCGATGTATTGAACTTAACCAGAGCGACAAAAACATATGCGCACCTAGATTTTACAATTCTAACGGGATCAGTAAGCCATTTAGTCAAAGCTGCAAGCGACCTTGGTGGTAAGTTTATAATAAATACACAAAACAAAATTGAAAATCATACCTTGGAAGCATATTTCTTATCGCCTTCTGGCAATAAACTTTTAAAATATCCATCTACAGACGGCTTTTCATCGATCGAAAGCGTGCAAAATATCATAAAGAAATGCGATGGATGGCTCGCACCTGCTGCTTGTAAATAAAGCGCGTAAAATGCCCAGTGTGCTTTTAATACTATAGATGCACTTAATAAGGGGGTGTTACACAGGGGTGTTTGCAGCTAGTAGTTTCTGAAAATCTGCTTCATATTTCTCTTTCCATGCCTGTGCATTTACTTGATATTCTGCCCTGTCAGCAGTAAATTCTTCATCATCAATCACATCAGAAAATACAGAGGAAATCCGGTAGCCAGAATAAACAACACCTGTTTTCGTTAAATCAACGTGTGACACTTGCTTATTATCTAAATTTACGACCTTCATTGCGCGCCTTACTTTTGTTTATTATGTAATTATAAATACAGAATAAATGATTAGAATTCAATGAAAAAATAACGTAATAAAAAAGAGATGACCAAACAAGAAGAAAAAACGCCCTATACATTCAATGACCTCGTCAATGTCATGAAGGCACTGCGCACGCCTGAAACGGGCTGTCCATGGGATCTAGAGCAAGACTTCGACAGCATTGCCCCCTACACTATCGAAGAAGCCTATGAAGTCGAAGACGCCATCAAACGCAAAGATTTTGAAAATCTACGCGAAGAATTAGGTGATTTGCTGTTTCAGCCAATCTTTCATGCGCAAATGGCCAGTGAAGATAACCTGTTTAACATTTATGACATCATTCACGATGTGACCGATAAAATGATCACACGCCACCCGCATGTCTTTGGCAATGCAACAGCGCAGACTGGCGCAGATGTTGATCAAATCTGGGACGCACAGAAAAGCAAAGAAAAGGGACGCAACAATCAAGACAGCATCCTTGATGACGTGCCGCGCGCCTTTCCTGCACTTTTGCGGGCGCAAAAATTACAAAAAAAGGTCGCCAAAGTTGGCTTTGAATGGCCAGATATCAGCGGCGTTATTGCAAAGCTAGATGAAGAGCTGGACGAATTAAAACAAGCCCGTCACTCGGGCGACGCCGCACATCACGCCGAGGAAATTGGCGACGTTTTCTTTGTCCTTGTCAATTATGCCAGAATGCACGGTCTAAACGCCGAAGAAATCATGCGCGCCGCCAATGATAAATTTGAACGCCGATTCCGCGCCGTTGAAAACGCGGTCAAAGTTGATGAAAACAAAGCCTTAAAAGACTGCACGCTTGAAGAGCTTGAGGCGCAGTGGCAAGCCGTAAAAAAGGCAGAGAAAAAGGCTAAGGCCTAAGCCGATAGACGCTTAAACGTGGTTAAATCAAAACCATCAAACAGCATATGATGCACAGCGTCCCAGCTATCCTTAGAATTGGTAACAATCAAGCCCGCATAACTATCCGCCAAAGAATACGGCGTCCCATCCCATTTTGCGATATAGCCGCCTGCCTCTGCCACCATGAGACTGCCCGGCAAGTGATCCCATGGCTTTAGGCGCGAATATACAGCAACGTCCGACACGCCAGAGGCCACGCGCGTATACTCATGCGCGGCTGCGCCAACTGTCATCCAGCTTTGAAAGCGCTCCATGCGCTCACGGATATGGTCTTGTAATTCCTCTGGAAAGAAGCGGCGGCTCACATGCGCCACCATATCATCCAAATTACGCTGCTGACTCACGGCTAAGCGCTGCGAACCATTGCAAAACGCACCTGCTCCCTTCTCGCCCGCGTACATTTTCTCGCCAATCACATCGAAAATCCAAGAATGTTGCACTTCACCATCGATAATGCAGGCAACCATCACGCCAAATTCAGGCTTACCATGGACAAAGTTATATGTGCCATCAACAGGGTCAACAATCCAAACGGCACGGTCATATGACGTCGAAAGAGCTTCTAACTGATGATCCCCGCGGGAGATACCTTCTTCACCGATTACGATAGATCCCGGCAAAAAAGAAGGGAGATATTTTTCTAAATAAGCCTCGGCCTGAATATCCGCCTGCGTCACAAGGTCGCGCGGGCCTGTTTTTGTGTCGATTTCATGATCTTGTAATTGTTGAAAACGTGGTGTGATAATCTCGGCGGCACATTCTTTGATTAAATCGCTGATCTTATCTGTATCAATAACAGGCATAATATGTGAACTACTCTTGTAAGACTCGGTAAGGAAATTTCTGTTTAAACTTACCACAATTGGCTTCGTTCATCCTAACATGAAATGAAATATTTTCCTCGCCATCCTCACGCGAAACAATGTGTCCATGCTCGTAAAGCCATGCTGCGGCTTGGCCGTCCCACACAGGAACCTCAATCACAAAAGGCGTTGATTCCTTGAGGCAGAGCTTTTGGATTGCATCTTGCAAGGCATCCAGCCCCTCACCGCGCAGCGCAGAAACAGGAATTTTCTTATCGGCCACATACGGCCCCGCGGCGGTTGAGGTTACCTCATCATCCAAAGCGTCAATCTTGTTGTAAACCTCAATAACGCGCTCATCTTCTTCGTATTCGATGCCTAAATCATGCATAATGCTGATGACATTTTTACGCTGCTCTTCCCACTCTTCCTGTGATACGTCAATCACATGCAAGATAACATCAGCGTATGACACTTGCTCTAGCGTCGATCTGAACGCCGCGACCAATTGTGTTGGCAGGTTCTTAATGAACCCCACCGTATCAGCCAAAATAACGTCATGACCATTAGGCAGGGTCAAACGGCGCATCGTCGGGTCAAGCGTCGCAAACAGCAAATCTTTGGCCATCACATCCGCATCAGTAAGCGTATTAAACAGCGTTGATTTCCCCGCATTCGTATACCCAACAAGCGCAACAATCGGAAACGGCACGCGCTCCCTACTCTTACGGCCAAGGTCACGTGTGCGCTTCACCTTATCAATCTCGGCTTTGAGCTTCGTAATCTTGTCAGAAATAATGCGGCGGTCAATTTCAATCTGCGTTTCACCAGGGCCGCCCATAAAACCCGCGCCGCCGCGTTGACGCTCCAAGTGGGTCCAGCTGCGAACCAGGCGCGATTTCTGATACTCCAGCATCGCAAGGTCAACTTGCAAGCGCCCCTCTTTCGTTTGGGCGCGCTCAGCAAAAATTTCAAGGATCAAACCTGTACGGTCAATAACCTTAACCCGCCACTGCTTTTCAAGGTTACGTTGTTGCAACGGCGATAAAGTGCCGTTAAAAATCAAAACGTCAGGTTCATACTCTTCCACCAATTCGGCAATGGTTTCACGCTGCCCTTTTCCAAGGAATGATCCTGCAAAAATAGTTTTTGGCTTAACGCGGTGCGTATAAAGAATTTTTAGGCTAATCGCTGCGGCAAGGCCTTGGATCTCGGCACAGTCTTTCAGAACATCATCGTCAGATTTGGCTTTATAACGTGCGGCATTATCGGCTTGCGAAGGTTGCACAAGCGACATGTCAGGATGAACAATTAAACAGTTTTCCTGAACAAAATTTTCTGTTTCAAAGGCAGGTGGTTTAGACAAGATAAATAAGGTCTATCTTATGCGTCTTGAGCGTCATCTTCGGCAGAATCTTCATGCAAATTCAAAGGGCCGCCAGGCATAATTGTTGAAATGGCATGCTTGTAAACCAATTGAACATGCGTTTCACGACGCAATAAAACCGAGAAATTATCAAACCAAGTGACAACACCCTGTAATTTAACGCCATTTACCAAAAACACGGTAACTGACATTTTTTCTTTGCGTATCTTATTGAGAAAAACATCTTGTACGCTTTGGAACTTCTCAGCCATATTTAAAAAACCTAATATTCAAAGTTGTTTACTACTGCAATCTCTATAGTCGAGAATAAAACAATCCACAAGGCCTAATCATCCAAAAACAGAAGAAAACGCCTGTTATACGCGCAATTTTTGTAATAAATTGTCGTAATCACGCACCACAATCTGTGGTTGATAGGCTTCTAGATTTAATGGCGGCATGCTTCCATCTTCATAGGCAATAAATGGACACCCAAAATCTTTGGCGGCCATTTGATCTGTCGCGCTATCACCAAAAAACCAAACTTGGGATGCGTCGCCTTTATAAGATAGCCGCTCAAGCGCAAGGATTAGTGGCGCGCCAGAGGGTTTGTTTGCTTTCGCTTCGCCTGCGCCCACAACAACATCGAAATAATCACGCCAGCCAAACTCATCAATTTCTGCACTTACTAATGGCGGCCTTTTATTCGTCACAACGCCCATCGGGATATCGCAATCGGATAAAAATTGAAGCAAAGCCTCCGCGCCGATCATAGGCTGCGTTTCATTAAGATGATGCGCCTGCACATAGCTCATGAATATATGGTCAATCTCCTCATCGCTGCGCCCATAGGCGGCAATATAGGATTCCTCGCGCGTCATGCCAAAGATAGGCTTAAGCCAACCATCTGGACGCGGCGGCATCCCTAATGTCTGCAAAACATGATTATGTGCCTTTTCTAATAACGGGTATGTGTTGGCAAGCGTCGCATCCCAATCAAATAAAACAACGTCTGGTTTTTGTATGTGCGAAAACGTCATGTATTTATCACCTCAATATTCACAGTCTCACCGAACAAAGAATTTGCCGCGCTCTGATAAAAATCAGTTAAATCTGTTACGGTATATTCCCGCAGCCCTGTGCGGCCAATGGCCAGATCGTGCTCAGGATGGCGGTTTAAATAATCCTGTAATTTACGTGGAATTATATCATCTTGGGAAATAATGCTAATGTGATCAGGTAAGATACTGCGCACGACATTTTTAAGGCGTACATAATGCGTACACCCCAAAATAAGACTTTGCATTGCCTCTAAATCAAAGGCCTTAAAATAATCCCGCAAGACATCCTCTAGCCACTTATCGCCCCCCTGCTCTATCAGTGGCACCAAAAGTGGCGTAGCCAGTGTTTGCAAACGCACATCAGGGTTTATTTTTTGAAGCTCTTCTTCATAGATATTCGATTGCGCGATAAAGTTTGTCGCAATCAAACCGATATTCGTTGCGCCGTGATCAATGGCCTCCTCAAGGGTTGGAACAATAACGCCCAAAATATTGCGGTCAGGCCAGTGCTGCGGCAAATAATCTTGTTGCAATCGGCGCAAGCAAGCCGCGCTTGCAGTGTTGCACGCCATAACAACCAACGAGCAATCACGTGCAAACATGGCATCCATACACCGGCGCGTATAGGCCTCGATAGCTTGCGCAGAGCGATTACCATACGGCAAATGCAGTGTATCACCAAGATAGAGCATATCTAATTCTGGCGCAGCGTGCGCAATAGACTTGCTAATCAGTAGCCCACCTAATCCAGAATCAAAAACACCTAATTTCATAATCTAGGCGCCCTAAAATATATCAACATGAATAGAAAAGAGTTTTTCAATAATATGCGCATGAACCTGAGGCGCCAAGATAACAACCAAATCATGCACACGCACAACTTCTTCGTCATCAGGCAAGATAACCTCATTATCACGATAGATCGCCGCAACGACAACGCTATCTGGCAGATCTAAATCACCGATAGCCGTATTAGCAATCGATGCAGATTCAGATACTTCGGCCTCAATAACTTCGGCAAATCCGTGACGTAGATTATGGATATGCTGAATGCGTCCGCGGCGAATATGGCGCATAACAGAGGCAACTAATAATGCACGCGGTGAAATCATCGAATCTACGCCCAAAGGACCGACCAAAGGTGAATACGCCGGATTGCTTACCAAGGTAATTGCACGCTTGGCGCCATATTGTTTGGCGAGAAGAGAGCTTAGGATATTTGTTTCGTCATGGTTAGTCGTTGCGATAAATGTATCAACGCGCGAAATAGACGCTTGTTCTAACAGGTCACGTTCAAGGGCACTGCCATGTAGAATAACGGCATTTTTAACGGTCTCACTCAAATACTGTGAACGTGAAGCGCATCCTTCTATTAATTTGATTTGCTCACCGCGGCCACGTTTTTCTAACAGCTTTGTTAGCTCCGTGCCGACATTGCCGCCGCCTGCAATAACAATGCGGCGCGCTTCCTGACTGGCAAAGCCAAAGGCCTGCATTGTACGCTTCAAATGCTGGGAATCGACGATAATAAAGACCTCATCCTTTTCCTCAATATGATACGCTTTTTCAGCGGTCAAAGGCTCGCCGCGACGCAAAACAGAAACGACATTAAAGTTAAGATCAGGAAATAGCGTTTTTATTTGCTCAATTGGCGTATTGATTAAAGGACAATCCGCATTACAAACGACGCCTAAAACATGTACAGCGCCTTGCGCCAAAGTCGTTGCATAAGTCGTCCCGGGGACTGAAAGACGTGAATAAATATCCTCTGCAATAATATTCTCAGGGGAGATAATCACATCAATGGGCATATGTGTGCGGCTAAACAGGTTTGACCACTCTGGCTTAAGGTACGATTTGTGGCGAATACGTGCAATTTTCTTGGGAATACCAAAGAGCGAATGACCAATTTGACAGGCCATCATATTCACTTCATCTGATCGCGTCACTGCAATCAATAAGTCAGCCTCACTTGCATTGGCCTCATTCAAGGTGTCCGGATTGGAAGCATGACCGACAATGCCGCTGACATCCAGTTCATCGTTAACACGTGTGATCAATTCAACGTCCTGATCAACAATCGTTACATTGTTATTCTCCTCGGCAAGATACGCGGCAATACTATATCCGACTTGCCCTGCGCCACAAACGATGACCTTCATATGATGAATTATCCTTTATTTATCTTCAGATTCTTATTGTCGCTTACATTACTATTTGGTGAATGTAACTGCAATTGTTTGATTTTACGGTGAAGCGCAGATCTTTCCATGCCAATGAAATCAGCGGTTTTAGATATATTCCCATCAAAGCGGTCCAACTGCGCGCCAAGATAATCACGCTCAAAAACATTGCGTGCCTCTTTCAATGGCACATCAAGAATGCTTGCAATTTGCGTTGCATAGGTTTGTACGCTTTGCGCGTTTCCAACTTGCGCCGAATCCCCTTTAACTGGCTCCGCCTGCAACAGATCTGATGGCAAGTCTTGCTTTTCTACAGGCTCACCGCTGCCTTTCATAATCATCACCCATTCAATCACATTGCGCAACTGACGCATATTCCCTGGCCAATGATAAGACTTCATAATTTTCAGCGCATCATCCGAAAAATGACAAGGCGCCATACCGTTTTGCGCTGCGATTTGCTCAGCAAAGCGCTCAATAAACAGTGCAAGATCATCTTTACATTCACGCAGTGAAGGTACGTTAATGGGCACGACATTCAAACGATAAAATAGATCCTCGCGAAAATGCCCTTCTTCAATTTCGACTTTCAAATCTTTATGTGTGGTCGCAATAAAGCGCACATCAACCTCATGATAATCCTTACCGCCAACGCGTTGGAAACGATTTTCTTGCAACACCATCATAATTTTGGCCTGAGTTGCAGGCGGCATGTCGGAAACTTCATCAAGCAAGAGTGTGCCGCCGTGACTTTCTTGCAGCAACCCTTCAAGATCATAAGGCCCTGCAACACCTTTTTCAGCGCCAAAAAGTTCAACTTCAAAGCGATCTGGGTTTAATGTGGCGCAATTCAAGGATACAAACGGGCCATCTTTGCGCGCAGAATG
Organism: Micavibrio sp. UBA6929; assembly: GCA_002448815.1. Lineage (GTDB taxonomy): Bacteria > Pseudomonadota > Alphaproteobacteria > Micavibrionales > Micavibrionaceae > UBA6929. Next base: position 238,156 of record DKAJ01000012.1, read on the forward strand.
CTGATGCAAAAACAAAGCCGCAGCAGTTTTCCCAGTGCCAGATTCACCCGTCAGTAAAACGCGGCTATTCGTTTTAGCCACGCGCGACAGTAAGGTTTCAAAATCCTTATACACACGCGATGCGCCAATTAATTTAAGATGCGCAGGTGCGTTTTGACTGCGCAGTTTTCTATTTTCTTTTTGTAACGATGCAGTTTCCAACGCGCGTTTTACCATGACAAGCAAGCGATCGGTTTTAAACGGCTTTTCGATAAAGTCATAAGCCCCTTCTTTCAAGGCTTCGACCGCAGTTTCAATAGAGCCATGTCCGCTTATCATAATGACAGGCAAAAGGACATTATCTTGGCGGACTTGTGATAAAATTTGCATGCCATCTTGAGCACTACCCTCAAGCCAAATGTCCAAAATCATCAAGTCCACATTTTGCGTTTCAAGCAATCTGTAAGCCTCATCAGAGCTTGCAGCATGAATAGCGTTATAGCCTTCATCTTCAAGGATCCCCGCAATCAGCGCGCGAATGTCTTTCTCGTCATCAACAATCAAAATTGTTTTGGTCATCTTCTATCCTATACAGATCTAGGCGCCGCCCGGAAATGAAATCACAATCACTGCGCCGCCCAAGGGCTTCCATGACGTAACAGTATCAATCCACTCAGGCGTACCTAATGTAATGCTTGCATCATGATCGTCCATGATTTTCTTCACAATCGCAAGCCCTAAACCCGTGCCACTATCTTTCAAAGTTATATAAGGCTCTAGCAATTGACTTGGATGATATTCTTCAGGGAAACCTGGGCCGCTATCATTAATGATAATATGAAGACCGCTCTCTTTATCATAGTGGCTGATAATATGGATTGTCCCCTTATCATTCTTTTCCAAGATAGACTCGGCGGCATTTTGCAATAAATTGGTAAAGACCTGCCTGATTTGTTGAGGATCCAGGGAGAGCCTCATGGGACGGCGCGGCGCTTTATCATCAAAAACAAAGTCAATATTCGGAAAGGCCTGTTTTTGCAAAAAGATACTTTCCTCAATCAGCGTTTCCAGTTTCTGCGTGGCTTGCATCTGAGGCTCAGGCATGCGTGCAAAGGCAGAAAACTCGCTAACCATGTGACCAATATCACCAACATGGCGTATAATTGTATCAGTGCACTGCAAGAAGACTTCGGGCTTGTCTGTAATTTGGCTTGCGTATCTGCGCTTCAAGCGCTCCGCAGAAAGCTGTATCGGCGTTAAAGGGTTCTTAATTTCATGGGCAATGCGGCGCGCTACATCCGACCATGCGGCTTTTTTCTGGGCTTTTTGAATGTCCGTAATGTCGTCAAGCGTTATAATCGCACCAATATCCTCATCGTCCAACTGCTCAATCACAATGCGCAGTACGTATATGCGGCGGCCATTTTCCGCATTAAAGACCTCAATTTCATCTTGATGGACTTTCTGAGGTCTCTGCTTGGCTTGCTCAAACAAGCTTAATGATTCCCCAAGCAGCTCTTCTAAAGGCAGGCCTACAATATCTTGGGAATCATCCTGACGAAGCAGTTTTTGCGCCGCCATATTAGCAAGATGAATGCGCCCATCTTTCCCAAGGCCAACAACGCCAGTCGTCACGCCGCGCAATACTGTTTCAATCAAACGTCTACGCGCATCAAGCTGACGGTTAACGTTAAGCAGTTCACCGCGCTGTGCCTGTATTTGTGCAGTCATTTTATTAAAGGCCTGTGCCAGATGGTCAAATTCTTCCAGCGAGCCATCCTCTGGCAAGCGCGCTGAAAAATCACCGCTGCGCAACTGATCTGTCGCATCAACAAGCCTGGAAATGGGCTGCACTAATTGTCGCGCTAAAACCAGCCCCAGCCAAATCGCAAGCAATAAAAGCATCATCGCAACCGCAACAAAAATCAAAATCACAGTAATTTGTAAATCTGCGTAGCGTGCTCTCAGGTTGCTATAATCATTACTTGCGGCCTCGGCTGCGTTCAAATAACCAAGCACAGCAGGGTCAATCATACGCCCAACATATAAAAACTTATTGCTATCTTTATTAACCTCGACAAGCGCACGAACGCGGTCATCCTTAGCCGTCGTCAAAACAACCGTTTCCCCTTCTGCGGCTGATCGCAGGACGTATGTGGGGATTGTTTCGAATTCCAACGAAAATGTAAGGCCCGATCGCCCATAAATACGGCCATCCGTGTCAAATACAATCGCTTCAGGCAGGTCATGAACAAAAGACTGGCGGCGCAAAAACTCTTCAAACGCTTCATTTTGTTGAGATACAAACTGTTCATCCCAACGCAAAATATCCTGCGCCATCAAACGCACATCCGCCGCAATACTTTGCTTATGCTCTTGTAAATATGCTTCTGCCACGGCGTAAGAGTTATTAATCGCCCCTTGCACGCGCTCATTAAGCCACGCCTGAACCCCATAATGAAAAAACAGCGCCGAAAACACAGTCATAACAATGGCAGGAACAGCGGCAAGTAAACTGAAACTATAAACAAGACGCACATGCAGGTGCGATCCGGTTAAGCCTCTCTTGCGTCCGCTCCATAATGCAACAACGCGGCGCGCCAAAATAACGCCAAGCAATACTAAAATAATAAGATCGGCATTCAAAAGCCAAATGACCGTTTCTGGATTGCCTGACAAGGGGGTCCCGTGCCCAAGCGCCGAATAGGTGGCAATCGCACACCCAACAAAGGATAAAAGCAACACGCCAACAATCGCCTTATTGATAAATTTGGCCGCAGGCGTTTTGCTTCTAGGGCTGCTCCCCCAAAAGACACGTAAAAACTCAGCCACCTTTAATGTGATCGTCGACATAGCGCGCAGTATAAAGCGCCTCTCATGTAAAAGCTATCCCCTCTTGCACAAGGCGCACTTCACAAGTAAAAGAAAAGCCATGGATCAGGAATTGCCAACATATCATGTTATCATCCCCGCCGCTGGCAGTGGTACGCGCACGGGCCTTAACGCGCCCAAACAGTTCCAAACAATTCATGGCCGCGCAATTCTTGATTACACACTGGATGTATTTGAAAATGACCCATACTGTGAAGGGATCGTACTTGCCCTGCCCAAAGACATGGCCTCAACTTTCGTGCCCAAACACAGTAAAATCACAAACATCGTCGCAGGCGGCGCAACGCGCCAATCATCGATCACAAACGCACTTGCCGCGCTCAACAACATAAAAGACACAGATTTAATCTTAATCCACGATGCCGCGCGCCCCTATTTGCACCGCGATGACCTTGCAAAAACACTGCGCGCATTCAAACAAGACGGTGTGCGCGCCGCCACGCTATGCAAGCACGTTAATGACACGCTGCTCCACACAAGTGGTGATAGGCCGGACAGGTCAGAATTATATGCACTGCAAACGCCGCAGATCTTTGAATATGGCCTCATCACCAAAGCGCACCAGCAAGCCACTACAAACAAACACACCGATGACAGCGCCCTTGTGACAGCATTGGGAGAATCAGTTAAGCTCGTCATCGCAGATCATTACAACGACAAAATTACATTTGCGCAGGACATCACCATGGCAGAGAAAATCCTCCCGGAAACAGTGACGTACGAAACACGTACAGGCCAAGGATTTGATGTGCACGCCTTTGATGATGGAACGTCAGAAAAACCACTTATCCTGTGCGGTGTTACTGTGCCGCATGACCGCGCCTTAACAGGGCATTCAGATGCAGATGTAGGGCTGCACACCATAACGGATGCGCTGCTTGGCGCCATCGCACAAGGCGACATTGGACGCCACTTCCCGCCCAGCGACGCAACCTTCAAAGACATGGATAGCGCAGTATTCTTAGAAAAAGCCAGCGACCTTGTGAAAGAAGCAGGCGGAAAAATCATCAATATTGACCTTACCCTCATCTGCGAAGCGCCTAAAATCACCCCGCACGCACCTGCCATGATTGCGCGCGTCGCGGACATCTTGCAAATTGACCAACGCCGCGTCAGCATCAAGGCCACAACCACTGAAAAATTAGGCTTCACTGGCCGCAAAGAAGGCATCGCCGCACAAGCCGTGGCCACAGTAAAGGTTCCTGAATATGAATAAGGCCCATCCTGCCATCATCCTTGCAAGCTGGTTTTACAGTGGCTTTTTAAAGCCAGCGCCTGGCACATGGGGTTCTCTTGCCGCCCTGCCCTTTGGCGCATTGTTACTTTATAACGATAGCCTGCCTGTTATGTGCGCTGCCATTGCAATTGTCTTTGCTGTTGGCCTATGGAGCGCAAAAATCTTCGACCAACAAAGCGGAACACACGACAATAAAAGCATCGTCATTGATGAGGTAGCAGGCCAATGGATTGCCCTGATCCCTGCGCTGCTAACATGGCAATATATCCTCATGGCCTTTGTCCTGTTTCGCGCCTTTGATATCCTTAAACCTTGGCCGATCAGCTTTATGGATAAAAAACTAGGCGGCGCAATGGGCGTTATGCTGGATGATGTCTTTGCAGGTATCTTTGCTGGCACAATCATCCTGATCATTAGGATCTATTATGACGGATAACATACTCCACGACTTGTTTTCTGCCCTACAATCATGCGTCGCAATGATTGCAGTCGCAGAATCGTGTACAGGCGGTCAATTGGCCGCGCGCATCACCGCTCAATCAGGTGCATCTGCGATCTTTGAGCGCGGATATGTCACATACACGAACCAAGCAAAACAAGACTGCCTTGGTGTCCCTAGCGCAATGTTAGATAAGCACGGCGCGGTAAGCCTTGAAGTCGCCGAAGCCATGGCACAGGGCGCCGTACAAAACAGTAATGCACAAATTGCTGTCTCCACTACCGGCATTGCAGGCCCCGATGGCGGCACCGCAGAAAAGCCCGTAGGCCTTGTTTGTTTTGGCTTTGCCATTAAAAACGGCGACAGCGGCGCGGTAAAGCATCTCTTTACGGGCGAGCGCAGCACCATCCAAAAACAAGCCGTAGATTTTGCAATTAAGCTTGCGTCACAAACATTACACGAAAAGGTAATTAACGCATCATGACCCATAATAAACAAACCTTTGTATCTGGCTGCGACAGCAACTATTTCCCAATGCTTTTAGAATGGGTGCACTCAGTTCGTGCGCACAAACAAAGCAAAGATTTCGATATTTGCATCATGAATACCGGCCTAACCGAAGAACAATGCAACATCCTAAAGCCTCTTGTTACGCACGTAAAAACGCCAGACTGGCCTTGCGACCTGCCAGAATATAAAATTCGCGGGCGTGAATATCTAAAATCATGTGTCTGCCGCCCGTTTATTCCAAATCTGTTTCCAGATTACGAAACCTATATGTGGATGGATGCCGATATGTGGGTGCAAGACTGGCGTGCAATTGATCTGTACATGACAGGCGCTTCGCGTGGGTGTCTTAGTATAACAACCCAATCAGACCGCGCCTATTTACGCCAAATCCGCATCAAATGGCTTGGCAACCTGCCATGGAAAGTGCGCGGATTTTATTTCACCAATGCGCTGAACGCCTTTGGCTTTAAAACCGCAAAGAAGATCTTGCCCTATAATGTTTTAAACGCAGGATCCTTTGCTATGCGCGGCGATTCTCCGCACTGGAAACGCTGGCAAGAGCTCTTATTACAGGCGCTTAAAAAAGGGAAAATCTTCACTGCCGAGCAACTGACATTAGGCATGCTGACATACTTGGAAGACTATCCAGTTGAAATTTTACCCGCATGGACGCAGTGGCTCTGTGAAAACAAACCTCTATGGGATGAGGAAAAAAGCATCTTTGTTGAAACCTTCCTGCCGAACGAACCTATCGGCATCATCCATGTATCTGGTTATGATGAAATGCGCGTAGACCGCCGCGTGACAACGCCGATCAAAACTGTCGACGGTAAAGTCATTGATAAAACATTTCGCTATATGGGGTATGACGGAGAAAATCAAACGCCGCTATCACCGTAAAGGGCTTGCGCGCGCTCCTCAAAGGCAGAAACCATACGCTTAACGGCCTCATTGAAAAAGACATTGATCAAATTCTGCAAAAGCGGATTGCGAAATTCAAACTCAACGTAAAAATCAATGGTGCATGTGCCGTCATCTTCACGTAAAAAACGCCAATGATTAGATAGATGCTTCATCGGGCCAGATAAATACTCAACATGAATGTGATCCGGTCGTAACGCTGTCACTCGCGAACCAAAACTTTCACGGATCATTTTATACCCAATAACCAGATCAGCATAAAACACATTGCCTTCACGGCGAGTAATGCGGCAACCACGGCACCATGGCAAAAAACGCGGATATTGCTCAACATCCGCAACAAGATCAAAAAGCTGCTCTGGCGTGTAAGGCAAATGGCGTTGCTCGGCATGTGTAGGCAAAACGAAAGTTCCCTTAGCTATTTGTCCGTCAGGCTTTCAGCGACAATAAAGGACATAAACGCCGCAGGCTTATCTTCACTAAGGTCACGCGGCGTCGATACTGAAATCGCGGCGAGAGGCTCTTGGCTCTCGGCGGATTTAATTTCAAACCCAGAAAGAATAATCGTCTCAGTTTGGGCAACCGGATAATAAACAGGCGTAACACCTTTTAGGCCATCTTTGCTCTCATTATACAAGGCATTAAAGTGCAAGTGAAAGGCTTCACGATTGCCTTCTTTCGCCAAGACGTGGCAATTCTGGTTATCTTCGACAATAACGATATAAACGCCCTGCTTAAACGGAACTGACCAGACTTCACCTTTTTGCGTTTTTGAGAACCCTAAAAACAAATCGCGTTTCTCACCTTCATGACGCGAGAAGTTTGCATCCAAAAACGCATAACGGCTCTTGTTAACCTGATCAACAAAACAGGCCTTCTTAAACAAACTGTAGCCAATAAGCGCTTGCTCTAGCGAAAGTTTTTGTGCCGCTGTTAATTGCGGCGGAGCAGCCTGAGAGGAAGCTTCTTGCGCAAAAGAACCCGCACTAAAAAATACAGTGATTAACGACGTCAAAATGGCTAGAGAACGCAACATAACCCTTTACTCAGCCGCCATTTTCGCAAGCTTTTCCTCGCGCGCAGCTTTCAGCTTTTTAAAATCATCACCCGCATGATGCGAAGAACGCGTAAGCGGTGTACATGATGCCATCAAGAAACCTTTGCGGCGCGCCATTTTCTCAAGCTCTTCAAATTCCTCAGGCGTCCACCATTTGGCGACTGGCGCATGCTTTGGCGTTGGCTGCAGGTACTGGCCAATTGTAATGAAATCAATATTCGCGGCGCGCATATCATCCATAACCTGACTAACTTCTTCTTTTGTTTCTCCAAGGCCAACCATCATGCCGGACTTTGTAAAGATCATAGAGTCGATCTCTTTCACACGGCGCAGTAAGTTAAGCGAACGGAAGTAACGCGCACCTGGGCGAATAGTCGGATACAAACGCGGAACCGTTTCTAAATTGTGATTAAAAACATCTGGACGCGCCAATGCAACACTGTCAATCGCATCTTGGTCGCCGCGGAAATCACCCGGCAGAATTTCTACCGTTGTATCTGGACTTTTGTGGCGGATGGCACCAATTGTCTTCACAAAGTGATCTGCACCGCCGTCTTTTAGATCATCACGGTCAACGGAGGTCACAACCACATGCTTTAGGCCCATTTGCTCAACCGCAACGCCAACGCGAAGTGGCTCATACTTATCAAGCTCATCCGGACGGCCAGTCGCAACGTTACAAAACGCACAAGCGCGCGTGCAAACCTCACCCATAATCATAAAGGTTGCATGCTTTTGCTGCCAGCATTCGCCAACATTCGGGCAACCTGCCTCTTCGCAAACAGTTGTCAGCTTATGCTTGCGCACGATATCACGCGTTTCATTGTAAACCTCACCTTGCGGGGCAGGAACGCGGATCCAATCAGGCTTTGTGCCCGCAGGACGATTAGGGTTCTTCTGCTTTTCAGGGTGGCGTTTTTCTGGCTTTAGCAGTTCTGTATTATAAGTCATAAGCGTGCCTCAATTCTCTATCGCCTGTTGTAGAACATCTATGCGCAGAGGATCAAGAAAAACCGCCTGTTTTATAAGAAAAAATAATTTTTTCTTGACGCAGAATCCATTTTGACTCATGATTCGCCCTCAACAAATTCACAAGGAAATTTAAATGTCTACTAAAAAAGCCAAAGACTCGGATTCTATCCATAACTCTATCATTCAGGGCGATTGCGTGAAAGTTATGAACGAATTAGAGGCTGGTAGCGTAGACCTTATTTTCGCAGACCCCCCATATAACCTTCAGCTTGGCGGCGATCTTCACCGCCCAAACAACAGCAAGGTTGACGCCGTTGACAACGATTGGGATCAATTTGAAAGCCTTAAAACCTATGATGATTTTACGCGCGAATGGCTCAGCGCCGCGCGTCATGCCCTCAAAGATGATGGCGGCATTTGGGTTATCGGCAGTTACCACAATATTTTCCGTCTTGGCGCTATTTTACAGGATCTTGGCTTTTGGATCCTTAACGATGTGATTTGGATTAAATCAAACCCAATGCCAAACTTTCGCGGACGCCGCCTAACTAACGCCCATGAAACAATGATCTGGGCAGGTAAATCCAAGGACAGCAAATATTACTTCAACTATGATGCCATGAAGGCATTGAACGAAGACAAGCAAATGCGCAGTGATTGGTACTTCCCACTTTGCACCGGGGCTGAGCGCCTGAAAGATGAAGAAGGCAACAAAGCCCACCCAACGCAAAAGCCAGAGGCCCTGCTCCACCGTGTGTTGATGGCCTCGACAAAGCCTGGCGACGTTGTCCTAGACCCATTCTTCGGCACTGGCACAACAGGCGCAGTTGCCAAAAAATTAGGCCGTAAATTTATTGGCATCGAACGCGAAGATGATTACATCCGCCACGCAACCGTGCGCATTAACGCGATTGACCCACTGGAAAAGAATGTCATTGAAACCAAGGCAAAACGTGAATTGCCGCGCGTACCGTTTGGATCACTCATCGAACGCGGCCTTTTAGAGCCCGGCACAATCATCAGCGATTCCAAAAACCGCCACAAGGCTAAAATCCACGCCGATGGCAGCGTGATTGCCCTAAACCAAATACATGATGTACGCGGATCAATCCATAAGGTTGGCGCTGCGCTTCAAAACGCGCCAAGCTGCAATGGATGGACATTCTGGCACTTCACCGACCAAAACGGCCAAACGCAGCCAATCGATGCACTGCGCGCGCAAATTCGCGGCACTGCGTAAAACAGCCAAAGCTACACAAACGTTATAGTTTAGTTTTTCAACCCCTCGCCTGTCATACGCGATTTATTGCGACGACGAAAATCGAGGGTTGATAAATGCAAACGCAGATCATAGTCGCCGTAAAATTCAATTTTCTCAACAACCGCTGAAATACGTCCAGTTTTCGATGTAAAACCGCGCTTTGACGGCACAGGATCAGCTTCGTAAACTTTAAAATAAATCACAATATAAGCAGGACGCTCCTGGTGTAACTTCATATCAGAATATAAACGATTATAAAGCTTTGCAACCTCAGGCGTCACATCAACCTGAGCAGCCTCTAAAGGGGTAGAAAATGTAATTTCTGCCCGACTGGGATACTTCCAAACATACTTACTAGGCGCAAATTTTTTGCACTCCCAACTCTCATGGTCTAGCGCCTCAAGCTCAAAGCGGCTGGTTGAAAAAGGATCGGATAATGGAAAGGCTTCCTGCTGAAAAGAATAACGTTTTAGCCAAATAGGTTGAATCATTTTCATGCGCGTTGGAAAGTTTTTGACATTCTTCTCTAACGAAGCCTTGGCCTGAACACGCACTTTGTGCCACTTAAAATCATCACGGTAAAAATCTTGATACAAATCACAACGGTTTAAGAGCAAAAAATTATCAACATCCGTATCATTAGATGTATCATACCCACCCATAGCCCAATACATCTGTGCAAGCGTAGCGCGCGTAATATCAACGTACTTCACACGATCGGCTTTTGTCAGCGGCGCAGCGCTTTGCTGATCATTAGTAATTTCACCATGCTCCGCAAGTGCTCTTTCTTTTTCCGTCTGAGCACCCTGTTTATGCGGTTTATCAGCCTCAGGAGGTGTCCCTTCAAATAAACCAGATAATGTTGATGGTGTTTGCGCGTCAGCTTTCTCATCAGGCTGCGCTATTTCTTCTTTAGACTTAGAGCCAAACCAGCCCGCATGCCCTGTACCAGAAAAAACAAAAGGAAATAGCGCTAAAAGAAAGAAAAAGGAAAGTAAGAATCTCATTCAAACATTATACCGTTTTTGAGATTTCATTGTAAACTTTGTTAAACAGCGTCGGCAGCCCCTGCATCTCAGGCGCATCGACGTCCAACCATAAATAATTATTCGGAATCTGCACACGAGCCTTACATAAGGTCAACGTCAAATGAAAATGCGTAAAGACATGTGTAATTGAATGCGACGTTTCCTGAATGTCATACATCAAATCACTGTGCGCAGGCGTTGTACCTTCTTGCCAGTGCGAAGTGGGAAAGCCTAGCGTCTGCGCAAGAATGCCCGTTTCAGGTCTGCGCTCAACCAACAGCCGCCCTTGCGCGTCTGCCACGATGTAAACGAACCCCTGTTTCTTCGGAACCTTCTTCTTTGCTGCTTTCTTTGGATACGAGGCAACATCTTGCACCGCATGCGCCCTGCACTGCTCCACAATCGGACACTGCACGCAATCAGGGCTGCGCGGCGTACAGATGCCCGAACCAATATCCATTAAGGCCTGCGCAAAATCACCTGCACGCACGCCTGTGCCAGAAAAATATGGCGCAACAAGCGCCTTAAAATGTTTAGCGTCCTTTGGAAAAAGACCATCATAAGCCATAACACGCGCAAAAATACGCTGAATATTACCATCAATGACTGTCGCTTCTTTTTGAAAAGCAATCGACGTGATCGCGGCGCTTGTGTAATCGCCAACGCCGGGCAACGCACGCAAGGCTTTTTCATTATCTGGGAACACGCCCTCATGCTCAAAAGCGATAACCTGCGCCGCCTTGTGTAAATTACGCGCGCGGGAATAATACCCTAACCCAGCCCAAGCATGCATAACCTCGTCTTGCGTTGCGTTCGCCAAATCATGAACGGCTGGCCAAAGCTTTAAGAATTTTTCAAAATAAGGCTTCACCGCAGACACAGTTGTTTGCTGCAACATAATCTCAGACAGCCAAACATGATAAGCCTCTGCAGGAGGCGTACCTTTTTCCGCACGCCAAGGCAAGCTCCGTGCATGCTGATCATACCAAGATAAAATTTTGTTCTGGAAAATATGAATATCGCTCACAGAATTCTTGTACTTATTCGCAGATTTTGCCATTGTGCCCTTATGAAGCAGGTTTCTGACGCAACAACGCGCATTGTCGCCAAAAATTTCAGCCGTAAGTTTGTCTCAATAGGGCGAATTGTCAAGGCATGGCCCGAAATAATGGGCGCAGGCTTTGCGGATAAGGCCGTGCCCAATCGCCTGCAATACAGAAAGCCCGGCAAAAAGAACGATAAACCTATCGCAATCTTGGAAATTGCCACATCACACGCAGATGCAACGCTCATGCATTACCAAAAAGATGTCATATTAGAGCGCATCGCCCACGTCTTTGGCGAACGCTGGATCAACGATATTAAATTTATCGCCGTCGATAGCATTAAAACAGCCCAGAAAAGACAAAAAAAGATCACTCGCCCCTTGACGAAAGGGCAAAAAAATCATTTATCAGATGTGCTTGGATCTGTGTCAGATCCATTGATTTATGAGCGCCTGCAATCCTTGGGCGAAAATATTTTAAAAAAGAACGAGCAATAATATGAAAGTCAATGCAATCACACTGCGCGCCGGCAATGTTATCGAACATAACGGTAAATTGTGGGTCGTCACTAAAAACGAATTGAACCAGCCCGGAAAAGGCGCGTCTGTTTCACAAATTGAAATGCGCGACATCCGCAGCGGCAACAAAGACAACGTACGCTTCCGCACGCAAGAAACTGTTGAGCGCGTCCGTCTAGAGCAATCAGATTACCAGTATCTATACGCTGAAGGCGATGACTTTCATTTTATGAACCAAGAAACGTTTGAGCAAATCATGGTCAATACTGACGTGATTGGCGCACCCGCATCATTCCTACAAGAAGGCATGATCGTCGAGGTTGAAACACACGAAGGTGAACCACTTGGCGTGCGCTTGCCTACTCATGTCACCATGGAAATCACCGAGGCCGAGCCTGTCATCAAAGGTCAGACTGCCACAACATCTTATAAACCTGCGCTACTTGAAAATGGCGTTAAGGTTATGGTGCCACCTTTTATCGAGGTTGGCACACGCATCGTCATCAAAACCGAAGATGGCACATACGTCGAACGCGCAAAGGACTAATATACAATGGCACAAATACACCCAGAAATCCGCGTCATGATGAAGGCGGCTGAAAAAGCGGCACGCTCACTCATCCGTGACTTTGGCGAAGTTGAAAACCTGCAAGTTTCTAAAAAAGGCCCCGGTGATTTTGTATCTGCAGCCGATAAACGCGCAGAAGAAATCATTTTTGAAAGCCTAAAGCACGATCGTCCGCGCTATGGTTTCCTAATGGAAGAAAACGGCACAGTTGCTGGCGAAGAAAACACACGCTTTATTATTGATCCACTGGATGGCACATCAAACTTTTTGCATGCATTGCCGCACTGGGCGATTTCAATTGCCCTTGAAAAAGACGGTGAAGTTATTGCAGGCGTCATTCATGACCCTGTGAAAAACGAAGTCTTCCACGCCTTTAAAAACACAGGCGCCTTTTCAGGCCGCGCACGCCTTCGCGTGTCTGAGCGCAACGATCCTATGGCATCCGCAATCGCAACAGGATCACCGCGCCGCACAGCCGAAAAGCAAGCACGCTTTATGAAAGAATACACCGCGATGAGCCATTTCTCACCTGGCCTGCGCCGCTTTGGCGCTGCGTCCCTTGATTTGGCTTACGTTGCAGCAGGCCGCTACGAAGGCTTTTGGGAGCGCGACCTTAAAAGCTGGGACGTTGCAGCGGGGATATTACTTGTAAAAGAAGCAGGTGGGCTTGTATCTGACCTCGATGACAAGCATAATAACCCTGTGGAAACGGGCAATGTCTTGGCAACCAATGCGGCGCTTGGCCCACAAATCAAAAAGGTTTTACAAGATACGCAAACATGACATCACGCTGGATCATTTGGACTGTAATTATACTGATGGGGTTTATGCCCCATCACGTTATGGCTCAAGAATCTGGCAACATTGAAATTAATCTCGACGTCATTAAACGCTTTGAGAAACCTGCGCCTATAACTACTGCACCAGTCAAAAAAGCACCTTCTGTTAAAAGAAAAAGTGCGGCCCAGCCTAATGCCGCGCCAGTAAAGAAGTTTATTCCTGCGCCATCGCGCAAACTCATCAGCGCATACCCAGATGGCACACTGAAGACAAAGGCTGTATTGGAATATGAACAAAGCCTGCGTGAGCTGCGTGCAAAATACTTCCCAGAACAAATTACAGCGACAAAGCCAGCCGCTGAAGACAATACTGATAAACCATCTGCCGCGAAGCCAAGCACCGCGCCACAGAAAAAAGTCGCCGCGAGCAAACCCAAATCAATTGCCCCTGCCCCGCGAAAAATTGAACCTATCCCTGCGCCATCTTACCCGCCGCCGCGTCAATCTAATGTCAAAGAAGTAAAGGCAGAGGACATTGCCCCGCCTGTGCAAACCCAAACAGTGCCGCCTAAAAAGGCATCGCAATCACACAACCAAAACACCGCCCATATCGTTCAGCAAAAAACATCTGGCGATAGCTCCGATGCGCGCGCCCCCAAACCATCAGAAATCAAAGGGCTAAAAATTGTTTCCATTGCATATATGGATGAAGAAATCGCTTTGAACGACAACGTACAATCTGCGCTTGTTTCAACGTACATACCGCGCCTAAAGGCACAGAAATCATACCGAATTGGCTTATACTCTTACTCGTCCATCATCAATCGCAGTGACAAACAAGCACGCGCTATATCACTCGAGCGTGCTATTGCACTTAAAGATTTCCTTGTAGCCTCTGGCATTGATAAAAGACGCATCGATATCTTCCCCGCAGGAAAAAGCGAACAAGCAAGCTTTTCCGACTGGATTGATATTATTTTACAAAAATAAGCAACGCATCTTTTGCTGTTAATAGTTCAACAAAATACCGTCAAAGACTGGATTTCTAGGGGCTTCGTTGCTACATCTATGTTTACATAGACAAAATTAGTGGAGAATAAATATGACCTCATCTGATAACAATCAGAAAAAATCTGGCATCGTCTTAATTATTTTGGGCGCGATCCTTGTTGCTGGATCATTGTTTGTATACATGAACAATGGCGATAAACAAGCCGTTGCACAATCAACGCCTGCTGCGCCAATTGCAGATGGTGCTGCCGTTGAGCAAAGCAAAGACGCCGCATTAGAAGCAGCGCTTGCGCCGCGCACACTGGGCAGTGATGATGCACCTGTAAAAATCAAAGAATACGCATCCCTATCATGCGGCCACTGCGCACATTTCCACACAGAAATCTTGCCTGAATTTAAAAAGAAGTTCATTGATACAAATCAGGTTCAGTTGATTTTCTCTGAGTTCCCATTAAACAACTCGGCATTAGAAGGCGCAATGATTGCACGCTGCTTACCTGCAGACCAATATATCGATTTCACAGGCACACTTTTTGAAAACATCGAAGATTGGGCGTATCAGGCAGATCACACACCAGGCCTAAAGAAGATTGCGAAAGAATTTGGCATGACAGATTCTTCATTTGATGCATGCTTAAAACAAGCACCACTTCGCGAAGCCCTAGTCGCACGCATGCGCGCGGCTGCTAAACAGTGGCAAATCGGCTCTACGCCAAGCTTCTTAATCGCCAATGACACTGTGATCACTGGTGCGCAAAATGCAGATGCATTTGCCCCTGCTATTGAAAAAGCGCTTGCTGGCAAAACTGTAGAAGAGACTACAGAAACACAAACAACAACAGAGGCCGCCGAATAATAACGGCCTCTTATATAAAACGTAAGAACACATCCTAATGGTCCATTTTAAACGCCTGCGCTTGCAGGGATTTAAATCATTTGTCGAGAAGACAGAGCTGGAAATCAGCCCTGGCATGAACGGCATTGTTGGGCCAAATGGATGTGGTAAATCCAACCTCGTCGAGGCATTGCGCTGGGTCATGGGTGAAAGCTCAGCCAAGCGCATGCGCGGCGATGGCATGGAAGATGTTATCTTCAACGGCACAGACAACCGCAGCGCCCGCAACATCGCCGAAGTTTCCCTTCTTCTGGATAACAGCGAACGCCGCGCCCCTGCTGCCTATAACGCAAATGATGAAATTGAAATCACCCGCCGCATCGAACGCGACAAAGGGTCAAACTACCGTATCAATGGCAAATCTGTTCGCGCGCGTGATGTGCAAATGTTCTTCGCCGACAGCGTCAGCGGCGCAAATTCCCCCGCGTTGGTATCGCAAGGCCGCATTACTGAAATCATCAAAGCCAAACCACTTGAGCGCCGCCTTATCCTTGAGGATTCTGCGGGAATTTCAGGCTTATTTGTCCGCCGCCACGAAGCCGAATTAAAACTGCGCGCCGCCGATAATAACTTGCAACGCATCGATGATGTCATGGGATCAATGCAATCCCGCCTAAACAACCTGAAACGTCAGGTGCAACAGGCCAATCGCTACCGCAACCTCAGCGCACAAATCAGACAACTGGAAATCGCAATCGCTACTATGGAGCATAGCGCCGCCCAAGCGAAAATTCAGCGTACAAAACAACAATTCGCCTCCGCCGAAAGCCAAGTCGCAGAAAAGCTTGCTACGGTTACGCAATTAACAAAAACGCAGAATACACAAGCGCAAGACCTGCCTGCTCTGCGTAAAAAAGAAGCCGAAGCCGCCGCCATACTGCAAAAGAAAAAGATCACTTTACAGCGCATCGAAGATAACGCCCGCCATCAGGCTCAGATGCTGGAAACCGCGCAAGAGCAATTCGCACGCTTGCAAAGCGACCAAGCGCATGAGCAAAACAATTTAAATGAAACAGACGCCCTACTCGTCAATCTGGAGCACGATCAAACAAAACTGATCGAACGCCAACAACACGCCGAACAAGACGTCACCACAAAAGAAGAACAAAGCACCACACTGAAAGAAAAGCTTGTACAACTGGAGGAACGTTACAACGCCCTCATGCAAGGCGTCGCCGAACGCAAAGCGCGCCAAACGTCACTTGAAAATCAAATCGCGCAAAATAAACGCCGCCTAGACACCATCACGCAGCGCCGCGATCAAGCCTCGGACAATTTAAAAACACTACAAAGTGATGACAATGAAAGCGGCCTTTATGATGACATTCAAAACACCATAAAAACCCGTGAAGCCGAAGCCGAAGCGCTGCGCGAGA
This sequence comes from Micavibrio sp. UBA6929, assembly GCA_002448815.1. GTDB lineage: Bacteria > Pseudomonadota > Alphaproteobacteria > Micavibrionales > Micavibrionaceae > UBA6929. Next base: position 254,645 of record DKAJ01000012.1, read on the forward strand.
GACTTACCGCCTGCAAAGATACTTTAGACGCACTGAAATCACGCGTCAGTGAATCCAGCGAATCCCTTGATGAAGCCAAGCAAAAGCATAAATTCATCATGGCCGAAATTAATATGCTGGAACAATTCCTAAGCTCCCAAGACAGCAGCAGCGAACATCCAGCAATCTTAGACGACGTTACACCGCAGCCAGGATTTGAAAAGGCACTCTCACGGGCGCTTGGCGATACGCTTATGGCATCACTTGATCAAGATGCACCGACTTACTGGCAAGCCCTCACGCAGCCTGACACAATGCCCAGCCTTCCAGAAAGCGCCAAACCATTAAGTGATGTTGTATCCGCGCCAGCTGAGCTTGGACTCGCCCTTGCGCAAATTGGTTATGTGCCAGATGAAGACACTGGCCACGCGCTCGTTAGCGCGCTGCAAGTCGGACAAGCTCTGGTCAGCGCACAGGGCATGTACTGGCGTTGGGACGGGCTGACTATCACAGCAGACGCCGCAGATCGTAATGCCGCGCACCTAGAGCAAAAAAACAAGCTGCAAGACCTCTATGACACAAAGCCGCAGTCCGAAGACACCCTGACGCAGGCGCAAACACTGTTTGATCAAATCAGTGAAGAGTATAAGCAAGAAACGTCGACGCACGAAACACTTACCCAGAATATCCGCACAACAGAAAATGAGATAAACGCCGCGCGCATCAAAGCAGCCCAAGTCAAAGAACAGCGCGCCCGCCTTGATAGCCGCATCGAACACCTAAGCGAAACCATAAACACCGCCGAAGAAGATATTAAAACCGTGGCGGATTTGATCCGCTGGGATGAAGAGCGCCTAGAAACCCTAAGCGCCTCAGCCAAAGACAATCAAGGCGACCAAGATGTGCAAGCGATGCATCAAGATCTTATCGCCCTGCGCAGCGCCTCTGCCGAGGCTGTGCGCGCATATGACAACGCCGTACAACAAAAAAACAGCCTGCGCGCACGCTTGCAAGCCATCGGCGACGAACGCGTTAACGCAAAAAACCGTAATATCCGTGCTCGTGAACGCCTCAAAGAACTCACTGAGCGTACACAAGAAACCGAAGCCAAGCTTAACGCCCTAAAAGAAACTCCTGCCGAGCATTCTGACGATACGGAAGAGTTGTTAATTGAGATATCAAATCTTGAAACAATCCGTAGCCGCGCGGCAGAGGATCTCGCAACATGTGAAACATCAGTCTATGAAACAGGCCGCGCCTTAAAAGAGGCTGAAAACGCGCTTGGCGATGTCCGCGAAGAACGCGCACTAGCACAAGCCACACTGGCAAACGCAAACGAAGACCTTAAACGCATCACCGCCCATATCACGCAGCATTTCTCAATGCAGCCTGCCGAGCTTGCAACGCACGTCACGATGGATCTGGATGATACAACCATTGACGCCCTACGCGAAAACAAAGAAGAGCTTACCCTGTCACGCGAACGTATGGGGCCGGTCAACCTGCGCGCAGACGAAGAGTTTAAAGAACTGGATGAAGAGGTCGGCACAATCCTGTCAGAGCGTGAAGACCTTGTATCCGCCATTGATGAACTGCGCGGCGGCATTCAAACCATCAATACCGAAGCGCGCGAACGCCTGATGGTGGCCTTTGAAACCGTCAACGCACATTTCCAAACACTGTTTAAGCAGCTCTTTACAGGGGGCAACGCATATCTGCAACTCGTCGGCAGCGAAGACCCGCTCGAAGCGGGACTTGAAATCTTTGCGCAGCCACCAGGCAAAGCCTTGCAGTCCCTATCCCTCCTGTCAGGAGGCGAGCAAACAATGACCTCAATCGCATTGATTTTCGGCATGTTCCTAACAAACCCATCGCCAATTTGCGTTCTTGATGAAATTGATGCGCCGCTCGACGATGCCAATGTCGACCGCGTTTGCAACCTGTTAGAAACCATTGCCGCGCGCGGTGAAACGCGCTTTGTTATTATCACGCACCACCGCCTGACAATGGCACGCATGGATTGCCTATACGGCGTCACCATGCAAGAGCGCGGCGTTTCGCAGCTCGTTTCCGTAGACCTACAACAAAGCTTTGACTTCATAGAGGCCGCATAAAATGACCAATCAAAATGATGACTTTGATCCTGAAAAACTGGATCAACTCGACAGTAAAATCAAAGATGCCGCCAACCGCGCAGGCATTTTAACCGAAGAAGAAAAACAAGAACTGGCAGAAAAACAAAAAAAAGTTATTCAAGCCAGCGCATCAGCAGGCGTTGAATTTGCCGCCGCGATTATTTTCTCCACATTATTTGGTATTTGGCTCGACAAAAAGATCGAAACCGCGCCAATTTTCATGTTGATTTTCATTATCTTGGGATCGTGCGTGGCGTTTTACAATCTCTACCGTACGTCAGAAAGTTTAAATTCTTCATCCAATGATGCGGATTCGCGGTTGCATCAGGATGAAAAAAAAGCTAAAAAGACGCCGGATTGAGAGTGAATCGCCGATTTTGGGGCGATGATTTGAGAAAACAAATAAACGAAGAGCAATAATTTGGCACTGAACCCTATACATCAGTTTATTATCGAACCACAGATCGAGCTTAGCGCCGCTGGTTTCGACATTTCATTTACAAACTCATCTCTATGGATGGTTATCTCTGCTGTGACCGCCGTTGGCTTCATGATGATGTCAACTGGCAGCCGTTCTTTGGTTCCAGGTCGTCTGCAAATGATTTCAGAAATGATGTATGAATTTATCGCAGGGATGATCCGCGATAATATCGGCTCGCACGGCCGCCAATACTTCCCTTTTATCTTTACCCTATTCATGATGGTTTTGATGGGTAACGTTCTAGGTCTTATCCCTTACTCATTTACGTTCACCAGCCACATCGCCGTAACGGGCGCGCTGGCGATCATGGTCTTTTTAATGGTCACAATTTATGGTTTTGCTAATCACGGTCTTAAATTCCTCAGCATCCTGTCACCACCAGGCGTGCCGTTTGCCCTTAAGTTCCTGATCATCCCTATCGAGCTTTTATCCTTTTTAATGCGTCCATTTACGTTGGCTGTTCGTTTGTTTGCCAACATGATGGCTGGCCACATGGTATTGAAAATTTTCGCAAGTTTTGCTGCCATGGCTGTTGCCGGTATGGGCGTCGCAGGTGTCTTCGTTGGTGCATTGCCAGTTTTGGTTAATGTTGCCATGTTGTGCCTGGAACTCCTGGTTGCTTTCCTGCAGGCTTATGTATTCGCAATTCTTAGCTGCGTTTACCTAAAAGACACTGTGGATCTGCATCACTAAAATTTAATGAAAAACTGAATACATTTTTTAAACCAACGGAAGGAAACTAAAAATGGAAATTGATGCTGTAAAATTGATCGCTGCTGCTTTGGCTCTTGTGCCTATGTTTGGCGTTGCTTTGGCAATGGGTAACATCTTCTCATCATACAATGATGCAGTAGGCCGCAACCCAACATCTGCTGAAGTTCTAGATAAAAAATTCTTTATCTCAGCCGCTTTGACAGAAGCCTTGGCACTGCTTGCATTCGCAATCTCTGCCTTTATTCTTGTTGGCTAATTTTGCGTAAAGCCTAGCCCTCGTGCTAGGCTCCGCTTTAATCTTCTATTACAGGACTATATAATGCGATCACTACTTCTATTATCTGCAACCTTGACACTTGGCATGACTGGCTTGGCCGGAACACCTGCTTTTGCAGCTGATGGCGCGCATGATCACATGCAAATGGACCATGTAACCGAAGAGATTAATACACATATGGCTCCTGCGCATCACGATGACGCGCATGGCCATGATACTGCCCATGCTGAGGAAGGACACCATGACGAAGTTCAAGGCCTGCCTCAGCTTGATGGCTCTACATACCCAAGTCAGATTTTCTGGCTATTGGTAACATTTGCATTGATGTACTTGCCTTTCCGCTTCAAGGTCTTGCCTGACCTGTCTGGCGTTATCGAACGCCGCCGCGAGCAAATCGAAGGCGACCTGATCTCTGCTAAGAATTTAAAAATCGAGGCTGAAAACGTACACGCAGCCTACGAAAAAATCGTGCGCGAAGCCCGCGATAAATCAAGCTACCTCTTCACACGCGCTGAAGAAAAAATCAAAGAACAAGAAAAAGCAAGCTACGCTGAGTTTTATGCGCATGCGGCAAAAGACATTGCTGACGCAGAAGAAGAAATAGCAGACGCAACACAAAAGGCACTTGCAACTGTAAACGATGTTGCCGCTGAGGTTGCTGCTGCTGCTGCGGAAAAGCTTGTTGGCATTAAAACAGATAAGAAAAAAGCCATCTCTGTTATCGAAACAATTGGCAAAAAAAAGGCCGCATAGGTCACCACACGGACAATAAGTACAGGATAAATACAGTATGTTAGAAACACTTGCACATGATGCTAATCCTTGGGTTCTTTTCTCATTTATCATTTTTATGGTGATTTTGATGAAGGCTGGCAAGGCCGCCGTTGTTGACATGGTTGATGGCCGCATCGAAAAAATCAAACGCGAACTGGAAGAAGCAGAAAACCTGCACACAGAAGCGCAAGAACTTTTGGCACAATATCAGCGCAAGCATGCAAACGCCGTCAAAGAATCTGAAGAGATCATCGAAAACGCAGAAATGTATGCGACAAAAATCCGCAAGCAAGCAAAAAAAGAGCTTAAAGAAAACCTTGCCCGCCGCGAAGCACAACTGGAAGAGCGTATCGAGCGCATGAAAGAAAATGCCATTGCCGAAATTCAGCGCTACGCCGCAGACATCGCAATTGACGCAACACGCGAAATCATCACAGAAAACTTTGATAAAAAACTGGATAAAGCCTTTATCAGTGACTCTATCAAGGATCTAAATAAACACGTTCACTAAAACCAAAGGCTTGCTCATGACACAAACGCAAACGAACACCGTGCAAGCCCTTTCCCCGACTAATCTCGTCAACGACCTTGGCAAAGCTGCTCTCGCCGCAAGCCGTAAAATCGCACAAGCCTCTGACGATCAAATCAACAATGCCCTTCGTGATATAGCGGCAGCTCTGCGCACGAATGCACAAGATATTATTGATGCCAATGCGCTTGATGTTACCGCTGCCCGTCAAAAAGGCCTGACAGATGCCCTCATTGATCGTCTGACCCTTAATCAAGAACGCATTGAAGGCATGGCGCAAGGCCTAGAAACTGTAGCAAACCTGCCAAATCCATTGGGCCGCACTCTTTGGGAAGAAAACCGCCCAAACGGCCTTAAGATTAAAAAAGTTTCCGTGCCGATTGGCGTCCTTGGGATGATCTATGAATCGCGCCCTAACGTAACAATTGATGCGGCGGCGCTATGCCTAAAATCACGCAACGCTGTTATTTTGCGCGGCGGATCAGAAAGCCTAAACAGCTCTCTGGCGCTCCATAAAATTATCGAAAGCACACTCAGTGCGCACAAAATGCCAACCGCGGCTGTGTGCATGATCCCAACACCTGACCGCGCCGCTGTTGGCGCAATGCTGGCTTGTCATCAATATATCGATGTCATGATACCGCGCGGCGGCCGCAGCCTGATCGAGCGCATCATGGATGAAGCAAAAATGCCTGTATTTGGTCACCTTGAAGGGCTATGCCATATTTTCGTCCACAAAGACGCAGACGCAACCATCGCCCGCGATGTGACATTAAACGCAAAAATGCGCAGAACAGGCATTTGCGGCGCGGTTGAAACCATCTTAATTGACGAAGCCCTCAATGACGATATTACCAAAGATATCCTCGGCGCACTGCTTGAAAAAGAGTGCGAGATTGTCGGCGATGAATACATCCAATCACTCAATAGCGCCGTTAAACCCGCGACCGAGCAAGACTGGCATACAGAATATCTAGCCCCAAAAGTCAGCATCAAACGCGTATCTGGTATAGATGCCGCCATCGCGCATATTAACGCATACGGATCGCACCACACCGATTCAATCCTCACCCAAGACAACGCCGCCGCAGAAATGTTCCTCAACCAAGTGGATAGCGGCATTGTCCTGCACAACGCCTCAACACAATTTGCTGATGGCGGTGAATTTGGCATGGGCGCAGAAATTGGCATTGCCACGGGCAAGATGCATGCACGCGGCCCTGTCGGGGTTGAGCAACTGTGCACTTACAAGTACCATGTCCTAGGAAATGGTCAAACACGCCCCTAGGCTCTCACACAGATAAAGCAACATGTCTTTTTTAACCGCCCCCAATAGACTGGAAACGCAGCGTTGGCACAAAAAGCGCATCGGCATCTTTGGTGGCAGCTTTAATCCGCCGCACGCCGGGCACCTGCATGTCGCAAAAACGGCCCTCGCCGCGCTGCAATTAGACTTTATTTGGTGGATGGTTACCCCGCAAAACCCGATCAAAGAACAAAAACCAACGCCCTTGGTTGAGCGCATCCAAGCCTGCGAAGCCTTAATTGATAGCCCGCAAATGATTGTAACCGGCCTCGAGGCTGATCTAGGCGCGCGCACCTCGTACCAGACCGTAAAGAAGCTCAAACACAACTTCCCAAGCTCTGATTTTATATGGATTACGGGTCTAGATAACGCCCACACGCTTCATCGCTGGGATCATTGGCAGGATTTACTCGCCGAAATTCCCTTTTTACACATCACGCGTCCACCGGCGCAAAGCATCGTACGCTCATGCCCTTTGCGCTTTAATGCGCGCCAAACACACATTCATCTTTCAAAATCTGCAAGGCACCCACTCAAACCCAATCACACTTATTGGATGATGAACAAAAAATTGATCAATATGTCCTCAACAGAAATTCGGGAAAACATCACATAATCATCCCACCAAATTTGAAAAAAAAACTCAAAAACACTATAATGGTGTTATGAGATTGATAGGATTTCGATTCGATAATCAGATTGAGAGGCCCCTTGGTTTTTAAGACAAACCGACATGAGGCACTTGCAATTCACCCTATCAGTTGTGTAACTGTTGAGTATACCGTGCAATATGGTTTGCACGGTTTTTTATTGCCCAACAAAAGGAAAGGAGATTTCCGTCATTATATCGCACGATAAACTAAGCATATCCTGCCCGCAGGAGCTTAAAGCCTTTGTTGAAAAGTCTCTGGACGAAGACAAGGCCATTGATGTTGTCACCATTGAACTTGATCCAAATGCCGCACTGGCAGATTACATGATCGTAGCCTCTGGAACTTCATCGCGCCACGTACTCGCAACAGCCGAAAAACTAAAAGATCGCCTGTTAGCACGCGGCATCAAAAACATTAAACTCGAAGGCACAGAAAATGCCGATTGGGTCATCGTTGATACAGGCGACCTGATTGTCCATCTGTTCCGCCCCGAAGTCCGCAGTTTTTATAACATTGAAAAAATGTGGTCAACACCGGGACAATTTGATGTTGTAGGCGCACCGCAATCCGCATAACATAGGCGGATGCTTAAGATAGATATCATTGCCATCGGGCGTTTGAAAAAAGGCCCGCTCTACGAACTTTTTACTGATTATAAAAAGAAAACCCGCTGGCACATTACCTTGCATGAAATTGAAAGCCGTCATCGTGATGAAGACGCCATGCAAAAAGACGAAAACGAAAAACTCTCATCACTCATCGCGCCAGGCGCCTATGTCATCGCCATGGACGAGCGCGGAAAAACGCTTAAAAGCCTAGAATTTGCCGAAAAATTCGAAACCCTTCAAAACAACGCACAAACACATATTCAATTTATTCTTGGCGGCGCAAATGGCCTGCAAGATGATATCCGCACGCGCGCCAATCTTTTACTCAGCTTTGGCAAGCAAACATGGCCTCATATGCTTGCGCGAATCATGCTCATCGAGCAAATATACAGAGCGCAGCAAATCTTAGCCGGACACCCATATCACCGTGAGTAACCATAACGCCACATTCAAATATATCACTGCCCTGACTTGCGTAGTGCTGCTTGGCATCGTGGCAAACCCTATCTGCGCTCTGGCAAATACAAATAATCAAGACATTGTCCCTGCTCCTGCCAACAAAAAAACATCCATCCAAAGCATGGAAAAATCCCTTGAGCAGCACAAAGAAGAAAAGGCCATCATGGATAAAGGCCTGCGAAGCCTAGAAGATGAAATCACATCCAATAAAGAGCGCCTCATCACGCTAAGCCAAAACATCCAAAACATTGAACAAAGCCTCATTACGCTGGAAGGCAAAATTAAAGCAAACAGCGCCGAGCGTGACGTTCTCAAAGAAAAACTAGAAAACGACAAAGATACAATCGTGCAATTAGTCCTTGCGATGGATCGCTTACAAAAAATCCCTATGGCCGCGCTTGTTATGCGTCCGGGTGCGCCGCTGGAAACCGCGCAAAGCGCATTGCTGATCAAAGATATCGGCCAAAGCCTTAGCGCCCGCACGCAGCGCCTGCAAAATGATGCAAGCCGCCTCAAAGACATCTTGGCCGAACTTAAGGCTGATAAAGCCTCCCTCGATCAAAAGAATACGGCTTTGCAAAGTGATAAAAAAGACCTGCAAAAATTCTTGGATAAAAAGCAAAAATTATATCAACGATCCAAAGTTGACGTGCAAAACAAGGCCGAGATCATTGCGCGCATCACCAAAGAATCCAAAAATATGCGCGATCTAATCTCAAACCTGGAAGAGCAACGCGCCAAAGAACAAGCCGCCGCCGATAAAAAGAAAAAAGAAAAAAGCCTGCTAACCAGAGCTGTCACCGCCTTTACGCCGCCTCTTGTGATCAAAGACCGTGACAATAAAACCTTTGGCCCGCCTATTGCTGGCGCTGTACGCATCAAGTACGGCCAGCCCGATTTCCTCAACGCACCCAGCAAAGGCCTTTGGATGGAAGGACATCAAAACGGCCTTGTTGTCGCCCCGATGAGCGGAACCGTGCGCTTCGTCGGTCAATTTAAAACCTATGGCAACATCGTTATTCTCGAGCATAAAAACAGCTACCACAGCCTCATTGCGGGGCTAGAGCGCATCACTGTTGACATCGACCACAAGGTCAGTGGCGGCGAACCTATCGGCTATCTCGGCGAAAAGAGCGCCCACAGTGATAATCCTATGGTGTATTTTGAACTAAGAAAATCAGGAAAAGCCATTGATCCAACGCCAAAATTAGGTAAGCTAAGCAGTAATTAATTTTTAAAGCCCTTCAACATATTGGAACGCCTCATGAAACTTGTGCCTTTGCGTAAACCGCTTCTTTCTTTCCTGTGCCTCAGCCTTGCCGCAACTGCACTGACTGCGCCATCTTCATTTGCGCAAAGCGATGATCGCACTGCTGGTTCTCAACCGCCTGAGGTTCACCTTGAAAAAGATTACAGCGAAACATACCGCTTGTTAAATCTATTTGGCGACGTTTTCGAACGCGTCCGCGAACAATATGTTGACCCTGTTGAAGACAAAGAAATCATCGAAAACGCCGTCAACGGCATGCTGACGTCACTCGATCCACATTCGTCATACCTCAACGAAGAAAGCTTCGCCGACATGCAGGTCAATACGCGCGGATCATTCGGCGGATTGGGCATCGAAGTCACCATGGAAAATGGCTTTGTTAAAGTTGTATCACCCATTGACGATACGCCAGCCTTTCGCGCGGGCATCGAGGCCGGCGATTACATCACACATATCGACGACGAAGCCGTTCTTGGCATGTCACTAAGCGACGCTGTTGACAAAATGCGCGGCAAAGTTGGAACAGATATTGACCTTAAAATCCGCCGCGAAGGTGCTGCCGAGGAAATCAGCAAAACCATCACGCGCGACATCATTAAAATTCGCTCTGTCCGTCACCGCGTTGAAGACAAAGCAGGCTATATCCGCATCACAACATTCAATCAAAACACAGAAGAAAGCCTGAAAGACGCGCTGAAAGAGATCAAAAAAGAACTCAAAGACGACATTCACGGATATGTTATTGATTTACGCAACAACCCAGGCGGCTTACTTGATCAGGCCATTGCCGTAGCCGATGCATTCCTAGAACGCGGTGAAATCGTATCAACACGTGGCCGCGACGAGGATGACGTCGCCCGCGACAACGCCACAAGCGGCGACCTTGCCGACGGTAAGCCTCTTGTTATCCTCATTAATGGCGGCTCTGCTTCGGCCTCTGAAATTGTTGCCGGCGCGCTGCAAGATCATAAGCGCGCCATCATCATGGGCACACAATCCTTTGGTAAAGGCTCAGTTCAGACAATCGTGCCGATCCCTGGACATGGCGCTATGCGTTTGACAACCGCGCGTTATTACACGCCATCTGGACGCTCTATTCAGGCAAAAGGCATCACGCCTGACATCACTGTCGAGCAAGCTCATCTTGAGAAAGTCGCGTCAGGCGGCGGCGTGCGCGAAGCCGATCTTGTTGGCGCGCTTGATAAAGCCAAAAACAAAAAGGCAAAAGACAGCGATAAATCAGAAAACGCAAAGACAGATGAAAAAGAAGATTATCAACTGTTGCGCGCTTTTGATTTAATTAACGGCTTATCTTTATATTCCGACCCTGCCCGCATGCCCGTTGCAGATGAAGTAGAAGAAGCCAGCAAGGCAGAATAACGTAAACAATCATGAGCGAAGACATCATAACACCAGATATCACGTTAGAAGATATTGAAGATCGCGGCGCAGATACAACTCGCGACCTAAAATCACTTCTCAACCACAAGGATTTCTGGCAGGCGTTGATGTTTGGCGTTGGGGTAACGTTACTGTTGATTGTCCTGATTGTTAGCTATAGTGCGCTCACTGCAAAAAAAACATATCAAACACTCACCGCGCAGTTAGCACATGAAGTCATCGAGATCACCGTTAAGCAGGAGCCACTGCCACAACGCAGCGTCAAAACAGTCACCACACATAGCGTAGACAATCAAGAAAGCCACGCACATAGTGATGCAGAAACCACGACACAGGAAACAAACGAACAAGCTCCTGTGCAATCTGAACACGCTGCGCCATCAAACGCCCTCACACCTGCGCCCATTAACGCTGTTACTGAATATACGGACAATGGCCTCCTCCCGCGCATTTCCGATGATGGCAAGCAAACTCCCTTTTCAGCATATAAAAAGCCCGTTTCTCTTGGCCCCGATACAGGGCCAGTCATTGCACTAGGCCTGCAAGATTTTGGCCTTTCACAAAGCCTTTCATCAAAAACAATAACCGCCCTACCAAATGAGGTCACTCTACTGATTTCACCTTATCTCAGCGACGCGCAAGATTGGATTGACCAAGCACGCCATCAAGGCTTTGAAACATGGATGAATATCCCATTTGAAACGGCTGAATATCCGCAAAAAGATACAGGCGCACAGACATTGCTTAAACGATCAAGCCTCAAACTCAACATGGATAAATTTACATGGGCACTGTCACGCGCTTCTGGTTATGCTGGCGTTTACGCGACATTGGATGAAACATTTGTAAATTCTGAAAGTATGCTTAAAAACTTGTTTAACGTCTTATTTATGCGCGGAATTGGCTATTTAGAAACGGCGCCACAAACCAATCAACAGGTTGAAAGCATCTCAATATCCCACAACGCCCCCTATATCGGCGCAGATCTGGTCTTCTCACATATTGATGCGCCTGACGCCATTGACGCCCTGATAAACGCTGCAAAAACAAATAAGGTCGCTATCGGCATTACAACGCTGAACCCCGCGATGGCTGAAGAGCTCCCTTCTTGGATACAAAAAATCAAGGACAGCAACATCACGCTGGTTCCTATTTCTGCCGCGTACGAATATAAATGGACGGAATACGAGTAATGCTGCCACCTAAATTTCAAAAACTGCCCTACCGCCCTTGCGTAGGCATTATGTTGCTGAACACAGACAATCACATTTTTGTAGGTGAACGTCTGGACAACCTGGGCGCGTGGCAAATGCCACAAGGCGGCATTGACCCCGGTGAAGACGTTCATCAGGCCGCCATGCGTGAAATGATGGAAGAGGTTGGCACAAACCAGGCAGACATCATTAAAGTCGCAGATACAAAAGTACGTTACGACCTGCCAGCAGAGCGCATCCCAAACTTCTGGAACGGTAAATATCGCGGGCAAGAGCAAACATGGGTTGCCCTGCGTTTTACAGGCCAAGACAGCGACATCATTTTAGATAACCATCACGAACCAGAATTCAATCAATGGAAATGGGTAAAGCCCAAAGAAACGGTTGACCTGATCGTACCGTTTAAACGCGAACTCTATATGCAGGTGCTGGATCTGTTTGACGATATATTGTCATCATAAGCCCCCCTACCTAAACGAGCCTACACACCAATAACATACGCCTAAAAAGCCGTCCGCGCCCTGCGAGCGACTTTAAACCTTAGTTCAGCGGCGACCACGCAGGGTCTGATCCATCAACAGGCGTCGGTAACAATCTCTCGTTAAATCCTGTAATATCAATCGTATATAAATTCGCAACGCGTGAATTACCATCCGATGATGGGCGCTCTTTAAAATAAGTCAAAACGCGGCCATTCGGTGACCAACTTGGTCCCTCGACATGGTAGGCACTGGTAATCAGACGCTCGCCCGATCCGTCAGGGCGAATAACGCCAATATAAAACTTCCCCTGATAAATGCGGGTAAAGGCAATCAAGTCACCACGCGGCGACCACACCGGATTACCATAGCGCCCCTTGCCAAATGTAATGCGCTGTTCGCGTCCAGATTTCATATCAAGGATATAGAGCTGCTGCGATCCGCCGCGATCAGATTCAAAGGCCACCTGACGTCCATCTGGCGAATAAGACGGCGCCGTGTCAATGGAAGAATTTGTCGTCAAGCGGCGCTTGTTACGGGTGCGCAAATCAAGCTCGTACAAGTCACTATTGCCGTTAATTGCTTGCGACATCACCACGCGCTTGCCATCTGGTGAGAAACGTGGCGCAAATGTCATGCCTGGGAAATCGCCCAAAATCTCGCGTGCGCCCGTTGTGAGATCATACAAGTAAACACGCGGCGAGCTTGCCTCATAAGACATATAAACAATTTTTTGCTCGGTCGGCGAGAAACGCGGCGTCAGCACAAGGTAATTACCACTGGTTAAATATTTATGATTTGCACCATCCTGATCCATAATGGCAAGGCGCTTACGGCGATCTGTGGTGGGCCCACTTTCCGCGATATAGACAATGCGCGAGTCAAAATAGCTATCCTCGCCCGTTAAGCGCGCATAAATCTTATCAGAAATAATATGCGCGATGCGGCGCCAGTTATCGTTGGTTGTTGTATAGGCAACGCCTGTAAGCTGCTTTTCACCAAAGATATCCCACAAACGAAACTCAACGCGCGCCGTGCCATTGTTTTGCGCGATAACCTTCCCCGTCACCAACGCCTGCGCCGCCGTTGCGCGCCATTCATCAAAACGCACGCCATGCTGCTTCACTGATGCGACGCTTTGGATAAAGGCATTGTCAGGTAAAGGCTTAAAAAGGCCTGAACGCTCAAGATTCGCGGCAATGATATTTGGGATTTCACGTGCGATTTTACTGTCACCAGGCGATTCCGCATAAAATGACTGCACCGCAATCGGCAATGCCTCGGACCGGCCTTGCGTGACCGAAAATTTAAGCTCAGCGCGCGCACCAGAAAACGGCAGCGTCAGCAGCAGCAAAGTCATTAACAAGGCTGTACGGAACATAAATGGCATATAAAACATCCTTTTCATTATCTTTTTACTCTCTCAACCGCATTAAAGCATATCGCGCGGGTCAAAACGAATGGTCGTCACCTTCCACTGTTCATACTTATCAGCCGGAAGCCGCAGCGGAGAACAGCGCTCCATCCGCACTGCACGCAGCGCAGAGTCCGCAGCCGCCTTAAACAGACCGTCCCGATTATAACGAACCTGATCCACAATAACAGCTTTTCTTACCGTACGATCCGGATTCATATAAAGGCGCACTTCAACAACCAGATCCTCGGCATAGCGCGCACCAGACAAGACATTCCAGCATCCTGCAAGCTGCTGACGTACGGCGTCAATTTCACTGACATTCAAACGATTATCCAGTGATAATGGCGCCTCTGGCATCGGCTCTTCAGCAGGCTCTTCTGGTGGTTCTTCACGCGGTCGAGGCTCCCACTCGGGCAGTTTTTTATCTTCAGGCTCAACCAAATTTTTCAACAAACTGCTAAATTCTTCACTCGGTGGCTCGGGCGCTTTTTTTGTCAGCTCTTTTTTAGGCTCAGGCGGCTTTGGCTTTTTCGGCAAAGGCTTGGCAAGCGTTTCTGGCGGCAATGGCACAGATTTGGCTTGTTCCTCTGGCGGCGGAGTATCCTCAACCTTTGGCATCGGCACCTTGGACAAATCTGGCGGTGCCTCGGCCGTCATCTTGGGCGCTGATTTGCGTGGCTCAGGCTTGGGCGGCGCACGTTTGGGTGCGCTTGTTTCCTCGGCCGTTACAAATTCCACATCAACAATATTCGGCAGCTCAATAATCGTGGGCTCGGGCTTTTTCAAGAACGGTAAGCCAACAATGCCGATAATCAAAATGAACAAGTGCAAAGCAGCTGAAACCATCAGCGCCTTGTTCAAGTCATCATCTGTATCGACATGTATCATAGCGGCCTATATCTCGTTCACTTGGCGTGTTATTGAGGCTCGGAAATAAGTGCAACCTTGGTATAGCCAGCCGCATTAATCAGGCCCAGCAATCCCATAACCTGCCCATAAGGCAAGCCCTGATCCCCGCGAATATAAATGCGGCGGTCAAATTCGCCCTCGGTCATCGCAGCAAGTTTCGCGCTCAGCTCTTTAAGCGGCAGTTCTGATTTACCAATATAAATCTTTCCTTCCTTGGTCAGGCTAATTTCAATAGGTGTATTATCCTCAGACTGGATCTGCTTGGCCTTGGCATCAGGCAAGTCAACCTGAACCCCCGCGGTCAACAAAGGCGCCGCGACCATAAAAACAATCAGCAAAACCAACATCACATCAACAAAAGGCGTGACATTAATCTCGGCCATTGGGCGGTATGATCCGCCTGTTCTGCGCCCACGAGAACGCGTTTTCGTTGCAAGTGTCGCGCCCATTTATGCCACCTTTTCGCCGCTCATTAATGTTGATTGCGCCTTTTGATTGTCCAGATGTCGTGACAAAATCGCCAAAAACTCATCAGCAAAGGCCTCCATACGATCGGCATATGCATTAAAACTGCTTGAGAAAACGTTATATGAAATAACCGCGGGGATCGCCGCAACAAGGCCAAGCGCCGTCGCAAACAACGCCTCGGAAATGCCAGGTGCAACCACGGCTAATGATGTGTTGTTTGATGATGCAATCGCCGCGAAACTGTTCATGATCCCCCACACTGTCCCAAACAGGCCAATAAATGGCGCGGTCGAACCGACGCTGGCAAGGAAAGTCATCCCTTTTTCAAGCTTATGCATCTCGCGCATGATTGTTACGCTCATAGCGCGCTCAACGCGTTGACGTACGCCAGCCTGTAACGTTTCACTGCCCGACGTTGCACCAGAAGAAACGCTTTCCTTCCATTCGCCCATACCCGCAGTAAATGTCAACTGAAGCGGATCAGTCGTATGACCTTTGATACTGTCATAAAGGCGATCCAGCGATTCACCAGACCAGAATTGATCTTCAAACAAAGACGCTGCGCTATTCAGGCCAGAAAGCCTGCTGCGCTTGGCAAAAATCAAAGTCCAGCTCCAAATTGAGGCCATAACAAGCATCAACATAACAGCCTTCACAATCGGGTCAGCCGCCATAAACAGCCCCCACATCGTCAAATCAGTTGCAGCCTCACCCAGGCTAACGGCTTCTAGTGTCGGATCCATATGTCTTTATCCTTTTTTGCTTATCAAAATTTATTCAGTGTAATCAGAAAAACGGGATTTAATATCTTCGGGAATTTTTACTGGCCTAACAGTCTTCGCATCAACGCAGACCAGCGTAACATCATTTTCAAACACGATAACATCATCCTTTTTGATGATATGCTTGAAAATCAAACTACTGTTTTTGATATGGTGCAAAGATGTATAAATATCAACCTTATCTTCCAACAAAAGCGGCTTTAGATAATTTACATCCATATGGCGCACAACAAACAAAATGCCGACATCATCTTTTAGATCACGGTTTGTATATCCTGTATCGAGCAAAAGCTCTGTGCGGGCGCGTTCGCAAAAGGCAATATAATTGCCATGATACATAACGCCGCCTGCATCAGTATCCTCAAAATAAACACGGTAAGAAACATGATGTTGCATGATTATAACAGGCTCTCTTGTTCTTGCGCCGAAGCACTCGGCGGATTTAATCCCAAATATTCAAAACCGCGCGCAGACAGCATCCTCCCGCGCGGCGTGCGCTGCACCAATCCGATTTGAATAAGATAAGGCTCAATCACATCTTCGATCATGTCGCGCTGCTCGGACAGGGCTGCGGCAAGCGTATCAACGCCAACCGGGCCGCCGCCGTAATTATGCGCAATGCACGATAAATAACGGTGATCCATACGATCAAGTCCTGCGCGGTCTACATCCAAACGGCCAAGCGCATGATCAACCGCCGCACTATCCACACGGCCATTGCCTGCAATCTCGGCAAAGTCACGCACGCGCCGCGTTAAACGCCCAGCAATGCGCGGCGTACCGCGTGAACGGCGTGCAATCTCAAGCGCGCCATCATCGGCCATATCCATACCAAGCAAACGCCCTGCCCGCCCGACAATCGTTGCCAAATCATCTGGCGCATAAAATTCCAAGCGCAATTGAATGCCAAAACGATCACGCAGCGGATTTGTCAAAAGGCCTGAACGCGTCGTCGCCCCAACCAATGTAAAAGGCACCAAATCAATTTGCACCGAACGCGCAGCGGGTCCCTCACCAATGATCAAATCAAGTTTACGGTCTTCCATAGCGGGGTACAGGATTTCCTCAACCGCAGGGTTCAAACGGTGAATTTCATCAATAAATAAAACATCATTAGGCTCGAGATTCGTAAGAATAGCGGCAAGATCGCCGGACTTCATAATCACAGGCCCAGATGTCGCGCGAAAACCAACGCCTAGTTCCTTAGACACGATCTGCGCCAGCGTCGTTTTACCAAGGCCCGGCGGCCCATAAAACAGCGTATGATCCATCGCATCACCGCGTGATTTTGCGGCCTGAATGAAAACCTTTAAATTCTCGCGTAATTGTGGCTGCCCAATAAATTCATCAAGCGCACTTGGACGCAAGGCAGGGTCTTCACCGTTCGCATCGGGAAGCGCAGAAAGCTCAGGATTTTTAATCGCTTGATCGGTCATCTAGGCGCTCAGCTCCTTCAGGGCGAGGCGGATGATATTTTGTAAATCATAATTATCATTCGCCTTTAACTTCGCCTGCATAATCGCACTATACGCATCCGCGCGAGCATAGCCCAAATTAATCAAGGCCGATAAGGCATCCTCGTCTAAATTTGCAGGCACGTCCACTAACGCCGTATCAAGGGCGCTCTCCACGGGCGCAGCAGATGGTTTAGGCGCCGCCCCATCAGAAACAGGAAACTCAACCGCAATTGCCGCAGCTTTATCTTTTAGCTCCGTCAAAATGCGCGTCGCAAGTTTCGGGCCCACGCCATCAGCCTGCGTTATTCCTGCCTTATCCTGCGCGGCAATAATAACGCTCAATCGTTCAGGCGGGCAAACGCTAAGGATACCAAGTGCAACCTTCGCACCAACCCCTTGCACAGAATTTAGCAACCGAAACCATTGCTGCTCGGCCGCGTCAATAAACCCATAAAGCGTCATTGAATCCTCGCGCACCTGCATATCCGTAAGCAATTGCGCCGCCTCACCGGCTTGCCCAATGCGCGTTAATGTACGGCGACTAGCATGCACGACATACCCTACCCCTTGCACGTCCAGCAAAAGATATTTGTCACCAAAACTGTCAATGATTCCTGATAATTTTCCGATCATGCCTTATAATGGGCATGGGCAATCGCAACTGCAAGGGCATCTGCTTCATCCTCGCTAATCTGCCCACAGGATGGCAGCAAAGTTCTAATCATCATGCCAACCTGATTTTTATCGGCATGGCCTGTCCCCACAACAGACTTTTTAACCTTATTTGCGCCATATTCTGCCACTGGCACGCCGTACAGCGCAGGAACGCACATCAAAACGCCGCGCGCCTGACCTAATTTCAAGGCAGAGGCCGGGTTTTGATTCACAAAGGTTTCTTCAATCGCAGAGGTCTCTGGCGCATATTGTTTAATGACATCCGCAAGCCCCTCATGCAAACAAGAAAGACGGTATGCCATGGCATCTTTGGGCTTGGTTTTGATCAAACCGCTCGCCACAAAAATCAAACGATTTCCCTGAGATTCGATAACGCCCCAGCCCGTTTTCTGCAAGCCCGGATCAATGCCTAAAATGCGCATCAAAACGGCCTATTCGCTGGCCATAAGTTTTTGCATGACTTCATCGCTGACATCAAAGTTCGTGCTGACACTTTGTACATCGTCATCTTCTTCAAGTGCATCAATCAATTTCAAAACATCACTAGCAGTTTGCTCGTCCACGTCTGCTTGCACGTTTGGAAGCCACGCAAGACCTGATTTCTCAGGCTCACCAAATTTATCAGACAGCGCATCTAGAACACTTGCAAAATCATCTGCCGCGCATGTAATTGCATGGCTGTTATCATCGCTTTCGGCATTTTCTGCGCCTGCTTCGACGGCGGCCTCAAACATTGTATCAGCATCCGCCTTATCCGCAGGAAAAATAATCTCGCCCACGCGGTCAAACATAAACCCAACGCAGCCATTTTCACCAAGGTTACCACCATTTTTCGTCAAAATAGAGCGCACATTCCCCGCCGTGCGGTTCTTGTTATTCGTCAGTGCCTCAACAATAATCGCGACGCCGCCCGGGCCATAACCTTCGTAACGGATTTCTGTATAATCTTCACCATCACCGCCGCCTGCGCCTTTGGCAATCGCACGTTCAATCGGCGCTTTGGGCATAGAGTTTCCTTTGGCCGTCGCAATCGCCAAACGCAAACGCGGATTCATATCAGGGTCAGGGCCACCCAACTTGGCCGCAACCATAATTTCACGTCCCAATTTTGAAAATAACGCCGCGCGCTTTTTATCTTGCGCCCCTTTACGATGTTGAATATTCGCCCATTTCGAATGACCAGCCAAAACTATACCTCTTTGTCTATATTAAGAAATTATCAATAAAATCGTGTATACTATAAAAAGCGGCTAGGGAAAAACCAAGTTAAAAAATGGCAAAATCAAACTATTCTTTTCAAGATATCAAAGTTCTCATCGTGGAAGACAACTTGCCGATGTATGAGCTCATCAAGTCTGTCATCATGACATTTGGCTTCAAAAAAATATATCGCGCACAAGATGGGAAACAAGGCTTTGACACATTTTGCCGCATTAAAACGGATCTAATCATTACCGATTGGGAAATGAAACCGGTAAGCGGCATTGAAATGATTGAAATGATCCGTAAAAACCCGCAATCACCGAACCCGTTTGTTCCTATTATTATGCTGTCTGGTTATGGCCAAAAATCACATATCATTCAAGCGCGCGATGTTGGCACCACAGAATTTCTCATCAAACCGTTCTGCGCGCAGCAGCTCTATAAACGCATCGAACATATCATCGAAAAGCCTCGCGATTTTGTACAAAGCGAACATTTCTTTGGACCAGATCGCCGCAGACATAAACATGAAGACTTCGAGGGCGGCGCTAAACGCGAAGACGACGTCCTATCACCACCTCACGACGATATTGACTATGTTTATATAGACGTTGATGCATAAAGATAGACCATGACAGACCAAAAGAAAAAGAAGGCCAATATTATACAGCCGCCCAATAAGCTCAAACAAATGGCAGGTGAAGGCGGCCTTGACCCACAAACAATCCAGCAAGCAGAATGTGCCCTAACAGATACGGCCAAACGTAATGCGCGCTGCGTTGATCATTACATCGCGGCCATTAAAGTACACCTGAAATACATCAACAAAATACCAACTGATCAGTGGGATGATGAGATGTATTCAGATATTCTAGCGCTCGCCTTAGATATCAAAAGTCAGGGCACGCTTATTGGCTGCCCCCTTATTACGCAAGTATCAGATATCCTGATTACATTTATGGAGACCATCCATAAACTAGACCCCAAAGTAGTCGCCATTATCGAAAAATTTGACGATGCGCTCGAGCAACTCAGCCAACGCGACGAACATCACGCCAATGAAAATAAAGATATCCTCGAAAAACAACTCATCCAAAAACTGTATGAGAGCTGCCACGAGTATATGAGGAAGGCTTAAACGCCGCCATACTTAGGTTTGCTGCAGAATGCCGCCAACGCGAATAGGTGCAATTGATCGCGCCAACCCGTTCGCATCATTCACATCAATCACTGCGCCGCATAATGTGCCCGGCCCTTTTGCTGGACGCATGCGCTCCCCTGGGGTCTTTTTGACAAAGCGGTGAATGGCAATTTGTTTTTCAACGCCAATAACGCTGTCATACGAACCTGTCATGCCCGCATCTGTTTGATATGCTGTCCCATGGGTAAGGACATGTGCATCGGCTGTCGGCACATGTGTATGCGTGCCAATCATACCCGTGATGCGCCCATCAAAATGGTGGCCGAAAGACATTTTCTCGCTTGTCGTCTCGGCATGAAAATCAACAAAAATCGCATCACAATTTTGACCTAAACGATGCTGTTTTAAAATGTCTTCCATTGTGCGAAACGGATCATCAAGCGGATCCATAAACAAGCGCCCCATTAAATTCACGACCACAATATACTGCCCCGTGCCTTGCACCTGATAACGGATAACGCCGCTGCCCGGCGTACCAGGTGGATAGTTATGCGGACGAATGATGCGTTTTTGATTGTTAATCTGTGCCAGCATTTCGCGCTGATCCCATGCGTGATTACCTGTTGTAATCACATCGACGCCCCACTCGAAAAATTCATTGGCAATTTTCATGGTAATGCCCGTGCCATTGGCGGCATTTTCACCGTTAACAATCACCACATCTGGTTCATGCTGCTTAACT
Organism: Micavibrio sp. UBA6929; assembly: GCA_002448815.1. GTDB lineage: Bacteria > Pseudomonadota > Alphaproteobacteria > Micavibrionales > Micavibrionaceae > UBA6929. The sequence goes on from DKAJ01000012.1 coordinate 275,718, forward strand.
ACGGCGGGCAAATGTTGTTGCAATGCCTCGCGGCCAGCGCGCCCCATAATATCGCCAATAAACACTATACGCATATTTAAAAAGACTTTACTTCCTGCGGGGTCACAATCCAGTCTAACGCCTGATCATGAGCCTCGGTTAACAAGGGCGTATCTTTGCACTCTTGCTGCGCATAAGCAAGCCCAACCGCGCAAATAGGCTTTTGCGCGCGCAGATGCGCAAGCGTCACATCATAGTATCCACCGCCCTGCCCCAATCGTGCGCCATGCGCATCAAAGGCAAGCAACGGTACGATCACAACGTCTGGCACCAACCGCGCAGCATCTGCAGGCTCTTTGATGCCGAAGGACCCAACGCGCATCGCACTATCGTTCCCATACGGCGCAAACGACAACAAGCGTGAGCCGCGCTCTACAACAGGAAGCGCACATCGATACCCACGGCGCAATGCCTCACCCAGAATAACGCGCACATCACATTCACCCGCTGCAGGCCAATAGCCCGCAATTAAATCCGTTGATTTCAAAGGAAGCGCCTCAAAGAAATGAGCAATCAAACGCTCACGATCATCCATCGACAAACTTAAACCGCGGCGAAGCCTGCGCATATCTTGGCGAAGTTGCTGTTTATCCATACAATCCCCACTAAAGAAAAAAGAAAAGGAAGCCGCGCTGGTCGTGTACATATGAATCCGCACGTGACCCTGGACTACCAGGTGGGCGCCGTGATGCCAAGAACCCCAATGCAAAGAGAGTGGTTAAAGGCAGGGACAGCTCCCTATGCGAAAAGCATCGGTCCCTGGGATTTCTATCTGTGTATCACGGATCCGCGCAGCAACCAGCCCCTTATATAAGGCCTACAGAATAAAAAGAAAAGAAAATTAAATGCGTTTAATGCGGTCGCTTACCATCGTAATGCGGTTCGCAAGTGAGTGAAGCGTTTCGCTGATCGCGGCTTCGTCAACCAATGCTTGACCATTACCATCAGTGCCCAGCATCTCATCGGCAATCTTCAAATTATCGCGCAGTTCAAAAATTTCATCTGTCAAAATCAATGATGTCAAAACCAATAAGTGGTTTTCACTGGTCGCCGCACCTGATGAAGCAATGCTTTGCAGGCGGCTATCGATATAAGATGCCAATTCTGCAATGCGCCCTTCTTGCCCATCATCACACAAGATCGGATAATCACGGCCATTAATTTTCAGGTTCACTTCACCCATGGATACCCTATGCTTCCTCTAACATGTTTTCAACATGGTTAATCATCGCATCAAGGCTCTTCACAACTGCCTGTTTTGTTTCAGGAAACATATCGCCCTGCGCGCCTGACGCATTCACTTCCAAAGACATTGATGCCTCTTCCAAATCGCCAATGGCGCGGTCTAAATGCTCTAACGCTTTTCTAATCTTGCTCATAATTTTTATATATTTTCCGTCTATTTCAGACAACTATCATGATAGGTCAAACGGAAACTAGCAACCAAGCGCGCAAACGGTCAAGCGATTTGGATAATTTTTGAAGAAGAAATAACAAGAAATCTTGACCTCACGGCCTAACCGCTGCATTGTAGCGCCAAGTTTTATTATAGAATTTTGACGATACGATAGATAGGGTTCACAAAAGCCATGACACAAGCTCAGCTCGCCGAAAACGGCGCAACACTTCCAGACAATATTAAAGACATGGCAAACGCCGTGCGCGCCTTGGCAATGGACGCGGTGCAAAAGGCAAATTCAGGCCACCCAGGTATGCCAATGGGCATGGCCGATGTTGCGGCGGTCTTGTGGGCGCGTCACCTTAAATTTGATCCCTCTGCGCCGCAGTGGGCAGATCGCGATCGCTTTGTTCTTTCTGGCGGCCACGGATCAATGTTGCTTTACGCGGTGAACTACTTGCTTGGCTACGAAGAGATTTCACTCGATGACATTAAAAACTTCCGCCAGCTCCACTCGATCACGGCTGGCCACCCAGAGGTTGAGCCTTCAGCCGGCATCGAAACAACAACAGGGCCACTCGGCCAAGGTATCTCAACAGCCGTTGGCCTTGCACTGGGCGAGCGCATCATGAACGGCCGTTATGGTGATAAACTGGTTGATCACTATACATACGTTATGTGCGGCGATGGTGACCTGATGGAAGGCATCAGCCACGAAGCATGCTCAATGGCGGGCCACATGAAACTAGACCGCCTTGTCGTTCTATATGATGACAATGGCATTTGCATTGACGGCTCGACCGACATGACCTTCAGCGACGACACAACCAAACGCTTTGAAAGCTATGGCTGGGACGTACAAACAATTGATGGCCACGATTACGCCGCAATTGACGCCGCTATCGAAGCAGCGCAAAACACAGACACGCCAAGCCTAATTTGCTGCCGTACGCACATCGGTTACGGCGCACCAACCAAACAAGACAAATCATCAGCGCACGGCGCGCCCCTTGGTGAAGATGAAATCGCTGGCGCACGTAAATTCCACGACTGGCCGCACGAGCCATTTGTTATTCCTGATGATGTTCTGCAAAGCTGGCGCTGCCTAGGCGACACTGGCAAAGAAGAACATAATGAATGGCAAGAACGCTTACTGGAAAGCGACAAAAAAGACGCTTTCATCAAGGCCATCACTGGCGACATTAATGATGACGTTGCACCTCTCATCCAAGAACTTAAAGAAATGTTTGTAAACGACGTGCCAAAAATGGCAACGCGCGCAACATCAGGTAAGGTTCTGGATAAATTGGTACCTGCGATTGAAAACCTTGTTGGCGGCTCAGCCGATCTGACAGGATCAAACAACACAAAGGCGTCTAACGACATCGTCGAGGCAGGATCATACAACGGCCAATACGTTTATTACGGCGTGCGCGAACACGGCATGGCCGCAGCAATGAACGGCCTTGCACTGCATGGCGGCATTGTTCCTTACGGCGGTACATTCCTTGTGTTCACAGATTACTGCCGCCCATCAATTCGCCTATCTGCCTTGATGGAGCAACGCGTTATCTACGTTATGACGCACGATTCTATTGGTCTGGGTGAAGACGGCCCAACGCACCAACCGGTTGAGCATGTTGCATCCTTGCGCGCAATGCCAAACATCAATGTCTTCCGTCCATGTGACGGCGTTGAAACGGCTGAAAGCTGGCAAATCGCCCTTGCAACGCAAAAAACGCCTTCAATTATGGCGCTCACACGTCAAGGCCTGCCAACATTACGCGACGCAAACCCTGAAAACAAAACGGCACTGGGTGCATACATCCTGAAAGAAAATGCAGAAGACCCACAAGTGACACTTTTTGCGTCGGGTTCAGAAGTTGAAATTGCGCACAAAGCCTACGAAACACTCACAGCCGAAGGCATCACAGTGCGCCTAGTGTCTTGCCCATGTCTTGACCTATTCGCACAGCAAGATGCAGACTACATCCAAAAGCTCACCTGCAATAACAGCGTCAAAATCGCCGTCGAAGCAGGCGTACGCCAAGGGTGGGATGCATTAATTGGCGCACACGGCGCGTTCATCGGCATGAACAGCTTTGGCGCATCAGGCCCAATTGACGAGCTTTACAAGCATTTCGGCATCACCGCCGAAGCTATCGTTGAAAAGGCGAAGGCAAAGCTTGCAGCAAAATAAATAACACCCAGCTGGCGCAGTGCACTAAATTGCGCCGGCCCATTTCTGATGAATAAATCCGCATAAAACAGCAAAAAACACTTGAAGTCATACGTCAATCAACGTAAAAAACGACATCTATCAAGTGGGCGGTTAGCTCAGCGGGAGAGCACTACGTTGACATCGTAGGGGTCACTGGTTCGATCCCAGTACCGCCCACCATTTTCAAAAGATTCCTATAAATCAGGGCTATATGCATCCCATAATTTATCCGCCAATTGTTGGGTAATATTCGGCGCAATGATGTCTTTTGTTGCGAACTGATCACACTGCAAAAAACTCCGAACAAAACCCGCTTGCTCTAATTGAGGAGATTGCGAACACGAAAAACTATGCACGCTTTTACCAGCAAAAAGAGCCTCTGATAAAATAGAGCGGCTATCACCCCAGAGAATAGTATGTTCGGCGCGCGTTAAAAGTCCCAAATATGGATTAAACCCATCTTGAGTAAATGACCAGTTAAGGACATCAACGTTATGAAGCCCCGATTGCAACAAATGGCTTATAAGCGAGTCTTGCAGCTCAGCCTGTTTAGAGGGATCATTACGGCGCGTTCCACAAATATAAATAGCGCCGCGCTCAACGCTGCCCAGCATACTGGCCATATGCTCGGAAAACACATCACATTCATTCTCATAGCCATATCCAGAGCGCTGAAAGGCGGTCATAACAGATATAATCGTCGCGGCAGATAGCTCAGGGTGCTGTGCATCAAACAAGCGAGCCCCCTCATGCAAACGAGCAGCCGTCAAGTTATGCGCAACAAGCTCACCCTCTCCCAAGTAATCGATCGCTAAATCATCGTTGATGTCAGAGCAATAGGATACACTTGATGGGTTAACACCCGCCTCGAATAAGGCAAGATCACAATTATACCCCATAACCATTACAGGTTTTGCGTTCTTTTCTTTGAGAAAGCGCCCAAGCTTTACATGATACGATTGCAACGACAAATCTGGGTAGAGAACATCTAATACATTACGATCTGCATACAAGACATCAACCCCATGAGAGCGCCCCATAGCCTCGGCCAAGCCCTTACGCCCACTTGCATCGCCGCGCGCGGGGGCATCACATTCGTGATTAACCAGAATAACCGGCTTTTTCTGGTGATCTTGAAATGCTTTTTTCAACATAACGCTTGATACACAACAACGGAACATTATGTCAAACAAAAGCAGTTGTAACAGAATATAAAAATGGCGATCCCGGCAGGACTCGAACCTGCAACCTATTGATTAGAAGTCAATTGCTCTATCCAGTTGAGCTACGGGACCTAAATGAATATTGAGGTTTTTATAAGGTAAACTAAGCGCAAATAGCAAATACTTATTTTGCGCTCTCTTCGAAAGGAACAAACTTGAAATTATCAGTATAGTTACGCGGACGTACCTTACGCGCAGAAGATGTTTTTACAAAATATGCCAAACCATTATCGTCTGCAAACTTTTGTGCTTTTTCAAGGCTATCAAACTTAAGGCTGACCTGCCCTGTTGTGCTATCCGACGACGTCCAGCCATTAAGTGGCTCGGGCGCACGTTTAATATCCTCGGCATATTCCAAAACCCAGACGTCGGTCTTACCGCGGCCTGATTGCATCACATTTTTTGCTGGCTGATAAATAATTGCTTTCATTCTTGAATTTTACCACCGTAAAAACCGCTGCGCAAGCAGTCCTGACACAAACCCGATAAAAATATACGGCAAAATATGATAGATCACCGTATGCAGCGCCGCATCATCAGGGCACGTCAGGCGAAGTGCTATATACCCCATGCTCGAAACACTTAAAATCCCCATACCAAGCAACAGCTTGGGCTGCGTACTTGCCCCCTTAGATGCCATATATGTCAGCGCACCAATCGGCACCACAAAAAACGCTAACGACTTCGCAACGCATTCGTGCCATTGCAAGTGCGCATGCGCAATCGGCTCAGGTGACAAAATAAACATCGCCAACAACAAAGCACTCAACAGCGCCAGCAACAAAAAAGCACCGCGCACTGGCCAGCGTCGACCATACCCATCAGGCGCGCACAAACAAAACGCCGCATAACCAGACACAAACGCCATCAATAACGCTAAAACAAACTCAACCACCATCACAGGGCTTTGCATCAGATCAAACAGATCCGCGCGAAAATGAATCACGCTTGCGATAACCAGCATATAAATCACTACACCAAGCATCCACACACTCATCCTACGGGATGGCGCGATCAATGGTCGCACAGGCTTTAATTCAGCGCCAAGCTTATCAATCAAATCATCCATCTAGGCCGCCTTCCTTTAATTTCTGAATCGTACGGTGTACAGACACTTTAACCGCGCTAACACTCATATCCATTTTTTCCGCCACCTCTTTGGCCGTAAATCCTTCAATGCGCATCATTGTAAAAACGGTGCGCTGCTTATCGGACAAAGCCCCTAAAGCAGCTTCTATATCCTTATATTCGCCTGCATGATGCGGTTTGGTTACATAAAGCGCACCATTTTCAGGGAGCGCATCTAATGAAACGGCTTCACGCTGCGCCTGTTTGTAATATCGGCGCAACAAGTCCGCCTTACGAAATTTCACAATCGACAGCAACCACGGCTTAAAAGGACGATCCGCACTATAGGTAGGCAAGGCCTTATGCACCGACATCAAAACACTTTGCACAAGCTCATCAACCATATCTTCATTGGCCAAGGCTGGCGCGACAACACTGCGCACAAACGGCATAAGATCACTCAACAAACGATGATACGCACGCGCATCGCCTTGCTGGGCTTTATGCGCCAAATCAGACCATTGTTTATCACGGGATGTTTTCAAAGATATTTCAGATAAGGGCATAGGGTGTCATCCTTATCCGATAGTGGTCGGAGCGGAGGGATTCGAACCCCCGACCCACTGCTCCCAAAGCAGTTGCGCTACCAGGCTGCGCTACGCTCCGCCAATCGGTGAAATGTTGTTTACATGATTGTATCATGCCTTGCAAGCATTTAATCGCCCATATCATAAATGATTTTATCTCCTGCCTGAATGCCGTGTGCATCAACCACGCCTGCATTGACCTCAAGCACCATAAAAACCAAATGTGACGGCGCAATGCGGCTTTCATCCATGGGTTTTGCGCCGCGGTGAATAGACCGAATAACACCATCGCGCCCCGCAAAAATCATATCCAGCGGTATCAGCGTATTTTTCATCCAAAACGCCACGCGCGACTCATACGGATATAAAAACAACATCCCCGAATCCGTGGGCATATTCTGGCGATACATTAAACCTTGGGATAATTGTTCGGGCCGGGATGCAATTTCAATATCAAAATCAACCACCAAACCATCGGCTTTATGAATAGACAGCGCCCCCTGTTCAAAAGATACCAGATCCTGAGAATGTGACGCAGGAAAAGACACATAAAGTACCGCACATAGCAGCAGCGCAAAAACAAAAAATGCCGCAGCAGATATCAGGCCTTTATTCACCTTGCATGCGCTCCAACTCTTCTAAAACGCTGCTCTGCGTCATATAGCCAAGCGGCTTTGAGGTTTGCTCATCCAAGACAACCACTGGCAAATTTTGATTGTCCGACAGCATCTTAATCCCTTCCCACAATGGGGTTTGCGGCAAGACACTTTGTGCTTTTAAATGTTTAAAATGTGAAACAGGCAGAGCATTCGCCTTCAACAATCGTTTCGCAATGCCGGGCGCCGCGCCAAGCGTAACATCATCACCGCCGGTCATATTCACCTGAACGGGCAAAATATTTTCAAACAAACTCGCCAGCGTAAAAAGTCCTGAAAACTGGCCATCGCCATCAACTAGCAACGCCGCCTCGCCCTTACTTTTCTTGAGCGCCTTCAGCGTTTTTTCAACCGTTTCATCCTCGGAAACGATCAATGTTTTTTTTACGACAGCAGCATGACAAGGCATAAAAGCGCCCTTTCTTCCAGTTCATTTCAGTGACATAAAGTGTGCAGAAAACAAATGCATTTGACAAGAGGCTTTACGCGCCCTGCAAACCCACCGTGTACATCTTGGCATAGATACCGTCATGCGCCATCAATGCATCATGACTGCCTTGTTCGGCAATTTTACCTTTATTCAGCACAATAATGTGGTCGGCGTCTTGCACCGTTGACAGGCGGTGCGCGATCACAAGCGTTGTACGCCCTTTCTCTAGAGCCTTAAGGGCATCTTGCACCAATTTCTCGGATTCATTATCCAAGGCCGACGTGGCCTCATCAAGCAATAAGATCGGCGCATCACGTAAAATCGCACGCGCGATAGAAATGCGCTGACGCTGACCACCAGAAAGCTTCATACCATCCTCACCAACGCGGGTATTATACCCCTCGGGCATCTGCATAATAAAATCATGCGCCGCCGCCGCCTGCGCAGCCTTTTCAATGTCCTCTTGCGAAGCCCCTTTCAGGCCATAACCAATATTCGCGCCAATTGTATCATCAAAAATTGTAATATCTTGTGACACAAGGGCAATATTCTGACGCAAAAAGGCCAGATCAATATCCTTAACATCAATGCCGCCAACGCGAACTGCGCCGCCAATACAATCGTAAAAACGCGGTATAAGGTTAATGATCGTGGTTTTGCCGCTTCCCGATGCACCAACCAAGGCTGTAACAGTGCCTGGTTTTGCAGTAAAGGACACACCTGATAAGGCGCGCTCATCTTCACCTGTTTCATAGGCAAAGGACACATCATCAAACACTACGTCAGGCTTATGCCCCTGCTCCCACACTTTACCGTTTTCAGGACCAACAATGGCCGGCACGGTGTCGAGCATCTCAAACACGCGCTCGCCCGCGCCAAGACCTGTCTGCATGATATTGTTCAGCTTCGCGAGCTTCTTCATTGGTTCATAGGCCATAATAAACGCACCAAGGAATGAGATCAACTCACCTGCACTCATCATGCCATCACGCACCTGATAACCGCCATATGTAATAATGCCAAAGAAAATGATGCCGACCAAAATTTCGTTCACAGGCGTTGATAAATTCCCAACCTGTACGGATTTAACGTTCAATTTACGCACACGATCAATCGCGGCAGAAGTATGCTCTTCTTCTTGGCTTTCCATGCCGTAGGCCTGAACCTGACGAATACCTTGAAAAATTTGTGACAGCTTATCGGATAGATCAGCCATACCGCCTTGCAAATTGCGCGATATATGGCGCAACCTTTTGCCCAAATAGGCAACAAACCATGCAAGCAAAGGAAAGACTGTAAACGCCGCAATAGATAGCTTCACATCCTGCGAGAACATCACAACAACCAAGAAAATCAGGGTAAAGACCCCCTTGCCCGCATTCGTAAAGATATCCGCCACAGCAATGCGCATAACACTTACATCGCTCACCACGCGCGAAATCAACTGACCGCTGGGGTTCGCATGGAAAAAGCCTAAATCCAAATGCAAGAAATGCGCAAACAAATCCTTTTGCACCTGCGCAACGACGCTTTGGCTAATGCGGTTCATCAAAATCGTATGCACATATGTCGATATCCCGCGCACAATAAAAACGCACATAACGATAAACGCAAAAGGCACAATCTTCGCGGTATTACCCGCGCTTAGTACATCATCCATAATCGGTTGCAACAATTTTGCAATCGACGCCGTCATCGCCGCTGCAACAACCATAAACAAAACCGCCAAAAGCAGCATCCCAACATGTTGGCGCAAATATGAATGCATAATGCGCTTCATCATCGAAAACGTTGAGTTGTGCGGCGTTGCAGCAGATGTATTTGTATCATTACTCATAGTGCAGATGTTATAATGGAATTATGAACGAAAGAGAAGAGCTTGAGAAAAATATAACCGCAACGGCTCAATTCGCGCACAAACCCACAAATGGTATTGGCATTGCGCTGGGCGGCGGTTTAGCCAGAGGCCTTGCCCATATCGGCGTTTTAAAAGTGCTCATCTCCGAAGGCATTACACCGCAGATTGTATCAGGCACATCCATCGGCGCGGTTGTTGGTGGATGTTATCTGATGAACAAGCTAGCAGAGCTTGAAGACTGGGCATTAAGCCTGAACCGCAGTAAAGTTTTATCCTATCTGGACTTTCGCGTTCGCAGCGCCGGCCTCATCGGCGGTGAAAAGCTCATCAAACTGCTTGAAGAGCATTTCGATGACGCAAAAATAGAAAATCTGGACTATCCTTACGTGGCCATTGCAACAAACCTGCTCACCGGTCACGAAGCATGGCTACAGCGTGGCTCATTGATTGAGGCCATGCGCGCATCCTTTGCCTTGCCTGGCGTCTTCCCGCCTGTCGCACGCAATGACCGCCTTCTCATTGACGGGGCGCTTGTTAATCCACTGCCCATCGCACCATGTCAGGCCATGGGCGCGCGCATCACCATCGCCGTCGACCTCAGCGCAGATATGATTGGCAAGGCGGCAAAGCCCGGCAAGCATTATCAAACCGTTGCAGGATTTGATATATTCAATGACAAAGATGTTTCCAAAGAAGATCAAAAGAAAGTCACCAATAGCATAACCAAGCGTATCTTTCGCCGCCAAAATGACGAAAGCCCCAGCCTGTTTGGCGTCATGATTTCATCGCTTGGCATTATGCAAGATCGTCTCACGCGCCTGCGCCTTGCCAGCGATCCACCTGACATTCAAATCAAACCGCAAATTGGCCATATTGGCCTTGCAGAATTTGAACGCGCTGACGAGCTTATCGCCGCAGGCGAACACGCCGCCAGATCATCCTTGCCGCAAATCAAGGATGCTATGCGGGTTTTACTACCCTACTGTCCTTTTGATGATTAGAATTTAGTCGCTGCGCGCTTTTTATGCTTACGATCTGGCAGAGGATCTCCCCACTTCATCGTTGATAGCAAATATTTCGGATGCACGCCGTTATACTGCGCAGCCAAATTATTCAGCGCCTTATCAAGGTCATACAGATTACTCACGCCTTTGAAGCTTGCCGCATGCAAACCGCCGCGGATCAAACATGTATCAATACCAGCCAGCGCGCCGCCCAAAATATCATGCGACATAGAATCGCCAATCATGACCGTTTCACCGGGGTAAACACCCTTTTCTTGCAACATTTTCATGCAATATTGATAAATAGGCTTATGTGGCTTGCCAATATAATGTACAACGCCGCCAAAATCCGCATAGCGGCGTGCAATTGTACCCGGCCCCATTACATTTTGCGTGCCCATAACGCCTTTACTGTCTGGGTTTGCGCATAACGCGACCAAGCCCTTGCGCACAGCAACTTTCAAGGCAGGCTCGTAATCGGCAAGCGTTTTCTGCGGCGCGTCTGATCCACTGATCAACAAGAAATTCGCTTCGGCAGGATCATCCACCAATTCAATATCAATGCCATCGACAACCGATGTATCACCGCCGCGGCTGATTAAATAGCATTTACGCCCCAATCCTGCGAAAAACCCTTCATCTTGCGCCGACAAGCCACGCCACGTCATCTCGCCCGATGTTACGATCTCATTATACAAAGACGGGCCAATGCCGACCTTTTTAAGGCGCTCTTTATTTTCCTGCGCGCGCTTGCCCGAATTGGACAAAATAATCACTTGTTTGTTACGGGATTTTAATTCTTTCAGGCAATCAACCACGCCATCATATGTTTTCTCACCATCGTGAAGCACGCCCCACTGATCGATAATAAAGCCGCCATAACTGTCAGAAATATCGGAAAGACCTTTTAAAAAGCGCGTTTTACCTTGGTTCTCGATCATAATATGTTCATCCCTCACACATTGGTTTTTATGGCCACACACAACTATGACCGCATTTATTATGCGCACACTTAAGCGCGATATCAATTACCTTTTTACCAGAAAATTAGTTAAGAAGCCTTTAAGCCGTCCACGAAAAAGGCGCTACCAACAATATGGTAACGCCTTTCTTTAAATCATTTATCGCAATTGGCAATCAGAGCTTACGCAACCTTCTTGTCATCAACAAACTTGCCAACCTTGCTTTCTTTGCCTGCAACCTTGCACAGCATACTGTAAAGCTTCGCAACGTCACTTGACCCGATTGTCGCGCCCATTAATGCGCCATAATCATTACTTGAGGCTTGGTCATAGATTTCCTCAAACTGGCGAACAAAGCGCTGAACATAGGTTCTAAACTCTGCATCACGGCGGAATTTAAGCTGCGCACGCTCAAGCGGCCAATCAGAACCAAGCGCCGCCAATTTACGCGTAAAGACCGAAATATCACCGCGCTGGAAGGCCTGCCAAGATTTCTCAGACACATCACCATCCAACAAGCGCGTCACATCGACTGACAATGAATGCAGGCTTTCGATAACAAAGCGTGACGATGTCAGGAACGCATCGCGCTGCACTTTTCCTTCTTGCGCCTTAACGCTTTTGGCGAATTCTTGCACATCACGCACTGACTTGAACATCGCCTCAGATTGCTTGGCAAATGTATCACCCGCATCTTTGGTTGTTTCAAGCGCAGCGCTAGACACTTGCATCAAGCGATCCGCTTCAATCGACAGCTTCTCACGCGCACCAGTAATCTCATCAGTTGTATCATGCGCATAACGGCCAATATTATCCATACTGCTGTTCAACATTGATACAGCCTTACCAATTTGCTCGGCCACCTCGATACTGCTGCTCGCAACGATAGACACCTGCCCCTTAAGCTCGCGCCCGTACATTTCAGAGGTCTGAAGCGATGCCTTCATTTGCTCGCTCAACTCACGTGTACGAATAGAAAGCGTATCGGCCGTTTTCTTAAAGTCAGACAAGACAATCTGTGTGCTCGACAGAAGCTCTTGCGCTTTTGTCTTCACGTAATCAACCATATCATCCGTATCATCAGAAACCTGCTTGGTCGCATGACTTAGCATCACAACTTCTTCACGCGCTTTCACGCCCGCATTTTCCATCAATACAACATTAGATTTCAATTCACGCTGAACATTGACAGACTGACCGATAAACGCATCACCTGCATCGCCCAGCTTATCAACCGCACTATTCACTGATTCCGAGAAGTCCATAAACTTGCTGTTCATCTCACTTTGAACTGTATCCATCTTCAGAACCGCTTTATCGCTCAGCAAGTGAATTGTTTCCGACTGATCACGAAGCGCATTCGCCGCAGATTCAATATCTTCGATGGAATCGCGCGTGGTTTCCTTAAGGCTATCCGCGCGTTGAACCAGAACATTATGAACAGATTGCAACAATTGCTCGGCCTGTTGGCTGCCTTCGCGGACATCATCAAGACTATCTTCCAGAACAATGCCAAACTGACGGAAACGTGCAAGGTTGCTTTCGCTTGTCGCATGGCATTTCTCGCGAAGCTCGTCAAAGCGTACAGACACGCCATTAGCTTGCTGAATAGCTTGCTCGCACACAGGCGTGATGCTGGCGGCGCTATCCGCGATTTTCTCTTGCAGGTCATTAAATGAAGACTTTGCCTTATCCGTTTCATCATAAAGCAACGACAACTTGTTCATCAGCAAGCTATCAAGGCTTTCAAGCTTATCTTCGGCTTCGCGGCCATAAGATTTCAGATCGCTGTAATGTTGTGCAATCGAATCTGACAAGTCATCCAAATCAGATTGTGACATCTCAGATACATCTTTCACGCGCTCAACCTGCGAAGACAGCGCATCACTGACTTTTTCAATATCAGACAAGGCCTTATCAACGGCGCCTTGTAGCTGCTCTTTTTGCAGCATAATTTGCTCGTTCACGGCGCGGCCATTCCCAGACAACTGCCCAGACAGGGTTGAGATTTCTTGGATCTGACTACGCAAGCCAGAGCGAATATCTTCAACCGTTTTCATTGCCTTATCGCTGGCATCGTTCAAATCCTCAACGCGGCGCGATAGAACACTTTCAATCGTACTATGACGAGAATCTGCTTCATTCACTGCGTTTTGAATATCACGCAGCGATTGTGACAATGCATTCCCGACAGAGCCAACTGTGCTTGAAAGCTCGGACACAACATTTTCCATGCGGGTATTTTGTGAATCAACAGTGCCGATAAGACCTTCCATCTGATTTTGCGCCTTCGACACAGTATCAGAAATAAGGGCATTACTGCTTTCCAGCGTCGCAGATGCACGTTCAAGTCGCGCACCGTTCGCATCAGATTCTTCGTTAATCTTCGTCAAATAAGCCGTCACATCTGCAATAATGCGGCTGGCTTTATCTTGTGCCTGCTTATTGCTTTCATTCAGGTTATCAACCGCGCGGCGCACAGCAAAGCTCACTGACTCGGCGCCGCCAACAGCAACTGACAACGACTCTGCCAATTTATTGGCAGCCTGATCGCCAACCTCTTCAATGATATCTGCCTGACGCGAAATATCATTAATTGTTTGCTTGAATGTTTCTTCGCGTTCTTGCATGCGTTTTTCCATGCTCTGCGCTTCATTCGCGGCGTAATCAACGCCTTCTTTCATATTATCAACGCTTGCCTTCACAAGGGTGCCAACGCGCTCTGACTGCTGTGACAACGCAAGGACAGAGCTTTCCATTTGCTCTTTATGCATAGAAATCGTGTTGGCTGATTCAATTACGCTTGCAACCGTACGACCAGCAGAGCTTTCAAGGTCTTCGATCTGATCTTTAATCGTTGTTGTCAGGCGTTCAGTTTCGCTGGACACGTGATCAACAATTTCATTCAGTGAATCTGTATGGCCTTCGAAACGATCGCCGATCGTCTCTAGACGGCCTGCAATATCATCCACGGCGTTATTAAGATCTTCAAATCCTGCCATGATATTATCTTTGATCGATGCAGTCTTCTCATGCGCGCTGTCTGCGGCCTCAAGAATTTTATCTGCGCCAGATTGTAACGCGGCTTCGATTTCATCACTGCGCTTCACGATAGCCTCTGATGCGTCGCTCCAAGCCTGCGTACCTTTTTCAGCGCGCTTTTCAATGGTTTCGATGCGCGCATCAACCGTTTCAACAACCGCGTTAAGCTTCTCGGTGCGCTCCTGCAATGAGCTTGCTAAACGATCAATATGAAATTCTGCCTTTTTCGAAACACCTGAAAAATCACGCATTTCAACGCGCAAACCTTGGCGGGCGCGCTGCAATGATTTCAAAACAGCCTTCGACATTGACGAAATTTCATTGGCTTGCTGATAAAATGCATCAACATCCTGACTAAACTCATCGCGATCACCGCTAAATAGCGAGCGAAGCTCGGCGCGCAAAACGTCAACATTACCGCCTTGCATACCGCCTCCCATGCATTGTGACAAAGCATACCAAAGCAGCGCAGGCGGAACAAAAAGCGTCATCATAACGCCAGCCAAACCTTGCGGCCCTGTATCAATGCCAGCCTCAAGAAAATAACCAAGGCAGTATGCTGCCCAAATAATTGAAGAAATCCAAAAGACTGACATCACCGCCATATTTGGCTGCGCGGCGCTGTGCGTTGATGTGCTGACCGATGCAAAATCAGACAAAGGCTTTTGCGCGGCGATATCCGTTGCTGTTTCTGCGTCCATCTTACTCGCTGGCTGAGAAATACGGATAGACCCTAGGCCTGAAATCTTCTGACGCATATCGCCCATTTTCTCGGCGCGTAGATCCGCGTTCAAAGCTGGTGATTGGTCTTCGTTTTGCTCATTAAAATCAAGCTTGCCTTTTGGCGTAGACGTTGAGTCTGACATGCGCACAAAATCTCCCTTTGCGGTTACAGATACGTAACCTAGTCATAGTTTTAGTCTTTGGAATGAGCCTATATAAGGCATGTCAGCCCGCCAACTTCAAGAGTGCGATTCGGCAAGAAAATTACCCCGCAAACCCCAAGCCCTGCACTGCCTTGGCCTCAAAGGGAAATTCACAAAAAATCTTTTACTGTGGATAAAAATTATTCTGATTTTTGACTTTTCATATCCGCCAAATATGCCTTCAAATCACCCTTCACAACAGGCGCCAGCAACATAAGGCCAATCAAGTTCGGGATCGCCATCGATAAAAAGGCGGCGTCCGTAAAATCAATCAGATGATTAAGGTTCGCCGAACAGCCAATAATCGCAAACAAGCAGTAAATCAGCTTATACGCCTTATCGACAAACAGGCTTTGCCCGAAAACAAACGCCAGCGCCTTACCACTGACATAGGCAAACGTAATCATCGTTGAATACGCAAACAAAAAGATAATGACTGCCAAAAATGTCGGAAGCCAACTTGCACCCTGCGCCAGCGCACGTGAGGTTAGCTCAACACCTTCCATCTGAGCCGATGGATCATACGCGCCAGAAATCAAAATCATCAGCGCCGTTAACGTACACACACAAATCGTATCAATAAATGGGCCAAGCATACTAGCGATGCCTTGACGAATATGATCATGGCCACGCGTCGCCGAATAGACAATCGCCGCCGTACCAAGGCCAGATTCATTTGAAAAAGCTGCGCGCTGGAAACCAACTAAAATCGTGCCGAGCAAACCGCCGATACCCGCCTGCATATTAAAGGCGCCATCCCAAATACTGCCCAAGGCCGCAGGAACATTATCAACATGGGTCACGATAACATACAGCGCCGCCACAAAATAAAGCCCTGCCATCAACGGCACCAAACGAGATGCAACCGAGGCAATCGATTTAATGCCGCCAACAACAACCACGCCAACCATAATCGCCAGCGCACATCCAAACATCCACGCGCGCCCTTCTAAAAAGCCGTCTGCACCGCCTGTCACGTTATAAATTTGCTGAAACGCCTGATTAGACTGGAACATCATGCCCCCGCCAATCGCACCGATAATACAGCACAGCGCAAACACAATCGCCATACCGCGGCCTAAATACGGGATATTATAATGATCAAAAGCCGACTTCAGATAATACATCGGCCCACCTGCAACGCGGTAACGTCCTTCACCGAAATCATAACGCTTACGATATTTCACGCCAAGCGCGACCTCGACAAATTTGGTCGACATACTGAAAAAGCCAAGAATAATCATCCATAAGACCGCGCCAGGGCCGCCCAACGATACCGCGACCGCAACGCCAGCAATATTACCAAGCCCCACCGTACCCGACATCGAAGCCATCAACGCCTGAAAACTGTTGATATGGCCTTCTTCATCTTTTTTATCGAATTTACCGCGCACAATATCAATCGCATGACCAAACAAGCGTACATTGATAAAACCAAAATAAAGCGTAAAGCCAAGCGCCACCGCAGCCAACCAAACTAAAAGTAATTTCACATCCTGCCCTGCAATTGGCACACTGTATAAAATAATATCAAAGGCTTTTGCAGAAATGGGGGCAAAGGATTCATTAATCGTTTGGTCAATATTCATAGCTGAGTGTATTTCGCTCCTTAAAGTGATTAAATGGAATAGAATCTGAAATTAAATTTCACGTTACAGCGAATGTTGTAACGTTAATTGCCAGCCATTGCAACTTCATCAGAACAAAATGGCTTGCTCACTGGATAATCATCATAAAATGTAGACGCCCAATCTTTCAGATCTTGATGCGTCAGCTCCGCGGCTTTGACAACGCGCGGCGCATAACGCGCGCAAAAGACATCTGGGCGCATTGTTGCAACATCTTGGGAAATCTTGTTCGCGTATTTCGTGCGCAGCGCATTAAGTGCTTGCTCTGGCGAGGAAGCGCCCGTTTGCTGAAAATAATCCATCAATGTTTGCTCATAAGATGCAAATAAATCTGCGTGATCTGCGGTAAATTGACGATACTGACCATAGAGATTATGCCCCGCGCGCATCCCCATATGCTGGCAATTCAGGCCAATCACCATCAGTTCACTATGAATGCGGATGCCCTGCTCGGCCTCGGCTTCATTAACGCGGTAACATTGCTCGCCAGCCGACGCTGATACAGGCAAAAAGGCCAAACACATCATTACACATAAAGATTTTATAAATCGGTGCATCCTACTTTTCCTTTTTCCTACATTTCAACTGGCGTTAACAACGGCTCGCCCGCGAAGTGAGCCAATAAATTCCCCGCAACAATGCGCCCCATTTTCGTGCGCGTTTCAACCGTAGCAGACCCAATATGCGGCAATAACACCACATCATCACGGATAAATAAAGATTCCGGTACGTTTGGCTCGTCATCGTAGACATCCAGCCCAACCCCTGCAATCACTTTGTTGCTCAACGCCATCAAAAGGTCACTTTGATTAACCACCGAACCACGCGCAATATTAACAAGAAAACCCGTCTTACCCAAGGCCTGTAAAACAGAATAGTTCACAAGCCCCTTTGTTCGCACACCGCCCATACAAGTCAGCGCAAGCACATCCACGTCCGTGGCCATTGCCTCAAGATCATCGTAATACTGATAGGCCACATCATCTTTTTTGCTCGGCCCAAAGTATGAAATGTCCATACCAAAGGCACGCGCCCGCGTGGCAAAGGCGCGGCCAATACGGCCAAGCCCAACAATGCCAACCTTTTTACCGCCTAAAGTGCGCCCCAAAGGCATAGCGCCATTTTTCCACATACCTGCGCGCACATACATATCAGCCTCAACGCCGCGGCGCAGAATATTCATCATCAACATAATGCCCGTATCCGCAGTGTCATTCGTCAACACATCAGGCGTATGCGTCACGGCAATGCCGCGCTCTTGCGCCGCATCCAAATCAATATGATCAATACCAACGGCGCCGCATGCAATAATCTCAAGATTAGGCAGCATCTCCATCAAGTTCCGCTGAACAGGGTTTAAATACGTTGTAATCGCGCGAACATTCTGCGCGTTTTCAGCAATGATGCGCTCAGGATCAGGCGCACGCGGGCGAATAATATCAAAATGCGCCTCCAGCAAATCCATCTGACCTGGATGCCCCTTATCAAGAGCGAGTAAACCGTGTTTCATGAAAACCTATAAAAACTTGCATTTATGGCAGGAATTGCCTAAGACAATCGGACTTTACATCAGATTACGTACGAAAGATAGAATATGTCCAATCAGGCCGAGAAAAAGCTGTTTATAAAAACATGGGGATGTCAGATGAATGTCTATGACAGCAAACGCATGGAAGACATCCTTGCGCCCTTTGGTTACAAAACAACTGATGCGCCTGAAGGTGCGGACATGGTCATTTTAAACACATGCCACATCCGCGAAAAGGCAACGGATAAGGTCTTTTCTGAGCTTGGCCGCATTCGCCCCCTTAAAGACAAAAAGGCCGAACAAGGCGGACAGATGCTTATCGCTGTTGCAGGCTGCGTTGCGCAGGCTGAGGGTGACTTTATTATGGAGCGCGCGCCTTATGTCGATTTCGTATTTGGCCCGCAAACATATCACGAATTGCCGGAAATGATCGCGAACCTCACAAATGCATATGGTGACAATCGCCGCGTGAACACTGAATTCCCATCTGAAAGCAAATTTGACTTCCTGCCCGAGGAACACGGATCACAAGGCGTAAACGCATTTCTGTCCATCCAAGAAGGATGCGATAAATTCTGTACATTTTGCGTTGTGCCTTATACGCGTGGCTCGGAATATTCGCGCACTGTGCAAGGCATCGTAGATGAAGCCAAGCGCCTTGTTGATAATGGCGCCCTTGAAATTTGCCTGCTTGGCCAAAACGTCAACGCCTTCCACGGTGAAGGCCCTGACGGCAAAATCTGGGGTCTAGGCCGCCTAATCCAAGCCATCGCAGATATCGACGGGCTAGAGCGCATTCGCTACACCACATCCCACCCGCGCGACATGGATGACGAACTTATCGAAACCCACGCTCACCCGAAACTGATGCCGTTCTTACACTTGCCCGTACAAAGCGGATCTGACCGCATCCTCAAGGCAATGAACCGCAAGCACAAAGCAGATCTTTACCGCGAAGTGATCGAAAAACTGCGCAAAAGCCGTCCTGACCTTGCATTTTCATCTGACTTTATCGTTGCCTTCCCTGGTGAAACAGAAGAAGACTTCGAAGACACAATGCAGCTTGTACGCGATGTCAATTATGCCTCCGCTTATTCCTTTAAATACAGCCCGCGCCCCGGCACGCCTGCGGCGAACATGCAAAACCTCATCCGCCCAGATATCGCGGACGAGCGCCTTGCACGCCTGCAAGGCCTAATTAACGAGCAACAACTCGCCTTCAACCAACAATCCGTTGGCCTGACCATGCCCGTCTTGATCGAGCGCAAAGGCAAACGCGAAGGACAGCTCTCTGGCCGCAGCCCCTATTTCCAATCGGTCAACATCCAAGGAAACGAGCGCCTGATGGACACAATTGTAAACGTCAAAATCACCGAAGGTTTTGCAAATTCCGTCACAGGCGATGTTGTGCTGCAAGAAACAATTTCAGAGGCAAAAGCATAATTTTATGCTATGATATAAACATAAGTATATCAGCAGAAGGATTCAGCAAAGCACTTGTCCAGCAACACATCTTTTGACATCAAGCCCGATCTTGCCCCCATCCTCTTTGGCGAGCATAACCGCAATATCGCTTATCTTGAAAAAATCACAGGCGCTGCAATTTCAGATCGTGGAAACCACCTGAACATCACTGGTGATGCACAATCCGTTAAGCAAATCACCTACACCATCAACAGCTTACTTACAAAACTGGAAAGCGGCAAAAAGGTTGTAGAACATGGCGATATTGACGCCGCATTGCGCTTTTGGAAACATGACCACGTCATCGAAGAAGAATTCTCCGAGCAAAGCAAAGCCAGCGGCGGCAAATTTAACGCCAATATTCACGTCAAAACAAAAAAGAAAACAATCGCGCCGCGCTCCCCCAATCAAGAGGAATATATGCGCGCCATCCGCAGTCATGACATGATCTTTGGCATGGGCCCCGCAGGAACAGGCAAAACATATCTTGCCGTGGCCGAGGCCGTTTCCATGTTTCTTGATGGCAAGGTTGAACGCCTCATCTTTACAAGGCCCGCTGTCGAGGCCGGTGAAAGCCTTGGCTTCTTACCCGGCGATATGCGTGAAAAGGTCGATCCATATTTGCGCCCTATTTATGACGCGCTCAACGATATGTTGCCGCAAGACTTTATCCAAAAAAAAATGGAAGAAGGTGTCATCGAAGTGGCCCCGCTTGCCTTTATGCGCGGACGAACGCTTTCACATGCCTTTGTCATTTTGGATGAAGCCCAAAACACAACCCGCACACAGATGAAAATGTTCCTGACCCGCATGGGCGAGGCCACGCGCATGATCATCACGGGCGACCTTACACAAACAGACCTGCCGCGCGGACAGGTTTCTGGCCTGCGTGATGCCGTCGAAACGCTTGAAAGGATCAACGAAATATCCTTCCACTACTTCAGCAGCAACGACGTCGTGCGCCACAGTCTGGTCAGCAAAATCGTCCACGCCTACGAAGCTCTTCACAAAAATAAATATGACGACTAACCCATGACCATACCCCCCGTTGAATGTGACATCCTGTGCGAAGACAGCAATTGGCCAGACATAAACGATAACGTCACCAGTATCATTCGCACGACTTTGGGGCATATTGACTACACGCACCCTTGCGAGGTCAGCATCGTCCTAACCAATGATGAACATATTCGCACGCTAAACCGCGATTATCGCGGCAAAGACAAGGCCACAAATGTCCTATCGTTCCCGCAGGATGAACCCGAAATGCTGGGCGATATCATCATCGCGCTAGAAACCATTCAACGCGAAGCCAACGAACAAAACAAAAGCTTCGACAATCACTTTACGCACATGCTGGTTCATGGATGTTTGCACCTGATGGGGTTCGATCACATAACAGATGACGAAGCCGAAGAAATGGAAACACTAGAAGTCCAGATTTTAAAACAACTAAATATAAAAAACCCTTATGAAATCTAAAAAATATATGTGATAATCAATTTTAGATTTTGCCATGTTTGACAACCGAATGAATACCTCTGACGCCTCAAATAACGACTCCGCCTCCGACAAGTCGCGATCCCCTGATACTGACTCTAAAAACGAAAAAAGCGGCAGTTGGCTCAGCAACCTTTTAGGCGGCAAACCAGAAAACTCAACAAAAGACACTATTCGCGAAACTATCGCCGAATATATTGATATCTCACCTGATGAAGAAGATGCTCACGATTCAACCTCGTACCATGAGCGCTTCTTGCTATCGAACATCCTTGAACTGCGCGACATGACCGTTGATGAAATCATGGTGCCACGCGCAGACATCAAGGCGCTTGAGGTATCGACTGATCAACCAGACGTTCTAAAATTTTTCACCCAAGTCCAAGTCAGCCGCGTTCCGGTCTATCACGACACGCTTGATGACGTTTGGGGCACAGTGCATATCAAAGACATCTTGGCGACACTGGCCGAAAATAAAACAGTAATCTTAGAAGACCTTATTACTGACGTTCCCGTTATATCGCCCAGCATGCCACTCCTCGACTTGCTGCTTCGCATGCGTCAAACGCGCCGCCACATGGCACTGGTTGTCGATGAATATGGCGGCATTGACGGCCTGGTAACAATCGGCGACATTATCGAAGCCATCGTCGGCGAAATTGACGACGAACACGATCAAGACGATGACCCGCAAATGGTCGACACCGCAGGCGGCGCTGTGCTTGCCGATGCGCGCGTTGATTTAGATGACTTTTGCGAACGCTATGGCGCAATCCTCAGCGAAGATGAGCACAACGAAAACGATACACTAGGCGGTCTGGCCTTTTCTATTGCAGGCAAAGTCCCTGCGCGCGGTGAAATCCTCACCCACCAAAGCGGCATGATCATTGAAATCATCGACGCCGACCCGCGCCGTATTAACCGCATGCGTCTGCGCAATATCCCTAAAAAACAAAGCGAAGAAACGCTTGATTCATAAAGAAAAACCGCCTAATGATCAGCTATGCAGCTGATCAACTACATTACAAAACACCCCAAAATCAATGGCGTTATTTTACTGTTATCAGGCTGCTTAAGCGCGCTTGCAATGCCTCCGGCATCATTATGGGGTGTTTTATTCCTTACCTTGCCGCACCTGTATCTTTCCTTAGACACCACAACAAACAAACGTTGCGCCTTTATATATGGTTGGCTTTTTGCCTTTGGATATTTTGTATGCAGCCTTTCATGGATAGGCAGCGCCCTGCTCGTCGATGGCAACGGATATCGCTGGGCTTGGCCCTTGGCCATCTCTGGCATTCCCTTTCTGCTCAGCTTTTATTGGGGCTGCGCTGGCGCGCTTTGGCACGTCATAAAAAACAAAGCCCCCGCCCTAATCCAATGGATAAGTTTCGCACTATGTTTTGGCCTATTTGAACTGTTGCGCGGCACAACCTTCACAGGCTTTCCCTGGAATTTGTTCGCGTACGGCCTGATCAATCAATTAGAAATCATACAAACAGCCCATATCCTCAGCGCCTATGGCCTTACGGCCATTATATGGCTTATCGCAAGCACCCCAGCCCTATTCGCGCGCAACAGCCATATCACCGCTCTATGTGCACTCATAATATCGCTAACATGCGTAACAGGTGCATTTATCTATGGCAGCAACAGACTAAAAGCAGCCCAAACATATGAATTCCCGCCCATAAACATCAAAACTGTCGCAGGAGACATCCCACAAGACATACGCTGGCAACGTGACAAAATCATCGAACACTTTTTATACTATATAGAACAATCAACAAACACAAACATCACAGCTCCAGAATCCCCCACGCTCATCGTATGGCCCGAAACAACTATAATAGACTGGTATTACACCGACAAAGGCCTCGCCGGATACCTGCAAGACATGCTGCACTCTTACCCTAACGGAGCCGCGCTTATTACAGGCGCTCTTCGCACAAGTACACAAAACGGTCGCAGCGTCACGCATAATTCTATGATCATGATTGACAACGAATCAGGCATCACAAATATCTACGACAAAACTCACCTCGTTCCCTTTGGCGAATATATCCCCTTTCAAGACCTTATTCCGCTTGCGCCTGTTAATAATTTTTCAGGCTTCATCAAAGGCAATGGCCCCGAGATTTTCACAACCCCTTTTGGCACAACATATGCCCCTGCCATATGTTATGAAATTATCTTTCCTTACAGTATTTTACCTAACAAAACAACAAAACCTGATTTCATAATCAATGTCACAAACGACGCTTGGTACGAAGACACCGCAGGCCCCGCGCAACATCACGCACAGGTTGTTTTCCGCGCCATCGAATACAACCTTCCCATAATAAGGGTTGCCAATCTGGGGGAAACAGGCTTAATATCCCCTTACGGACAAGCGCAACGGCCATAAACAAATAAATTTTGCATGTTAGAATAGCCATATATATACTTTATGTTAGTTGCAACCCAAATGACTTTTGGTTATGCATACCACCATAAATTAAACTGCGTAAGTTACTACTAGTAAGGAAACATAAATGGCCGATAAAGCGACTGTAAAAAAAACCAAAGGTCTTCCAGATAAAATCGATGTACATGTAGGAAATAGACTTCGTGTCAGAAGAACACTTTTAGGCCTCAGTCAGGAAAAACTTGCCGGCGCCATTGGTTTAACATTCCAACAAGTACAAAAATACGAACGCGGCTTAAACCGAATCAGCGCAGGTCGCCTTTATCAATTCAGTCGTATTCTTGATATTCCAGTTTCTTACTTTTATGAGAATATAAATCAAAGCAATTCTTCAAATCTTGGCCTATCTGACAATGACCAAGATAATTTCCACTATGATGGCTCAGAAGACTTGATGGAGAACAAAGAAACGATTGATCTCTTGCGCGCTTATTATTCTATACAAGACACAAATATGCGCAAAGACATCCTAAAATTCATCAAATCAATGTCGCAAAAAATTAAAAACGACTAAAGCCCTCGCAAAAACGGCTTGTAGCCCCTTCCTTTCATCGCTATTCTTGCGGATCAATAGATTTAAGCACGAAGAATATAAGGATTCGTTTCATGTCGTCGACACAGCCAGATATATTGCGCACCACTTCGCCTCAAAACGCTAGCGGCCTCACTGATTATATCTTCACGAGCGAATCTGTATCCGAAGGACATCCAGACAAAGTCTGCGACCGTATTTCAGATACTGTTCTTGATTTATATCTTGCAGCCGACCCAGAAGCGCGCGTTGCATGCGAAGCCATGGTCACCACCGACAGCGTTACCCTTGCGGGAGAAGTGCGCGGACCAGAGTCCGTGCGCGATCAAATTGAGCCCGCTGTACGCGCCGCGATCAAAGATATCGGCTACAATCAGGACGGTTTTAACTGGGAAACGGTTACAATAGAAAACAAACTCCATCAACAATCTCCTGACATCGCTGCGGGCGTTGACGAAGGCACAGGCACCGACACAAACGAAGGCGCAGGCGACCAAGGGCTGATGTTTGGATATGCCTGCCGCGAAACAGATGCCCTGATGCCCGCACCAATTTATTTTTCGCACGCCATCCTGCGCGAACTCGCCGCGCAGCGTAAATCTGGAAAGCTGGCACAACTCGGCCCAGATGCAAAAACGCAAGTCACCGTAGAATATAAAAACGACAAACCGGCAGGCATCTCAGCACTCGTCCTATCAACGCAGCACGCCGAAGATATGACACAAGACGAGGTGCGCAATTTGGTACTGCCCGTTATTCAAAAAGTCCTGCCTGAAGGATGGATGCCTGCGGAAGAAAACATCTACATCAACCCAACTGGCCGCTTTGTGATTGGCGGCCCCGTTGGTGATGCTGGCTTAACAGGCCGTAAAATCATTGTCGACACTTATGGCGGCGCTGCGCCCCATGGTGGCGGCGCTTTCTCAGGCAAAGACCCCACAAAAGTTGATCGCTCGGCCGCATATGCTGCGCGCTATCTCGCAAAGAACGTTGTCGCCGCAGGCTTAGCCGACGGATGCACCGTGCAGCTTGCTTATGCAATCGGCATTTCAAAGCCCATTTCCGTGTACCTGAACACACACGGCACTGGCAAAGCACCCGAAAGTGCCATCGTCGCAGCGCTTCAAGACCTCGTCGACCTCAGCCCGCGCGGCATCCGCACACACCTACAGCTCAACAAACCTATCTACACGCGCACAGCCGCATACGGCCACTTTGGCCGCACACCTGACGCTGATGGCGGCTTTTCTTGGGAAAAGACTGATCTTGTCGATGAACTCCAAAAACGATTTAAATAACCCCGCACCGCCCGAACAGCGCAAAGTCTGGGGACGCCGCCAAAGCCGCCCCCTCAATGTGACGCGCGCCAAGGCCATGGAAGAGATTTTTCCGCAAATCGAAATCGACAAAGCCACGCTCACCCAAGATCACGCCTTATCAACCATCGCCCTTTTCGGCAACGATAATGAAACCTGGATGGAAATTGGCTTTGGCTCGGGCGAGCACGTGATCGGCTTACTCAACCAATCACCAAACATCAACATGGTCGCGGCCGAACCTTTTCTCAACGGCATGGCCGCCTTTGTCAAAGACCTGCCCAAGAATCATATCCCGCGCACCCGTGTCCTTATGGATGACGCAATAATGCTCGCCAGCAGCTTACAAGAAAACAGCATCAACAAGCTCTACATCCTCAACCCCGACCCATGGCACAAAAAGCGCCATTACAAGCGCCGTATCGTATCACCAGAAAACTTAGACGTTTTTGCCAAAATCCTGAAATCTGGCGGCGAACTTATCATGACAAGCGACGTACCAGACCTTGCCGACTGGATGCTGACCCACGCCTTTAAGCACCCAGATTTTACATGGCAAGCAACATCACAAGCAGACTGGTCAGAAAAGCCAAAAAACTGGATCACAACGCGCTATGAAACCAAGGGCGCAAAAGGCGCAAAGAAAATGTGCTATTTGCTTTTTACACGCAAATAAAAACCTTGCATCCCGTCAGAAACAGGCGTATAACCTAGTCAAAATCCTGATTGATATTAGGGTGGGCTCTATCATAAGAGGCCGCCTTTTTTATTAACTAAACGCAGGGTAAGGACACTATGAAACATACGCCGCTTGAGCAAAAAATATTCGACATCGTACAGCCCGTCGCACAAGATTTGGGCCTCGAGGTTCTTTATGTTCAAATCCAAGGCAACGAAGGCACCAAAGTCGTCGTCATCACAGCAGAAGACCCTGAAACAGGCCGCCTTGGCGTTGATAAATGCGCCGAGCTTAGCCGCGCCGCCAGCGTCAACATGGACGTTGAAGATCCTATCGAAGGCAAATATAAACTAGAAGTAAGCTCCCCAGGCATTGACCGTTTACTGCTGCGTAGAAAAGATTTTGAAAACTATGTTGGCTTCGACACAAAAATAGAGCTCAACACACCGGTAGAATCCGGACAAAAACGATTTAGAGGCATTCTAAAAGGAATCGACGATCAAGACACAGTGTCGATCGAAACCGACGAAGGACTTGCGGCCTTTCCTTTTGAAGACCTAAAAAAAGCGAAACTCGTATTAACTGATGAACTGATAAAGGCCACGGCCGGAAAGTAAACCAAAAGAGGAAAACCAAAATGGAACTATTACAAGTTGCTGATAGCGTCGCACGCGAGAAAAACATCGACAAAGATATCGTTTTGTCGGCTATGGAAGAGGCCATCCAAAAAGCTGGTCGCTCGAAATATGGTCACGACCACGATATTCGCGCGCACATTGACCGCAAATCAGGTGAAATCACTTTGAAACGTTACCGTGAAGTTGTTGAAAATGACGCGGAAATCGAAAACGAAGTGGCTCAAATCCCTTTGGATGACGCGAAGAAAATCAAAGCTGACGTAACTGTTGGTGAATTCTTCATCGACGAACTTCCTCCGCTAGACTTCGGCCGTATTGCTGCGCAAACTGCAAAGCAAGTTATCATGCAAAAAGTCCGTGAAGCAGAGCGCAAACGCCAGTATGACGAATTTAAAGACCGCGTTGGCGAAATTATCAACGGCACGGTAAAACGCGTTGAATACGGTAACGTCACAGTCGACATCCAAGGCCGCGCCGAAGCCATGCTACGCCGTGATGAAACATTGCCACGTGAAAACATAAATGTTGGCGATCGTATCCGCTCGATCATCTATGAAGTCCGCGAAGAAACACGTGGCCCACAGATCTTCTTGTCACGCACTCACCCAGAATTCATGGCGAAACTCTTCGCACAAGAAGTGCCTGAAATTTACGACGGTATCATTGAAATCAAAAATGTTGCACGCGACCCAGGTTCTCGCGCGAAAATCGCTGTAATCTCAAATGACGGTTCAATCGACCCAGTTGGTTCTTGCGTTGGTATGCGCGGTAGCCGCGTTCAAGCCGTCGTTGGCGAGCTTGGCGGCGAAAAGGTTGATATCATTCCTTGGACAGAAGACGTCGCAAGCTTTGTTATCAATGCACTTCAACCTGCCGAAGTTGCCAAAGTTGTTTTGGACGAAGACCAAATGCGCATGGACGTTGTTGTTCCTGACGAGCAACTCAGCCTAGCCATCGGCCGTCGCGGTCAAAATGTACGCCTTGCCTCTATGCTGACAGGGTGGGACATCGACATCATGACTGAAGAAGAAGAATCTAAACGCCGCCAAGAAGAATTCCAAACACGCTCTGCGCTGTTTATTGAAGGCTTGGACGTGGACGAAGTTATCGCTCAGCTGCTTGTGGCTGAAGGTTTCTCAACAATCGAAGAGATCGTTGAAACCCCAGTTGACGAGCTAAACGAGATCGAAGGCTTCGAAGAAGAAATCTCAGTAGAACTGCAAAACCGTGCAATCGCATATCTGGAAAATCAAGCTGCTCTCTTGAAAGAGAAGCAAGATGAACTAGGTATTCAAGAAGACCTCTTAACAGTAGAGGGCCTGACATCTGGTCAATTCATCAAACTTGGTGAAGCTGGCGTAAAAACACGCGATGACCTTGCCGACCTTGCTGCTGATGAATTGGTAGAAATGCTCGGTGAAAACCAAATCACCGAAAAAGATGCAAACACTGTCATTATGGCGGCGCGCGCCCACTGGTTCGATGAACCCGAAGCGCAACCTGCTGCGGCGGAAGGCTAAGCCCTCCTCCGACATAACACAGAATTGCAAAACTAAAAAAACGTGAAAGGCCGCTTATGAGCGAAGCAAACAAAGACAAAAAACAAGACACACCTAAAGACGAGGGCAAGAGCAAAAAGCTAACCCTTGGTAAAGGCACACTCAGCCTCAAAGGTGGATCTGGCGGAAGCAAACCTTCGGCCGGATCAAGTTCTGTTGCCGTTGAAGTGCGCCGCAAGCGGTCTTCATCGACTGCGGGCACTGCTGCGGCGAAGCCTGCGGACAAACCTGCTACAAGCGGCCCTTCGAAAGCAGAGCTAGAAGCAAAAGCACGCATTTTGCAGCAAGCAAAAGAAAATGCACCGAAAAGCGCCCTTCCACGCCGCGTAACGATCGAGCAAAAAATCAAAAAAGACCAAGAAGACAAGGTCATCGAAAGCAAGAAAGTTACTGAGGCTAAAAAGGAAAAAGAAGAGAAGAGAGCTGCTGCTGAGAAAGCCGCCAAAGAGCAAGCTGTTTCTCCTGCTGATGTGCCTGTTCCGCCAAAAGAAACAGACAATGACCGCCATAAGCCAAGCTATCGCGAACGCATGAAAAAAGCGTACGAAGATAACAATGCGGCGCAACCTAAAAAACCAACAACTGACAAAAAACGCTCTGGCCGCTTAACTGTGACACAGGCGATCAACCGTGACTATGAACGCGACCGCGGCCCATCTTTGGCTGCGCAAAAACGCGCCCGTGAAAAAGCACGCATGGCAAATAAAACGCCAATTGAAACGGTCAAAATCGTACGTGACGTTATTGTACCTGAAACCATTACTGTTGGTGAACTTGCCAACCGTATGACTGAACCTGCGAAAGAAGTTATCAAGGCGCTCATGAAAATGGGCGTGATGGCAACATCTGCACAATCAATTGACGCTGACACGGCAGAGCTGATCATCGAAGAGTTTGGCCATAAAATCCGCCGCGTGACAGATGCAGACATCGAAGTCGGCATCGAAGGGATCGAAGATTCCGCCGAGGACCTAATGCCGCGCGCACCAGTTGTGACGATCATGGGTCACGTTGACCACGGTAAAACATCATTGCTTGATGCCTTCCGTAAAAGTGACGTGGTTGCTGGCGAGGCTGGCGGCATTACGCAGCATATCGGCGCATACCAAGTCACAATGCCATCTGGCAACAAGATCACTTTCCTCGACACTCCGGGTCACGCCGCATTTACAGAAATGCGTTCACGCGGCGCGAATGTTACAGATATCGTTATTATCATCGTATCTGCCGAGGATAGCATTATGCCACAAACGATCGAGGCAATTAACCACGCCAAAGCCGCAGGTGTTCCCCTGATCGTTGCCATCAACAAAATTGATTTGCCTGATGCCAACCCGCAAAAGGTTAAGCAAGACTTGTTACAACATGAAGTCGTCATCGAAGACATGGGCGGCGACGTGCAGTGCGTTGAAATCTCAGCTAAGCAAAAAATTGGCCTCGACAAACTGGAAGAAGCTATCTTGCTGCAATCTGAAATGCTCGAGCTTACAGCCAACCCTAACCGCGAGGCTCACGGCTATATCATTGAAACAAAGGTCGAAAAAGGCCGTGGCTCTGTTGCGACTGTTTTGATCCAAAAAGGAACACTGAAAATT
>DKAJ01000012.1:306332-372594 GCA_002448815.1 Micavibrio sp. UBA6929
ATCCAAAAAGGAACACTGAAAATTGGTCATACATTTGTTGCTGGCGCCGAGTTTGGTAAAGTTCGCGCTATCATCAATGACCATGGCAAAAACGTCAAAGAAGCAACACCAGGCCAGCCTGTTGAGATCCTCGGTATCAATGGCACACCACAAGCCGGTGATAGCTTTGACGTCGCACCTGATGAGCAGCGCGCACGCGAAGTTGCAGAATATCGTCAGAAAAAGGCGAAAGATGCCGCCGCAGCGCTTGCTGTTAAGGGCCGCACAACAATGGATGACATCCTTCTTCTTCGTCAGGAAGGCGAGAAAACAACGTTGAACGTGATTATCAAGGCTGATGTTCACGGCTCTAGCGAAGCTATTGCAAGTTCTCTTGCTAAAATGGAAGAGGAAAACGAAGGCATCGCAATCAAGGTTCTACACAACGCCGTTGGCGGCATCACAGAATCTGATGTAACGCTTGCTCGCTCTGCTGGTGCGCTGATTATCGGCTTTAACGTACGCGCCAATGCACAGGCACGCACACTGGCAGAACAAGAAGGCGTTCGCATTCAATACTACAACGTCATCTATAACGTCATTGACGATGCACGCTCTATCCTTGGCGGTATGCTTGACCCAATTCAACGCGAAGAATATATCGGCCAAGCGAAAATCCAAGAAGTCTTCAACATCACCAAAGTTGGTAAAGTTGCAGGCTGTATGGTCAGCGAAGGCTTCGTTAAACGTGGATCTAAAGTGCGCCTATTGCGTGATGACGTTGTTATTCACGAAGGTATGCTCAAGACACTGAAACGTTTCCAAGACGAAGTGCCAGAAGTCAAAGAAGGCACCGAATGCGGTATGGCGTTTGAAAACTATGATGACATCAAAGCAAACGATGTTATCGAATGTTTCGACATCATCGAAGAAACACGCGAGCTTAAATAGTAAGAAAAACCATGTCACGTCACAAAAACACGCAAGCCGGCCCATCACAACGGCAGCTCCGCGTTGGGGAGCAGCTCAAGCACATTATTGCTGAGACACTTCAGCGCGGCAGTTTGCAACATCCTGATTTGGGCAATGTTGCAATGCTGACCGTGACCGAGGTACGCCCTTCCCCTGACATGCGCCAAGCAACCGCTTATGTCGTCAGTTTGCTCGACCAAGACATTCAGGCCGCAATTCATGCATTAAACGAGGAAAGCCATGTCTTCCAAAAAGAGATTGGCCGCCAGATGAGCATGAAATTCACACCGCGCATTGCTTTCAAACCAGACGATAGCTTTGAAAACTCGCAGCGCATCAACCAGTTACTCGACGAAATCAAAGATCCGGAATAGGCACTCATGGGCCGTAAACGCAAAGGCAATCCCGTCAATGGCTGGATTAATCTGGACAAGCCCCTTGGCCTGACATCAACGCAGGCGATTGGCAAATTGCGCCGTCTATACAGTCCGCAAAAAATCGGCCACGCGGGCACACTAGACCCGCTTGCCACAGGCATTTTGCCCATCGCAATGGGCGAGGCCACAAAAACCATCCCCTTTATCCAAGACGCCATTAAAACATATGAATTCACCGTCACATGGGGGCAGCAACGCAGCACCGATGACGCCGAAGGTGACGTGATTGCTTCATCTGATGTACGCCCAACGTCTGAACAAATCACGAATGCCCTGCCCGCATTCCTTGGAGAAATCGAGCAAACACCGCCGCAATTCTCCGCCATCAAAATCAATGGACAGCGCGCCTATGACCTTGCCCGTGCAGGCCAAGACGTCGAAATCAAATCACGCAAAGTCTTCATCGAAAGCCTTGACGTTTTAGATACACAAACAGATCACGCAACACTGCGCATGATCTGCGGCAAAGGTACGTATGTGCGCTCGCTCGCCCGCGATTTAGCCCTGTCTTTAGGCACGTGCGGTTATGTCTCGATGCTGCGCCGCACGGCGGTGGGCTGTTTTTCGGAAAAAGATGCAATTTCACTTGCAATCCTAGAAGAAATGCACGATAGTGCGGCACTTGGCGATGCCTTGCTACCGATTGAAAGTGCGCTGGACGACATCCTGGCTCTTCCAATCACCCAGCAAGAAAAGGCTTTGCTGAAAAATGGACGGGCTTTATCCTTTGTCTCGAAAACTGATTTTCACCGTTTAGACGGCTTAGATCAGGGCACAGAAATCCTTGCAACGTTTGATAACAAACCTGTTGCACTGGTTATTCTGGACAAGGCACAGATTAAACCTGTTCGCGTTTTTAATATCGACAACCAATAGGAGTATATGATGTCGCTAGAAGCAAAAACAAAACAAGACGTTATTAAAGAATACCAAACTGACAAGAACGATACTGGTTCTCCAGAAGTTCAAGTGGCGATCCTAACAAGCCGCATCAACGAACTGTCTGAGCACATGCAAGTTCACAAAAAAGACTTCCACAGCCGCCGCGGTCTACTAGCAATGGTTGCTAAACGTCGTAAACTTTTGGATTACCTTAAGAAAAAAGACGAAGCACGCTACAAGACTTTGATCGAGCGCTTGGGCATCCGTCGTTAATCTTTATCGATTATCACAACACATTAAGAAAAAGGCCGCATATATCTGCGGTCTTTTTTATTGCCTTCTTCACGCGAAAAATCCCACATACAAAAGCGCCCAGTCACATCATTCGTCACTGGGCGCTTTATTTAATAGGAATATGTATCAGGCTTATTTACGCAAGAAACCACGTCCGCAATATTGCGCCATTGGGCCAAGTTCTTCTTCAATGCGTAAAAGCTGATTATATTTCGCCATACGATCAGAACGTGACAAAGACCCTGTTTTAATTTGACCAGCATTCGTCGCAACCGCCAAATCCGCAATTGTTGAATCCTCTGTCTCGCCCGAGCGATGTGAAAGAACAACGCCAAAGCCTGCCTTCTTGGCATTTTCAATGGTTTGCAAAGTCTCGGTCAACGTGCCGATTTGGTTAACTTTCACAAGAACGGCATTACCCGCCTTTTCGTCGATACCGCGTTGCAAACGCTTGGCATTTGTCACATACAAATCATCACCGACAAGCTGCACCTTATGGCCGATCGCCTGCGTTAGCGCAGCCCAGCCCTGCCAATCATCTTCATCAAGGCCATCTTCAATCGATACGATTGGATAACGCGCACAAAGATCTTCATAGTACCGCACCATCTCGTCCGATCCCAAAACCTTACCTTCGCCGGCAAGGTTATATTTACCGTCTTTGTGGAATTCCGTCGCTGCAGCATCAAGGGCAATAGCAATCTCAGAGCCAGGTTTATAACCAGCCGCCTCAATCGATTTCATAATGAAATCAAGCGCCTCTTCCGATGATTTAACCGCTGGCGCGAAACCACCTTCATCACCAACATTTGTGTTCAAACCAGCATTTGAAAGCTGCTTTTTCAAGGCATGGAAAATTTCCGCACCCGCGCGCAGGCCAGATGTATAATCCTGCGCCGCAATCGGCATAATCATGAATTCCTGAATATCAACGGGATTATCTGCGTGCGCGCCGCCGTTTAAAATATTCATCATCGGCGTTGGCAACACATGTGAATACGCACCGCCAACATAACGGTAAAGCGGCAAACCAACGGCTTCAGCCGATGCGCGCGCCACGGCGAGTGAAACGCCCAAAATTGCATTCGCGCCAAGCTTTGCCTTGTTTTCAGTGCCATCAACCTCAAGTAAAACTTGGTCGATATACATTTGCTCGGACGCATCTAAACCAAGAATTGCATCTGCAATCACAGTATTGACGTTTTCAACGGCCTTAGAAACGGCCTTACCGCCATAGATGTCTTTATCACCATCACGAAGTTCAACCGCCTCGTAGGCACCTGTCGACGCACCAGACGGCACCGCCGCACGGCCAAAAGCACCGCTTTCCAGTAAAACATCAACTTCAACTGTTGGGTTACCGCGACTATCCAGAATTTGGCGCGCGTTAATATCAATAATAGCTGTCATAATAGAAAAATCCCTCAAATAAAAATTACAGGGATTTTCTAGCATACTGATCGGAAAAATCTAGGGGCTGCGCGCAACTTTATGGCGCTTATGCATCACTATCGTAAAGCTGACCACGAACCTCGCGCGAGAGCTGACTTTCCGACATCGAAGACCGCAAGGCAGAAATCTGCGTTTGCAAACCTTCAATCGACGATGTACCCGCCACGCCAAGTGAAAAGATCGTATTAAATGTCGAGGATGAGGATTCTAAAAACTGCTTGTTCAGCGAGCGTGCATTACCCGATAAGCCAATGCCATTATCTCCTGTTAAACTGCGCCCAATATCAAGAATATCAACTGTGCCAAGGCTAGAGATAATACCATTACCAGTGGTCGCACCAATCGTACCGTTTTGGTTCGCCAAAATCGCCGCAGTTTTATATTGGGATGCACCGGCAATTGCCATGGTAAAAACTAAGCCTCCTGCTTAAACACGTAAAATCACGCGCGAAATACTCTCGCACCTTTATATAATACTATGATTTTGCGATTTTATCAAACTTTATCAGCGTAGAGAGAAGCTCTTCCATCTCGCTGAGCGGCACCATATTCGGGCCATCTGATGGGGCGCTGTCAGGATCTTCATGCGTTTCCATGAAAAGACCTGCCACGCCAACGGCAACAGCCGCGCGCGCAAGAACGGGCACCATTGTACGGTCACCGCCGCTTGACCCGCCAAGGCCGCCTGGCTGCTGTACACTGTGCGTCGCATCATACACAACCGGATAACCTGTCTTCGCCATTGTCGGCAAACTGCGCATATCAGAAACAAGCGTATTGTAACCAAAGCTCGCTCCACGCTCGCACAGCATAATATTCTCATTACCACTCGCGGCAAGCTTCTCTGCAACCTTGGCCATATCCCACGGTGCCAGGAACTGACCTTTTTTCACATTGATAATGCGGCCAGTCTCCGCCGCAGCGATCAGCAAATCTGTCTGGCGACACAAAAAGGCCGGAATTTGCAAAATATCGCAAACCGCGCCAACCTCTGCGCACTGTTCAGGCAAATGAATATCGGTCACAACAGGCACATCAAATTCTTTTTTGATCTGCGTAAAAATCTCAAGCCCCTTATCAATACCAACGCCGCGCTGCGCGTTCAGTGACGTACGGTTTGCCTTATCAAAAGATGATTTATAAACAAACGGAATGCCAAGGCGCGTTGTAATCTCTTTGAGCGCCCCGCACATGTCTTGCGTATGTTGCAAACTTTCAATCTGACAAGGCCCCGCCATAAGGAAGAACGGCTTATCATTTGCGATCTCAAAACCTGCAAGATTAAGTGTCTTTGTCGTCATACCTATACCAATCCGCTTTGTTTTACTGCGGCCTCAATAAATGAAATGAACAATGGATGCGGATCAAATGGCTTGGATTTAAGCTCTGGGTGGAACTGAACCCCAACAAACCATGGGTGATCTTGGCGCTCAACGATCTCTGGCAACTTACCATCTGGTGACAAGCCTGAGAAAATCAAACCCGCCTCTTCCAATTGCTCTTTATAAGCAATATTCACCTCATAACGGTGACGGTGGCGGTCTTCGATATCTGTTGCGCCGTAAATCTCTGCAACGCGTGATCCTTCAACCAATTTCGCAGGATACGCGCCCAAACGCATTGTCCCGCCAAGGTCCGTTTCCTCCGTGCGCTGATGAACACTGCCATCATCGGCAATCCATTCCGTCATCAAACCAATCAAAGGCACCTCACACGGACCAAATTCTGTCGAGTTCGCACCTGTAATGCCGCACTGATGACGCGCAGCCTCAATCACAGCCATCTGCATACCAAAGCAAATACCAAAATATGGAATTTTATGCTCGCGCGCATACTGAACGGCCTTAATTTTACCCTCAGCACCGCGAGAACCAAACGCACCCGGCACCAAAATCGCATGGCAATCACGCAAGTGCGCGGCCAAATCTTCATCGTCCTTTTCAAAGGCTTCAGCCTCAATAAACTTCAGTTCAACCTTCGCATTATTAGCAATGCCGCCATGAATTAGGGCTTCGTTCAATGACTTATAACTGTCCGTCAAACTGATATATTTACCAACGATCGCAACCTTAACCTTATGCTCAGGCTCCTTCACACGGTGAACAATCTCTTCCCAAGTGCTAAGATCTGGGCCAGGCTCAACAGGCAAATTGAAATGCTTCATCACTTCATTATCAAGACCTGCCGCATGATACGTCAAAGGCACTTCATAAATCGACTTCACATCAAGAGCAGGAATAACGCTGCTGTTGTCGATATTACAAAATAGGGCGATTTTATTACGCTCTTCTTCTGAAATCTCGCGGTCAGCGCGGCAAAGTAATACGCGCGGACGAATGCCGTAGCTCATCAATTCTTTGACCGAGTGCTGCGTTGGCTTGGTTTTAAGCTCACCCGCCGCAGGAATATATGGAATAAGCGTCATATGGGCAAACAAGGCGCGCTCGCGGCCAACCTCGTTACCAAACTGACGGATAGCCTCAAGGAAAGGCAAGCTTTCAATATCACCAACCGTGCCGCCGATCTCAACCAGCACAAAATCAGCCGAGCCATCTTTAGCGCGGATAAAATCTTGAATCTCATTTGTAATATGCGGAACAACCTGAATAGTCGCGCCCAAATATTCACCTTTACGCTCGCGCGCAAGAACATCGGTATAAATACGGCCTGTCGTCACGTTATCTGACTGACGTGCAGGAACGCCCGTAAAACGCTCATAGTGACCTAAATCAAGGTCTGTTTCCGCACCATCGTCCGTCACAAACACTTCACCGTGCTGAAACGGGCTCATCGTGCCGGGATCCACATTCAAATATGGGTCCATTTTACACAAACGCACTGAATAACCACGTGCCTGCAAAAGTGCCGCAAGCGCAGCGGAGGCGAGGCCCTTTCCTAAAGAGGAAACAACGCCGCCTGTCATAAATATAAATCTAGTCATTTTATTCCGTCGTAATCGGGGCCACCGGTTCAGCGGCATTCGAAGGGGTTTCTACTTCACTATCTTCGTTATCCATCATTGGAGCCACTACGTCATCTGTTTCTTTGATTTCGTCCACAATTGCAGGCGTCGCCTGAGAAACAGATTCAAGTAAACTTGGCCCCTTAGAGCTATTCGATGCCAAGATGCCCAAAAGCAAACTTGTCACAAAAAAGCCTGCCGCGCAAAATCCTGTAATGCGGGTCAGCGCATTTGCCGTGCCTTGAGCGCTAGCAAGGTTGCCAAGGCCACCGCCGCCACCGCCGATACCAAGACCGCCGCCTTCAGAACGTTGCAAAAGCACAAGCCCAATAATGGCCAGCGCCAAAAACAGATGAATAACTAAGATTACTGATTCCATGGAAAGACCTTATAATCACTTCATGCGCAAGATGCAATAGAAAGAAACGATTCTGCTTTTAAACTTGCACCGCCAATTAAACCGCCATCGACATGCGGTAAGGCCAGCAACCCTGCCGCGTTTTCTGGCTTCATCGAACCTCCATACAAAATGCGTACATTTTCAGGATCATCAAATCGCTCGGAAAGTTGCTTATATATAAAGGCATGCATGGCCTGCACATCATCTTCGCTGGCAACGTTGCCCGTACCAATCGCCCAAACAGGTTCATACGCGATAACGATGTCACTGCCCTGCTCGGCATTATCAGGCAGACTTTCTTTTAATTGCTGCCCAACAACGGCCTCTGCCTGGCCCGCGGCGCGCTGCGCATCACTTTCGCCCACACAAATAATTGGCGTTAATACATGCGCAATCGCCTTTTGCGCCTTTGCCTTCACAGCCGCATTACTCTCGCCATTATATTCGCGGCGCTCGGAATGACCAACAATAACATACGAACATCCCGCATCCGCCAGCATCGCCGCAGATACCTGCCCTGTATACGCACCATTATCCTGATCCGCACAATCTTGCGCCCCCAAAGAGATTTCCGCTTGCTGAGCGCGCTCAAGCGCACGCGACAAATAAAGCGCAGGCGGGCAAATTGCGATATCCGCGCGCTCTAATGTTTCTGGGCTTAATTGCTCGACCAAATCATCCATCAACGCATCAACGCCCTGATAGTCCAGGTTCATCTTCCAGTTGCCTGCGATTAATTTCTTTAACATGTATAAAAACTTCCTTCACTAATTGGGCTTGCCCCTATTACCGCAAAGCCCTATAAGAAAATCAAGCAATTGAAGGCAAAAGGAACAAAAAACATGGTAATGAAAGTGCTCCGCGATACAGCAAGTGGTGGAATCGGTAAGTTTATCCTCTTTGGATTTCTTGTCTTGGCCGTTGCTGGACTAGCCTTAATGGATATTGGAGGTTTCTTCCGCACAGGCACTGGATCAAACAATGTCATCAAAATTGATGGCGAAACTGTTCCTATCACCGATTTCGATCGCGAAGTACGCAGACAGTTAGCGCCCGTTGGGATCGCACCCAAAGATGCCTATAAAATGGGATACATGAACCAAATTATCGCAGGCGAAATCCGCAAAGTACTCTTAAACAACCTTGCCACAGATACAGGAATCGCTATCGACCAACCACGCGTGGCCGCCCACATTGCAAAACTTATCAAACCGCTTAGCACCGATGGACAGCGCCCCGAAGACATCTTGCGTCAAATTTTGCGCAACCAAGGTCTGACTGAAAAGCAATTCGAAGACGCCATTCGCGATGAGATGAAAAACACGCTCATCACCGATGCCGTTGCCGCAGGCGCTGCAAAAATCAACCCCAGCATTATTGATGGCCTATACCAATTCCAAAATGAAAGCCGCGACATCGAATACCTGAAATTCCATGACACAGAAATGGATATCGAAACACCTGACGATGCCACGCTTCAGCACTACTATGATACACTGCGCGAAACATATAAAATCCCCGAAACACGCGAAATTCAGGTTTTCTTACTTGATGACAGCGACCTGAAAAAAGACACATCTTTGGATGCCGTTGCGATTTTGGACGAGAAATATGCACGCGTTGAAAAACTGGAAGACCTTGCCGCATCTGGTCTGTCTGCCGAAGATATCGCATCAGAAGTCGCCATTAAAACGTACACCATCCCGCAAATTGGCACATCAGGCCAGTTGCTTGGCGATGAAATCAAGTTGCCAAAGCTCATCACACAAAATCTGCCTCAAATCGCCGAAGAAGCCTTCGCACTGGATATCGGGCAAACATCAATGGCACTGGAATTTGACGGCGCACAATTCGCCGCAGTGCGCGTCAACGCGATGCAGCCTCAAGACTACCACCCGTTTGAAAAGGTCAAAACACAACTCATTGAACGCTGGAAGAAAGAGCAACAGCACACCTTAACGCTGCAACGCGCCGAAGACGTCAAACGCCAATTAGAAGAAGAAGGCATATCCTTTGAAACATATGCCGACACGCAAAAACGCAATTACCGCAACGCAGAAGGCTTGCAACGCGGCAAAGCCCTTGCGCCCTTCCCTAAAGGCGCCGTAAACATGGCCTTCACCGCGCAGCCTGGCACATATCTGATTACGCAAATCGAAGGCGGCGCAACGATTATTAACGTTACAAACGTCAACATCCCGCAAATCACAGACACAGTGCGCCAAAGCAGCGCCTATAAAACCCTGCACAGCGCCATCAAAGATAGCGCCAGCGAAGAAGCCCTCGCCACTATCCTCGAGGACATGCACAGTAAAACACCTGCGCTGATCAATTATGACTTGCTGAATCGCATCTATGGGGATAACAGCGAATTTTATTAAACCCTTATACACCAAGGCATTTCAAAACTTATGCACAGCCTATCCACATCTGATACAGATTTCATCCACACCTACGACAGCGCTAAAACACAGGTGTATTATCGCTGGATCGAAGGGGATTTAGAAACCCCTGTTTCAGCGTATCTTAAGCTCTGCGGTCAGGAAGATTACAGTTTCCTTTTAGAATCTGTCGAAGGCGGACAAACACTTGGGCGTTATTCAATTATTGGCTTTGCCCCTGATATGGTCTGGTCACATGATAACGCGTCAACAACCACGACAATCACACAAAATGGCACCACCTCTCAGGACACTAAGACACCATTACAGTCTTTGCGCGCCTATATACAGGCATGCCATATTGACGCCGAACTGCCTGCTGACCTGCCGCCAATGGCGGTTTCAGGCTTGTTTGGCTATTTAGGCTACGACACAATCCGCTGGATCGAGGACATCCCAAACAACAACCCTGATGACCTGAATGTTCCTGATGCCATTTTAATTCGTCCGCAAACATTAGTGATCTTCGACAATGTCAAAAACATGATTTGCCTTGCAAAGCCTGTGTATAACCATGTGGACAATACGCAAAAAACCGCTTCAGAAGCTCTTTTAGAAATTAAAGGCGATCTGGATAAAATCGTGGATAAGTTAGGTGCGCGCATCAATGAAAGCCTGCTGAGCGCACGCAGTAACATTACCCAGCCCCTAACGCCTGTATCCAATACTGACAAACCCACATATCTAAAGGCCATCGATCAAACAATTGAATACATCAAACAAGGTGAGATCTTTCAGGGCGTTATCGCACAACGCTTCGAGGTCCCTTTCGACCTGCCTTCATTTGATCTCTATCGTGCCTTGCGCCGCCTGAATCCATCACCGTTTTTGTTCCACCTTAACTTAAACGGCTTTGCTCTTGTCGGGTCCAGCCCCGAAGTTCTGGTGCGCGTGCGTGATAACACCGTAACAATCCGCCCGATCGCCGGAACACGCAAACGCGGCGCAACCCCCGCAGAGGACAAAGCACTCGCCGAAGAATTACTGGCAGACGAAAAAGAATGCGCCGAGCATTTAATGCTCCTCGACCTCGGGCGCAACGATGTTGGACGTATCAGTGAATATGGCAGCGTAAATGTCACAGATCGCTTCATAATCGAACGTTATTCACACGTTATGCACATTGTATCCAACGTTGAAGGCCGCCTGTCTGCGGACAAAGATTCCATCGACGCCTTTTTCTCAGGATTCCCCGCAGGCACAGTCAGCGGCGCGCCAAAAATTCGCGCCATGGAAATCATCGATGAACTTGAAGTCAACCAGCGCAAAACATACGCAGGATCAATTGGTTATTTCTCGGCGCATGGCGATATCGACACCTGCATCGCACTGCGCACCGCGCTTGTCAAAGATGGCAAAGTCTATGTGCAGGCCGGCGGCGGCGTTGTCGCCGACAGCGACCCAGAATTCGAATATCAAGAATCTGTTAACAAGGCCAAAGCCGTTATTAGCGCTGCGCAACTTGCGATTGAACGCTCAAAACAACGCTAACAGGCGCAAGCTCTAGCCCCTTTTCATCCAGCGTCGGCAACCATTTTTGCAAGGCCTCTATCGTCACATCCTTTGGATGACCAATGGCAATGGCATATCCTTTTCGATGTGCGATAGCTTCCAGTTTCTCAAGCGCACCCATCACAAATTCAACCGTTTCTTCATGATCAAGAAAAACATCACGCTGCGCATAGTAGATCCCCTCTTCCGCAGCAATATCAGCCGCGACAGAGCTGCTAATCGTTTTCGAGTCAATAAACACAAGCCCCTTTTCTTTTAAGGCTTGCATGACCTGATGCATGATGCGTGAATTTTGGGTGAGCTTACTGCCCATATGATTATTAATGCCGATATAACCATCAAAGCTTGCGAAGATTTTCTTCAGATTTTCATCAACTTGCTCTGCGCTCATCTCATCCATCAAAGCCATCGGCCCTGGATCTTGATCTGCGCTCATGGGCTCCATTGGCGTATGGATCATCAGCTCATGTCCCAAAGCGCGCGCTGTTGCAGCTTGCTTACGCACATGCGGCGCATACGGCAAATACGCCAGTGTTAAGGGCGCGGGTAAGGCGGCAACGGCAGATGATCGTGCCTTACTCAGCCCCATATCATCAATAATAATAATCACCTTGGCCTTACTGTTGCCAGCGGCAGGCTCAAAGGCGGCGGCATACTCTTGCCACTTTAATATATCTATATCTGCATGCTCTGGCGATGGAGCAGACGGCACAATCTCAAGCGCGGCGTCAGGCTCCGCCTTATCTTGCTCTGGCACATCTTCAGGGGAGAGCATATCCTCAACCACAGGCAAGGGCGCGTTAACAGCCTCAGGCGGCAAGTTAAAATAATCTTCAACGGGAACAGGCACATACGATTCAACAATATCAAAGCTGCCCGACGACGATGGAAAGCGTATATAATTGATTCCGCCCAAAAAGAACAAATCAATCATCAACATTAAAAAACCGCCAATACCAACGATCAGCAAGGTTTTCTTCGCATTTCCATGCGGTTTTCTATAACGCAATACCATGATTCCAAACAATAAAGCTTGAAGCACACAAACGCCATGCATTATAAGAAATGCGATGATTATTCTTATTGATAACTATGACAGCTTTACTTACAACATCGCCCAATATCTGGGTGATTTGGGATGCACGCTTGAAATCCACCGCAACGACAAGATCACGGTGGACGAAGTCTTGTCCCGCGAACCAAGCGGCATAGTCTTATCCCCTGGCCCTAGCGACCCCGACCATGCAGGCATTTGCCTTGCAACTGTTGCCGCGGCGGCCAAGCACAACATTCCGCTACTTGGTGTTTGTCTTGGCCATCAAACTATCGGACAGGCCTTTGGCGGCAAAATCGTACAAACTGCGCCGCTACACGGAAAAACATCTGAGATCACCCATTCGCAAACAGGGCTATTCGCGGATATCCCCTCGCCTTATACAATTGCGCGCTATCACTCTCTTGTGATTGAAAAAGACACCTGCCCAGATTGCCTAGAGGTCACCGCACAAACACAAGACGGCATCATCATGGGGGTTCAGCACAAAACCCTGCCCATTTGCGGCGTACAGTTCCACCCAGAAAGCATCGCAACCGAGCATGGCCACACGCTTTTGCAAAATTTCATCAACACAACGAAGTAACCCCCACTTATATTCATAACAATGATTAACACCTGCATAAAAACCCTTCAAAACGGCCAATCACTCAGCGAAGACCAAATGATCGCAGCAATGAACGCCATCATGTCTGGCGACGTTTCTCACGATGATTTGCTAATCTTCCTCATAGCGCTAAGCGATAAGGGCGAAAACATCGATGAAATCACTGCTGCGGCCAAGGTCATGCGCGAGAAGGCCATTGGC
The DNA here is from genome assembly GCA_002448815.1 of Micavibrio sp. UBA6929. Classification (GTDB taxonomy): domain Bacteria; phylum Pseudomonadota; class Alphaproteobacteria; order Micavibrionales; family Micavibrionaceae; genus UBA6929. The sequence continues at coordinate 319,526 of DKAJ01000012.1, forward strand.
ATGCAATCACCCTACGGCGCAGTGGATTGCTGCGGCACGGGCGGTGATGCAAAGGGCACATACAACGTCTCAACCGCCGTTTCCATTATTGCCGCAGCTTGCGGCGTCCCTATGGTTAAGCATGGCAACCGCGCTTCAAGCTCTAAATCCGGTGCGGCAGATGTCCTTGAGGTCCTCGGCGTTAACCTTGATGCAGACATCCGCAATATTGCCTACGCAATCAAGGCACTTAACTTCGCCTTCTTTATGGCGCCGAATTACCACCCAGCAATGCGCCATGTTGCCGCCGTACGCAAAGAAATCGGCAAACGGACCATCTTTAACCTGCTTGGCCCCCTTGCTAATCCGGCGAAGGCCCGCATACAGCTTATCGGCGTTTACGACAAAAAACTCACCCGCACATTTGCCGAGGTTCTAAAACGATTGGGATCAAAACGCGCCCTTATCGTTCACGGCGCAGACGGACTTGATGAAATCAGCATCAGTGCAGAAACACATTTCGCGCGCCTTGACGAAGAAGGCACCATTACCGAGGGCACACTCACGCCTGATGATTTTGGCCTTAAAACGCACAAAATGGATGACATTATCGGCGGATCACCAGAAGACAACGCAGTGGCATTGCGCGCCCTGCTCGAAGGCAAAACAGGTGCATACCGCGATATTGTACTAGCAAACACCGCAGCTGTGATAAACCTGCACGACCCAGAAATCACCCTAACCGACGCCATCACCAAGGCCGCCGCCGCCATCGATAGCGGCGATGCCTATGAACTGTTTAAAGATTACATTGCAATCACACGCCTTGACCATGAAACGCACCCCGAAATAAAGGATATGGCAATCAATGACTAATGTCCTCGATGAAATTTGCGCAAAAAAGCGCACCCATGTCGCGCAACAAAAGGCGATTGCACCCCTTGCTGAGATCAAAAGCAAGATCAACGCCGCGCCTGCGCCGCTTGGCTTTATCAACGCACTGCGCGCCAAGGATTTTCCCGCTATCATCGCCGAAGTCAAAAAGGCCAGCCCCAGCAAAGGCGTCATTCGCGAAGACTTCAACCCCGAAGATATCGCCATCACTTACGAAGACAATGGCGCGGCATGCCTTTCAGTCCTAACTGATGCGCCCTATTTTCAAGGCAGTGATGCAATCTTTAAACAGGTGCGCGCTGTATCGACCCTGCCTATGCTACGCAAAGATTTTATGGTCGATCCCTATCAAATCTATGAATCGCGGGCAATGGGCGCAGATTGTATCCTGATCATCATGGCGGCGCTGGATGACGCGCTTGCACAAGACCTTTATGCACTTGCAACAGATTTAGGCATGGACGCACTGATTGAAATCCATAACGAGGAAGAGCTCCACCGCGCGCTCAAATTTTCACCACACATGATTGGTGTCAATAACCGCAACCTCAAAACACTGGACGTCGATGTGCAGACCAGCATTGATCTGTCATCACAAATCCCAGACAGCGCCGTTAAAGTCGCCGAAAGCGGCCTTAAAGATCATGCAACACTTTGTGCGCTGCAAAATCACGGCTATCACAGTTTCCTCATCGGCGAGAGCATGATGCGCCAAAACGACATAGGCGCCGCATTACAAAGCCTGCGCGGTAAATAGCAAAACAAACTTGACACAAACCGTGAATATATATAGAACAAAAAGTGTTCATACATTTTCAAAGTTACGGTAAAAAAAAGAATGCTAACACGCAAACAACGCGACCTTCTCCTTTATATTCACGAACATATGGATGGCTCGGACATCGCCCCGTCATTCGAGGAAATGAAAAACGCCCTGAACCTGAAATCGAAATCAGGGATCCACCGCCTTATCTCTGCCCTGGTTGAACGTGGCTATATCGAACGCTTGCCGCACCGCGCGCGTGCCCTCAAAATCATCCGCCTGCCCGAAGAAGCCACACCGAAACCTGCCCCTGCCCCTGTTGCAAATAACAACGCACCAGATATGAGCGGCGAATTTATCTCTGTGCCTCTGCACGGAAAAATTGCGGCAGGCACACCCATCGAAGCCATCCGCGACGAAGTCAATCTTGTTCACATCCCAACAGACCTCGCCTCCGCGCGCGGGGAAACATACGCCCTGACTGTTGATGGCGATTCCATGATCCTTGCTGGCATTCATGATGGCGACACCGTTATTATCGAGCGCTGCGACAACGCGCCCGTTGGCACCATTATCGTCGCACTGGTTGACGGCGAAGAAGTGACCCTGAAACGTCTGCGCCGCGCTGGCAATAAAATCATACTGGAACCAGAAAACGACAGTTACGAGCCACAAGTGCTTGAACCACATCGCGTTCAAATCCAAGGCCGCCTTGTCGGCCTCATGCGCACATACCACTAATCACGCAGGTTATTTATCTAAGCCACGCCACAAACGCCGCCTCTCTGGCGACAGTGCACGGCGCACGACAATATCATCCGGCGCCCGCACATATACAGAATGCGCCCCGCCACTGCGCACAGCCCAATAATCAATAACATACTCAGACGCGCACTCAAATCGTCGTACCGCACGGCGTGTCACCAAAACCCTTGCCCACGCACATTCTTCAGGCAAAACTTCCTTCGCATAGACAAAACTCACTGGCACGCCCCGAACGCGCAAACGGCACGCAAATTCATCACAAGACAGTTCTTCTCCTGCTTGGCGCCAATGCTGGACATCTGATTTTGCAGCACCCACCATGCGCGTCCAGTTATCACGCTCAAACTTCGCGCGCATCATCGTTGATACAAACATCTCATCATGACCACTCAACAACGTCGGCAGCGCCCTATCCTCAGAGCCATCCCCAGACTTATCCGCAGCAAAAATATAGGCCCAAATATCATGATCCGCAGCAATAATCACATCAGGCCTCGGCGCGGCGCCGTAAATCACAAACGCGATAAAAACGCCCAGCAAACCAAGCCATCGAAGCGCCCCGCGCCATAAACACAAGACAAGGCCACCCACAACAAAACTAAGCAGCGCCCAAAACGGCATCGCGGGCATAGACACGTGCGCCGCATCCAATCCCGACACAAAATGCGCAACGCTTAAAATCTGGTCCGCCCCCCAAGCCATCACCGCCAGCGCCCAGCCCTCAAGCCCAAACGGCATCAACGCAAGCGCCAACATCGCGCACGGCATCACAATGAATGTTAAAATCGGCATCGCCATAACATTGGCCAAAACGCCATACACCGCAATCGCCTGAAAATAATACAGCGCAAACGGCGCCGTCACTGCCGCCGCGACCAAAGACGTCAACACAACCCCGCCCACATAAAGCCCAATGCGGCGCAGCGCCCCTGCACATGACGATTGCACGCGAAAGAAATCCCGCAAACCATCATAAACCGCAATCAACGCAACCACCGCCGCGAAGGACAGTTGAAAACTAATGCTAAGCAAACTCTCTGGCGCCAGAACTAACACGATAAGCGCCGCTACGGCCACAAGCCGCATTGAAATCGCCGACCTGTCCAAGACAATGGCTAAAAAGACAATCCCCACCATAACCACAGCGCGCTGCGTCGGCAAAGTCGCCCCCGCCAACACCATATAAGCACACGCCGCGCAAAATGCCGCCACTGCGGCAATCTTCTTAACAGGAAACCTTAAAGCCGTCCCTGGCACCATCGCCAGCGCAACGCGCACCAAAAAGAAAAATGTCGCAGAAAAAAGCCCCACATGTAGCCCCGATATCGCCAACATATGCGCCAGCCCCGATTGACGCATAGCCTCTATATCCGAATCTTCAATCGCTCCCTTTTGCCCCGTTAACAATGCCGACACAACGCCTGTGGACACATCACCAACCTCGTCAAAAACCCTTATATTGACTGCGTTACGCCATGATAGAAAAGCATCTTTCCACACAGTATCCACAGCTTCATCCACAATGGCGGGCGCGCCATAGAAAAAGCCAATGGCCCCTATGCCCTTAAAATACAAACTTCTGCGAAAATCAAACCCACCTGGAAACACTGGATCAGACGGTGTATGTAACGCCGCGCCGCCCTCAATCAAATCGCCTATATCATAGACTGGCAAAGGCGTTTTAGACCGTACGCTCAAGCGTACATTTCTCGGCAAATGCGCACCAGATTTCCCGTCAATCTGAACATCGCCTAGAACCAAACGCGCAGACAAACGCGCATCTGATTGCCACTCCACCTGCCGCACCACGCCCTTTACCACGGCATACTCATCACTGCGCGCCAAAGAAGGCTCAGAAACACTTACAGCCCGAAAATAAGCAACAGAAACGCCCAAAACCACACATAAAGCGCCAAGCAAAATATAACGCTCCACACTTTCCACATCGCGCAGCGCCCATAACCGCAACACCAGCATCAGCACACCCGCCGCGCAGACCTGCCAAGCAGGCTCCGCAGGCACCATAAAATAAACACCCACCCCCACAGCAAAGAACACCGGACACCATAAAAAAGCCTCCGTAACCTGCAAACTTACCTGCTTGCAAAGCCAGTCCTTGATTAGCGTAAAATGTTCCAATACACTGCGCATCCGAAATCATAACCAATTACAAAAGGAATCACCATGAATGTTGTGACACGTTTTCCACCTTCACCAACAGGCTTCATGCATATTGGCAATGCCAGAACTGCCCTTTTCAATTGGTTATACGCACGTGCAAACGGCGGCAAGTTCGTGGTACGCATCGAAGACACTGACCGCAAACGTCACTCGGAAGAAGCCGTTGAGGCGATAATCCGCGGCCTTGAATGGCTTGGTCTTAACTGGGACGGTGAGATCGTATCCCAATTCGCCCGCGCCGACCGCCACCGCGAAGTTGCACAACAATTGCTCGACGAAGGTAAGGCGTATTACTGTTACTGCTCCCCTGAAGAACTTGAAGTTATGCGCGAAGACGCAAAGACCACAGGCCGACCAACCGCATACGATAAACGCTGGCGCGACAAAAGCCCAAGCGAAGCACCAGCCGACATCAAACCCGTTGTACGAATCAAGGCCCCGCTTTCAGGCAAAACAATCATCAAAGACGAAGTCCAAGGCGAGGTCAGCGTCAACAACGAACAAATTGATGACTTCATCATCCTGCGCAGTGACGGCACGCCGACATATATGTTATCTGTTGTTGTTGACGATCATGATATGGGCGTGACGCACATTATACGCGGAGATGATCACCTCAATAACGCCTTCCGCCAACAAGTCATCATTGATGCCATGGGATGGGACATTCCAGTTTACGCACACACGCCGCTGATCCATGGACCAGATGGCAAAAAGTTCTCAAAACGCCACGGCGCACAAAGCGTCGAAGAATATAAAGAAATGGGATACCTCGCCGATGCGATGTTCAACTACCTACTGCGTCTAGGATGGGCGCATGGCGATGATGAAATTATCTCAAGAAAACAGGCTGTTAAATGGTTTTCTTTAAGCAGCCTAGGAAAATCACCCGCCAACTTTGACTTCGCGAAACTTGAAAACCTAAACGCAAACTACATAAAAGAAAGTGATATCAATTCACTAATCGAATTAACTAAACCAATATTTGAACAAAAAGGCCTCACAATTTCAGACAAAAAAATTGCTTACATCACCGCAGGCCAAGATGAGCTCAAAAACCGCAGCAAGACACTTTTGCAATTCGTGGACGAAGCCGCGTTCTATTGCAAAGCCCTTCCTCTTGAATACGAAGACAAGGCCGCGCAAACCATCAAAGATAACGGCGATACACTGCGCGCCATGATCAGCGCCCTAGAAAGTGCAGAGCCTTTAACAAAAGAAAACGCCATGCCATTCTTCAAGCAATTCGCACAAGACCATGCTGACGGAAAACTCGGCAAAGTCGGCATGCCATTGCGTGCAGCGCTAACAGGCAAAACAAGTTCTGTCTCCATCTTCGAAGCCGCAGGCATCCTCGGCACAGAAGACGTCATCAGCAGAATAAACAGCGCCCTATCGCAAAACACTTAAGATCGCATCGCCGCCAAAAGAAAATGTAGCGTTAACACTTCATCAATAATTTAACAGCTACACTATCAGAAGATATTGAAACAACGCAGCAAAAGGCGTATCATTTGTGCACGGCACAATTTTACTTTACTTGCCGCATCACTGCGCTAAATAATTCAATATAAACGATAAAAAATTGCAAAATGCATCAAGGGGATTACAGATCATGAGCGACAACACAACCGAAAAAGGTACCTTCACACTCACCAACAATGCCACAGGCGAAAGCTTTGACCTGCCGGTTTATGGCGGCACACATGGCCCCGATGTTATTGACATCCGCAAGCTCTACGCGGAAACAAAACACTTCACATTCGACCCCAGCTTCACCGCAACGGCAAGCTGCAAATCACGCCTCACATTCATCGATGGTGAACAAGGCATCTTGATGCACCGTGGCTACACGATCGAAGACCTTACAGATAAGGCCTCATTCCTCGAAGTCGCATACCTCCTCCTATACGGTGACCTGCCAAACGAAGAGCGCAAAGCTTGGTTTGAAAAAGAAATCACGTACCACACAATGGTCCATGAACAAATCAACTACTTCTTCAGTGGCTTCCGCCGCGATGCACACCCAATGGCGATCATGTGCGGTGTCATCGGCGGCTTGTCTGCATTTTATCACGATTCACTCGACATCAACTGCCCAGAGCAACGCGAAATCTCTGCTCACCGCCTTATCGCAAAGGTTTCAACCCTTGCGGCAATGACATACAAATACACAATCGGGCAGCCCTTTATGTATCCGCGCAATGACCTTAACTTTGCAGAAAACTTCCTTTACATGTGCTTTGGCGTCCCTGCCGAGCCTTATGTAGTCAACCCAGTCGTTGCCAAGGCTATGGATAAAATCCTAACGCTGCACGCCGATCACGAGCAAAACGCATCAACATCAACAGTGCGCCTTGCCGGATCATCACAAGCAAACCCCTTTGCATGTATCGCGGCAGGCATAGCATCCCTATGGGGCGCCAGCCATGGCGGCGCAAACCAAGCCGTTCTTGAAATGCTTGCCGAAATTGGCAGCAAAGACCGCATCCCAGAATTTATCGAACGTGCAAAAGACAAAGACGATCCATTCCGTCTTATGGGCTTTGGTCACCGCGTATACAAAAACATGGATCCGCGCGCAGGCGTACTCAAACAATCTGCCCATGACGTTCTAGAAGACCTTGGCGTAACAGATGATCCACTTCTAGAAATCGCAATTGAACTGGAGAAAATCGCCCTAGAAGACGAATATTTCGTACAAAGAAAACTCTTCCCGAATGTTGATTTCTATTCAGGCATCATTCTGAAGGCCATGGGCTTCCCAACAAGCATGTTTACCGTTTTGTTCGCGGTCGCGCGCACAGTTGGGTGGATTTCACAGTGGAAGGAAATGATTGAAGAGCCAGCATTGCGCATCGGCCGCCCGCGCCAGCTCTACACTGGCCCTGCAAAACGTGATTTTGTTGATCTGAAAGATCGCGACTAATCGCCTACTTATTAGGACCTTCAAGCATCGCCGCAACAAACTCTGCGGCGCGCTTTCCAGGGCGGCTGTCAGAGCCGCCTAATTTTTTGCGCAACGCGGCAAAGGCCTTCTTTTGCTGTGCCACCAATTGAGGCACCTGACGTAAACGCGTAACACCTGCCGCCAATTTTTCTGGCGTGCAGTCATCTTGTAAATGTTCAGGCACCACAGGCTTTTGCAAAATAATGTTCGCCAGATGCGCAAACTTCGTCTTCACCAACATCTTGATCACCAACCAATTAAATCGACTGGTTTTATAGGCAACAACATGCGGGATATCTGCATAAGCCAGCTCAAGCGCAACAGTGCCCGACACAGCCATCGCTACGTCTACACAGGCCAAAGCCTCCCACTTTTCATTTTCATCAATCACAATATAGGCAGGTATTTTCAATTGGCCTAAAAGGGACATAACCTCAAACTGCAAATGCGGCAAAGTCGGCACAACTAATTGCAAATTGGGGTCTTGCTCCCGCATGATGCTCAACGCCTCAGCAAAAATCGGCGCGTGCATTTCAAATTCACTCACGCGACTGCCAAACATAACCCCCATTAAATTTGCATTATCAGGCACTTCACGCTTTTCCTTAAAGCGTTTCATCACATCCGAACGCTCTGCCTCGCCAATCCAATGGCGCTCTACAAGTGGGTGCCCGACAAAGCTCGTCTTCAGGCCATGCTTTGTAAAATATTCAGGTTCAAACGGAAACAGGCACATCAAGCCATCCAAAAACTGTGCAATATGCTTTGCACGCCCTTCTCGCCACGCCCAAACAGTTGGGGCAACGTAATGGATTAACTTTGCCCGATAACCGCCTCTTTTCTTTATTAGTTTTGCGACTCTAAAATTAAAATCAGGCAAATCAACAAACACAACCGCATCCGGATCAAAATCTTCAATGCGATCAGCAACCCAGCGAATTAATTTCAGCAAACGTGGCAAATGCTCAAGGACTTCTGTAATCCCCATAACGCAAAGTTCTTCCATAGGGATAAGACTTTCAAGCCCCGCTTCTTGCATAAACTTACCGCCAATGCCTGCAAACTCAACGCCCTCATTACCATACTGATCCTTCAGGGCGCGCATCAAAGCCCCCCCTAATACATCACCCGAAGCCTCGCCAGCGACAACAAAAATCTTCTTTGACATTATGCTTCAACTCCCACAACAAACATTTTGTTTTTATTGGCAAATGCAACAATTTCATCAAGCCCCACAACCAGCGAATTGCCCGCATGTACAGCAATGCCCGCCAGACCACAGCGACGCGCTGCCTCAAGCGTTGTTAAGCCAATCGTTGGCATGTCCAAATCTCTGTCTTGTTGCGGCTTACATGTTTTAACCAACACGCCGCCATCCCCCTTGCGGCGCAAAGCCGTGCAACGTGACAACAACTGATCCGTTCCCTCAATTGCCTCTACGCCCAATACCAAGCCTTGCTGCACGACAACTGCTTGTCCAACATCTAATTTTCCAAGTATTTGAGAGACTTCTACGCCGCGGTTAATGTCGCTCCACATATCTTTTGACGGCTGAACCTTGCCAAGAACGCCATGCGGCATCAATAAATCCTTGGCGAATTTATGCACGCCGTGAATATTAAAACCTTCTTCTTCGAGAAAACCGCGCAAGGCAACTAGAAGGCTATCATCACCTGAAAGCGCTTTAATCCCAGCCTTAGAAAAGAAGGCCATCGCCTTCATATCAGGCATAATTTCACTAATGCTTGGCCGGCGAACAGAGCCAATTAAAACCAAATCACGCACTTCATGCTCACGCAGCGCCTTTAAAATTGTCCCCACGGCGCCAAGGCGGCTCCACAAATGATAACGCCCTTCAACAACATCTGGCGCGGCATGACCTTCCAAAGCCACGACGAAGACATCAACGCCTTGCTCATCACACGCATTCATCAATCTTTGTGGCAAATCACCGCCACCAGCAATAATTCCAATTTTCGGAGGAAGGCCTTCAGCTCTGCTGGACGCAGAAGATATATCTACTTTTTCTTCGTCGGCTGACATAATGGAAACTTTGACGGCTCTTGCGCGAAGTGCAGCAATAATTGCACTGTTTCATTATCATGAAATGCTGCGCGTGTTTTTTCAATGCGTTGGTCAAGTGTATCACTACCCAAGAAAAGCATATTAAAGGCTTTTTGCAAATCTTTCAAATCTGGCTTGGTAAAACCGCGGCGCTCTAGCCCGATGAGGTTAAGCCCCGCAAGCGATGCACGCTCGCCCTTAACGCGGCCATAAGGAATAACATTACTCTCAACGCCAGACATACCGCCAATAATCGCATGACTACCGATACGGATAAATTGATGCACCGCAGATAAACCGCCAATAATCACAAAATCCCCAACCTCAACATGGCCTGCAATTGTCGCATTATTCGCCATAATCACGTTATTCCCAACCACGCAATCATGCGCGACATGCGCCCCCATCATAAACAAACAATTATCACCAATCACGGTTTTAGCATTTCCTGTGACCGTGCCAGGATTCATCGTTACATGTTCACGAATAACGTTACGGCAACCAATTTCCAAGGTTGTTTTTTCGCCCGCATATTTCAAATCCTGCGGCGCATGACCGATGGACGCAAATGGAAAAATTTTAGTCTCTTCACCAACAGTCGTATAACCCTCAACCACCACATGCGATTTCAGCTCAACACCATCACCTAATGTAACATTATCACCGACCACGCAAAACGGGCCGATTTTGACGTCCTTACCTAAGGTCGCTTTTTCGGAAATAACTGCTGAGGGATGTATCATAGAAGAGCTCATACAAAACACTATGGCGGGGCAACAGCATCGACACAAATCACGCTTTATTACACCGCATTACACAAGAAATTAAACCGCTGATGATTCCTGATCTGTAATCATCGCTGCGAATGTGGCCTCGGCGCAGACAACGCCGTCTACGGTCGCCTTGCCAGTAAATTTCCATACATTTGCGCGCGCGCGAACTTTTTCAACGTGGATATGCATACTATCACCTGGCACAACTGGCTTGCGAAAACGTGCATTATCAATCGTCATAAAGAAAACCACTTTGCCTTCGGCTTCTTTACCTAAAGCCTCGACAACAACAATTGCCGCAGTTTGCGCCATTGCCTCAATAATCAAAACACCCGGCATAACTGGAAAGCCTGGAAAATGCCCATTGAAATGAGGCTCGTTCATCGTCACATTTTTCAGAGAAACCGCGCTTTCACCTGGCGTCATTTCCAGCACACGGTCTACCAATAAAATTGGATAACGGTGAGGTATCATCTTCATAATACGGTTAATATCAATCGGTAAAACTGGATCGCTCATCAATCATAAGTCCTTTTCTTCATACACCAATATAGTAAAAATTATTTTGCCTTATTAATCAAACGTTTTAAGGCCGCAACCTGCCGCATAAATTGTTTGCTCGGCATTGCAGGGGATCCCATTTGCTCTTCGCCTGCAGGAACATCGCGCATAATGCCAGATTGCGCCGCAATACGTGCACCAGATCCAATTTTCAAATGTCCTGCGACGCCTGACTGACCGCCCATCATCACAAAATCATCCAAAACCGTCGATCCCGAAATACCAACCTGCGATACAATCACGCAGCAACGCCCAATCTTCACATTGTGGCCAATTTGAACAAGATTATCAATCCATGTCCCAGCACCAATAACCGTATCTGGCCCCGCACCCCGATCAATCGTCGTATTCGCGCCAATTTCAACATGATCATGAATAATCACGCGCCCTAACTGAGGCACTTTAACAAAGCCCCTCGGATCAATCGCAAACCCAAATCCATCTTGACCAATTTTTGCGCCCGGATAAATACGAACATTGTTACCAAGCTGCGCATGAGAGATCACGGCGTTACTACCAACGCGGCAATAATCACCTAAAACCACATTTTCGCCGATCACCGCGCCCGCTTCAATCCAGCACCCTTTACCCAAAACAACGCCAGGTTTAATCACTGCACCATCTTCAACAACGGTTTCATCACCTGCAGGATTGCCTGGCGGATAAAAAGCCTGAGCAGCCAGTGCATAAGCACGATATGGCGCGGCGCTGACAAGCAGGGCAACGCCATCAGGCGCATATTCCGCCATTGCAGGTGAAACAAAACATGCCCCCGCCTTCGTTTTCAAAAATTGATCTTTATATTTGCGGTTATCAAGAAAGCTAAGATCCTGTGCGCCAGCAGTATCTAATGGCGCGACATCAGATATGACCATATCCGCGTACTTCTCAGGATTAATCAAATCTGCACCACAAAGAGATGCAATTTCAGACAGCTTTTTATCGCCGGTGTTTTTAAAAAAGCGCGGATCCGCCATAACCCCCTCAGTCGCTTACTTTTGAAACTTAACTTTATAAGAGGGAACCTCTTTGTTTAAACGCGCCATTGCCTCTTCCGTCAAGTCAATTGATTTCGTGCCAACAATGACATTTTGCTTGGTAATGACCAAATCATAATTCTTGGCCGCAGCAATCGATTGAACAATTTCAACGACTTTGATCTTCAAACTGCTTTCAGCCTCAGCCGCCGCGCGGTTAAATTTCTCATTCAGGTCAATTGAAAGTTTTTGAAAAGCACGCTTATTTTCTTCAAACGCTTTTGCCTTTTTAATAAAGTCATCTTCGCTTAAGTTTTTCTTGGCTTCAACGACTTTGTTTTGCTCAGCAATCAGATCTTTTTCTTTTTTTGCTAGTTCATTCAGAACATCTACACGGTGAGATGCAAGCTGTTTGCTCACATCTTTTGATGCATCTGATTCACTTAATAAAACGCGCGTATCAACAACAGCAATCGATAGCTCTGCCATTGCAAGAGATGGCATCGCAATCGCCAAAAATAAAATAAAAACTGCACCAAAGAGTCTCGTCAACATAACTCCACCTTCCATTATTTAATTATATCGCTAACCAGTAATCGTTATTTAAAAACGTGTACCAAAGCTCACTTCGAACTCTTTTAACTGGTCATAATCCTCATCCATAAATGGATTCGCATAATATACGCTAATCGGGCCAAATGGTGAACGCCAAGCAACACCGACACCTGCACTCATACGAAGCGCGTGTTCATTGGCTATATCAGAATAATCCTCATCAGCGTCCCAAAGCGATCCAAAGTCAGAGAAAACAAAGCCATTCACGCCAGCTTCTTCAGATAAGCCCAAAGGAAAATCAACCTGCGCCGTGCCACGGTAGAATAAATTACCACCAAGGTCATCACTTCCAATCAAATCACGAGGTCCAACGCCATAACGTTCAAAACCACGGAAGGAGGTCGAACCACCAAGAGAGAAACGCTCACTCGCTTCTACGTCTTCATCACCATAACCTTGAATAGCGCCCGTTTCCGTAAGCAAGTTAAACGTTACATCTTCCATAACTGGATAGTAATAAGAAACACCAGTCACAGCAGATACGTGCTTAGAATCAAACCCAAGACCTGCGAGTTCAGTTTCAAACCAGAACGTCTTACCCTCTGTTGGGAATAACTTACTATTACGGTCATCAAAAACCACGCGCTGAGAAATCGCTGATGTTGTCCGCTCTCCCTCTTGCGAAAGCAAAAAGCGCGTCGCAGTATCAGGAATATCAGAAATACGCGAACGATCTAAACGATATTTAAGCGTCTGGCGCCAGTTATCCGACAAAGGATAGTTCATAAATAAACTACCGCCTGTATTTTGCTCATCATAGCGACGGCTTTCAATATCACTGGTCTCGCGGTTAAATAGCGCAATCCCTGCCGAAACATCGCGGTTCATAAAGTATGGCTCAACAAACGAAACATCAAAACGGTTCTTATCAGCAGAGAGCAATGCTGATACGCGCATGGATTGGCCTTTACCAAGCAAGTTACGCTCTGTTACGCCGACATCACCAATCACACCATCTGTTGTCGAGAAGCCCGCACCAAGGGAAATCTCCCCTGTAGACTTCTCAGTCACATCAATATCAACAATCGTTTTATCTGGTGAAGCCCCTTGACGCACATTAAAATTCACTGTTTCAAAGAAATCCAAATCACGAATATTTTGCTCAGAGCGAGAAAGCTTCGACTTGTTGAACGGGTCGCCTTCAACCAAAAGCATTTCACGGCGAATAACCTTATCAAGGGTACGCACATTTCCGTGAATATTAATTGCTTCGATAAAGGCGCGCGGCGCTTCATCAATTTTAAAGGTTAAATCAAGCGTCGCTACGTCCTGATTACGATCAACTTTTGGATATACGTTCACAAACGCATACTGCAAATCACCCAATTTATCAGTCAAATCATTCACTGTCTTTTGAACCTGATCAGAGCTGTACCAATCGCCCGACACAACGCCGACGGTTTCTGTCAACGCAGACGTATCCAAATCGTCAATTTGACTATCTAAATCAACACTGCTGATTTTGTAACGCTGACCTTCGTCTACAGTGAAGGTCACATGGAACCACTCTTTATCCTTAGAAAGCTCTGCCACAGCCGACAGCAAGTTAAAGTCGGCATAACCATGGCTAAGATAAAATTGGCGCAATAGCTCCTGATCATAAGACAAACGGTCAGGATCATAACGATCTGAATTCGAAATAAAACGGTACCAAGCCGCTTCCTGCGTACTAATAGCCGTGCGAAGCTCCGCATCGTGGAATGCATTATTACCAATAAAACGAATAGTCTTAACCTTGGTAATGTCACCTTCATCAATTTCAAAAACCAAATTCACACGATTTTGATCTAGCTTAATAACCTTAGGCTCAATATCCGCAGAAAATCGGCCATTACGGCGATAAATCTGATACAGACGCGTTACATCTGATTGCACTTTTGTTCGCGTAAAAATTTGACGCGGGCGCATCGCGATTTCCAGCATCAATTCATCATCATCAAGGGCATCGTTACCCTCAAACACAATTTCATTTACAACAGGGTTTTCAATAACCGATACAATCAACGTTGTGCCTTCTTGGCGCATAGAAACATCCGCGAACAACCCTGTCGCGAACAATGCCTTCATACCGCGGTCAAGCGTGCGGCGCTCAACGCTCTGGCCAGGCTCAACACCTAAATAGGAAAGGACCGTTGTTTGCTCAACCCGCTTAGAGCCTTCGACTTGCACATCTTTAATTAAGATAGGCGCAGCCATTGCAGGCAGTGTAAAAGCCAGCACAATCAAGAAAACTGATAAAAAACGACACATAAATTTCATATTTTTTGCTCTAAACGTTTGTATATATGCATGAAAAAACGGCCTTGAACAAGCCCAGAGTTTGAATAATGCCTGATTCCCTTATGCAATACTAGCCAATCACAGGAAAAGCTGCACAATATCATTGATATTTGCGAACGCCATTACGGCTACCAAAAATCCAAAACCAAAGCGAAAGGCGATATCTTGCGCCTTTTCTGATACCGGTTTACCGCTAGCGGCCTCAATGGCATAAAACACCAAGTGACCACCGTCTAACACAGGAATTGGGAACAAGTTCAAAAGCCCCAAATTCACAGATAAAAGCGCCGAAAACATAATAAGCGCAATAAATCCTTTTTGCGCGATATCACCTGCCAAAGCGCCAATACGGATCAACCCGCCAAGTTCAGTTGCACTGCGCGCACCTGTAAACATTTGGCCAAGCGCCTGAAGCGTACTGGTCGTTGTGCTCCACACCTCAACCGTTGCATGGCCAAGCGCCTGAAGCGGCGAATACTGCATCACAATATCTTCGCGCCCATCAGATAGCGCCAAATAATCCTGACTATCAAAATCGGCGTTCATCGCACGTTGCGGAGAAACAAGAAAACGGTCATCGCCGCCAACGCCAATCCAAAATGGTTTTTCACCGCCAATTTTATCTCGCAAGGCTGCGCGCACGGCATCAACACCCTCAACAGCCGCACCATCAACGCTGGTAATTGTTTTTAATAAAACAGCGTGCTGCGCGCCAGTAATGCCAAGAAAACCACGCGAGCTTGAAAACCCAAAACGGTCTTCTTCCTGCTTCTTGTCAGGATACGCGATCAAATCAACTTCTTGGCCATCACGAACAACTGTAAAGATACGCTTTTCATCCAAACCAACTAAAACAGACTTGCGGATGTCTTCAAAACTGCGCACGGCTTCACCATTAATGGCGATAATCTCATCATGTGGCATAAAGCCTGCGGTTTCTGCGGCGCTGCCGCCAACGACCGCGCTTGCATATGGCGGCGTTAAAGATTGACCATTAAACGCAAAAACAAAGGCCATAACAATAATGGCATAAACATAGTTAATCGCGGGTCCTGCAAACACAACGGCGGCACGCTGCGCAACGGGCTTTGCGAAAAAGGCCTCGTGGCGTTTATTATCGGGAATAGCGTCCGCGTCTTCATGCCCTGCACTCGCAGGATCTGCATCGCCATACATTTTCACATACCCGCCCAACGGGACGAGAGAAAATTTCCACCGCGTACCATGCGCATCATCAAAGCCAAATAGCTCTGGCCCGAAACCGATCGAGAAAATCTCAACACGTACACCGCACATACGCGCAACAATGTAGTGACCCCATTCATGGATAAATACCAAAACACTTAAGACCAGCAAAAATGATCCGCCGTAAATCCAGATATTTTGCCCAACTGTGTTAAATAAATTAAAGAAGTCCATTGTGTTTCCTTTTTACCATGCAAGGTCTTTATCTATATATGCTTTTGCTTCTGCGCGTCTAGCCTTATCATAGGCAATGATCTCGCTAACGTTGGATAAATGGCTTGGCGGCGCCTTTGCCATGACGGCTTGGTTCACTTTGACTATATCCAAAAATCCAATTTCGTCCTCTAAAAATGCCTGAACGGCAACCTCATTGGCCGCGTTCAAGGCCACCTGCGCATACTGCCCCATCGCAAGCGCATCATAGGCAAGCTGCACCGCCGGGTATTTCTGATAATCAACGGGCGTAAAATTCATATGGCTCATCGCCTCTAGCGACAGTTTTTCACCTGGCGTTTTTAAACGCGCACCGCCTGCCAAGATATTCGCAATCGGCGTGCGCATATCACTCGCGCCCATCTGGCATAAGACCGAGCCGTCTTGGTACGCAACCATGCCGTGGACAATAGATTGCGGATGAATATGCACCTGAATTTGATCCGCGCGCAGACCAAAAAGAACCGCCGCCTCTATAATCTCAAGCGCCTTATTCATCATCGATGCACTATCAATCGTAATTTTCTGCCCCATTGACCAATTCGGGTGTTTCAAGGCTTGCTCTTTTTTCGCTGTCGCCATTTGATCGATCGTCCAGTCACGAAAGGCGCCACCTGAGGCCGTTAAAACAATATGCTCGATCGCTTGTTTTTGCGCACCATCAAAGACCTGATAAATGGCATTATGCTCGCTATCCACGGGAAGGATCTGACATCCACTATCCTGCGCGGCCTGAAGAACCTGCGCTCCTGCCGCAACTAATGGCTCTTTATTTGCGATGGCCACAGATGCGCTCACCTCAATGGCCGCAAGAAGTGGCTCTAGCCCAGCCATACCTGTGATCGCTGACATCGTCATGTCTGCGCGGTGCGCTTTAATCGCACCAATCAAATCACTGCTCGCCTCAATCGGCGTACCTGACAATAATTTCTGCAACGACGGTAAAAGCGCCGCATCACCGATCACCGCGACTTTTGCATGCAAAGAAATGGCACGCTCGGCCAGAAGCGCGACGTTATTATGTGCGCTGACAACGCACACATCAAACATTTCCGGCTGATGAAGGACGACATCCATCGTTGATTCACCAATCGATCCTGTTACGCCAAGAATGTGAATGGTTTTAGGGTTCATCCAACAATGCCCAACTTAATTAAGGCTAGATACACAATCACCGCAGGAATAAGTGAATCAATGCGGTCTAAAACGCCACCATGACCCGGGATCAAATCACCCGTATCTTTCACATGCGCATCACGTTTAATCAAGGAAATCAGCAAATCACCCGCCTGCCCCACAATCCCAAGGGCGAAGCCGCCTGCAATAATAAATGGATCAACCATCAACATACCGACAGATAATACCAACGAAGGAAAAACGAGCGCCCCTGCATATCCCGCCCATGTTTTATTCGGACTAATGCCTGGTGACATTTTGGCGCCGCCAATAAACTTACCCGAGAAATAGGCACCAATATCACTGCACCACATGGCAACAAAAAATAAAATCGTCAGCTCAAAGCCATACATATCACGCAAATGATAACAAAAGACCGCGCCGCCAATCATATATACAGCCATCGCAGCAAACAGCAGCCATTTATGCTTAACCTGCACGGCCATCTTCCACATCTCAGTCAGTGCAAGCCCCGCCAGCAACCCCACAAA
This sequence comes from Micavibrio sp. UBA6929, assembly GCA_002448815.1. Lineage (GTDB taxonomy): Bacteria > Pseudomonadota > Alphaproteobacteria > Micavibrionales > Micavibrionaceae > UBA6929. The sequence continues at coordinate 337,453 of DKAJ01000012.1, forward strand.
GGCTGCAAAAAGATATCCGCCTTGCCAGATAATCAGCAACACACACGGAATCATCACAACCGCAGATAAAGCCCGTTTCAGAACCTTTTGTGTCTGAATGCCACCCATATTAATACTGTTCCTATTTAATTTATTCGTATGATTAATTTTTTAATGAAGATTGGCTGAGTCCACCAAAACGACGATCTCTTGCGCCAAATTCTTGCAGCGCACTTTCCAGTGCCGCTTTATCAAAATCTGGCCACAAAATATCAGTAAAGATAAATTCACTATACGCACATTGCCACAGCAAAAAGTTACTAATGCGCTGCTCGCCGCTGGTGCGGATCAAAAGGTCAGGGTCTGGAACGCCTGCTGTCATCAAGGATTGCTCAAACATACTGGCGCTGTCTTCGCTATGCCCTTGTACGGCGGCATGATCCGCTACTTTTTGCACGGCGCTTAAAATTTCATTACGGCCACCATAATTGAGCGCAATCATCACACAGATGCCGTCATTACCCTGCGTAAGACCTTCTGCATGATCAATCAAATCAATAATATCCTGATCAAAGGCACTGCGATCACCGATCACACGCAAACGTGCATTGTTTTTATGAAGCTCTGCCGTTTCACCGCGCAAATAATAACGCAGCAAATTCATAAGCTCTTTAATCTCGCCCTCGGGGCGGCTCCAATTCTCGGAAGAAAAACCAAATAATGTCAGATATTCAATGCCAAGCTCTGAGGCTGCACGCACAACGCGGCGTGCAGCTTCCGCCCCTTGCTTATGACCAGCCACGCGCGGCAAAGAACGGGCCTGAGCCCATCGGCCATTCCCGTCCATAATAATTGCTATGTGGCGTGGTTGCTTTAAATCGGCAGGCATTAGACCGTCATAATATCTTTTTCTTTTGTAGCCAAGGTCTCGTCAACTTGCTTAACCGCGTCATCCGTCAATTTCTGAACCTCATCAGAAAGGCGTTTTTTATCGTCTTCAGAATAATCTTCGTCTTTCTTAATCGCATCCATACCATCACGGCGCACATTACGGATGGCAATGCGCGTGCTCTCAGCATATTTACTCGCAACTTTTGTAAGCTCTTTACGGCGATCTTCTGTCAGATCAGGAATAGGCAAACGCAGCGTTGTACCTTCTGTTTGTGGGTTCAATCCAAGACCAGCCTCGATAATCGCTTTTTCAACGGCCTTTGTATTATTCGCATCCCACACTTGAACAGAAAGCATGCGCGATTCAGGAACCGACACCGTCGCAACCTGATTCAAAGGCATTTTCGATCCGTAAACCTCAACCATCACAGGGTCAAGCAAACTTGCCGAAGCGCGTCCTGTACGCAAACCTGCAAATTCCTTGTGTAGGTTTTCAATTGCGCCATCCATACGGCGTTTAATATCGTTTTTATTATAAGTCATTCTGTTTCTTCCTTATATTCTTATAACCAGTTTGCCATCATGCTTAGTTTGACACAACCGTGCAGCGTCCTTCGCCCTTGACGACCTTAGCAAAATTTCCAGGCTCGCGCACAGAAAAGATCACAATAGGAATATTATTCTCACGCGCCAGCGAAATCGCTGTTGCATCCATAACCTTCAAGTCTTTCGTCAAAACATCCATGAACGAAATTTTCTCAAAGCGTTTTGCATCAGGGTTTTTCTGAGGGTCAGAATCATAAACGCCATCAACCTTCGTGCCCTTAAAGATGGCATCACAGTCCATTTCAGATGCGCGCAATGTTCCGGCTGTGTCCGTTGTGAAATATGGGTTACCCGTACCCGCAGCAAAGATAACAACGCGGCCTTTTTCCATGTGACGCATGGCCTTGCGGCGAATATAAGGCTCGCACACTGTATCCATTGGAATGGCTGATTGCACGCGGGTGTGGACACCCATCGTCTCAAGCGCATTTTGAAGCGCTAGCGCATTAATACAAATGCCCAGCATCCCCATATAATCTGCCGTTGTTCTGTCCATACCTTCGGCTGCGCCAGAAACGCCGCGAAAGATATTGCCTGCGCCAACAACAACGCAAACCTCAACGCCCTGATCAATCACCTCTTTGATGTCATTTGCAACGCGCTTTACTGTCTGCGGATCAAGGCCAAATTCATTGTCCCCCATCAAAACTTCACCAGACATTTTCAACATAACGCGTTTAAATTTTTGCATCACAGAACCTTTACTTAGAACATCACGATTAGATCAGATATAAAGACAGCCGCGCTGAATTACAACGCGGCTGCTCAAATTCATTTAAGAAAATTGTTAGCCGTTAACAACTTTTGCAACTTCAGCAGAAAAATCTTCTTCTTCAACTTCGATACCTTCACCCAATTGGAAGCGTACAAAGCCTTTCAAAGCGATTTCAGCGCCAGCATCTTTACCAGCGGCCGCAACAACGTCTGCAACTTTGTTGTCTGGGTCCATAACGAAAGCTTGCTCAGTCAAGCAGATCTCGCTGTAGTATTTGTTAATACGGCCAGCAACCATTTTCTCTGCGATTTCTTGTGGCTTGCCACTTTCTTTCGCTTGCTCGATCAAGACATTGCGCTCGCGCTCGATCATCTCAGGATCAACGCTATCACGGTCTAGTGCAGCTGGGTTTGTCGCAGCAACGTGCATTGCGATTTTCTTACCCAAGTCCTGCAATACAGCATCATCAGCAGATGATTCCAAAGCAACCAATACGCCGATACCGCCCATGCCATCTGTCAAAGCAGAGTGAACATATGCAACAACTGCACCTTGGCTCACTTCAAGAACTTCGCTGCGGCGAAGCGCCATGTTTTCACCAATTGTCGCGATCAAGTCAGTCAAAGTTTCTTTCACTGATTTACCGTCAACAGTCGCTTCAGCCAATTCTTCAACAGAAGATGTCTCAAGCGCTACAGAAGTAATCTTCTTAACTGCCGCTTGGAATTCTGCGTTACGGCTAACGAAGTCTGTTTCTGCGTTAACTTCAACAACGGCACCTTTCGTGCCCGAAGTCACAACAGACACAAGACCTTCTGCAGCCGTACGGCCAGATTTCTTAGCCGCCTTCGCAAGACCTTTCGTACGAAGCCAGTCAATAGCCGCTTCCATATCACCATTATTTTCAACCAACGCCTTTTTCGCGTCCATCATACCTGCGCCTGATTTTTCGCGCAGTTCTTTAACCATTGCAGCTGTAATGCTCATCTGATTATCCCTTCTCTAGTGTTTTAATCGATCAATATTAAAAGACTAGCGCACTCTTATGCGCTAGCTTGTTTCTTTGGCTCTTCAGCAGCAGCTTCAGCCGCTTCAGCAGGAACGTCCTCGGCAGCATTTACATCTGCACCAGCATCAATACCAGCAGACGCAAGTTCAGCCTGCAAACCATCAAGAACTGTATCTGCAAAGATGTTGCAGTAAAGTTCGATCGCACGCAAAGCATCATCGTTACCTGGAATGATGTAATCAACGCCGTCTGGGTTAGAGTTTGTGTCAACAATCGCAAAAACAGGAATGCCCAATTTGTTAGCTTCTTTGATGGCGATATCTTCTTGGTTTGTATCGATAACGATCATCGCATCAGGCTTGCCGCCCATTTCGCGAATACCGCCAACAGACAAGATCAACTTGTCACGTTCGCGTGTCATCATCAAAAGCTCTTTCTTAGTGTAAGCTTTACCTGATTCTGGATCGTTCAAAATTTTCTCAACAGTGTTCAAGCGCTCGATCGTGCCAGAAATTGTCTGCCAGTTCGTCAATGTACCACCAAGCCAGCGGTGGTTCATGTAGTACTGACCACAACGCAATGCTGTTTCTTTAATTTTTTCTTGTGCTTGGCGTTTTGTACCAACGAACAAAACTTTACCGCCTTTTGCAACGATATCGCGCAAAGCCTGTACAGCGTGGTCAAGCATAGGAACAGTTTGTTGCAAGTCCAAAATGTGAACGCCATTACGAACGCCAAAGATGTAGTCCTGCATTTTCGGGTTCCAACGACGTGCGTGGTGACCGAAGTGTACGCCTGCCTCAAGCAGGTCTTTCATTTTAAAAGTTGGAAGTGCCATATGTATAGTCTCCTTTTCCGGTTCTTCCTCTGCAAGGGTAACGTGATAAAGCAAAATCGCCCTACACCGGATGGTAATTCTCTGTCGCCAGACAACGCCCAACCCTCGCATGTGTTTTACGTTATGCGGGTTATAAGGCTTCTTTCCCGCATTTGCAAGCATTTAAACGCAATAATTTCTATAAAAATTCGCTGTCAAAGCCCAGTTTAGCACAAGATGCTTAACAAATGATTGTTTGCAAAAATGCCTTAGGCGACGCGCACCTGAACAACGCCGTTTTGATTGCGCAAAGTATCTCGCACTTCCGCCGATAGCGTGTAGCGGCTCGGCAAGGTCAGTTCTGCCTTACGTCCGCCGTCAATCATCACCTGCAATATAATGCGCGTTGGACCGCCCTGCGCCGCGCTAAGAGTTTCGTGCAATTCTTGCACATTCAGATTTTGATCGCATTCAACCTCAACGGTTTGGATCTTATTATCAAGCGCCCCTTCCAATGGTTCGATACGTCCGCATGTAAAGCGGATCTGATCTTCTTTTTGCTCGGCCTCAACCGTCAAAAGCAACATCGTGCCAGGATTTAAATGATCACGCGACGCGGCAAGCATCTCGGAAAAGATCATAACCTCAAATACGCCTGTCGGATCTGATAACTGAAGGAAGGCAAATTTACTGCCCTTTTGAGAGATCCTCTCTTGTTTTTTCAACAAAACGCCGCCCACCTGAAAACGCGCAGCAGGTTTATTCACTAAGGCTTCTTCGATTTGTGTAAGCGTTGAAATCCCCAGTGACGCAAACTGATCCAAACGATCATCAAGCGGATGCGCCGACAAATAAAAGCCAATCGCCCCAAATTCAGCGGCCAACTGCTCTAGTGCGCTCCACCGCGGCACTTGTGGAAGCGGCGGCAAACCAAGGCCACCTGCCCCGCCATCATCACCGCCAAACAAACTTACCTGACCGCTTGTGCGTTCGTCATGCAGGCTGTTTGCATGTTTTAAAATGACTTCCGCGCCATCGGCCATCTGTGCGCGATGATCATTTAAACTGTCAAACACGCCTGCTTTTGCCATTTGCTCCAGCTGACGGCGGTTCATCGATTTCGGGTCTAAACGCCCTGCATAATCTTCGATCGATTTATAATCACCCTTTTCTCGGCGCTCAATCACCAAAGATTCCATGGCTTGTTCGCCCACGCCTTTCAACGCGCCAAGCGCATAACGCACGCCGTCATCCTCGACCTTGAAAATGGCATCTGAACGGTTCAGGTCAGGTTGCAATAACGGCAACTTCATCTTGTCCATATCTTGCTTAAAGATCGCAAGCTTATCCGTATTGCCAAGATCAAGCGTCATCGACGCCGCCATAAAGGCCTTAGGGTGGTGACATTTCAAATAAGCCGTCCAATAGGCAATCAAGGCATATGCCGCCGCGTGTGATTTGTTAAAACCATAGCCCGCAAAGGCCGCAATCTGATCGAAAATCGCCTCAGATTTTTCAGAGGCCACATTATGGTGCTCGTCCGCGCCGTCGACAAACATGCGGCGCTGCTTGTCCATTTCCTCTTTGATTTTCTTACCCATCGCACGGCGAAGCAAATCCGCGCCGCCAAGAGAGTATCCCGCCAAAACCTGCGCGGCCTGCATGACTTGCTCCTGATAGATCATGATGCCGTATGTATCAATCAATAACGGCTTCAGCAGCGGGTGCATATAATCAGGCTCTTCACGTCCTTCCTTCACCGCAACATAGGTTGGGATGTTATCCATCGGCCCTGGACGGTAAAGCGACACAAGGGCGATAATATCACTAAAACGGTTGGGTTTTACCTTGCGCAGGACATCGCGCATGCCTGTACTCTCTAACTGGAATACGCCAACCGTATCGCCGCGCGCCATCAGCTCATAAGTCGGCGCATCATCCATCGGCATCGTCAGCAAATCAATAATCTTGCCTTCGGTATGCTCAACAATTTCAACAGCCTTTTGCAAAACCGTCATCGTTTTCAAACCAAGAAAGTCAAACTTCACAAGGCCGGCTTGCTCGACGAACTTCATGTTAAACTGAGTCACAGGCATGTCCGAGCGCGGGTCACGGTAAACGGGCACAAGCTCATGCAAAGGCCTATCACCGATCACAACGCCCGCCGCGTGGGTCGAGGCATGCCGGTACAGCCCTTCAAGCTGCAAGGCGATTTCAATCAAACGGACGCTGGTGTCATCCTTCTTAATCTCAAGGCGCAAATCTGGATCTTGGTCAAGCGCCTCTTGCAATGTCACAGGATTGGCCGGATTGTTCGGGATCATCTTGGACAGGCGATCAACCTGCCCATACGGCATTTGTAAAACGCGCCCGACATCACGCACCACCGCGCGCGCCTGCAATTTACCGAAGGTAATAATCTGCGCCACACGATCACGGCCATACTTATCCTGCACATAGCGAATAACTTCTTCGCGGCGCTCCTGACAAAAGTCGATATCAAAGTCAGGCATCGATACACGTTCTGGGTTCAAGAAACGCTCGAACAGCAGGCCTAGCTCCAACGGATCCAAGTCAGTAATCTTCAATGCCCACGCAACAACCGATCCCGCGCCCGAACCACGGCCTGGCCCAACAGGGATATTTTCCGCCTTCGCCCATTTGATAAAGTCAGAGACAATCAAGAAATACCCTGGAAAGCCCATCTCATTGATGATGCCAAGCTCAAAATCCAGACGCTGCATATACTCGTCATGATCGTGGATCAGCTCCCCCGCCATCGACAGTCGCCATTCCAAACCTTCGATGGCCTGCGCCTTTAATTCCTCAAATTCCGAGCGCCCACCCGCCGTATCAAAGGCAGGCAAAATCGGCGCAATAGGCTCCAGCAAAAATGCACAGCGCTGCGCAATCACGCGGGTATTTTCAATCGCCTCTGGGATATCCGCGAACAGCGCGCACATTTCCTCGGACGTTTTAAAATAATGCTCTTCCGTGACGCGGCGGCGGTCATCTTCACTGACGTAACGCCCATCCGCAATACACAGCAACGCATCATGTGCCTCGTGCGCTTTACGCTCCATAAAATAACAATCGTTGGTCGCAACCAAAGGCACGTCATGCGCGTACGCCATATCAATCAGCGCATCTTCAACCGCCTCTTCGGCGCTCCAACCATGGCGTTGCAATTCAATATATAAACGCCCTTCGAAGGTAGCTTTTAAATCTGTAATAATTTGCTCGGCTCGATCTTGCTGACCGTGGATCAAGGCCTTATTGATCGGCCCTGCTGTGCCGCCCGTTAAACAGATAATATCGTGATGAAATTCTTTTAGCGCAGCGTAACTGACAACCACTTTTTGCGCATCGCCGTGCATATACGCATCACTGATCAAACGGCAAATATTTTTATAACCAAGCTCACTTTGCGCCAGCAATACTAGCTGCGCGTCATCCTCAACCGTGACCTGCACACCAATAATGGATTGCACGCCTGCTTTCTTGGCCTCGATCGCGAACTCTAGCGCGCCAAACATATTATTGGTATCGGTAACCGCCACCGCAGGCAATCCGCGTTTAACGCAGGTCTTCACAAGGTCCTTAACCTTAATTGCACCCTCCGCCAATGAATAGGCAGAATGCAAATGCAAGTGAATAAACGGATCAGATGTTGGCATATCTTGTTATAGGATAGAAATTTGGCGCTTGTGAAGCCTTTTCACCGCAATCGGACAATTCTTCTGCGCAAAACTACGCGTTTAAAACACTGTACCGTTTTCCAAGACCAAAACGCGGTCCATTTCATCAGCCAAATCATGGTTATGCGTTGCAATAAGCGCCCCAATGCGGCGTATGCGCACTTGCTCCATCAGCAAGTTAAACACAATATCAGATGTTTCAGGATCAAGGTTTCCTGTGGGTTCGTCCGCCAAAATCAATTTAGGGTCGTTAATCAAAGCACGTGCAATCGCCACGCGCTGCTGCTCTCCACCAGAAAGCTGCGCCGGGCGGTGAGTCAAACGGTGCCCTAGCCCCAAATCCTGCAAATATTGCGCAGCTTTTTCACATGCACGTTTATACTTCACACCCGCGATAATCGCAGGCATCGCCACATTTTCTAGCGCCGTAAATTCAGGCAACAAATGATGGAACTGATAAATAAAGCCAATATCGTGCGAACGCATCGCTGTGCGCTTTTTCTCGGGCAATGTTGATACAGGCTGATTATCAATCCAAACACTGCCTGATGTTGGCGTGTCCAAAAGCCCAGCCAGTTGCAACAATGTCGACTTACCAGATCCACTCTGTCCAACAAGGGCAACAATTTCGCCCTCGGCCACCTGTAATGATAAGTCCTTAAATACCGTCAGGCTTTGCCCTGCTTGCTTAAAGCTTTTCTCAAGCCCCTCAACGCGTAACATAAAATTATTCATAGCGCAGCGCCTCCACAGGGTCTAATCGCGCCGCGCGCCACGCAGGGTACAGCGTCGCCAGCACAGAAAGGAAAAGCGCCATAACAATCACGGCAATAACCTCGTGCCAGTCAATCACCGCAGGCAATTGAGATAAGAAATAAATTTCATCTGAAAACAGCTCAGTCCCCGTAAGCCCTTCCAGCCACTGGCGAATATTTTCAACATTCATCGCCAGACCAATGCCAAGCGCCGCGCCCAAACATGTGCCGATAATCCCGATGCTCGCCCCTGTGAAAATAAAAATCTTCAGCATATTACCGCGCGTCGCGCCCATCGTGCGTAAAATAGCAATGTCACTGGTCTTATCCTTCACCAGCATAATCATCGATGAAACAATGTTAAACGCGGCCACCAAAATGATCATGGTTAAAATCAAAAACATGACATTGCGCTCAACCTGCAAGGCATTGAAAAACGAGCTATTCATATCGCGCCAATCATAAACGCCTGCATCCCCGCCCAGCGATATATCGATCGCCTCGCGCATCCTGTCAACATCATCAGGATCATTGATAAAAACCTCGAGTGATTTGACAGCATTACGCGATTGAAAGAACACTTGCGCGGCCTCCAGCGGCATAAACAAAAACCCACTGTTATATTCATACATCCCCACGTCGAAAACCAGCGCCACGTCAAAGCTCCGCTGGCGCGGGATAGAACCAAATGGAGTGGCCTTAACTTGCGGCGAGGTTAAAACAATTTTGTCACCCACGCTCAAGCCCATTTTCTCGGCCAGTTTATTACCAACGGCAACAACATTCCCAGTAAAGTCACCAACACTGCCTGCCTTAACAGACTCGCGCAGGATCGGACGATTGACAAAGTCTTTCCACTCAATGCCGCGCACCATAACGCCGTTGGCTTGGCCACGCTGCGATACCAAGGCCTGCCCTTCGACCAAAGGCGTCACATCATCCACCCCCGTAATCGCCAGCAAGCGTTGCTGAAGATACTCGTAATCATTCATAGGGCCATTGATGGCATAGACATTCAGATGCCCATTAAGCCCCAAAATACGGCTAAACAGTTCTTGACGAAATCCGTTCATCACACTCATCACGATAATCAATGTCGCAACGCCCAGCATAATGCCGACAAAAGAAAATCCTGCCGTCACCGACACAAATCCTTCCGCTTTTTTCGAGCGCAAATACCGCGAAGCCACTAATCGTTCAAAGGGTGAAAACATCCAAGGTTACTCCGCCTAATATGCCTTGCCGATAAGAACCTTTTTGCCCTCATCCGCTAGCGGCAAACATCGTGATGTCAGCTTGTGTGCCTCCATCGCCTTTTGCACGCCAATTTCTTCCAGCTGCGCCACGTCCATACGCGCAAAACCATCATGCTTTTTCTTAAACAATTTGTCTAAGGCCTTGGCATCATCAATATCCACAATGCGCGCGTCCATAAAGTCCTTGGCTCGTTGATACATATCATCGTGAATCGCATCTAAAATACCCTGCACATGCGCGCCAAAGTCGCTCAAGCTTTCCGTTGTTTTAGAATCGCGTCCCAAATCGCGGCGCACATGCGTTAATGTGCCCTCATCCGCTTCTCGCGCGCCGATCTCAACGCGTAATGGGATCCCTTTCTTCACAGCGTCCCACATTTTATCAGGCGTGCGCATATCGCGGCTGTCGATTTGAACGCGCAAACCTTTCTCGCGCAATATCTGCGCTGTTGCCTCGGCGTGTGCCATAATCTTATCCGTGTCCGCATCGTCACGTAAGATCGGCAAAATCATCACCTGAGTCGGAGCAATGCGCGGCGGCATCATCATGCCATCATCATCAGCATGCATCATAATCAAGCCGCCAACCATGCGCGAACTAAACGCCCACGATGTCGTATGAACAAAGTCTTCACCACTTTCTTTGTTTTGGTATTTAATATTAAATGTCTTCGAGAAATTTTGCCCCAAATAATGTGAGGTTGCCGCCTGCAGTGCTTTACCGTCTTGCATCATTGCTTCAATGCAATAGGTTTCATCCGCGCCAGGGAAGCGTTCATCAGGCGTTTTAACGCCTTTAATCCCAGGAAACGCCAAATACTCTTTAAAGAATTTATCATACAAATTCAAAATATGCGTTGTATCCGCAACAGCTTCTTCTTCATTGGCAAAGGCATTATGTCCCTCGTGCCAGAAAAACTCAGACGTACGCAAAAACATACGTGTACGCATTTCCCAACGCATCACATTGCCCCACTGATTAAGCTTCATCGGCAAATCGCGATATGATCGGATCCAACGTGACATGGCCTCACCAATAATAGTTTCTGATGTCGGTCGAATAACATATGGCTCTTCCAGTTTTCCCGCAGGAACAAGCGCACTTCCGTCTTCGTTTTTCTCAAGGCGGTGATGTGTCACAACCGCACATTCCGTTGCAAACCCCTCAACGTGATCGGCCTCACGACTGATATATTCTAGCGGAATCAAAAGCGGAAATGATGTATTTTGTACGCCGTAATCTTTTAGCCACCCATCAAAAATGCGCTGCATATTTTCCCACAAGGCAAAGCCATAAGGCTTGATCGTCATACAGCCACGCACCGGCGAGTTTTCTGCCATATCAGCGGCCTTAATGACCTGCTGATACCATTCAGGGAAGTTTTCTTCGCGTGTGGGGGTAACGGCGGTTCTTACTTTCTTACTCATCAACATATCCTTCTATAACATCTTGGGCGTTGATCTGCCCTGCATTACAAATTTGCTTTAAACTTTGTGTCTGGATCTCTTGACCGTTATAAAAAATACGGCCATCGGGGTAAAGCTCTATCGCGCCTAAATCAGGTTTTGCCCCAAGCCCATCTGGCAAGGCCGCGCCAAGGCCCATGGCCTGCAACGATTCAATCTCAATAGGAATGGTGATAATGCGGTCATCCTTATTAAATTCAAAGGCGTTTAAATTCACATTGGCTTCTGGTTTATGCTCGTAATCATGCAAGATTTTTGTCAAAGACGCACAAACATTCACCATATCAGATGACGATGTATAAACCTCGGCCTGTGCATTCAGGCTCATCAGAAAAAATATGGATAGAAAAGCAAAGCGCATTTAATAATCTTCCTCGGCCATTTGACGGGCGGCGTCACTAAAATCCATGATATTCATCTCGATCGCAGCATAAACGCACAGTGTCACAACACAAGCTATGCCCGTCGTAATCAGAAATTTCTTCTTTAAATGCGGGCGTTCTGGCGCGCCAGGGCCGCTAATTTCAGGGCCGTTTTCATCGCGTTTCACCCACAGCGGCAAGACCGTAAACAGTGATACCCACCATGAACAAACAAACACAACGATCAAACTTGGGATATCCATATCGCTATACCCTTATCACATGAATAATTGTCTTAGGCCGCAGCCCCAAAATCTGATTAGCCTTTCTACGCACCGCAATGCGCAGCGCCTCCGCCACGAAGCCATCATCTTTACGATCCGCCGCGCGCATATCATCAAAGGCCTCAATCATCGTATCATACAAATGATCTTCGATCTTAAGATCAGCATCGTCACTTTCATCAATCAAACCCACCGTTTCCAAAAACGGATCGCCAACCATTTTCCCCTTCGCATTCACTGCGATCGAGCCAAATGCCGTGCCCGTATATTGAAGCTTACGCCGCGCAGTGATCGAGCGATGGTGCGCAGTAATCACGCGTTTTTGATCCACCGCAAGCAAACCTGTAACAACATGATCAACAATGCTTACGCCCTGCGCTGTAATCTCGATGACTGAACCATTTTGCGGCACCACAACATTCGGAACCTGCGCCGTGCGTGCAAGCTGCGCATGGGTGTCTAGCTGCTCTCTCTCGCCATGAACGGGGATAACACAACGCGGCTTCACCCAATTCCAAAGCTCTAAAATCTCATCTTGGCATGGGTGGCCTGACACATGGATTTTATGTTGGCTATCACGCGGTGTGACAACGCGCACACCTGCTTGTATTAAATTATTCTTCACCGAATTAATCGCAAGCTCATTGCCTGGAATTGTACGGGCAGAATAAATCACAACATCACCAGGCTTGGTCGAAACCGCCTTATGGTCACCGCGTGCAATTTTCGACAGCGCCGCACGCGCCTCGCCTTGTGACCCTGTGCAAATAATCATCACCTGATCATCAGGCAATTTCAAAACCGCGTCCATATCTAAAATATCGACATCATCACTGATCAATCCGCATTCCATGGCTGCGCTTAACATGCGCTGCATCGACCGGCCAACAACGGCGACCTTACGGCCTGCTAACTTCGCCGCGCGCATAATCGACATCAAACGGCCAATATTCGATGAAAATGTCGTCACAAAAATGCGGCCATGATATTTGGCGATCTCACTGTAAAGACCGTCCTCGACCTCGCTTTCCGATCCTGCGCGCCCGGGCACACCAGAATTCGTAGAATCGCCAATATAGGCATCAACGCCGTCCGCACATAACGCCTTAAAACGCGCCTTATCCGTTTTGGCTCCCGCCACTGGTGCAGGGTCTAAATTCCAATCACCACTATGCAAGGCACTCACACCGCCTGCACGAATAACCACAGACGCCGCATCGGGAATTGAATGCGCGACAGGCACAAATGACAAAGAAAATGGCCCTAGATCAATCTCTCCCGCAGGATCAACAATAGTAATCTTGGCCTTCTTTATATCATTTTCTTCTAATTTACGCTTCAAGATATTCGCCGTAAATGGCGTCGCATAAAGCGGACATTTCAAACGCGGCCATAAATGTGCAACCGCGCCAATATGATCTTCATGCGCATGCGTGATGAACATACCGACAAGCTGATCACGGTTTTCCTCCAACAATTCTGGATCTGGCAACAAAAGATCAATGCCTGGAAAACGCTCATCCGCAAAGCCCAATCCACAATCCACGGCAAGCATCTTGCCCGCATGAACATAAACATTCAAATTCACGCCAAATTGCTCTGATCCGCCAAGCGGAATAAAATACAGTGCTTGCTTGTTCGTTAAAGTTTCAATCATCGCATTTCCTTATAAATTGCAAGCAACCCTTTCAGGGTTAATGTTTCATCTGCGCAGTCCAAATCATCAATATAATCGGCAAACAACGGCGCAAGGCCACCTGTTGCAATAACGCTGCGCACGCCATCTGGCATTTCACTTTTGATTTTACCCAAAACGCCTTGGATCAACCCAACATAGCCCCAAAAGATACCCGACTGGATAGCTTCATCCGTACTTTTGGCAATCGCACGTTCACTTTTCACCACATTCACATGCGGTAATTTTGCCGTCGCCTTCGATAGCGCATCAATCGACAAGCGAATACCTGGTGCAATCGAGCCGCCCAAATAACTGCCATCCGCGCCAATCACATCAAAGGTTGTCGCCGTACCAAGATCCACAACAACCGCTGGCAACGCATAATCCTGAACAACAGCCACCGCATTGATCAAACGGTCTGCCCCAACTTGTGATGGCACAGGCAAATCAACATTAACTGAAATATTTTCCGCACTGACAAAAACCGGATCACGCGGCAAATATTTTTTCGAAAACCCGATAATGTGACGCTCGGCCTCAGGCACTACACATCCGACAAGCACAAAAGAAATATCATCAAACGATGTATTTTCCATTGCGAAAAGAGGCTTTAAAAACGCGGCATATTCATCGGCTGTTTTTGATGCAATTGTTTCACACCTCCACATCGCCGAAATATCATCCGCGTTATCATACAGTGCAAACACCGTATTTGTATTACCGATATCAATTGCTAAAAACATATTTTATACGCTTCCTATTGTCAGCTCACCCGCTGTGATCGTTTTTATAGCGCCCTTTTCATCTTTGAACAAGAGGGCCCCATCATCACCAATATCCTCAAACGTGCCATGCAACACCTGATCACCCTGCTTAACGCTTAACGCGGCGCCGCGGGGATGCGCCAAAGCAAGCCAATCCGCCTTCAAGGCCACAAATCCATTGTGCTGCCACGCGCGATAAAGGCCGTCAAATTCATGTAAAAATTGCGTCATCAATGCATGCGCTCCCTGCTCCGTTTCGAACTTAGAAAACGCTGCATTATCCTTATCGGTTAGATTCACACCAATGCCTATAATAACGCTATCTTGCTCGACCTCGCATAAAATGCCCGCGCACTTACGGCTACCTGACAACACATCATTGGGCCATTTTAAAACCATCCCAGTCCCATCGCCACAACGGCGCAGCGCAATCCCCACAACCAACGACAATGTCCCCCACTCGCGCAGCGCACGTTCAGGTTTCAAAAGAAAAGAGAAGACTAAATCCCCAGGCGTCGATTGCCACGTACGGCCATAACGACCATAACCGCCAGTTTGAATATCCGTGCGCACGACCATGCCTTGAGGTATATCAGAATCACGTTCTAGGCACTCACGCATATAACGCTGCGTGCTATCAAGGGTTTCTAAAACTGAAATCTTCCACATCTAAGAGATAAAAAGCGACTGCGCAGCACTGTCCATCAAGTCCATCAAACCCGCGGGCTTAAAGATAAAGAATGTCACCATCGCAAGCGATACGCCAAGCACAACATAACGTGCAAAAGGTGTATCATCATTAATCGCATCTTCAGGTGGATCAAAGAACATCACCTTAATCAAACGCAAATAATAAAAGGCCGCAATAACAGAACTGACGACGCCAATCGTACCCAGCACATAAAGCTCAGCTTCCATCGCTGCCTCAAACACAACAAGCTTACCAAAGAAGCCAGCCATTGGCGGGATGCCGCTCATCGAAAACAGAATAATTGCAAAACCATAGGCCAAAAACGGACGGGTCTGGGACAGGCCAGCAAAATCACTGATATTTAAAACCTGCAAATCACCACGACGCATCGACAAAATAATCGCAAAGGCACCTGCTGTCATAAACATATAAAGCACAAGATATAATAACGTCGCACTGACACCTGCTGGGGAAGCAGCAACCAAACCAATCATGGCATAACCCATATTACCAATAGAGCTGTACGCCATCAAACGCTTAACATTATCCTGAACCAGCGCCGCAAACGCGCCGACAACCGTCGACAGCAACGCCAAAGCATAAAGCACCTGCCCCCACTGTAACGCCATCGCATAAAACGGCCCCATCAAAAGCTTAATTAACAGTGCCATTGCCGCCAATTTAGGCACAATCGCAAAAAATGCAGTCACAGCAGACGGCGCGCCCTGATAAACATCTGGCGTCCACATGTGAAATGGCGCTGCCGATACTTTAAAGGCCAAGGCTGAAATCACAAACACCATACCAACAATCAACAATGGTGACACATCACCTGCCGCAGCAACCATAGCGACATCATCAAATGCTAAACCGCCAACTGCGCCATAAATCAATGAAATACCAAACAGCAACATCCCGGAAGACAACGCGCCTAGCGTGAAGTATTTAACGCCCGCCTCAGAAGAGCGCAGCCCCGTACGGCGGAACGCTGCCAAGACATAAAGGCTCAGCGATTGAAGCTCAAGCGCCACATAAAGCGATAAGAAGTGCGTCGCAGATACCATCAAAAGCATGCCGACACCAGCAAGCAAAATCAAAATTGGAAATTCAAAACGCACGATATTTTCATCAAATAAATACCGCACGGAAAGCGCCAGTGACGCTACCAAACCAATAATAATAAAGACTTTTACAATGGCGGAAAACGTATCCAGTTCAAACATATTGTTTAAAACCGCGCCCAAATGCCAATCAATACGCGTCAACATAAACAGCGCCAAACACAGCGCCCCTACACCGAACCAGCTAATCACACGTAATGTGCAATTTCCCTGAAACGCACCAACAATTAACAAACCCATTGCTGTAATCGCCAGAAAGATCTCTGGCATTAAAGGAACTAAATTAAAATCAATCATGGTGAACCTCTACCGCAGTCTGCTGCGCAACATCATCTTTTGAAATTTTTGCATTATAATCATTTAACAAAGCCTCAACTGATGGAGAAATTCTATCCATCACAGGCGCAGGAAAGACACCTAAATAAATGGTCAAAAACGCTAGCGGAATAAGCAGCCATGCCTCACGCGGCGTTACATCTTCCATACCTGCGGCATCACTATTTTCCTGCGGACCGAAGACAACCTTACGATATAAAAACAACATATAAGCCGCGCCAAGAATAACCCCTGTCGCCGCGAACGCTGCAACGATTGTGTTAGCCTGAAACGCGCCGAGTAAAACTAGAAATTCACCCACAAATCCGCTTGTCCCTGGCAAACCAACAGATCCCAACATAAAGATCATAAACAATGTCGCATAACGCGGCATATTTTTAACAATGCCGCCATAACGGCCAAGCTCACGTGTATGCAAACGATCATAAACAACGCCGACACACAAGAAGAGCGCACCCGAAATCACGCCGTGGGAAATCATTTGGAAGACTGCTCCCTCAATCCCTTGCTGCGTCGCGCTAAAGATACCAAGCGTTACAAAGCCCATATGCGCCACAGAAGAATACGCAATCAACTTTTTCATGTCTTCTTGAACCAGCGCCACCAAAGATGTGTAAATAATGGCAACAACACTTAACCAAAAGACCATCGGCGCGAAAAATTCACTGGCCTCTGGGAACATCGGCAAAGAAAAGCGCAAGAACCCGTAACCGCCCATTTTCAACAAAACGCCTGCCAAAATAACAGACCCTGCAGTCGGCGCCTCAACGTGTGCATCAGGCAACCATGTATGCACTGGCCACATCGGCATCTTCACTGCAAAACTTGCAAACACCGCCAGCCACAACCACATTTGCAAATCACGTGCAACTGGGTTTTCCATCAATGTCGGAATATCTGTACTGCCGACCTGAACATATAAGACAAGCAACGCAAGCAGCATCAAAACAGACCCCAAAAGCGTATAAAGGAAAAACTTATAAGACGCATACACGCGGCGTGCACCACCCCAAATCCCGATAATCAGGAACATCGGAATAAGAACACCTTCAAAGAACACATAAAACAGAACAGCATCAAGCGCGCAGAATGTCCCAATCATAAATGTCTCAAGCACCAAAAAGGCAACCATATATTCTTTGACACGCTTAGAGACAGAAAACCAAGACGCCAAAACACAAATCGGCGTTAAGAAAACCGCAAGCAAAACAAAGAAAACAGAAATACCGTCCACACCCATATGATAATCAATACCAACCGAGCCTAACCAAGCAGCCTTTTCAACGAATTGAAAACCGCTTTCAGACGGATCAAAGTGACCATACAGGTACAGACCCAAAATCAAATTCGCCACCGACGTCAGCAACGCCACATATTTTGAATTGCGTGCAACCGCCTGCGCCTCGCCTTGAATTGAAAACAAGAAAAAGACACCTGCAAGCGGCAAAAATGTCATCACCGAAAGGAGCGGAAAATCCAGCATACCCTTAAAACTCCACTACAAATTTAAAAACAAACCAAGAAATACCGCCGATCACGGCAACCATCATGACAAAGGCATAATGATAAATAAAACCACTTTGCAATTTGCTCATACCCTTAGAAATCGCGACAGACACCGCAGACACACCGTCAGGGCCATAGCGATCAATCACATTTTTATCGCCGCGCCAAAACAGCTTCCCTGCCTTAATCGAATTTTTCACAAACAGCGCATCATAAAGCTCATCAAAATACCATTTGTTAAACAGGAATGTATGCAGCGGCTTCATGCCCTCCACTAAACGTGGAACAATCGTTGGGGATTTAAAGTATAAAATATAAGCCAGCCAAATGCCCAAAACGCCAACGACCAAAGGCAACTTCTTAACCCAGAGCGGCGCACCATGCGCGGCAGTTACAGTATCATTTTCGGCAAGCACCTGAATGCTGCTGTTCCAGAAATCCGCGCCATGCTCGGCGTCATGTCCTGTACCATGGGCGTCACTATGCGTGTTATCCCCATGATCAGATTCATGCGCTGTATGAGCCGCGTCTTGAGACACAACAGCCTTCACTTCTTGTTCAATTTCGGCGCCAATTTTCTTCAGCTCATCTTCGGCGCTAACATGCAAAACATCCGTTTCTTTAACATGCGAATCCTCTGCGGCATGTTCAACGGCCGCTCCATGCTCTTCTCCATGGTGACCTGATCCACCTACGAAAGGCTGATAGAAAACAGCACCTGCGAACAACGCACCAATCGCTAGCACTGCAAGCGGCCCAAGCATGACAGGAGGCGATTCATGCACATGCCCCATAACCTTTTGTGTAGCGCGTGGCTTGCCATGGAAAGTCATAATCAACAAACGCCATGTGTAAAATGCCGTCATAAATGCCGCAGCAATACCAAGGGCAAAGGCAAAGTTACCGAACCATGTATGATCCGCCCACGCGGCCTCAAGCACAATATCTTTCGAAAAGTAACCTGCAAATGGCGGTATCCCGGCAAGCGCAAGTGATCCAATCCACATAAAGGCATATGTATAAGGAATTTTCTTCCAAATGCCGCCCATTTTGCGCATATCTTGCTCATCGCCCATTGCATGAATGACAGAGCCTGCACCAAGGAACAACAAAGCCTTAAAGAAAGCGTGCGTCATCAAATGAAACATCGCAGCGCCGTACGCGGAAACGCCTAACGCAAAGAACATATAGCCAAGCTGGCTCATCGTTGAATAAGCAATAACGCGCTTAATATCAAATTGTGTCATACCAATCGTTGCTGCGACAAAGGCAGTCAAACCACCTACCACAGTCACAACCATGAGCGCTGCCGGCGCATACTCAAACAAAGGCGACATACGTGCCACCAAAAACACCCCTGCTGTCACCATTGTTGCCGCGTGAATAAGCGCAGAAACAGGCGTCGGGCCTTCCATCGCATCAGGCAACCATGTATGCAAACCAAGCTGAGCTGACTTACCAATCGCACCAACAAACAACAACAAGGCAATAGCTGTCATTGCATGAACATGCATACCAAACAAATCAAATGTCACATCAGCCTTATCGGCCACTTGCGCAAAAATTTCATCAAAACCGATGCTGCCAAAAACAACAAAAATAGCCATCATGCCAAGCGCCAAACCAAAATCACCTACACGGTTTACCACAAATGCCTTTTGCGCCGCCGCATTAGCCGAATGCTTATGGTTCCAAAAACCAATCAAAAGATACGATGCCAGACCAACGCCTTCCCAGCCAAAGAAGAGCTGAAGCAAGTTATCCGCTGTCACGAGCATCAACATCGCAAACGTAAAAAGGCTTAGATACGACATGAAACGACCGCGCGCACCGTCATGGCTCATATAGCCGAGAGAATAGATATGAACGCACGCTGATACAATCGTGATCACATTAATCATAATCACAGAGAGCGTATCAACACGCAAAGACCAGTGAACAGCAAAGTCACCTGAAATAACCCAAGGCGCCAGTTCTACAACGCGCGCATTGCCGCCTAAGGCCACATCAAAAAACAGGTTAATCGCCGCAAAGGCCGCAAGTAAAATACCAGCACATGTAACAACCTGCGCCCCTTTATGCCCTAAAGCCTTCCCAAAAAAGAAGGCCACAACAAACGCAAGTAACGGTGTAAAGACGGCTAAAAATTCCATGACTATCCCTTCAAACCTGCAATATCTTCAACTGCGATCGAGCCCTTATTCCGGAAGAACACAACCAAAATCGCCAAACCAATTGCGGCCTCAGCCGCGGCCACTGTTAAAATAAACATTGTAAAGACTTGCCCAGTCAAATCACCCAGATAACTCGAAAACGCAACAAAGTTGATATTCACGGCAAGCAACATCAATTCAATCGACATCAAGATGACGATCATGTTCTTACGGTTAAGGAAGATACCGAAAACGCCAATGGTAAAAAGAAAACCGGCTAAAATTAAATAATGCGGTAATCCAACATTTAAAACGGTCTCAATCATCTATGCCCCCGTACCTGTAGTAACTTTACGAATTTCCATCGCTTCCTCTGGCTTACGGTTATGCTGCTCTGCGATATTCTGACGACGCACACCTGGGCGTGTTCTATGCGTCAAAACAATCGCGCCAATCATCGCAACAAACAAAATCAAACCAGCAACCTGAAACGGGAAAATATAATCTGTATACAAAACAAGACCAATAGACTGGCTGTTCTGCACCTCGGTCACGGCTTGGTTAACGGCTTCGATTTCAAGACCGCCATACATAAAGACAAGCTCGGCAAAAAGAACACCACCAACAATAAGCCCTACCGGCACATATTGCATCGCTCCCTGACGCAACGATACAAAGTCAACCTCAAGCATCATCACAACGAATAAGAACAAGACCGCAACCGCGCCGACATAAACAATCACCATCAAAAAGGCAATGAACTCAGCGCCCAGCAAAACAAAAAGCCCTGCTGAATTAAAAAAGGCTAATACTAGCCACAAAACAGAATGCACCGGGTTACGCGCAGTAATCACTAAAAGTGCACTGATTGATAATATTCCCGAAAAAAGTAGAAAGGCTAAACCTTGAATGATCATAACAAATCTCTTTATTGTATGGGCGAAAGCCCAAAGACGTCTTCTATTTTCTAATCCCTTATGAGGCGCACCGCAAGCCCCGAAACACACAAAAACATGTTTTACTACAAACTAATACACGATTAACGATATGGCGCATCCGCTGCGATATTGGCAGCAATTTGCGCCTCCCAGCGATCTCCATTATCCAAAAGTTTTTCCTTATTGTAGAAAAGCTCTTCTCGCGTTTCTGTAGCAAACTCAAAATTGGGGCCCTCTACAATCGCATCAACCGGGCATGCTTCCTGACACAAGCCACAATAAATACACTTGGTCATATCAATATCGTAACGTGAAGTACGGCGTGAACCATCTTCACGAGGCTCAGCTTCAATAGTAATCGCCAGCGCAGGACAAATCGCTTCACACAATTTACAGGCAATGCAGCGCTCTTCACCATTTGGATAACGACGCAAAGCATGCTCCCCGCGAAAACGCGGTGAAATAGGCCCCTTTTCATACGGGTAATTGATCGTAACTTTCGGCATAAAAAAGATATATTTAAGCGTTAACAAAAACCCTTTAACAATCTCAGTCAGTAGAAATGAACGGAACAAATTTTGCATAACTTAATTACCTAACATACTGCCAAATTAACAAAAACGCTTAAAGTCACTCTTGGGCTCAACCCAAGAACATACTGTGCGCAACACAAAGCTCACTTCACGCTGCATATTCGAATCGAAAGGAAAACTCGGCACTTCTTCCTTACCTGGCGCCATTATAAACACGCGTTGCACAGCAAAATCAAAAACGCGATAATAACCATCCGCGTTGCCAAGCGGATAAACAATAACGGCTGAATCAGAAACCACATACTTATCACGCGTCAATTGATAATTGTCACCGCGAACCTGCGCCACTGCAGACTGCGCTAAGAACGCACCGACCAAACATAACAGACAAATTTTGGACAACATCAACTTCATTATTTTGGCAATGCATCAAATGTTAACAACAGGCCTGCCGTCGCGACAACCCACACCAAAGTCAAAGGCAAAAAGACCTTCCAACCCAAACGCATCAACTGGTCATAACGGTAACGCGGCAATGTCCCGCGTGACCAAATAAAGAAGAATAAAATGCCTGCCGTCTTCAGCGAAAACCAAACCATTCCAGGCACAAATGCCAATCCATCCATGCCAAATGGTGGCAACCAACCACCAAGGAATAATGTTGTTGTCATCGCGCTCATCAAAATCATATTCGCGTATTCACCAAGGAAGAACATCGCATATGTCATTGAAGAGTATTCAACCATGAAACCGCCAGTAATTTCAGATTCACCTTCGGGCAGGTCAAATGGCGCACGGTTTGTTTCCGCCAAAATAGACACTAAAAAGACGATAAACATAGGAAACAGCCAAATTTGCATCCATACCGGACGATCAGCCAAAACGATTTCCTGCAAGTTAAGCGACCCCGTGCACAATAAAACAGTCACAATAATCAAGCCCATAGACACTTCATAACTGACCATCTGGGATGCTGAACGCAGTCCACCCAAAAATGCATAACGCGAGTTCGAAGCCCATCCCGCCATAATGACGCCGTAAACACCCATCGATGACACCGCAAATAAATACAAAATGCCGACATTGATATTCGCAAGAACCCATCCCTTATCAAAAGGAATCACTGACCATGCAATCAACGACAGTGCAAACAACATCACAGGCGCCAAAATAAAGACGCCCTTGTTCGCTTGTGATGGGATAATCGTTTCCTTAGACAAGAGCTTAATACCATCCGCAATAGGCTGCAGCAAACCAAAAGGCCCGACAGTCATCGGCCCCTGACGACGCTGAATCGCGCCAAGAACTTTACGCTCTGCATATGTCATATATGCCACCGACAGCAAAACACCGCCCACAATCGCAACAATAAACGCGATCATCAATGTAAATGGGTGCGTCACAATTGCCATGACTTGATTTAATACATCCATATTCATGAACAGTGCTCCTGCATTAAATTAGAAATATCCTGAATGTCAGCCAGATACGCGCCAACGGGAACAAAGTTCCATTTATCACTATTTTGCTTATCTCGCAAGGCAGCGCCCGCAATATATTGCCACTGCGCAGCGTCTTCGGCTGGCGTACCTTCAACATCGGAAAGGTTTTGAGAATAAAATACTTCCAGACTTGTTGCATCCATCACAACAAATTTAGGTCGGTTCAAATCTTGCAAAAGAATAGCACCCTTCGTCGAAACACCGAACGCAATCCCTGCAATAGATTCGTCCAAATGCGACAACCAAACCTGGATCTCTTCATCCTCAAATTCAGATCCACCATCCGTATGATCACCTGTATGAAAAACTTTCTGGCGGTATTTCTCGCGCTGAGGGGCAACAGGCGTAATGCTGTCAATCAAAGCGCCCGCGCCATCAAATAAAAAACACGATAAATCTGCGTCCTGTGCAATAGGGTCAGATATAACAGAGCTACGCCCGTTATCCGAAACAGGCTCCCAAGACAAGCCAACCGTTATTTTCGGATGATCCGCACTAACATTTAAGGCAATTGGAAGGCTCATCATATCAACGACCTCTAGGCAGCCTCATCTTTGTTGACGATAAACTGCGCAAGGTCGGGCTCGAAGAAATCTGGCCCCTTCATAACCTTACCATCACTTTCACGGCGAATAGGCTTACCATCCGCGCCAAGCTTACTCATGTTTGAGCGATGCACTTCTTCAAAGGCCTCTTCTTTCACGCCTTGCATGCCAAACGATAAAAACGCTCCATCCAAAACATATTGCAAATCAATCAGCGCATCCAAAGTTTCAACCATATCGCCTTGCTCAAGCGCTTCTTTCAGCTCATCAAGCTCTTCCGCCAGCAAATTAATACGCAAAGTGCGCGTTTTTTCATCGGCCAGTGTTTGCTCTGCCGCGACAGGCAAACCATAGGTTTCATGAAATTCTTGTACCTGATCCAAAGTCGAACGTTTTGACATTATTCTGCGGCCTCCAAAACCTCTGACGCATGAAACGCGCCCACACATTTACGCATCGTATCTGACGCGCGGCAAATCGCGTTTGTTAAATAGAAATTCCGCACAGGCAGCGCAAAGACATCACCTGATACTTTCGCCTTACTATCAAATACAGCCCATTCATTTGCGCCGCGTTCGTCAATAAGCTCAAGATGCGGATAGTGTTTAACCATCTCTTCGCGCAATTGCGCAAGCGTATCATATGATAGCGCCTTACCCAAAACCGCCGATAGGGCACGAAAAATTGACCAACCGCTGCGTGCCTCACCCGGAGGCGTCACAGCCGCGCGCGCCAGTTGAGGACGCCCTTCTGCATTCACATACAAACCATCTTGCTCGGTATAAGCTGCAGACGGCAAAATCACATCCGCGCGTTCAGCGCCGTGATCACCATGATGACCGACATAAACAGTAAAGCATTTCCAGCCAATTTCTGCGCGCGCATTAAATTCATCCGCGCCCAGTAAAAACATTGCCTTAACACTGCCATCTTTTGTACCCGCCAAGATATGCGCCAAACCGCGCCCTTCTTTTGCAGGAACAAAGCCAATATCAAGACCGCCAACACGTGACGCCGCATTTTGCAAAACGTTAAATCCGTTCCAATCCTTACGAACGACTTTCAATTTCTCGGCCGCCGCGTGGCAAAGCGCCTGAACCGCCGCCCCATCAGCGCGCGCATAAGCGCCGCTGCCTACAATCATGACAGGCTTTTTCGCATCTTTTAAGATCTTCGCAAAACCGCTGCGTGCTTTTGCAAGTTTTTCCAAATCCGCCGGGCTATCGCCAACATGCTCATAACGATATGTCAGGTCACAAGCCTCACCAACCAAAGCTACTTTTGCGCCATTCTCACGCACAGCCTTACGAATGCGCGTATCCACAAGCGTACCTTCATAACGCGGATTAACGCCAACCAATAAGATCGCATCCGCTTCTTCAATGGCCTCAATGCCAGAATTCATCACATAACCGCCGCGAACGCGTGGATCAATCATCGAACCATCTGTGCGGCAATCCATGTCTTTTGAACCAAGACCGTGCAAGAAATCTTTAAACGCATACATTTCTTCAACGCTCACCAGATCACCGGCAAGCCCCGCAATCTCAGATCCTTTAACCTTGGCTAGCTTTGATTTAATAACGGCAAAGGCCTCATCCCAGCTTGATTCAGACATAACGCCTGTTTTCTCATCACGAATATAAGGACGATCCAAACGTGCCTTTGAAAGGCCATCATAAG
Organism: Micavibrio sp. UBA6929; assembly: GCA_002448815.1. Classification (GTDB taxonomy): domain Bacteria; phylum Pseudomonadota; class Alphaproteobacteria; order Micavibrionales; family Micavibrionaceae; genus UBA6929. Next base: position 362,742 of record DKAJ01000012.1, read on the forward strand.
AAAAGCGCGAACGGTCATTGATCCACTCTTCGTTAATTTCTTCATGTAAACGTGGCAACACGCGCATTACCTCGCGGCCACGCGCATCAACGCGAATGTTACAGCCCACGGCATCATGAACATCAATTGTATCTGTTTTACGAAGCTCCCAGCTGCGCGCTTTAAACTGATACGGTTTTGACGTCAAAGCACCCACAGGACAAATATCAACCATATTGCCTGACAATTCAGTATCAACAACCTGATCAATGAATGTGCCGATCTCGGCCTCTTCCCCGCGGTTAAACTGCCCCAGAACTGGCGTACCTGCAATTTCCTCGGCAAAACGAACGCAGCGCGTACAGTTAATGCAGCGTGTCATCACAGTATTAACCAGAGGCCCAAGCTCTTTATCCTTAACCGCGCGTTTATTCTCGTGATAGCGCGAGCGATCATAACCATATGCCACAGCCTGATCCTGCAAATCACACTCACCGCCCTGATCACAAATCGGACAATCCAGCGGGTGATTAATCAAAAGCATTTCCATCACGCCTTTGCGCGCTTGCTTCACCATGTCACTGTCGGTTTTTACAACCATCCCCTCGCCACATGCCATCGCGCAACTTGCCGCAGGTTTAGGCGGCCCAGGCGACACTTCGACCAAGCACATGCGACAGTTCGCAGGAACGCTCAGGCGGTCGTGGTAACAAAAACGTGGGATCTCGATTCCGATCTGCTCAGCAGCCTGCAGGATGCTTGTACCAGGTTCGACTTCGACTTCGATATCATTGATTGTGAGTTTTGGCATAAGATTTCTTATTTAGAAGTTGAAAAAAGACAACGACATCTATTTAATCAGCTTCGCATAATAGATCAATAGGATAATCAAAAGAATATGGCTTATCGCACCGAAGTTTTAACCCTTGTCGAAGATGGTCGTGCTCAGGCACTTGAAAAATCACTACAGGCGCATGGATTAGATGCCCGCATTAACGTTATTGACGTGTATTCATCTGAAAATGAAACCGTCACCAAAGACACTTTTATTAATAGCGTCTGCAACCCCGTCACACAGGCCGCAAACCAAAGCCACCCTGACTTTGACTGGGCACTAGAAATTGGTTTCTTACCCGGCGTAACCGATAATATCGGTCATACAGCGCAAGAATTGATCGAACTTGCAGGCGCGCAAGGCGACACCGCATGCTATAGCGCCAAGCTCTACCTCATAAAAGGCAATAACCTACAACTGCGTGACATCGAAAAGATCGCCGCCAGCCTGTCAAACAGCCTCATTCAACGAATCACTATTAAAACCGCCGACGAATTCAAAGCCGATGGCGGCATGGGAATCACAATCCCCAAGGTAACATTATCCAACCAAGGCAGCGCCGCAGACCAAGTTGACCTCAATGTCAGCGACGAAGCGCTCAGCGAACTTGGCCAAAAAGGAATCAAAAACGAAGATGGGTCTTATCGTGGGCCTCTTGGATTATCTCTGCATTACATGAAGGCGATTCAGGCTTATTACAAAGACCTTGGCCGCAACCCCACGGATATCGAACTTGAAACACTGGCCCAAACATGGTCCGAGCACTGCAAGCACACGATCTTTGCGTCCCCCATTGATGAGGTCAAAGACGGCCTTTACAAACATTACATTAAACGTGCCACCAAAGAAATTCGCGAAGCACGCGGCGATGATGATTTCTGCGTTTCAGTATTCTCTGACAATGCGGGCGGCATTATTTTTGATGACAACTACCTCATCACCGATAAAGTTGAAACGCACAACTCCCCTTCTGCGCTTGATCCATTTGGCGGCGCGATCACCGGCATCGTTGGCGTAAACCGCGACTGTATCGGCTTTGGTCAGGGCGCAAAACCTGTCATTAACCGCTACGGCTATTGCTTTGCAGATCCACGTACATCGCCAGAGCTTTACCGCGATAAAAACCGAAACATTTCGATCTTATCACCAGAAACAATCATGAACGGCGTCATTGCGGGCGTTGAGTCGGGCGGTAACTGCTCGGGCATTCCAACGCCGCAGGGCTTTGCGTATTTTGACGACCGTTTTGTCGGCAAGCCTTTGGTCTTTGTTGGCACAATTGGCCTGATCCCGCGCACAATCAACGGCAAGCCAGGCCACGAAAAACAGGCACAACCAGGCGACAAAATCGTTATGGCGGGTGGCCGCGTTGGACGCGACGGCATTCACGGCGCGACATTCTCATCTGTGGCACTAGATGAAGGCTCCCCCGCGACAGCCGTACAAATCGGCGACCCTATCACGCAAAAGAAAATGTCTGATGCCATCATCAAAGAAATCCGCGACCTTGGCCTTTACAGCGCCATCACCGATAACGGTGCAGGCGGCTTATCTTCATCTGTTGGCGAAATGGCTGAACAATCAGGCGGTTTTCACCTAGAACTTGAAAAAGTGCCGCTAAAATACCCTGGCATGGCGCCATGGGAAATCTGGATTTCCGAGTCGCAAGAACGCATGACAATGGCCGTGCCACCAGAAAACACCGACGAAATTATTGCTCTTCTTGCGAAACGCGGCGTCGAAGCCGCAGTTGTCGGCACATACACCGACAGCGGCAACGCACACATCACATATAACGATGAAACCATCATGGATATGGCGATGGAATTCTTGCATGACGGCAACCCTGAAACGCCGCTGGAAACAACCTTCACACGCGGCGGCGAGGATGAACCATCCCTGCCCGAGCCATCTGATTACGCACAAGAACTCCAAGACATGCTTGGACGCCTGAATATTTGTTCGAAAGAATTTATCGCAACACAATACGACCACAACGTCCAAGGCTCTGCCGTACTGGGCCCGCTGCAAGGTAAAGGCCGCGTTTATGCAGAAACATCTGTCACAAAACCTGTCCTCGATAGCCCTAAAGGCGTTGTCCTTTCACAAGGCCTCGCCCCGCGCTATAGCGACATTGACACCTATCACATGTCAACGGCGTCACTGGATATGGCCGTACGTAATGCGGTTGCCGCAGGCGTTGACATCGAACAGCTTGCCTTGCTTGATAACTTCTGCTGGTGTTCATCTGACGAGGCCGAGCGCCTAGGTCAGCTTAAACGCTCGGTCGAGGCCATCTATGACATGGCCGTCACATACAAAACGCCGTTTATCTCGGGCAAAGACAGTATGTTCAACGACTTTAAAGGCTTCGATAAAGACGGCAATCCCGTTAAAATTTCGGCGCCACCCACCCTGCTTGTCAGCTCCATTGGCGTTATGCCGAATGTCGATCAAAGCATTTCTCTGGCGCCAAAGGCCGCAGGTGATCTTGTTTACTTGCTCGGCGAAACAAAGGACGAGCTTGGCGGCAGTGAATATTACGACCAGCACGGCAAAATCGGATCAAACGTTCCCGAAAGTGATGCAAAGAAAAACCTTTACCTGTATCAGCTTTACAGCCGCGCCGCGCGTAAACGCCTCATCAGCTCGGCCATCGCCGTTAATCATGGTGGTCTTGGCGTTGCCTTGGCGAAAAAAGCCATTGCAGGCGGCCTCGGCATGGATATTGACCTGTCACACATTGACCTGCGCGCAGATAAGGCGCTGTTCTCTGAAACGACAGGGCGCATCCTGATCACGGTGGCTCCGCACAATAAAGAAGCCTTTGAAAAGCTCTTCAAAAAATACAGCTTCCTTTATCAAATCGGCCACATTGCCTACACCGATACACTTAACATTAAAAATGTCGCGACATGCGATATTGATGCCCTCGAAACCGCCTACAAGGCGCCACTAAAGGATTACTAAGCCATGACAAACACACCCAAAGCCATTGTCCTTGCCGGTTACGGCCTGAACTGTGAAGAAGAAACGCTTTATGCCTTTAAATATAACGGCATTGATGGTGACATCGTTCACATTAACGACCTGATAGATAATCCTGCGATGCTGGATAACTATGAAATCTTGGCAGTCCCAGGCGGATTTTCATACGGTGATGACACAGGATCAGGCAATGCCTTTGCCCAAAAAATGCGTTTATCCCTTCAGGCAGATTTAGAAAAATTTGTCGCGCGCGATACGCTTGTGATAGGCATTTGTAACGGATGTCAGATTTTATCAAACCTTGGCCTCGTCCCAGGCGCACGTGATGTTGCCGTGACATATAACCAATCAAGCCGCTATCAATGCCGATGGATTGATGTAGCAATGAACGGTGCCTCTAAATCACCTTGGCTCCAAGGGATCGATCGCATGCACATCCCCGTTGCACATGGTGAAGGCCGCTTTATGATGAGCGAGGACACACTCGCAAAATTGACCGATAACGACCAAATCGCAGCAACCTACATCAAACCCGATGGCAGCGCCGCCCAAGGTGAGTTCCCATACAACCCGAACGGATCAACCGCTGACATCGCCGCCATCACGAATGAAACTGGCCGCGTTATCGCGATCATGCCCCACCCTGAGCGCGGCATGTTCTCATGGCAGCGTGATGATTACGATATCCTAAAAGACACGGCGCAGCGTGAAGGACGCGACCTGCCTGAGCCATCTGATGGCCTTGCGATCTTCGCAAATGCGGCGCGTTACTTTGGCGTCAGCGCAAAAACAAAGGCTGCATAAACAAAATCGCAGCTTCACTTTGCCTAATTATTACGGGTTTATATGGATCTGCACGCCTAAATCGCTGGTTTCTGCAATCTCAACTGCAATGTCTTCGATGGTATATAGTCCGCTCCAATAAATTTATTGCGTTGGCACGGCGCCACTGATGAAATAATAGCCAAGTCCTATGAAAAATAAGGCATTGCCGTACAAGCCATGCTCAATGCTCACAAGGGCAAGCGAACGCGTCTTAACATAAGTTGATGCAAAAATAAGCCCTGCAATCACGCCAAGTCCAGGCGCGACAGGGTTGATATACAAACAATGCGCATAAGCAAACAGCAAGGCACTTGCCCAGACCATTGCCCAATTTGATTTAAAAATATGGCCATATCTGCGAAAGAAAAAACTGCAGTAAATAAACTCCTGCGGCAAAGCAGATAACACAGGATAGAGCAAGAATATCATCGCCATGCGCTCTGGCGGGATGCTCATCCCCCACATCAAGCGACTGGCATCATACCAATATAAAAAGGCAACCATCCCCGCGCAGGCAATCACCCAACGCAGCACAACAAGCCTGATATGCGGCCACGATAAAGCCTCTAAATGCCATAGTCGTCCGCGCTGATCTTGGCACATCACATAACGATATATCAAAAAGCAATACGCGCCGCCTGCCCATAAAAATGTAAACATCCACGGCGCAAGGCGCCCAAAGATAATCACACTGGGCAGCGCGATAAAGAAAACCAATAATTCAGCAAGAATATAATACGGATGATTAAAAAAACGGCGCACTGTCATGCACTATAATCTAGCGCAACTTCACCGCAGTTCCAGCCGCAGAAACGGCCAGCATAGACCCTTTCTTCCCCATAACCTGACAGTCAAAGGTAATCCCGACGACGCCATCCGCGCCGATGTCAAGCGCCGCTGCCTTCAGGTCTTTAATGGCTTCCTCACGCGCTTCGCGCAATGTTTTCTCATACGCGCCGCTGCGTCCGCCAAAAAAGTCACGCAAACCTGCAAACAAGTCTTTAAACACATGCGCCCCAACAATCGCATCACCACTGACCAAGCCGATATAATCTTTAATCTCGCGATGCTGGATCTCGTGCGTCGTACTTAAAATCATGCTGCGTTCTTTCTGTATTCCATGATGCGTTTTTCCATCTCTGGGCGGAAGTGACGAATAAGCCCTTGAATTGGCCATGCCGCCGCATCACCAAGCGCGCAAATTGTTTTACCTTCAATTTCCTTGGTTACATCCCACAGCATATCAATTTCATCAACTGTAGCATTGCCCTGAACCATACGCACCATCACGCGCCAAAGCCAGCCCACGCCCTCGCGGCATGGCGTACATTGACCGCAGCTCTCATGCTTATAAAAATAAGAAAGACGTGCAATCGCATAAATAATGTCTGTCGATTTATCCATGACAATCAACCCCGCCGTACCAAGACCTGATCCGGCCTCTTTCAACGAATCAAAATCCATATAAACCGTATCACAGACAGATTTCGGCAAGACCGGCGTTGATGAACCGCCCGGAATAACGCCAAGCAAATTATCCCAACCACCGCGAACACCGCCGCAATGCTTTTCGATCAATTCCTTCATGGAAATGCCCATAATTTCTTCAACGTTACATGGCTGATTAACATGACCCGAAATACAAAACAGCTTTGTGCCTGCATTTTTCTCATCACGGCCAAGCCCTGCAAACCAAGAACCACCACGGCGCAAAATTGTTGGCACACTGGCAATCGTTTCAACGTTATTCACTGTTGTCGGACAAGAATATAGCCCAGCCATCGCAGGGAAAGGCGGCTTGTTACGTGGCTGCCCTTTCTTACCTTCGATCGATTCAATAAGCGCTGTTTCCTCGCCGCAGATATATGCACCTGCACCGCGGTGAACAACAATATCAAAATCCCATCCTGATTTGGCCGCATTCTTACCAAGTAGGCCAGCGTCATACGCCTCGTGAATAGCCGTCCACAGCGCAGATCCTTCATTAAAGAACTCGCCGCGCACATAAATATAAGCAGCGTTCGCCCCCATAGCAAAGCCCGCCAGAAGCGCACCTTCGATCAATTTATGGGGTTCGTTGCGCAAAATATCACGGTCTTTACATGTGCCAGGCTCGGACTCATCGGCGTTAATCACCAAGTAATGAGGCTTACCACTATCCTTGGGCATAAATGACCATTTTAAACCTGTCGGGAACCCCGCACCGCCGCGGCCACGCAAACCTGATGCCTTAACCTCGTCAATAATCCAGTCACGACCTTTTTTGATAAAACTTGCTGTCTTATCCCAATCACCGCGCTTTTTCGCAGACTTTAAATCCGCACCATCCCAGCCATAAAGGTTTGTATAAATTCTATCTTCATCACGGAGTAACGACATCTTATACCACCTTCGCTTTCTTTGCGCCTTCTAACATGACCGTTGGGCCACTTGCCGCCATTGAACATGCACGCCCTTTTTGGGATCCAACTGTTGGCTTCATATCCTGACCAAGGATATCGATCAGCTCTGCCATAGTCTCAGGCGTTAAATCTTCGTAATAATCATCATTAATCTGAACCATCGGCGCGTTCACACATGCACCAAGGCACTCAACTTCCATGATTGTAAACTGACCATCTTCAGTTGTTTCATTCATCTGAATGCCAAGCTTATCCTTGCATGTTTTAACAACGCCATCAGACCCGTTAAGCCAGCACGGCGTCGTTGTGCAAATTTGCACCAAATGCTTACCCACTGGCGCAAGGTTGTACATCGAATAAAATGTGGCAACCTCATAAACCTTCACCGCAGGCATATCCAAAATTTCGGCAATATGGTCCATCGCCGCGCGCGGGATCCAACCACCATAAACAGGTGTGGCCTTCGCACCCTCTTCGCCGACCTGACGCTGCGCCAAATCAAGCAAAGGCATCACCGCTGATTGCTGACGTCCCGGCGGATAAAGCGCAATAACGTCCTTGATCTTCTTCTGATAAGCTTTGGTAAATTCAAAGCTTTCAGGTTGATAATCTGCGTGTAATTCAAATGGTTTTTTCATCGGTCAATCTCTCCGAACACAATATCAAGCGACCCAATAATAGCCACAGCATCGGCCAATTGGTGCCCCTTACTCATATAATCAAAGGCTTGCAAATGCGCAAAGCCCGGCGCGCGTATATGGCAACGATATGGACGGTTTGTACCGTCCGCGACCAAATACACACCAAATTCACCTTTTGGCGCCTCAACAGGAACATACGCCTCACCCGCAGGAACGTGATACCCTTCGGTAAACAATTTAAAGTGGTGGATCAAAGCCTCCATCGAGGATTTCATCTCGCCGCGTGGTGGTGGCGCAACCTTGTAATCATTCACCATCACAGGGCCGTCCGTCTTGCGCAGCTTCTCAATAGCTTGCTCCATAATGGAAATTGATTGGTTCATCTCTTCCATACGGATCAAATAACGCGCGTAACAGTCACCAGTCTTACCAACCGGCACATCAAAATCAAATTCCTCGTAACTGTCATAAGGCTGGCTTTTACGCAGATCCCATGCAATGCCACTACCGCGCAGCATTGGCCCACTAAAGCCCCAATCAAGGGCTTCTTCACGTGACACAACACCCACATCAACTGTGCGTTGCTTAAAGACGCGGTTAGCCGTCAGCAGGTTATCCAAATCCTTAAGGAACGCTGGTAAATCCTTGCACCATTGCTCGATATCCTCAAGCAAACCTTCTGGCAAATCCTGAGAAACGCCGCCTGGACGGAAGTAATTCGCATGCAAACGTGCGCCGCAAACGCGCTCATAAAATTCCATTCCTTTTTCACGCTCTTCAAATCCCCAAAGCGCAGGCGTAATCGCACCAACATCCAAGGCAAAGGTCGTAATGTTTAAGATATGGTTCAAAATGCGGCCAATCTCGCAAAACAGAACGCGCACATACTGACCACGTTTCGGCACAGAAATACGGAGTAATTTCTCAACTGCCAAAGCAAATGCGTGCTCTTGGTTCATCGGCGCAACATAATCAAGACGGTCAAAATACGGCAGAGCCTGCGTATAGGTTTTATGTTCGATCAATTTTTCGGTGCCGCGGTGAAGCAAGCCAATATGCGGATCGGCACGTTCAACAATCTCACCTTCCATTTCAAGAACTAGGCGAAGAACGCCGTGCGCCGCGGGGTGCTGCGGCCCAAAGTTCATTGTAAACGGGCGGATTTGCGTTTCATTCGCCATTTCCAGATTTTCGCAGTGCGATTTACTGATAACATCTGCCATTGTTCTTACTTCCCTTTATTCTCACCGCGATAACCGTGCTCAGGCTTTGTTGCCTTCTCATCACCAGGTAACATCACGTCAACCATGCCCTCCCAAGGGGACAAGTTATCAAACTTACGAAAATCTTGCGTCAGCTTCACAGGCTCGTACACAACGCGTTTTTGCGTCTCGTCATAACGCACTTCTTTATACCCTGTCAGCGGGAAGTCCTTACGCTGAGGATGACCTTCAAAGCCATAATCTGTCAAAATACGTCGCAGGTCTGGATGATCTTCGAAATAGATACCGTACATATCAAACACTTCACGCTCGAACCACCCTGCCGAACTAAACAGCTCAACCATGCTCGGCACAAGCTCGTCATCATTCACCAAAACCTTCACACGCACGCGATGGTTATGACGAACAGAAAGCAAATGATAAACAACCTCAAAACGTTTTGCGCGATCAGGAAAATCAACCGCAGTCACATCAATTAACTGATGCATATTGATTTCTTTATCATCGCGCAGCGCCGTCATCACCTTCACAAGGTTTTCACGCGGGACAACAACGCAAAGCTGATCTTGCTGAAAGCTCACCGCCACTGCAAAACCTTCAAACTTTTCGGCAATATAATCCGCAAGATCCTCAAGCGCTTCACTTACCGAATCAAGCAATAAATCGTTCTTATCGGGCAATGCGTGTGTCCTCCCGCTGAATTTTCTTTTGCAACTGCAACAAACCATAGACCAAAGCCTCTGCCGTTGGCGGACACCCTGGAACATAAATATCAACAGGCACAACGCGGTCACAGCCACGCACCACAGAATAACTGTAATGATAGTAACCACCACCATTCGCGCAAGATCCCATCGACACAACCCAGCGAGGCTCAGGCATCTGATCATAAACCTTCCGCAGCGCAGGTGCCATCTTGTTCGTCAGCGTCCCTGCAACAATCATCACATCTGATTGACG